>NZ_JAQDED010000019.1:0-3491 GCF_027665465.1 Candidatus Alistipes pullistercoris | reverse complement strand
CCACTATTATCCCAATTAGATTATTATCCAAAGTCGCATACAAATAGTGTTGATTATCAATTGGTACAACACCCAACTTTGTAAAACGACTTTGGATAATATTTTTATCTACCAAGACTTCTCAACCATTTTTTGAGTTCTTGGTCGCTTTCCCATACCCCATCCGTGGATGCTTTGGGGATTAAATCCTGATATGCGTTTTCCAGAGCTTCACGCTTTTGCTTAGAATCTGCCCGTGCATATATTTCAGTAGTTTTCATGGAAACATGCCCAAGAATGTCTCTGACATAGATTATGTTCACGCCGGATTGGAGAAGATGCATAGCCTTTGAGTGACGGAATGAGTGTGGCGACAACTTTCCGGGTATCAGGTCAGGACGCAACACTCTCGCAGGAGATGCGTAAAGTGAGATGATATATGCCAGACCAGTTGTTGTCAATTTTCGACCGTTTTTGTTCATGAAGAGCGGTCGGTTGGATGTGTCAGCAGTGTCTAAATCCCAATCTTCCATATACTTTTTGACAATGGCGCACAGTTTGTCCTGCAACGGAACGATGCGTCGTTTCCGCCCTTTGCCAAAGAGGGTCGCATGTGCCGGAATTTCAAAGAAGATGTCGCTTGGTTTAAGGTTCACCAATTCGCTTGCTCTTGCACCTGAGTCATAGAGAAAAGCGAGTATGGCGAGATGCCGCCTGCCATCCCTCGTATCTGTCGGGATTTGCGAGAGCAACAGTGCCATGCCCTCCGTAGTTAGGTACGAGAATGCATCGCGGTCGATTTTCTTTTGTTTAATCGCAAGTATTGCCTGCCACTGGCCCACGTGCATCGTATCATAGTACTGCATAAAGCAGGAGAACGACTTAATGGCGGCCAATCGTATGTTCCGTGTTGACACAAGGTTATTCTTTTCTTTTTCCAACCAAAAAAGGAAGTCCTTGATTGTCTGATGAGTCACATCTTTAAGCCTTACTTTGTGGGCTGGAACTGAACGCACCAATGACATAAAATCGTAGAAAAGATTAAACGTGTCGCTATAGCTTCTCAACGTGTGGGGACTGACACCGCGTTCTCCAACAAGATATTGTGTGAAGAACAGCGTGACATATTTACCAAAGTCTGTTTCTATTTTCATGGCGTATCAATGTTTGGGAAGATTGACTTCACGGCATCTCCGTTTTTTGTTACAATGTCAGGGAATAACTGGATGGTGAGTCTGACATAATTTTCCGTAGCATATACACTGGAGTGTCCGAGAAGCACCGACAATATCGGAAGAGCAGTATAAATGTCAAGGCCGGATTCGACCATATGCTGAAGCGAGTGTACAGCGAAGGTGTGGCGGATATCATGCAGGCGAGGTCCCTGATTGTGGCCAAGGTGAGATATTCCGCATTTCTCCAGAATTTCCTTGAACCTGTTGTATGCAGAGTTGGCGGAGATTCTTGTGCCGTCTGCCTTGACAAAGAACGGACCTGATGGAATGTCAAGGCCATCGGCCTTCAATCTGGCGCGATACCATAGGTATTGGGAGAAGATGGATTTCATGTTGTCATTCAAAGGTATCAACCGGTTCTTTCTGTTCTTGGTATTACGCAAAAGAACCATGCCTTTGACCATATCGACATCCTCGTTGTTAATCGAGATTGTCTCTCCGACTCGACAACCTGCGTAATACAGAAAACGAATCAAAGCAGGCATTGATATAAGGCAACTGTTGAACATGGGTTTTGGTAGAGTTGTAGCATCGGCAATGCTGAAAATTTTTGCAATTTCTTCTTTGGAGAAGATTCTTGGTACAAAAGAATTGGCCGGCCGTTTGGGCTTCGGCATAATGTATGAGTCGATTCCAATGTGGCACAGGTAGGTACAAAATCTAATCATTTGACAAGCCTTTGCGTATTTTGTGCGATCAGATTCATTAAATTGCATACTCTGCCATTCCTCGATAAGCTCGCGGGTAATCCGTTCCACAGGTTTTCCATGTCTGGCCATTATTTGATCCAGCTCTTTCATTATTGTCAGCTCATGGGCGATGTTGACACCTTGGCTCTGTCTTATGCGCAGGTATTCATTGATTACCCGGGCAAAAGAGCTTTTGAAGATTATCGTATTATTCATACAAGATGCCTCCTTTCTGATTGTAGAATTCATCCGGCACGGGCGGTACCGGCAACAAGCAGCATTTCATTGCCTCTATGTCCACGCGCAGGTAGTTCATTGTTGATGTCTGGCTTGTATGCCCGAGTATTCCGGAGATTGTCGGCAGCGGGACTTGTGAACTCAGAAGTTCCGAAGCGAGTGAATGACGCATGGCATGGATACCATGATGACGTCGCCCGGCGTTTATGCCGGCATCGCTGAACGCTTTTCTGAAACCTGTATTGACCGTGTCCTTGGAGACGCGCTGAAACGGAGGTTTAAGTGAGATGAACACATGCTCGTCATTGCATACCGGCCTTTCGCTGCGCAGATAATCTATTATTGCGTTGCCAACTTCCACAAGCAGAGGAAGTTCCACGACTTTTCCGGTTTTGAACTGCTCGATGCGGACGATATTCCTATCCCAGTCTATGTTTTTCAATTTTAGGCGTATGATATCGGAGATGCGAAGTGCAAGTCTTGCCGCAAGAAGAAACATGGCATATAGACGTTTCCCACCGACCTTGTTACGGTTTATAGCCTTCTCTATCAATTGTACCTCTTCCGGTGTATATACCGACGGTAGCTTTTCTCGAATTGGGAAACGATAGCCTTGAACCAGACTTCCGTAATGAGCAGGAACCAAACCCTCTTGAACAAGATATTGGCAAAAGCCACGGACGACCATCACTCTCTGTGATGGGTTTGACTGTGATGATGAGAGGAACTCAAGAAGCAGGGGTTCCGACATCTTGGAAAGGCTTGTAACCTCTTTTATACTCAGGAAAGATATGAGGCGACCCAGCATACGGTTATAAACTTGAACAGTTATGCTACTAACCAACTGTGATTTCTTTTTAGCCAAAAACGACTTGGCAATTTCTCCAATTTCGCCAGGCATGTCGAACGATACCCATTGCGGTTTAATTCGCCCGATTTTGCCATCCTGAAGGACTGTGTCAAGGATAGTGATAACACGTCTCCAGCGATTGGTTAGTGTGAGCTTGTCTCCCGGCAGGGAGTTTAAGAAATCAAAACCGACTTCAGAGGTATACATCGTAATTCTTTTCTGCTGCATGAAAGGTTTCAGATGCCATTCCCACAGTTCATTGTAAGTGGCCAGTGTTCTCGCACTGTAACCAGCTTCGTTCATCAATGCCTTGCATTGGTCAACGAGGTCTTGAAGTAATTTTTCTTGTGCCATATCAAATATAATTTGGTTACGACACAAGATAAAAATATTATCGGGAGCACATTATCAAAAGTGACGTTGTAAAGTATTGTTTTTTAATATTTTATACTTCAACAAAAATATCAACTTGTGATAAGTCACTAATTGGGATAATAGTGT
>NZ_JAQDED010000018.1:0-3678 GCF_027665465.1 Candidatus Alistipes pullistercoris | reverse complement strand
TATCTGAACGTCTACAATGCCCTGAGCGCATACATTACGCCGCTGCTGGCGGATATGACGACGACCTCGACGATCACCGGGTCGGTTTTCAATGCGAGATTCAAAACGTACTACGATGCGAAGACGACGTTGCTGAAAAATATTCAGTACTATTCGTCCGGGCAGTTCCGGATCACTACGATCGACGCTACGGAACTCGATCCGGATACTTATTATCCGGTGACATTCACTTTATATAGTGCGTCGGAATATAAAGCGACCATTGAGATCGGAGCCGTGTTAGGCACGAGCGGGACGCCTTCCTGGGCCACCCATGCGCAGGGATTCTCATGCAATTGCGTCTGGGAGTCGAACGGGAACCGCTGGGGCACGATACCCGTCAAAAGATATATTCGTTCCTTTGCTTTCAACTTTACAGAGGGTACGCCCGTCGGCAGCATCGGGCAGGTGCAGCCGACATCGATGGAATACATATACGTTCGCGGCGGCGGTCGGTACACGGTGCGTACCTCCGGCGTCCCTTTCATTGAATTGCATCCGGAAGGTTATCATTGGAGTTCCGGAAGTTCGTCCGGAAATGTTCCCACCCGGACGTCGGTAGAAACGCCGGTCGTGGATGTGGACGCGGCTCAAGAGTCCGCAGATAGGGCGAACGCCATGCTCGCCGACATCGCCAGCGACGACAAGCTGACCCCCAGTGAAAAGCAGGAGACCAAGCGGGAGTGGGAAATCATCCAGGGCGAGAAACCGATCCTCACGGCCCAGGCGAAACCGACCCTAACGGATACGACGGCATACCTCGACGCCTACAACGCCCTGAACGCATACATCACGCCGTTGCTGGCGGATATGACGACGACCTCGACGATCACCGGGTCGGAGTTCTGTTCGAAGTTCAAGGACTACTACAACGCTAAGGCCAAATTGCTTAATAACATCCAGTATTATGCGTCCGGCCAGTTCCAAATCGTCACGATCGACGCTACGGCGCTCGATCCGGATACTTATTATCCGGTGACGTTCAACCTATGGAATGCGTCGGATTCGAAAGCCGCCATCGAAATATCCGCTATCCTTTCCGATAGCGGAACGCCTCCCTGGGCCACCCATGAGCAGGGATTCTCGTGTAGCTGCGTCTGGGAAACGAATGGGAATAGATGGGGCGCGATGGGTATCAAAAGATATGTTCGTTCTTTCGACTTCAGGTTCTCGGACGTTACGCCCGTAGGCAGCATCGGTCAGGTGTATCAGAGTGCCCTGGAATACATATACGTCCGTGGCGGCGGCAGATACAAGGTCAGGGCAACCTATTGCGAGGGCATTATGCTGCGTCCGACGGGATATTCCTACGGCGACGTGGCGAGTATCGGCCTGCTGACGTCGGTAGAAACGCCGGTCGTAGATGTGGAAGCGGCCAAGACGACGGCGCAGTCGGCCCTGGGCGCGGCAAACGCCCTTTCGACGACGGTTACGGGCCTGAAGAACTTCACGGATTCGGCCTTTGCCGACGGGATCGTCACCCGCAGCGAGGCGGCCGCCATCGGCAAGCTGACCAACCAGGTCGCCGAGACCGCCGAATCCGTGAAAGCGCAGTACTACAACCGGTACAACCATGCGGATCTGAACGAGACCGGCAAGCGGAATCTCGCTGCGAAGTACGCGCTTTTCGACGCCGCGAAAGCCGCCCTTCTGACCTCGATCACGACGGCCATCGCCGACGGCATTGCGACGGCGGCGGAGCAGGCGGACGTGGATACGAAGCACAACGCGTTCAATTCGGCCCTGTCCGATCTGAACGTCGCCTTCGGGGTCGCCGACGAAGCGATCCGGGACGCGATCCGGGCCTATGCGGACAGTGCCGTCGATACGGGACAGAATGCCGTTGCCAAAAATATCGGCTTCTCGTCCTATGAGGATATGACGGCGAAGGCCGAAGCCGGGCAAACGATCATGAACGGCGGTCGGATCAATGCGGATCTGATCGAAACGGCTACGCTGATCGCGGAGAACCTTATAACCAAGCCCGCATCGGATTCCGATCAGCGACGGATCGAGATACGCCGCGAAACCAATGCGCTGACGGCCTACGATTCGGCCGGAAACACGGTGCTGCTGGTCAAAGGGGATACCGTCGACGACGTGAACACGCTGATTAACCCGACGGCCGTGTCGCTGTCGTCGGACTTCACGCCGCGGTCGTTCAGTTGGTCGGCGACTTCGGAACTGGAGAAATACGAGTCGGCCGTTTGCGCGGAACTGGCCGTGACGTCGGCCGGGTTTTACAAAATCTCGATCCCGGACATCCAGGCCAAACACCGGACGCAGTGCGCCGCCGGCGCGTATTCTTACGGGCGGATGGATTTCGTTCTGACGACTTCGGACGCCTCGGACGTTCTGGTGCAGATTCCGGTTGCCAAAGGCAATGCCGAGAACTGGAACACGCATGTCCGGGCGGGGACGTACACCGTATATGCCAAATCGAGGCTGTACCTGCGGGTGCGCTTTTACGGACGGCTGGAAGGTTACGCGTCGGCACAGGCCGCCGAGTCGATGAACGTGCAGCTCTATACCGCCAGCCAGAAGGTGACCTGCACCGGATCGACCGGCAGCGCGATGCGGACGTCGCTGTTTGCGAACGGCCTGGCGGCCACGTACAGCAGCCAGGAGTATTTCGTGGTGTTCAAGGGCGGCACGGGGATTCCGTACATCATGGGCCGGGGGGATACGCGCCTGCTGTCGAAGTCGGGCAAGTACGGTCTCCGTCTGACGGACAGCGGGGTGCTGGCTACGTCGAACAGTACGAACGATAACAATTGGGGCGCGCTGATGCACGGGCTGGAGGCGTGGGGAATCGTCAATACGGGCACTTATGTAATCGCGAAGTCTTGGATATCTCCGGCCAGCAGCATAACTTCTTTCTCCGCGTCGATGGCATGGACAAACTGCGTACAGATCACGATGAATGGAGCCCGGTTCACGTCGAAGGACTCTTATGTTGTCAAACCCGAAGTTAATAATAGCAACGACAGGGTTGCATTTCATTCGGTACCGGGCAAGACGGCCACGTCGTTTAAAATATTCACCGGTGACGGAGCCGGATCGGTAGCCTCGGATGTCCTGTTTTTCATATTCAATCTGGATACTTACAAATACTAATTGTTCAACCTTTAAAAAAACTGAATTATGTACACATCGAATCTTCAAACAGCAAAGTACAACGTAGAAGACGCCGCGGGCGGAATGACCGTCACCGGAACGTACTCCGTCAGGGGCGACAGAAGTCTCGACGAAGTCAACATCAACGCCATCGGCGAAGCAGGGGCCGCGAAAGGCGCGCTGATCGTCAACTCCGACGGATATACGTCCGTAACGACCATGCCCGGCGGAGATCCCGCGGAGATCGGGAGCATACTGCTCGATACGCTGGCGCGGATCAGGGAAGAAGTGACCACACCCCTCGAAAAATAATACCCCTTCTCCGGCAGGGGAGGTATAAATTAATGGTAATTATACCCCAAGTTACTACAATTATAAATTCGTATTTTGGGCAATCAAAAAAAACGGGCTTTAAAATGATTTTAAAGCCCGTTTAATTTTTGCTACTTTTTGTCTATTTTTCAAGATTATCCTTTGAAATATCCGGAAAGTCAGATGGAATTTTCGTTTTGCCGATTATAA
>NZ_JAQDED010000017.1:0-1753 GCF_027665465.1 Candidatus Alistipes pullistercoris | reverse complement strand
CCGGCTCGTGACCGGTTATGCAACCCCCTTTCTCATCCTTAAATCTGTCAAAGAACTTTTCCACAGCAGGCAGGTCATCGCTGACCCGATCCTTATCGCGTGGATCGTACAGTATCGCGGTTTTGCTCCGCTACGACTGTGCGTAAACACATCGATACTGTTATAATAGTCTTTGAAGTATAAGCAGCTATACCTTTGAACAAGCTCCAAAAAGGAGGTGTTCCAGCCGCACCTTCCGGTACGGCTACCTTGTTACGACTTAGCCCCAGTCATCGGTTTTGCCCTAGGACGCTCCTTGCGGTCACGTACTTCAGGCACCCCCAACTCCCATGGCTTGACGGGCGGTGTGTACAAGGCCCGGGAACGTATTCACCGCGCCATGGCTGATGCGCGATTACTAGCGAATCCAACTTCATGGAGGCGAGTTTCAGCCTCCAATCCGAACTGAGATCGGCTTTCGAGATTGGCATCCTGTCACCAGGTAGCTACCCTCTGTACCGACCATTGTAACACGTGTGTCGCCCCGGACGTAAGGGCCGTGCTGATTTGACGTCATCCCCACCTTCCTCTCGGCTTACACCGGCAGTCCTGCTAGAGTGCCCATCTTGACATGCTGGCAACTAACAGTAGGGGTTGCGCTCGTTATGGGACTTAACCCGACACCTCACGGCACGAGCTGACGACAACCATGCAGCACCTAGTTTCGCGCTCCGAAGAGAAGACCCCTTTCAGGATCCGTCGCTAACTTTCAAGCCCGGGTAAGGTTCCTCGCGTATCATCGAATTAAACCACATGTTCCTCCGCTTGTGCGGGCCCCCGTCAATTCCTTTGAGTTTCATTCTTGCGAACGTACTCCCCAGGTGGATAACTTATCGCTTTCGCTTAGTCACCGACACTATATCGCCGGCAACGAGTTATCATCGTTTACGGCGTGGACTACCAGGGTATCTAATCCTGTTCGCTACCCACGCTTTCGTGCCTCAGCGTCAGTAATAGCTTGGAAAGCTGCCTTCGCAATCGGTGTTCTGTGTGATATCTAAGCATTTCACCGCTACACCACACATTCCGCCTTCCGCAACTACACTCTAGTCTGACAGTATCAGAGGCAATTTCGATGTTGAGCATCGAGCTTTCACCTCTAACTTATCAAACCGCCTACGCACCCTTTAAACCCAATAAATCCGGATAACGCTCGGATCCTCCGTATTACCGCGGCTGCTGGCACGGAGTTAGCCGATCCTTATTCGTACGATACTTTCAAACAGATACACGTATCTGAATTTACCCTCGTACAAAAGCAGTTTACAATGCATAGCACCTTCATCCTGCACGCGGCATGGCTGGTTCAGACTTGCGTCCATTGACCAATATTCCTCACTGCTGCCTCCCGTAGGAGTCTGGTCCGTGTCTCAGTACCAGTGTGGGGGGAAAACCTCTCAGTCCCCCTATGTATCATCGCAATGGTGAGCCGTTACCTCACCATCTAGCTAATACAACGCATGCCCATCTTTAACCACCGGAGTTTTCAACCTCAAAAGATGCCTTCTGAAATATTATGGGGTATTAGACCAAATTTCTTCGGATTATCCCCCTGTTAAAGGTAGGTTGCATACGCGTTACGCACCCGTGCGCCGGTCGCCGGCAGAAGTAGCAAGCTACTTCTTCCGCTGCCCCTCGACTTGCATGTGTTAGGCCTGCCGCTAGCGTTTATCCTGAGCCAGGATCAAACTCTCCATTGTAAAAAATTTAAATC
>NZ_JAQDED010000016.1:0-7915 GCF_027665465.1 Candidatus Alistipes pullistercoris | reverse complement strand
CAAAAAAGGTCTATTTCACAGTTGAACAGATTATCCCATCCGGCCCAACGAGCCGCAAGATCGAAACCTCCTATGCCTGAAAACAAAGATCCGTGCGTCATGTTCTAACTTTTGGATGCTTTCACTAAAACTTTGTCGATCTCCATCGCCACCTTCCGGAGCGTAGAGGCGTTGGAATTGGTTTCTTCGGCCAAACGGATCGCGGCGGTTTGGATCAATTCGGCTTCCGCCGGAGCCATGTCGTGAAGGCTGACCTTTCCGTCTTTGTCAATATCGGCGTACATAATCGCATTTCGTTTATTTGCTCCCGGAGACGAAGTCGAACCGCCTCGCGTAGCCACCCAGTCGGGATTATTTTTCGTTGTACTTCTTGCCACAAAAAGGGCAATACCTGTAATGTATATTAGCTTCGAATTTTCTCACACGCTTCCCTTGCATATATCTTCCCTGTGCGGGAGAAAAAAGATGATAGTCGCTGGAATCAAGCATAAATGCACGATTCTCCATTCGAACTTTGTCAATTATTTTACATCCGGGATTTTGTTCGCTCATTTTATCATTGAGCCGTTGTTCTATTTTTTTTAATACAGTCGCACATAGTTTTAAGAATTAGATGATAACATGCGATTGAATGACGGCTCCAATTTCCGCCAGACGCCGAGCTCAGTCTTCTCGTAGAAATAGAAGTTAGTAGCGGTTCCCTCGACAATATTACTTTCCTTGAACAACTGCATAATAGATGAGTATTCCGGACTGTTGAATTTGATTTCCAAATCATACAATTTACTGATTGACTTATAATCCAGATCACCATTCCTATTGCGCTCGATCAACATCATCGCAAGTTGATACATCGGATCGTCCGCTCCACGTTCGCGCCCTTCGATCCATTCTTTCAAAAAATCGATCAGACGTGATGCTGCAATGTCAGCACGTTCGTCGAAACATTTTACTTTGCAACTTTTTACTTCGATACGAAATGTTTCGGACTGTACCGTATAACTGCGCTGTCCTTCGCTACGGAGCTCCCCGTATTCCTTCATTAACTCATAGAACGCTCTGGTCTCCTTGACTACCTGCTCGTGAAACGCCTTAACCCGGTCAACGACATTACGCGCACGGCTTTCCATATCGTTAATAAAACCGCTTTTAATAGACTCGTAGGCTTTGCGGCGCTCCTGTATTTCCGCCTGTTCTTTGGCTTTGCGTTCGGCCAACAACTGTTCCAGTTGTTTGGTCGTCAAATTGGCAATTTCTTGCATAATCATTCGTTTTAAATGCGTTTGAATGTATTTTTAATCTCTAAATATCAGTAATTGCCGAGGGGGGATTGCAGGGCAATCAGGTCGCGGCGCATGTCGATAATGGATTCGATCGTGCGGTATAAATGAAGTTTCAGCAGTCGTAGCCGATCCTCGCACAGCTGGGAGCCGAAAATTCGCAGATATCGCTCCGTAGACTGCGCTCGTTCGCTTCTCATCACGATCATTCTTTCAAGTTGCTCGATCTGTTTTTGACGCCGTACCTCCTCAGGGAGCGTCCGGGCGTCGACAATTTTGATTTGTTCCATTATTCTCCAGTTTTAGCAATACAATACATAGTTCTGAAATATTCTTCGGTAAGAGGCTTCCCGTCTTTTTTTGCAGAAAGTATGGCCGGTTCGAGGAAATCATGCAATTCGCCGTAATTGTCACATAGCCCGACCAGGAGCTTGCGCAACCGGATATCCTCCACCAAATCCATAAAAGGCGTGTATTTACGATCCATAGGGGGAAGGTTCACAATCCCTGCTTTAAATCTCCGCACGACCTGTTTGATACCCGGAGTCCCTTTCCCCAGAAGTAAATTCATCATTTTGGGCAGTTCCGGAGTACCGGCAATAACGAAAGCGGCATAACCCTGCACAAGATCATATATAGCTTTGTACATTTTCAATCCGGGAATCTTTGTGTTCTCCCCTTCGTCGAGGATGAGGATCATTTTCACACCTCTGAGCGCCCTGCTTCTGAATTCGCGCGCGATTGCGCGCAGTCTATTGCCCGCCCCTAAAGGAAGTTCGATGCTTAATTGTCGTCCAATCTCTTCGATGATATCTTTGATCTTATCCATGTCGTTGATCGTTATTTTGATCGAGTCGGTCGGATGCGCTTTGCAGTATTGGTTGATCGCAAAAGTTTTTCCGCAGCCGGATTCCCCGATAATCATCTTGAAGGCCCCGCGACCATTTTCCGACATAGCGTTTTCGTGGGCGTTTTCAAGGGTGGATATCATCATCGTGAATTGCGATGTTGCTCGGATGTCCCAAACGGACTCTTGCAGGTTCATCCCGATACAATCGGCGATGATATGGAAATATTTGTCAGATATGGGGACTATCTTTCCTTCGGCGGCTTTGTATTCAAAAATCCCGTTCAGAATGTTACTCAGATACGACGGATTTATTCCACAATGTTTTGCAAACATCGTCTGCGACATCGCATTCTGCTGAATATATTCGAGCGTTCTGCCCGAGATCAACTTTTTTACGCTTTCATCCATGATTTTTAACGTTTTATGTATTTGGATAAGTCTGATATTCTGTTTTTGTGGAAAGCTATCGACGCAGACATAATTTCCTTTTCCGCACGCGCCTGTTCTTTGTCTTTTTTCCGTGTCTCTTTCTTCTGTGCCTTTGCCAATTCTTTGTTGAACTCGGCTTCGGTGACTCCTTCCATCATGCCGTTGTATGTCTCTTTCGTCCCGATCCCCTGGATGTTGAAGTCGTAATTGCGGCACATCACGTCCTTCGCATACTTCACATCGGAAACGAAATCGTCCGCCATCGCTTCGACCTGTTCGCCTTTATCACTGTGATGACGCAGTGCGGAAAGCGTTTTTCCGTCGGCTTCCGACATGGATTTGGAGGCCAGTGATGCCGCCGGACAGCTAAGTATATATTTCCCGTCCATAGTGTACAGATCGGCCCCTTCTTCGTTCCAGTATGCCGTCACCGGCACATCCGGATTATATCCCATGTGTTTTGCGATTAATGCTATCGAATCCGTGTCCGTCGGAACGTCGAAACGATATTTTTCCCCGTTTTTTTCAATGGTCATAATCGATCGCTGGTAGCTCAGATCTTGCCGGCTTACATTGCCGGTTATCAACCGCCAGTGACGGTCGTCGTATGATTCAGCCTGCGGGTTTTTCCACTGTGCGAACCATTCGACGGGAGTCAGTCCGTTGCTCATTCGGGTATTGTTCCAGTCGGATACAGCCGTGTTTAGCTTCGTAATGGATTCCGAGTAGGTCGGAAGCGTCATTACGTCGTAATAATCCGGATTCGCAACGCTTTCGAGGCTGTGTGCATTCCATGAGGTTTCCGGGAGATTGAAATAGGTTTTAAACCGTCTTTTAAACAGTTTAAACGTTAATTCGGCAGGGTTCGCCTGGGAATTTCCCGGCTTGATCGTGCGGAAATTTCGGCAAACGAGCTGAAGATATTCCTTTGATTCGTCGCTTGTATATGCGCCGTGATTGTCCGAAATAAAGTCCATCACTTCAGTCCTGCCGTTGTTGCGTAAAGCCATTGTCATGGCGCTACGCAGCATCCGGACATCTTCGATATGTTGACTCTTCCAACTCACCGCATATCCGATAATACACCGGCTTGCAACGTCTGAAATCAACATCACGTATAACTTCATCATTCGCCACCTTCCGTACTGATCCTGATACCGATATGGAACCACGCCGGAACCGTCCGACGCCCATAATGAATTCGCAAACTCCAATGGGCGGGCCGGAACGTAGGGGCGGTATGTATTTCTGAAATGCTTTTTACCGTGACGTTCTTTCGCTGTCAGCATTTTATTCGTCCAAATGTTCGTATAATGGTTGAATGTGGACGGTTTTATCGGGATTCTGCCGACCGCTTCCATGTCTGCGGCGTAGGATTCCCATAGTTCGCGCTTGGTTCCTTTGGCCGCACCGCCCGGATTCAGCCAGTAGGTCATCATAATGGCCTGGTGCTCGTCGATGGGTAGCAGTTCACCGGTCGAATAGTCTATCAATTTGTATTTGCCGATGATCCGGCGATTGTCGTTGCAGTATTTCCCCGATACCAGGTAACGGCGCAGCAGTTCCGGATCGTCCGGCGACAGGCTGATTTTTTTACGGAGAGAATCAGCCGTTTTGACTTTCAATCCTTCGAGATCTGCGCGACGGATCAGTTCGACACAGGCGGAAAGAAAATCAGTCCGGGATGTGAATCCTATCTCCCGGTAACGATTCCCGGACTCTTTGATATACCGACACCAGGCCATTGATTCGGCGAGTTGTCGGGACTTGTCGATATTAAAAATAGTTTTATCTCCGACTTGGTAATGCAGGAAATATTGAATATCCGAGTTGTCGATCAGTGTTTTGATCTGTTTTGAAATCGTTTTGTATTGCGCCGCTTGTCGCTCACGGCTGCCGCGCAGGTTCGCATTCTCGACAGCGGCGATCAATTCGTCTTTGCCGGGCAGCATATCCCGGTAACAACGAGGTTTGCGATTCGGAATCCGGTCTATGTCGTAGTAATATTGCCCGTTCCTCCGTCCCCATCGCCATGACTTTTTGTTGTCGCCCAGGAAAAAATCGGACTGGGCGACAACCTTTTGCCAGGAGGCGGGAAGGGACTGCTTGTAACGGTCACGACAAGCAACTCTTAAATAATATTCACCTACTCCACATCCTTCGACCACCATACGCTGAGACACCCAGACGGTTTGCCCGTCGGAGGTCTCGCGTATTAGTATGTCGTTCGGCTGGATCATTTAAATGTCGGTTAAATGTGTTTTAAATCTGTTTTTGCTCCCGCGCCGGTATCGCTCCGGATAATGCCCTTGCATTCACGGGATAAATCGCTATATTTATGACTGTCAAACCTTAAAACATTTAGCGATTATGGATTTTAAAAAACTTATTTACGGAGGCGCTTACTACCGATGTAAAATGTATGATATTGCGCTTGAGTGTTTTAAGAATTCCGATCATATATCTTATGACAGGTTGTGTAAAAACGCACCCGACAACGTGATATCCGTTTATGAGTTTTTGCAATCCGAAGGAATGTGTCGCCTCGACAGGTACGGCGTCAGCATTACCGAACGAGGTAAAACCAGATTGCTCAAGGGTGGATATGTTCGCATGTTGCTCTTTGAACGGTTGACTCGACTCTCCGTGATTATCGCTATCATCAGCAGTTTTGGAGGAATCCTGACGTATCTGTTCTGCAAACTCCATCCATTCACGTAGGTATTCTTTATCATGTTTCATTGGTCGCTTTCGTTGGTTTTTGCTCCCGTGCCAGTATCGCTCCGGATAACGTCTTCGCGTTCATGGGATCTTCGTTAGTGGCAGGAGGTCCTATTACCTCCTGCCGCCTCTGTTTTTTATGGCTATTCACCGTTTATGGAGTCCTCCTTATCGAGTTGCACATCGCTGTTCATATCGTCCTCGATTTCTTTTAGTGCGATCCGCGTCTCTTGAGACTTACGAATATTCTCCTTGCATTTGAGCATTTCGTTAAAAGTGCTCTTGTAGTCGACCTCTTTATCGCCTAATTTTTTGCAGAGTTCCTCATACTTGATCGTCGCCTCCGCCTCCTGCTCTTCGATGTCGTTTTTTGCCACAGTAAGGGCGGTCTTAACCTGCTTTTCGCGCAACTCGAACATCATGTCGGCGAAGATGCGACCTTTCAAAATTGCTTGTAGCTTTTTCATACGTTTAATTTTTTAATGGTTAACAATTCACGACCGATAAGGTCTATTTTGGTAGTCTTTATTTGTAATGGTTGCGTCACCGGCCAACTCCATTTGAGCACATGCTCACATAATTCTTTATGAGCTTTTTCGCGAAGCATTTTATCATAATCCGGCAATACAATTCGTCCCCCGATGACACAAAAGGGATTTTCATCTTCGAACATGCCTTCAGACCAGTTATGATATTGACCGTCAATATCTATTTTGTATGACGTTTTATTTACTCTTGTTATAATAGCTTCTTTGCCGCAATATTCTACCATACTGGAGACGAATGCTTCACTACCTACTCCTACACAACCATGACAATCGTGGTGCTTCTCGTACCATTCCAGAGATTTGATTCTAACCTTGTCTCCTACTTTGTATTTCATATCTTTAGGTTTTAATTGGTTTGTTTTCGTTCGGCGATCAGTTGCTCGGCAGCCCGAAGGACGCGCGCACTTTTACCACGCCCCACCAACACCATATAAACCCACTCGCGGCGTACATTGATCCGACGCGATATCTCGTTTATTCCGCCTTTGATGGCGCGAACCTTTTTATATAAGGTCTGATCGAATTGCGTATGCTGTTGCATATCTTAAAATTTTAATACCTTTGTGTTAACTTCACGAAGCAAATATAATAGGAATATCTCAGCTATGCAAGAAAAAACGAGAGATTTTTCACTTATCAAAAGTAGGATTTTGCAATACCTTCAACTAAAAGGTATTACAAAATACTCGTTTTATAAAAACACAGGGGTGACTAATGGGGTTTTAAGTCAGACTAATGGAATATCTGAAGATAATTTAATGAAATTTCTCTCGTATTATGACGATGTTAATTTAGATTGGCTCTTTACCGGCGAAGGAGAAATTTTCAAAACGAAAACTCCGGAAAACGTCATCAAACAAAATGATGACATTTTTGATGACGTTTTTGATGACAAACGAAAACTCCGAAAAACGTCATCAAACAAACAATACAAAATCACAGGCAACACTCCCTCCATCGCTGCCGAAAACCAAGCCCCTTATCAGTCTTCCCAATCGCAGCGGGGTAAAGGCCGCATAATCGACAGCAGCTATCTTGAAATCGAGATTCCGCCTGAACGCCGGGGCATCCGAAATATGTTTTCCGGATTCACTGACGAAGAGATCGAGAAGGCGATGTCGGAAGAGTTCGTGAATAACGTCCTTGAAATGTTCAAAACAGGGGAGGCTGTCTCTCCCAGTACGATGAAAGACACCATAAACGAGATTGTAAAACAGAAAGATGCGGAGATAAACGAACTTAGGGCGAAGCTGTGGCAATACGAAAGTACATTAGGGTCGATATCACCTGGTGACAATAAACCGCCCGCCCTGCACGTTGATAACAATGACAAACGAAACCCCGACAAGTGAATGCCGGGGTTTTATTTTGAATGGAAGGGTTTAATTGATGCGTAATGGAGTCGTGGGTAAAGTATTACAAATTTTTATATACTCACGGTTTGTTTTGAATACTTTGTATATGTTCTCATGTAGTTTAGTTTTTAGTTTAGGTAGTTCGCTATTGTTCAATTTAATACTGTTCTGACGGACATAGTCGGTCATAGGGGCCTCGTCTTCCATAATTTCATAGTCGGGAATTTTAGAGTAAAAGGCCATCGTCTCCGGTTCTTGGTAGGAGTAATTGCAGGTTGGATCGTGCAATTCACGGAGCGATGGCCTCTTTTACGAGATATGAAATGCCTGTATAGCATACAAATATACTATACCAATCCAACAAGTAAAAACTCCTACCAAGAGTTGGAACTAAAGTAACTATTTTTTTGATGTTTCAAACTATTTTCATGTTCCTTTTTTGTACCAAATAATAACGTCGGTTCTCGTTCTGCGTGTTCTTGAGAGGGTTTAACCGGCATTTAATGACCGGTTAAATTTCGTTGAAACAACTGTTACGGGGGCCATTTATTAAATGGGTATCGTCTTTAATTATACTTTTCTGTGGGAATTATGTGCATTTGTCTTGAATTTCTTACACTGAAATTAAACCGAATTACAGTTGGGCTTCGGGGGTGTATGTGCGTCAATGAATTGTAACTCATATTGTTGTGTATTTAACTGTTATTGATACTATTGGAAATGCCCCTTATA
>NZ_JAQDED010000015.1:0-22817 GCF_027665465.1 Candidatus Alistipes pullistercoris | reverse complement strand
TGATAATCAACACTATTTGTATGCGACTTTGGATAATAATCTAATTGGGATAATAGTGGACTGCTTGCCCGAATATCTCCCCGTCCGTGAAGCCGTTGCAACCGCTCCGCTGCACGTAGTTGAGAATGTAGGTGACGCAATCGTCTATGTTCTTGGCAGGGTTGCGGTAGTTCTTCGCAAAGAGCGCATCTTCCGCTGCACGCTGCTCCAAGTGCATCTGTATCGTTCTCTTGAAATGTTCTGTTCCTTTCATATCGCTGTCGTTTTTATCAGTTATACATTTTTCCGTTTTCCAAAAACTCGTAGTCGTTGGCTGCGCAACTCTCCTCGAAACCTTCCTCACTGCACTGGAATTCCATATCGTCACGGCACGACTTGAAGAAACTGTCAAGACACTTGTCCATGAGGTCGTACAGAGTGGTTCGGGTGTCGGGGGCTTTCAGAAAGTCGTAGATGGGTCGCAGGATGTCCTCGTCTGCGCAATAGCCTGTCAGTACGCAACAGTTATCCGTGAATACCCTGCTTTTGCGTCTTTTATTGTAATTGCCTTTGAGGTAGTAGGTTTTCGGCTTGAATAGGGTGTGCCAATAGTTATTGACGATGTATTTCAGAAGCCGTATGCCGTTGAGTTCTTCTTCCTCTCCGCTGTAACGTGAGGTGAAGCGGTAGGAATAACGGCACGTGTCGTAACTCCAATCGTTCACTTTGACCCTGAACACACTTTCAAATGCTTCCAGCGTGTTGCGGTTGTCGCTGTCCCAACCGTATTCAAAAGTGCGTAGCCATTCATTGTATGCGGTATCTCTCGCTGCTGCGGAGAGTTCGGCTAATTGGAATAGGTCGTATGTCCTTGTTATCGTTCTCATATCGCTGTCGTTTTAGATGGTCTGTTTCAGTATCTCTCTCCAATAGGTCGGCTCCACCTCGCTCAAAAGGAAGTCTGTAAAATCCCTCCGTGCGTCCTTGTTCAGTTCTCGGTAGAGTTCACGGAACACGGATATGTTGCCGTTGATGTACGTTTCAACCATATACACGAAGATGTTGTCCACCTCGTAGTATCTGCATTGCTGCGCTGCCGTCTTGCTGCTTCTCTTTGCCATGTCGGTAAGGGTTAAAGGGTGAATAACCAAAGGATGAAACCGAAGAAGGCGGTTGCGGAAAGGATAGCCACGATTACGCCTATCGCCACTCGGAACACTCCGTTTACAATCTCTCTAATGATGCCCCAAAGGATGCCGAACACCCCGAAGGCGGTGCGCACCATCAAGCCGCATATCGCAAGCCCTATGTACTGCGCCATTTGTCTGAAATTTGCCGTTGCCGTCATATTTTCGCTGTTTTTGATTTTTTGTTTTTTTTATGCGGATTCAAGAGCTGAGGGAGTTGAGTTTCAAACTATCTTATTTGCCTCTCGTTTATCCGACATTTTTTTTAATGCGTCTTTCTGTCGCATCGGTCGTTTTCGTTTCGGGTGCTTAAAAAGGTAGGGATTAGGGGATGCAAGGTTTTTCGGGAAAAATACTACCCGCAGGGCTGGAGATTTTTCCCGAAAACAGGAGGCTTGACCTTGCATTCCCGTCCAATCCCGGAATTACCTTTGCGCCCAGAACGGAAATGACAACCTGATGCGCTCCCTGAAAGACGCGAAAATGGAGGTAAACGGAAGTGGAGGCAGATTGGACAGGAAAACTTCAAAAGAGAAATCCGTGAAAAAGGGAAAACGCCAAAAGGAAAAGGGACACTGCCGGAGGCGTGAAACCGGGCAAACCACCGGCAAGGAAGTATGATTTTGTATGTCTGGCCGAACGTGTCCGGTCGGACAGATAAAATCATTCTTCCCGGTTTGCCTGCCGTGTGTGACGGCTTGTTCCATTTATGGATCGGGCGGTCAGACACGGCTTTCCGCTTACGGCACAAAGGAACAGCGGAAAAAGAAAAATCGTCAGAAACCCGTAAAAGCACCTCTTTGGCATAAGCACAAAAGAAATGAGCCTTGCATCATCAGTCTAAACTGTTGTTTAGGCGTGAGGCAAAGCCCTTTTCTTCGCTTATGCGGCAGTCGGCATACGTTCGTCCAAAATCCTTTTGTACGATGGTGTGCCGACGGATAAAATCGCTTTTACGGAAAAACTTGTATGAGAAGAAAAAAATTAGGGAGATTCATTTCAAAATCTCCCGTTTTATTGTTACTTTTGCATACGAAGAGTTCTTTGAAGGTTACGCAACGCGCAGAAGGATGATGCAGTAGATAACTAACTAAATCGTAACCTATTACTATCATGAGCAATTAACCTACGCTCACTTCCAATAAATTACACTCTTTTCGTAACTTCACCTAACAAAGATAATATTTTCATTGTCAATTATTGATTTACAAATGCAAATATAAAATTTATTTCTGAATAAAATACCGATTGGTATGCAAAAAAGAAAGTGATTATCTTCTATTTTGCTCAATTATGAGCACTCCGAGACGTGACAATCAATTCCTTGCGACCATTGTGTGGAGATTGAAAGAAATCCGCAACGGCCGGGGTGTGTCCCAACAGCGGGTTACGATGGATACGGGAGTAAATATCAGTAGGATAGAATCAGGGAATCGGATGCCTTCGATTTATTCGTTAGCTATTCTTTGCAAGTATTACGAAGTTTCGATGGAAGAGTTTTTCAAAAATATTGATTTGAAAAATAAGCCTTGGGAATAAAGATAGCTGAACGCTTGAAGGACGTTCGCATAAAGAAGGGCCTTACCCAGGAGAACGTGCGTTTCGATCTGAATATGAACATAGGCCGTATCGAGATTGCAGAAAATTGCATATCGCTCCCTACCCTGAAAAAGTTGTGTAATTATTACGGTATTACTTTCGAGGAGTTTTTCAGAGAAATTTAGCCTGCCTTTAAAATTTGAATCTACAAAAACGTATTCGGCGAGGATAATTGCCGTTCCTTGCTGAAATAATCGACTTTATATTTTGCCTGCGCCGGGCGGCGCCGAACTTTTTATTGCCGGGAAATCGTTATTTTTGTACCGACTGAAACGATGCCTTTATGAAAGCGATGAGTTTGGAAGAATTGACTAAGGAACAACTCGAAGAATTGGTGCGGATCTATGCCCGCAACCTGTTGGCGCTCGACGGCGTGTGGTTTCAGTCCGTCGAACGCGGACGGGGCATGGACGAGGCGATGGCGCACGACTGTGCGGTGTGGCGGCGTTTCACCGAGACGGAAGCCCGCCGTATCAAAACGTTTCTCGGTCTGCCCGAACGGCCGGGACTCGACGGGCTGGAACAAGCCCTCGCGTTTCGTTTCGCCGCGCTGGCCAACCGCCGGACGGAGTGCCGCCGAGCGGGCGATGCGCTGGAGTTCCGCGTGGTGGACTGCCGGGTGCAGTCGGCTCGCACCCGCAGGGGGTTGCCGTTGCATCCGTGCAAACCGGTCGGCGAAAACGAGTACGCCTATTTCGCCCGCGTGATCGACGATCGGATCGGATGCGAGGCCGTGAGTTGTTTTCCGGATATGACCGAGCCGGACTGCGCCTGCGCGTGGCGGTTCCGGCTCGAAAAGGAGTAACGGCGGAAGACGGGCGTATGCGCTGCGGTTTGGAACATTTTATGTATGGCGTTATAGATCAATGTCGAGTAAAAAAGTTCGGGCGGACCGGGGAAAATAGCCCGGTTTATCGTATTTTTACGGAATTAAAATCAGGATGGTATGGAAGTAATGCTGAGCGTTCGTGCGGAGAGTTGCATCCGGTGCGGCAAATGTGTGCGGGTGTGCCCGTCGAAAATTTTTACGCAGCCGGCCTCCGGCGGCGAGATCGGATTGCAAGGGATCGGGTCGTGTATCGTGTGCGGGCATTGCGTGGCCGTCTGCCCGACCGGTTCGGTCGAGCACGGGGATTTTCCGCCGCAGAAGGTGCATCCGGTCGATCGGGAATTGCTGCCCTCGCCCGAACAGGTGATGCTGCTGTGCAAGGCGCGGCGGTCGAACCGGGCCTTTACCGCGAAGCCGGTGCCGGAAGAGACGCTCGACCGGATTCTCGAGGCCGCCCACCGCGCCCCGACCGCCAGCAACCTACAACGGGTGGCGTTTACGCTGGTGACCGATCCCGAAAAACTGCACGCGATCAGCGCGTTTACCGTCGGCGTATTCGCTTCGATTCTCAGAAAACTCGAAAATCCGCTGCTGAAGCCGGTGCTGAAACGGATTGCGCCGCAGCTATACGGCTACGTGCCGCATTTTAAGCGTCTGATCTCGGAGTTCGACAAGGGGAACGACCTGATCCTGCGCGGGGCTACCGCCGTGATCCTGATCCATACGCCTTCGGAAAGCCGCTTCGGATGCCAGGACGCCAACCTCGCCTATCAGAACGGTTCGCTGATGGCCGAGAGTCTCGGCGTCGCCCAGTTCTACACCGGTTTCGTCTGTTCGGCCGTCGAACAAGACCGGAACAGGCGGCTGGCCAAAATGCTCGGCATATCCGGGAAGATACGCGCCGGAATGGCGCTCGGCATACCGGCGTTCCGCTATCCGAACTACATCGACCGCAAGGATATAAATGTAACCAAATTGTGATTCATGGCTTCGTTTCTGAATTCGCTGCGTACTAAATTCGGCCTCGGCAAACATCATCCCCGGCTCGGCGGCCTCGAAATACTGAAATACATCGGGCCCGGTCTGCTGGTGACCGTCGGGTTCATCGATCCGGGCAACTGGGCTTCGAACCTGGCCGCGGGCGCCGACTACGGCTATGCGCTGCTGTGGATGGTCACGCTGTCGACCGTGATGCTGATCGTCCTGCAACACAACGTGGCCCACCTGGGGATCGCCACCGGGCTTTGCTTGTCGGAGGCCGCCACCGTTTACCTGAAGCCGGCCGTGTCGCGCACCGTGCTGGGGTCGGCCGTGCTCGCGTCGATCTCCACGTCGCTGGCCGAAATTCTGGGCGGGGCGATCGCGTTGCAGATGCTGTTCGGCATTCCGGTGCGGATCGGGGCGCTGATGGTGCTGATTTTCGTAATCGTCATGCTGTTTACCAACAGTTACCGGCTGATCGAGAAGTGGATCATCGCGTTCGTGTCGATCATCGGGCTGTCGTTTATTTACGAACTGTCGCTGACGACGATCGACTGGCCCGCGGCCGCCTGGGCGTGGGTTACGCCGACCATTCCGGAGGGGTCGATGGTGATTATCATGAGCGTGCTGGGGGCCGTGGTGATGCCGCACAACCTGTTCCTGCACTCCGAGATCATCCAGAGCCGGCAGTGGAACCTTTCCGACGACGCGGTGATCAAAAAACAGCTCCGGTACGAATATGCCGATACGATCCTGTCGATGCTGATCGGCTGGGCGATCAACAGCGCGATGATCCTACTGGCCGCCGCGACGTTCTTCGTATCCAAAACTCCCGTCGAAGAGTTGCAGCAGGCCGATTCGCTGCTGCGTCCGCTGCTCGGAAGCAATGCGACGGTGATCTTCGCCGTGGCGCTGCTGTTCGCCGGGATCGCTTCGACGATTACGTCGGGTATGGCGGCCGGTTCCATTTTCGCCGGGATCTTCAAGGAGCCCTACGATATCAAGGACAGCCACTCGCGGCTCGGCGTGATCATTTCGCTCGTCGTCGCGTTCCTGATCATCCTGGTGATTACCAATCCGTTCCGGGGACTGATCTATTCGCAGATGATTCTCAGCATCCAGTTGCCGTTCACCGTTTTCCTGCAGGTTTACCTGACTTCTTCCGAACGGGTGATGGGCAAGTATAAAAATTCGACGTTCACCAAATACCTGCTTTATGCGATCGGCGGCGTGGTGACGCTGCTGAACGTGATGCTGCTGGTCAGCATGTTCTGACGGCGTTTTCCGGCGTTGGTATGTTAATTGTTACGGCAGCACGTAACAATTAATCGATTTCGTATGAATACAATCGCCGCATTTTTCGTAGGATCGGGTATCGTTTCGGCAGTCGTGATCGCGTCGGATCTTCCGCGCCGGAAGCAGTCCATGAAGATAATGAACAGCGTGTGGATACTGACCGGGCTCTGGGGCGGATTTTTCGCATTGTGGGCTTATTTCCGGTTCGGGCGCGCGAAACGCTTCGCGCCGGTGGCCGCTCCGATGCGGATGGAGGCGCCGGATGCCGGTTCGATGCCGATGGGAAATAAAGCGGAGACGCACATGCCGATGGATATGGGCCGCGACCGTCCGAAGTGGCAGTCCGTCGTGCTGTCGACGCTGCACTGCGGCGCCGGATGTACGTTGGCCGACCTGATCGGGGAAAGCTTTCTGTATTTCGTGCCGGTCGCGATCGGCGGCAGCGCGGTTGTCGGCGGTTGGGCGCTGGATTATGCGTTGGCGCTCTGTATCGGGGTTTATTTTCAGTACGCAGCAATCCGGAGTATGCAAATGCTGCCGAGAAAGCAGGCGGTCGTCCATGCGCTGAAGGCCGATTTTCTGTCGCTGACCGCGTGGCAGGCCGGCATGTACGCGTGGATGGCCGTCGTTATCTGGGTGCTGTTCCGGGAAACCGGATTGTCGAAAATGTCGTGGACGTTCTGGTTTATGATGCAGACGGCCATGTTCGTCGGTTTTTTGGCAGCTCTGCCGATGAACGTATGGCTGATCCGCAAAGGCGTTAAAAAGGGCATGTAGTCGGGCCGTACGGTTCGGATGCTCCTCTGTTTTAATCGGATGCGTATTTTTCCAGGATGCGGTTCGCTTCCGGAAGGTAGGAGCTGCCGAAAAGGTTCAGGTGGTTCAACAGATGGTATAGCCGGTAGATCCCTTCGCGGTACTCCCAGCGGGGTTTCAACGGATATTCCTGCTCATAGGCCCGGTAAAAGGCCGGAGGGAAACCGCCGAACAGCCGCGTCATCGCCAGATCGGCTTCGCGGTGTCCGTAATAAACGGCCGGATCGATCAGCACGACCTCGCCGGAAACGGCGTCGCATAGGAAATTACCCGCCCACAGATCGCCGTGGAGCAGGCACGGCGGCTCCTCGCAGCCCTGCAAGATATCCGCGATTTTCGATTCCAACCGGGCGAAATTTCTGCGGAGTCCGGTCGTGGCATAGCCGTTCCGTTCGGCCAGCTCGTACTGGTAGCGCAGGCGTTTGTTCAGGTAAAATGCGGTCCAATTCGACCGTTCGGCGCCGTGCGGAAGATTGATCTGCGGATTGAGTCCGATGTAGTTGTTCCGCCGGAATCCGAAATATGCCGTCCGGCGACGGTGCAGCCGGGCCAGTCTGCGCCCGAAATCTTCGAAAAAATCGTTTCCGCCGGCGCTGTTCGGGACGTATTCGGTCAGCAGGTGATCCGTTCCGACGGACAGGACTTTCGGGGTGCGGAAGATTCCGGTTTCCGACAATTCTTTCAGTCCTTCGGCTTCGCATACATAGCTTTCGGAGGGCGCGCCGCTTTTGAGAAAGTATTCCGCGCCCGATTTCGTACGGATCTTTCCGGTGCCGGAGACGGCGCTCGTTATCGGGTCGCCGATCGCTGTTTCGAGAACGGTTTTCAGGTTCGTATTCATAGGCGTAATCGGTTTTTAGGGAATCCTGCCGGGAATTGTGGCCATAAATATACTTGTTTCGAAATTAAAATCGAAAGACGTTCTTCGTTGGACGGAATTTTTTATAACTTTATCCGCCTGAATCATAGCTTGTTTATAAACATATCGAACGGACGGAAGTTATGCGGGTGCGCGATTTGGCGGTTTTTCTGGTGAAAACGACGACGGTTTTGTTGTCGGTCGCTGTCTTTTTCATCGTATTCCGGGTGCGGAAAGATACGCCGTTGATCGCGGTCGCCGAAAAAGAACAGGCGCTCTTTTGGCTGATGCCGTGTCTGACTTTTTTTGTCCTGTTATGGTTTTGTATGGCCCGGGAGAAACGGGTACGGTGGACGGTCGCGGATCTTCTGGCGTGCGTGCTGCTGGCGTACGTCGTTTTTCGTTCCGGTTCCCGGACGGAGTACGCATGGGCTGTACCGGTAGCGCTGGGATGCCTTTACCTGAACCTGCGGATCGTGTTTTCGCTGTCCCGCGGGGTCGTGCCCGTATTGGTGCTGGCGTTGCTATCGACCGGGATTGCCGAGGCTGTTACCGGATTGATGCAGTTGTACGGAATGACTTCGTCGAATCATTCGCTGTTCGGCATGACCGGATCGTTTTTCAATCCGGGCCCCTACTCCAACTACCTCGCCGTGATCGTTCCCGTGGCGTTTTATTACGTGCTGACTCTGCGTGCCGTTCCGGCCGTTCTGTCGGCGTCGAAAGGGCGCGCGAGATTCGTACGGTTGTCGAATCCGGATACGCTGATCTATTACGCATCCTGGCTTTTCTTGCTGCTGGCTCTGGTTGTCTTGCCGGCGACCCGGGGGCGGATTGCGTGGCTGGCGGTGCTGGGGAGCGGTTTGGTTGCGGTATGCCGCGAGACGCCCGCGCCGGCATATATCCGAAAGTTTTACCGACGCAGGAAGTTTCTGTTTGCAACGATTGGTTCGGCCGTGCTCGTTCTGGTCGTCGTGTCGCTGGTCGGGTTGTACCGGTACAAAAAGGATTCGGCCGGCGGCCGGTGGCTGATCTGGAACGTGTCGGCGCAGTTGATCCGTGAAAATCCCGCATTCGGCGTGGGAACGGGCTGCTTTGCCGGGGCGTACGGGAATGCGCAAGAAGCCAGCTTCGTTTCCGGGGCGATGACTGAAGATCAGGTGCGCGTAGCCGGGGCTCCGGATTATGCTTTCAACGATTTTTTGCAGATTGCGGTCGAAACGGGAGCGGCCGGAGCCTTGCTGTTTCTGTCGGTGGTCGTTTTGTCTTTCCGGGGATTGGCGCGCCGGCGGGACGGGTTGCTGTACGGCTTGACGAGCCTGATGATCGTTTCGTTGGCTTCTTATCCGCTGAATCTGCTCCCCTTCTGTATTTTGCTTGTGTTTTTTATCGCGGCGGCTCAGGACGATGGTCGTTCGGGAAGACGATTTCCGGCGGTCGTCTCCGTCGCGCTGCTTTCGGGCGCGTTCGCGTGGTCGTGCTGCGCCGTATCCGGAGCGGAAAAGCGATACCGGGCTTTGCAGGATTGGAAGCTGTTGCAAGGGGCCTATCAGTTGCAGGATTACCGGTTCGTTGCGGGGGAGTACGAAGAACTGTATCCGGAACTTTGCGACGAGCCCCGTTTCCTGTTCGAATACGGACATGCGCTGAATAAGTCGGAACGCTATTTTCTGAGCGATTGGGCGCTGCGCCGGGGCGCGCGTTTCAGCGGCGATCCGATGTTCTGGAACGTGATGGGAAATAACAGCAAGGCGCGGGGAGATGTCGTTGCCGCCGAACGGTATTACCAGAAGGCCTACCGTCGGCTACCGAACCGTTTGTATCCGTTGTACCTGCTGGCAAAGCTCTATTTCGAGACGGGGCAGGACGATAAAGCCCGCGAAATGGCCGACCGGGTGTTGTCGTTCGACCCCAAGGTTCCCTCCACGGCTGTGCGGGAGATGAAGGGGGAAATCCGGCGGCTGCAAAATCGGGAGCTTTCGGAGACGGATTCGTCCGTTTCGTCCGAAATGTATGGAAAATAGTCCGGACGGCATGGAGTATCGGTCGGAATGTATTAATTTCGAATAACAAAAAATTGTTTTAATGATCCTGAACGATGGTGCGGAATGCGTTTTTAAAGGAACCCGATCGGGTGTGCGTCAAAAACGGTCGGCAGTTCGGGATGCGAGAATGTAAAAGATGATGTTAAATAAACAAAAGATAGCGAAGGCCGTCAATGCGGTTTCCGTGTGCGTATTGGCGTTTTTCGGGTTGGTGCTGCTCTATTTCGGCACACGCGTTTTCGTGTGCGACAAATATCCGGTTTCGACGACGTCGATGACTCCGACGATCATTCCCGGCGATCAGATTCTGGTCAATAAGTTGGTTTTCGGCGCGCGAATTTATAAAAACCTAAAGTTTCTCCAAGGCGATTCGCTCGAAACGTTCCGGATTCCCGGATTCAGGAAAATCAGGCACAACGACGTCGTCGTTTTCAATTTCCCGTTCGGGAACGACGACTGGCAAAAGATCGAGTTTCGGATCAACCGGGTCTTTGCCAAACGCTGTCTCGGTCTGCCGGGCGATACGCTCTCTGTCGTGAACGGCTTTTACCGTAACCCGGCCTGTCGCGATACGCTGGGGTATTATGACAACGAAGCGGCTTTCTCGGCCACGCCCGACTCCCTGATCGATCCGGTCATCCTACGGTCGGCTCCGTTCGACGAGAAGTACGGCTGGACGACGAAGAATTTCGGGCCGCTGTATATTCCCCGCAAGGGGGATCGCATCCGGCTGGATGCCCGGAATCATGTGCTGTACCGGCTGGCGGTCGGATACGAGACGGGGAAGCGCCTTGAAGTGCGCGACAGCGTTCTGTATCTCGGCGACTTTCCCGTCGATGAATATACGTTCACGGAAAATTATTATTTCATGGGCGGCGACAATGTGGCCAACTCGCAGGATTCGCGTTATTTCGGATTCATTCCGGAAAAGTTTATCGTCGGCGTCGCTACGCGGATCGCCTATTCGCGGGACAAAGCGACCGGGAAGTTGCGGTGGAACCGGCTGATGAAAGCGCTTTGATTTTAGAACTTATTGATAGCATGTTATGATGGTAAAACGTATTTTGGTTATCCTGTTAAGCTGCTTTGCGGTCGTTTCCTGCAAAACGGCGCGGATCAAAAAGGAATTGAAGGAATTTACCGGGCAGCAAATCGTGCTGCCCGACAGCCTGCGGAGTACGGTGAACGGCCGGGACACCACGCTGACCGACTTTATGGGCGCCGAAACGAAGCTGGTGGTATTTTACGATTCGGTGGTCTGCTCTTCCTGCCGGATCAACAGGATGTACGAATGGCAGGAAGTGATCGCCACATCGATCGGACTGAAGCATAAGTTCAATGCGATATTTATATTTTCGCCCAAACGGGGAACCGAATCCCAGCTTATTACTTCGCTGAAAGCGGCCCAGTTGGATTATCCGGTATTTCTCGATAGCGGAGGTTTGTTTTTAAAACGGAATCCCCGCATTCCGTCCGGGGAAATGTATCATACTTTCTTGCTCGACCGGCAGAACCGGGTGGTTTTGGTCGGCAATCCGATCGGAAACGAGCGGCTGTGGGAGCTTTATAAAAAGGAGATCCGGGAACAGGCCAAGCACGACTAAGCAGGTCGACTTAAACAATAAATTATTAGCAATGATCCTGCCGGTTTGCACGAAAAAACGTTGAAACTGACAAAAAAAGATCAAAAAAGTAACAAAGGAAGGGATTTTCGGATTCCTTTTTTTGTACTTTTACAAGAAAGCGGCGGACTGCCGATCCAAGACCGTATGATTTTTATGAAAAGAAACACGATTTCGTTGTTGATCGTTGTCGGGGTGTTATTTTCGACGGGAGGGTATGCTCAGAGCCTGAACCGCAAAATGACCCTGACCGACGTTATTTATACCGCGCACGAACAATCGCCCAGCGCATTGGTGGCCAAACATAATTTTCTGGGGAACTACTGGGCGTACCGTTCTTATAAAGCGCAGTTTCTGCCGTCGCTGAACCTGGGGGCGACGCTGGGCAATTTCAACCGGTCGCTGATGGCGCTTCAGAATTCCGAGACGGGAAATATCAAATACGTCGAGAACAACAACATGCGCAACAACCTGACGCTTTCGCTGGATCAGAATATCGCGTTGACGGGAGGTAAAGTATCCGTATTCACACAGTTGAACCGGCTGGATCAGTATGCGCCGGAACGGAACATAACGTATAATTCGCAGCCGATCAACATCACTTACATCCAGCCGTTGCGGGCTTTCAATTCGCTGAAATGGCAGAAGAAGACCCAACCGAAAGAGTACGAAAAGGCCAAGCGGAGTTACCTCGAAACGATGGAGGATATTACCGTTACGGCTACTTCGCTGTTTTTCAATGCGCTGTTGTCGCAGCGGAACCTCGAAAGGGCCCAGAAAAATTATCAGAATACCGAAACGCTTTACCGGATTGCCAAGGAACGTTTCGAACTTGGGAAAGTGACCAAGAGCGAATTGCTGCAGCTCGAACTACGGCTGCTGAACGACGGCCTATCGATCAATCAGAGTCAGTTGAACCTGGATATGAACCAGTTGAAACTGAAATCGTACCTCGGATACAACGAAAGCGTGCAACTGGAGCTGGTGCTGCCCGATTCGATTCCCGAACTCGCGCTGAATGTAAGCGAGGTGGTCGATCTCTCCTATGCCAATTCTTCTTTCGGACTCAGTCAGGAACTTTCCGTGTTGTACGCCGAACAGTCCGTCGCCGAAGCCAAGGCGAACCGGGGGCTTTCGGCCACGCTCAGCGCCCAGTTCGGACTGACTCAGCAGAATGAAAGCTTTAAATATGCTTACAAAAATCCGATGGATCAGGAGATTATTAGTCTGGGTCTGAGCCTGCCGATTATGGATTGGGGGCTGGGTAAAGGACGGGTCAAAACCGCCAAATCGCGTGAAAATGTGGTACGCACCCAGACCAATCAGGAGGACACGGAGCACCGCCAGGATATTATGATCAAAGTGGTGCAGTTCAACAACCAGATCCGACAGTGTAAAATATCGGCCATGGCCGACAGCGTGGCCGAACAGCGTTACGAAATGGTGATGGAGCGTTTTATCAACGGAACGGCCGACGTGACCGACCTCAATACGGCTCAGAGCGAAAAGGACGAAGCGGCGAACCGTTACATTCAGGAATTGAACAATTACTGGTCGTATTACTATAATATACGCAGGCTGACCCTGTTCGATTATATCAGCAGGACGAACATATCGGCCGAGTTCGATAAGATCGTCGGGAAATAACGGACGGGGAAATTCACAGTAAAGATTTTAAATCGGAGTTGATAATGAAACTTTATTTTTTGCCGCTTTGCGTGGCGGTGATCCTTTGGGGGTGCGGGCACGACAAAGAGAAGAAACGGGAAGATTCGGAAGCGGCCAAGGCCGAATACGTGGCCGAACGGAATGTCGTCGATACGGTCGTGCTGCGGCCGCGGAATTTCAATAAACAAATCGTCGGCAACGGGAAGTTGCGGGCCGTGACCAAGAGCGTGCTTCGTTTCGCGACGGCCGGAGATATTTCCGAAATCTGCGTTGCGAACGGACAGTCCGTGCGGCAGGGCGAGGTGATCGCCCGGCTCGATCCGCGTTCGGCGCAGTTGCGACTCGAACAGGCGCATCAGACGCTCGATAAGGCCGAGATCGACCGGGTCGACGCGTTGATCAGCTTCGGGTACTCGGACACGACCGACGTGCCGAAAGAGCGCCGTCGTGTAGCCGATATCCGTTCGGGGTATGCCTCAGCCGTCAACAGCCTGAAACAGGCCGAGATCGACCTGATGAATACGACCCTGAAAGCTCCTTTTGCGGGGAAGATAGCGAACCTGCAGTCGAAAGTTTACGAAAAGCCGAACGATCCGTTCTGTACGCTGATCGACGACCGGACGTTCGACGTCGATTTCAACCTGCTGGAATCGGAGGTTGGCTTCGTGGCTGTCGGGCAGACTGTGAAAACGGCGTCGTTCAACCGGCCGGATCACTATTACGACGGCGTCGTAACGCAGATCAATCCGCTGGTAGACGACAAAGGACAGATCAACGTGCGGGCCAAGGTGAACAATACGGACGGGAAGTTGCTCGAAGGGATGAACGTTACGGTGCTGGTCGAGAATCTGGTGCGGGGACAGTTGGCCGTACCGAAAAGCGCCGTGGTGATCCGGGACAACCAGGAGGTGCTGTTTCGCCTGGGGCCGGAGAACAAAGCGATGTGGACTTATGTGAACGTGGTGATGTCGAACAGCGATTCGCACGTGGTCGCCCCGAACCTGGACAAGGGCGCCGAACTGAATGCTGGGGATGTGATCATTACTTCGGGTAATCTGAACCTGGCGGACGGTTCCCAGGTGGAAGTACGCAAACCGTAGGTTGAATTTCGTTTCCCGCCGGCGGTGGTTCGGCTGAGAAACAGGACGGAAGCGCATTCGTGTCGATGTTCGTCCGTTTAAAATGATTTTTTTATGATCAAACGCCTGATAGAACGCCCGGTCGCCGTCACGATGACCTTGATTGCCGTCCTCGTGCTCGGTTTCGTTTCGATCGGTATGTTGCCCGTTTCGCTGATGCCGGATATTCAGATACCGCAGATCACGGTGCGGGTGGTCGACGATAACGCTTCGGCCCGCGAATTGGATGCGACGATCGTTAAACCGTTGAAAAACCAATTGATGCAGGTTTCGCACCTGCGGGACATCACGACCGAAGCCAGGAATGGGACGGGAACGATTTTCATGCAGTTCGACCCCGGTTCGGACATCAATTACCTGTTCATCGAGACCAACGAAAAGATCGACCGGGCGATGAGTTCGTTGCCCCGCGACATGGAACGCCCGAAGGTGGTCAAAGCGAGCGCGACGGATATTCCGGCTTTCTTCATCAACATGAGCCTAACCGACGAGGACGATGACGGCGTCGTCGCATCGTCGCGCGAGCTGTTTCCCGTTTCGCCGAAATTCATGGAATTGAGCCGTTTCGCCGGGCAGGTGATCGCCAAACGGATCGAGCAGATCCCGCAGGTGGCCATGGTGGACGTCAGCGGACTCTCCTACCCCGAACTGTTGATCGTCCCCGACCGCAAAAAGCTCGAGTCGCTCGGAATCAGCGAGCAAACGCTCGAAAACGCCCTGCAACGCAACAACATCAAATTGGGAAATTTGACCATCCGGGAGGGGGAATACCAGTACGACATCCGGTTCGAATCGGACATTCTTTCCAAAAAGGATATTGAGAACGTGTACCTGAATATCCATGACCGGTTGTACCAGTTCAAAGATCTGGCGACGGTCATCGAGCATCCGCAACGGCGGCAGGGCATGGTGCGTTCCGATTCTCATAATGCGGTTTCGATGGCCGTCATCAAGCAGTCGGACGCGCAGATGAGCGATCTGCGGGCCGAGATCAACGGCTTGATGCAGCATTTCCGGAACGAGTATCCGCACGTACAGTTCACCGTTACCCGGGACCAGACGCAGTTGCTCGAATATTCGATCGGCAACCTGCGCAACGACATCATCGTGGGCGCTCTGCTGGCTTGTCTGATCATTTTCCTGTTCATGCAGGATTTCCGGACGCCGGTGCTGGTGACGATCACCATTCCGCTGGCGTTGATCGTGTCGTTGCTGTTCTTCCACCTGCTGGGTATCACGATCAATATCGTTTCGCTGTCGGGATTGGTGCTGGGGATCGGTATGATGGTGGACAATTCGATCGTCGTCATCGACAACATTTCGCAGCATTGGGACCGCGGCGAACCGCTGAAAGAAGCCGTGCCGGCCGCTACGAACGAAGTCTTCGGGCCGATGCTGAGCTCTGTGCTGACGACCTGCTCGGTATTCGTGCCGTTGATTTTTCTCAGCGGGATCGCCGGCTCGCTATTCTACGACCAGGCTATGGCCGTTGCGATCGGGCTGTTTTCGTCGCTGATGGTTTCGGTACTCGTCATTCCGGTCTATTATTATCTCTTTTATCGCAAAAGCCTTTTCCGCCCGACGAACCGTTACCTGGAAAAACTGGCTGTCGTGGATTTCCGAGGCGGGTACGAGCGGATACTGAAGTGGTTTTTCAGACACCAGCGATTCGTATGGATCTCGTTTATCGCCGTTTTCCCGGCATTGTGGTTCGTCTATACCGAGATCGATAAAGAGAAGTTGCCGCCGCTGACCCAGGACGACATGCTGATGAGCATCGACTGGAACAGCCGGATTTCGCCCGAGGACAACGACCGGCGTACCGACGCGCTGATGAGCGAAGTCGCCGATCTGGCGGCCCAGCGTACGGCAATGACCGGAATCCAGCAGTTCATCTTGTCGCATACCCGCGAGCTGAGCGCTTCTGAAGCGTTGGTGTATGTCCGGGCGAAAAGTCCGGATCATCTGCCGCAGATCAAAGAGCGGCTTGAAAAGCGTCTCAAGGAACAGTATCCGGACGCGATGTTTCATTTCGAAATGGCGGGTAATATCTTCGATATGATCTTCTCCGAAACCGAACCTCCGCTGGTTGCCCGGCTGAAACCGACCAACGGGCGGGCGCCCGATCCGGATAAACTGAACGCGCTGCTGGGGGAACTGAGCCGCGCCTTGCCCGACATTTATATCGAACCGGCCGTCTGGCAGGAACACGTGTTGTTCGTGGTGAAACCCCGCGTCATGGCACTGTACGGCATCGATTACAACACGGTTTTCAGCGCGCTGAAGAAAGCCACGAACCAAAACCGACTCTTTACGATCAACGAAGGGACTTTCTCGATCCCGGTGGTCAGCGGCAACCGGTCGCAATTGTCGGCGGATATTCTGGAAACGAAAGTGACCAACGGCGCCGGCGTCGACATCCCGCTCTCGATGCTGGTCGGCGAGACCCGAAGCCGCGATTTGAAAAACATCATCTCCGGTACCGAAGGCGATTTCTATCCGGTGAATGTCGACGCTTCGGATCGGCAGATTCCGCAGTTGATGAGTACGATCCGCGCCGTGGTACAGCAGAATGACGATTTCGACGTCGGTTTCTCGGGGAGTTACTTTTCGAACCGGACGATGATCGGCGAACTGATCGTCGTGCTGACCGTCGCTTTCCTGCTGTTGTTTTTTATCCTGGCTGCGCAATTCGAATCGCTGGTTCAGCCGCTGATCATCCTGTCCGAGATTCTGGTGGATATATTCGGCGCCCTGCTGATACTGTGGCTGCTCGGCGCCAGCATCAACCTAATGTCGCTGATCGGACTCGTAGTGATGTGCGGCGTTGTGATCAACGACTCGATCCTAAAAGTCGATACGATCAACAAACTGCGTAAGAACGGATATTCGTTGATCCGCGCGATCATGGAGGGCGGTTCGCGGCGCATCAAGCCGATCGTGATGACGAGTCTGACGACGATCCTTGCGGTGCTGCCGTTCCTGTACCGTGGCGACATGGGTTCCGACCTGCAGTATCCGCTGTCGTTGACCCTGATCAGCGGAATGATAGTCGGCACGGTGGTCAGCGTATTCTATGTTCCGGTGTTCTATTACACGATTTATAAAAGCAAGAAGAAACGATGACGGATTCCGGTGGAAATATTTTTTCGCGGATACCGTCCTATTCCGTCATTCTGATCATGATCGTGATGGTCGTGATCGGCGCCGGGATCATGCCGTTGCTCAATATCCAATATACGCCTTCCTCGAAGCAGAATAGCCTGAGCGTCAACTTCCGATGGAACGGGGCGTCGGCCCGGGTGATCGAAACCGAGGTGACGTCGAAAATCGAAGGCGTGCTGGCGGCCGTCAAAGGGGTCGATCACGTCAGCTCGGTGTCTTACCGGGAGGGAGGCAGCGTCAGCGTATCGTTCAAAAAAAATGTCAACGTCGATGTGCTCCGATTCGAGATCGCGTCGCTGATGAGGCAAATTTATCCGAAATTACCCGAGGGCGTCTCCTACCCTTCGCTGTCGTCCGCCCCGTCCGGAGAACAGCTCTCCCCGGTGCTGATCTACACGTTGAACGCGGGCGTCCCCAGTCAGCAGATCCAGCAGTATGCCGAAGAGAACATCGTCAAGGAACTGGCCCGGATCAAAGGGGTTGGCAACATCGGTTTTTCAGGAGCTACGCCTTTCTATGTCGAAGTTTGTTTCGACCCGGATAAATTGGATAATTTCGGGATTTCGATCGACGAGCTGCACAACGGAATCGGTGCGGGGTTGGAACGCCAGGATATCGTCGGCAACATCGTCCAAGAAGACCGGCAGGGGGAAGTGAACGAAATCACCGTGATGCTCGGCAGCGGCGGCAGCCGGGTCGATTTCGAGTCGATTCCGATCAAAAATATCGACGGTACGATCGTATCGTTGGGCGATCTGGCTTCGGTGGCCTACAAAGAGCAGTTGCCGGCTTTCTATTTCAGAATCAACGGACTGAATACGATCAACCTGTCGGTGACTCCCGAAAAATACGTCAACACGATCGATCTGTCCAAACGGGTCAGGGAGCGGATGGAACAATTGGGACGAACTTTCCCTGACGGATATTCGGCGACGCTCAGCTACGATTCGTCGGACTATATCAAGGGCGAGTTGCGCAAGATCGTGTTCCGGACGGTGCTTTCGGTGATTATTCTGCTGTTGTTCGTTTTTCTGGTCAGCAGGAAATTACGCTACCTGTTCATCATCGTGGTAACGCTGGCGGCGAATATTTTCATCGCGTTCATTTTCTATTATTTTCTGAATCTGGAGATTCACCTCTACTCGCTGGCGGGAATTACCGTGTCGTTGGGGATTATCATCGACACTTCGATTATCATGATCGACCATTACGGCTATTACCGTGACCGGAAGGCGTTTATCGCCATTCTTGCGGCCGTGATGACTACGGTCGGTTCGCTCGCCATCGTATTTTTTCTTCCCGAGCAGCAGCGGGTGAACCTGGTCGATTTCTCGGCCGTGATGATCGTCAACCTGATGATCTCAATCGTCGTGGCGCTGATTTTCGTGCCGGCGTTGATGGACAAACTGCCGATCGCTCCGCGCAAGCGTAAAAACACCCGGCGGAAGATGAGGCGATTGCTGAGGTTCAACCGTATTTACGGGAGATACATTCTGTTCGGCAAACGACATAAATGGATCTTTATCGTCGTTATGATCTTGGGATTCGGGTTGCCGGTTCACCTGCTGCCCGAGCGGATCAAGACCGACCCGAATCAAGAAGACAAGTGGTGGCCGAAGACATATAACAAGACGATCGGCAGCGTATGGTATCAGGAAAACATGAAGTCGATCGTCGAGAAGTCGCTCGGCGGGAGTCTGCGGTTCTTTATGAAGAACATGTCGGGAGGGAATTATTACCGGGAGCCGCAGCGGACGACGCTGAGCATCCGAGCGGCGATGCCGGAAGGATGTACCGTGCAGCAGCTCAACGATATCATGAAGATGATGGAAAACTTCCTGAGCCAGTTCGACGAGATCGACATGTTCAAGACGAGTATTTACGGGTACAACGACGGTTCGATCGAAGTTACGTTTAAGAAAGATGCGGAGCATACCGGTTTTCCTCTTTTCCTGAAAAATACGGTAATCAGCCAGGCCATCAACTACGGCGGAGCTACGTGGGGAGTCTACGGGATCGACCAGAACGGGTTCAACAATAACGTCTATTCGGGCTATAAGTCGCACCGGATCACGCTCACCGGCTACAATTACGATCAGTTGTACCGTTATGCGGAGGACGTCGTAAAGCAGATATCGAAAAACAAGCGCGTGGGCGATCCGGGGATTTACGGGCAGGTCAGATGGGGCAACAACCTGTCGCGTAACGAGTTTTACATCGCCTTCCATCCCGACCGGATCGCGCTGAACGGCATCGACCTGTACAGCCTGTACAATTCGATGCGACAAAAGCTGTACAACGGGAACGTCGGTTCCTATTTCGACGGGGAGTCCAGCCTGCCTGTGGCGTTGGTGTCTTCGCAGCGCGACCGTTTCGACGTATGGCGTCTGTCTAACGAATACCTGCGGGTGAACGGGCAGAACGCGCGGTTTTCCGAGTTCGGCGATATCGCCAAACGGCGCACCGGAAACGACATTTACAAGGATAACCAGCAGTACCGGCTGATCGTTGCCTATGATTTCGTCGGGCCATACGAACTGGCCGAGAAGACGACCCGCACGGAAGTGGAACGTCTCAACGACGAAGTGTTGCCGATCGGTTTCAAAGCCGAGACGGACAGTTACAACTGGGGCGGCGGCGGACCCGGCGCCAACCGTCAGTACTGGCTGATCCTGCTGGTGATTACGATCATCTATTTCTGCTGCGCGGTGCTTTTCGAGTCGCTGACCGAACCGCTGATTATTCTGTCGCTGATCCCGATTTCGTTTATCGGGGTGTTCCTGACGTTCGGAATCACGGGGTATACGTTCGACCAGGGCGGTTTCGCCGCTTTCGTACTGCTGTGCGGAACCGTCGTGAACGCCGGGATCTATATCATCAACCACTACAATCTGACCTGCAAGGTCGGGAACGGAGTCTCGATGCACAATTTCCTGAAAGCGTACAATCATAAGATCATTCCCATTTCGCTGACGATCCTCTCGTCGGTGCTGGGATTGATTCCGTTCCTTTACGACGGCGAGTCCGAAGTATTCTGGTTCGCCTTCGCCGTCGGCACGATGGGCGGCATGTTGTTCTCGGTGATCGCGCTGGTATTCTTCCTGCCGTTGTTCGTTCCGGTCGGCCTCAGGCAGCGGCGCAAGCGGCGTAAAAAGCTTGCCGCTACCGCTGCTTGACGAGTTCCGTGATCTCCCGTCCGAAAACAGTTTCGGTTTCCGGTTGCGCGATGTTTTTTTGGGGGATAATCTATGTGTAGATAATCAGTATCTTACGTCTTATTATCGAGACTGTCGTTTGAGGTGGTAGACGATCAGTACGGGATTGTCGTTTTCGCTGATTTTCGCGGCGATTCGTTGCAGTTCGTCGCTTTGTCTTCCGTTGTTTTTGCAGATGGTTTCGGCGTTGTCGCGAAAACTCGACGGAGTCATGACCGAGACGAAATAGTCGTCCGCTCCGTAACAAGCCGTGTGCGGAATGAATGGAAAGCCGTTCAGTCGTTCCGCATTGTAACCGTCGGCTACGTAGGTTCCTCGCTTAGCCTGCTTGTCCCACAAAATCGATCCGCCGAGGTATTCGAACAGGATATACCGGTCGTTTTCGACCAGCCCGCGGATATACCGGAAATTCCGTTCGGCGGCCCGTTGCCTGATCTCTTCGAGATCGGTCTCCTTCTTTCCCGGCTTGTAACTTTTCCCTTCGTTGAAATAGGTGATAACGTAGCAAGGCTCCCACGTGCCGTTCCGGTATCGAAGGATGGTATCGCTCAGCGGCAGCATCACGTGGTATGCATCGCCGTCGCGGCCGACCGGATTGGACGAATAGGAACTGTTGCCATGCCAAGTCAGGCGGGTTTTGCGGTACGGCTTCTGTTTTTTCAGGTTTGCCGGGTAGGTGGCGAGCAGATCCCGGCGGATCGGATTGATTCCGTAGCAGGCTATCACGGTGTTCGAATCGGCGGGACAAAGTCGTTTGGCATTATTCAAAGTCGAATCCATGTCGGTTTCTGTGTCGGGTATATATTGGCCGTCGAGTCCGTAACGGAAAACTTTCCGTTTGGCTTGATCGACGATAACTGCTTCTTGAGAATAAGGATCGACATACCAGGTCTGTAGTCCAAGGTATTCGCCAGGGCCGCGTCCCGGTCTTCCGATCCGGTTCAGGTATTTCCCCCGGTTATCGAAAACGAGGATTTCAGGCATAAATCCGACAACCGACGAGGTGACGAAAAATTTGTCGTTGTAGCATTGTATGTCGATGATATTGCTCAACAGACTGCTGTCGCCGGTTTCGAGCGGGATAAAATCGCAGGATTCGATCAGAGAGTCGAGTTGTTCGATGGTTGCCGAAGTTACATTTTCTTTCGAAATATATTCGCCGTTGTAAACGATCGGTCGGTTGTCAGAAGTACAACCGGTTAGCAACAAAGATGATAAAAGATATAAAATTCTGTATTTTAAGTTCATGGTTATAGTTATTCGTTTATAAGGAAAGAAGCTGTCGGAAAAATCCGACAGCTTGCAAAAAAAAAGTGATCCTATCGGAAGCCATCATTAATAATATGGTAGCCGGCTTGGGATGGGTCGCAGCAACTTCCCAAATTATAACGCTGACAAGAAGAAGTTTCATAACCGATAGTATAAGTTATACCTTTTAAATATCTGCTATCGAATAAAACTCCTCTTGAAAATTTAAGTTGACCTGTTTGTTGACATACTACGGTTTCAGTTGTCGTACCGGGATCTTTGTCCAGAATGGCGTTAGGATGGAAACTTGCATCACCACACAATTCGGAACCTTCCCAACCAGGATATTCTCCTGCTGATATGGCCTCGATATTGGCTGCCAATAAATCGGTTGTCGCTGCGGCATTTTTCATACACAGCGAAGTCGTTACGGTTCCCGCCAACAGTAGGGCGCCCACGAAAATCAATCGTTTCTTCATGATTTTTGAAATTTAAATAAGTTAATAAATGAATTAATTTATCCTCTCCTTGGAATTGGATCGGATGGTTTATTTATTTATAATCTGATATTTACATGTTTTTCCGTCGGGCGTTATTCCCTCGATAGCGATATCGTATTGCTGGTTTTCAAGATCGTTTGAGTAGAATTCGATTTGGGCAGTGCCGTCCGGGCCGATTTGCAGATAAGGGTTCCAGTACAGCGTAGTACGGATATCGGGTTTTTCGTCGACGATCTTTTCGGGTGTGTCGTATATCGGACTGTAAAATTCCACGCTTTCGGCATAACCGATTGTGCGGTATGTCTTTATTTCGGGTCCACCGATAATTACACCTTCTTTCAGGATGATTTCTACGCGGTATAGATCTTCACCCATAAAGTTAAGTTCTGGTTTTCGTACATGATTGATGTATGCAACGTCTTCAACCGTATAATTAGCTAAATCGCTTAAAGCACAACCGCGTCCATTAAGCGATAAAGAAACAGGAGCGTAAAAATGACCGAACGATCCACCTTTCGGCAACCCTCTCCTTTTCATAAACAGTCCGTCCCCCACCCTTACAACCGAAGGCAGGAATACTATATAATTATACAGGGACATGGGCTTATATTTAGCGAGCGCGGTTGTATCGTATAGCGTACCGTAACTGTTCGCCTTTGGTTTTCTAGG
>NZ_JAQDED010000014.1:0-22818 GCF_027665465.1 Candidatus Alistipes pullistercoris | reverse complement strand
AAAAACGCTTCCATTCCGAAGTCAGAACATACCTCATACGAGTATCGACAGCGGAACCGACGGAGGCATCTCCGTTGGTAGCTATAATTCTTTGACTAATTACAGGATGGCAGTAGGTGTGGACATAGCCCTCCCCTTTGGCCCAAAAACTAAGAGTATATTCTTCCGATGGCGTGAACGGTACATTCACCTGCTGGCGAACTTCTGCATAATCGGCGGAAGTCGGAACTTTGCAATATACGACGTTTAGACCTAAATATTGTTCAGACAGAATTTGCCCTTCTCCGCTCCAATGATCGGAAAAATTTTTTGTGCCGTTCAGAATATTCACTCCGCCGATCCGTACGGCATTCACCTTATCGGCCGCATCCGCAGCGGCGGCGTCGATGGCGGCCTGCTTCGCGGCGTCGGCTTTCTGCTGCGTCCATTCCTCCAAACTTTTTCCGGACATTTCGATAGCCAATCCGTCGGGGGCTTCGATTTTCCCGCTCGCATTCAGCGCAAGCCCCGTCCGGGTATGCAAGATCTTCCCGCCGGTCAGCATCCACCCGTATTCGGACGAATCATCCTCCAGCACACGGATCGCCTGCGATCCGACCACATCGAAAGAGGCCGTTTCACCGAGGAACATCGGCGCGGCCACCGGTTCCATTTCGTTGAAGGCCGTCCAGTAGGCGGTGTTCGTGGGTAGAATACCGGCAGGAACGGTAGCGACGCCGGATTTGACCACATAGCGGTATTTCTGCGGCCCATATACGACCCAATCGATAAACTCGGCAGACCGGATATACACTTCCGACGGCTTCCATACGCCGCGGGAACGAAGAATTGCGCCGGGGGTTCCCTGGATACCGTCTTTTCCGGGATCGCCTTTGTCGCCCTTATCCCCCTTGTCGCCTTTTGCTCCATCGGCCCCTTTATCCACCCGTTTGATCCAGTCCGGCGATCCTTCGGCCGGCTCCGCCGTGGTCGAATCGGCCGTGCACAGCCATAGGCAGCCGTTACGGGTCACTTCGTCGTAATAATAGTAAGAACCCGGTTCCCATGCCCCTTTGTTGACCGGCACGGGTTTCAACGTTTGTCCGTCGGCGGACTTCTGGTAGATCCGGCCGGTCATCAGGATGTTTTCCAGAAAAGCGTTATAACCCGACATATCGCCGAATTCGGGGTGGATGAATCCGGACGTGTCCCCGAAAATCATCTTGACCATCCGGGGCTGGACGTCCCAGCCGTCGACGTCCCCCAGAATCAGGATACGGCCCTCTTTCGACGAGATCAGGATACTGCGTTGGCGCTCTTTGTCGGTGAAGTTGCCGATGCGGGCGACGTCCATAAACTTCTGCGGAAGTAGTTGCGGATACCTCGGGGTGACGGTCATCGCACCGTCGTCGGACACCGCGTCGACGCGCAGCATGACCGTCTGGAATCCCGTGCCGGTATGGTAAATCCCTTTCAGGATGTCGGCCGGGCGGAACGGGTTCAAGTCGCCTTCTTCCAGCTTCAGCGTGACGACGCACTGACTGCCGGAAGACTGTACGTCCGATATCGCGCCGCCTTCTGTCACCCACATTTCGGAACCGATGACCTGAACCCGGTTGTAACGCAGTTTGGGCACATCCAACGATTCATAGAGGGTCAGCGAGCGCATTTCGGCGCGGCCTGCGCTGTCGATCCGCCAGCCGTAGCCCAACAGCCCGGACAGAAAGTCGGCCGACGAGATCTTCCCGGACAGCGTTTGGTCTTTAGCAATGATCTTATCGAGAACTTTTAGGATTGCGGTCTCGATGTTTTCGGAGGTTATGTCAACGATTTCACCAGCTTGGGCAGATATTTTCCGACCGGCGGAAATGTCCTTTTCCGCATGAATATTGTCTCCGGATATATCCTTTGTGACTTTGACGTTTCCTTCAATATCCTGGTCTCCTGAAAGTCGGTTTCCCCCTGCTAAACGCGCGAAGTGACGCGCCGTCCATTCCTTCGACGCATTCAGATCGTACAATACTTCAGAGCGAATAATTTCGGCTTTATCGCGGGCGGCCATCAATTTGCCTTCCACCTCTTTTTCCCAGCTATGCCGCAGGAAGTTGGATACTTCACAGGTGATGGAGCCGTCCTTCAGCCGTTTTTCCAGGGATATGATACGCAACTGGCGGTCTATGCCGTCTTCGGGAACCTGAATCCGCACGACGTCGCCGATTTTGAGCGAGATTCCCTCGCGCCGTAGGTAACGGTGGTCGATGGATAACTCGAACTTCACCCGCAATTGAGAGTTGATCGCCAGCCATTCGACCCCCTTGTCGTGTAGTTGGTTTTCAAAACGGGTAACATACGCCTGCGGCATGGTAATGTCGGTAAAATTGATCTGATCGCCGATTTGCGGGCGTTTATTGTCGTTAGGAATTAAGGGCCGGTTGCCCTCGGCGTCCGGCAGGACGGTATCGTCCTCTTTGCGGATTAGCGTTACCTCATGGGTCGCATGGTTATAGTTGAATTCGAAGTCATTCCCTGTCAGGTCTCCGGTTATAAAGTTAATCTTCGCCTTTACGTCCCCGATCATATAGTCGTTCACATCGAAGTCGATGGCCGCACAGCGGACTATTTCGTGATGGTCGCCCCGTACTCCGTCCAGCCCGCCCTCGAAGTGCGGATACACATCGTCGAAATAGACGTCACGTTCTACGACTTTCGGATAGTCGCTGAAATTCTCGACGTACATATTTCCGGTAGCGGGGTCGGCCCAGCGCAGGTACTCCGATCCGTTGCGGTAGCCCAGTGGCAGGTTTTTCGTGCCGCCATACAGTATGGCCCGCGTGACGGTGTTTTCGGAGTCTACGTTACGCCGGGTTAGAGTGAAAAGGCCGTTTCCCATGCCCTGCTTGAAAACAATTTGGGTGATATTTTCATAGCGGTCATAAAAACTGATCCTTTTGCCGAGGCTGTGGTATTCGACTGAGAACTCGGTTGCCAGTTTATCCAGTACGTCACCCACCGTCATACTTTCGAATACGATGTTTTTACGCGGGGTATCCGGTACGTCGCCCACGCTCCAGCCCGAATCGGTCAGGTTGGCATTATCCACCGCAAGCTGTACGAAATCGCGCAGCGTCCCAGTCAACGTGAATCGTGTCTGCTTGGTAATCGGGTGCTCGAAGCCCTTATCGAGCAGGTTATAGATAGCTCCTTCGAAAACCAGGTTATAGCGATACTTCACATCGGCCTCTTTCGTAAACTCTGGCTGCCGGTTAAGCGTGTAGGCGTATCCGCCGTAGCGTATATAGTCGAGTACGGATACCGGCAATACGGCCTGAGTGACGACGTCGACCACAATCTCGTCTTTACCCATCAAAGCTGCCGAGTACGTGGCATTATCATCGGAGACGGTGCAAACGACATCCTCTGTTGCGTCGGTATTTCTAAATACGGTTATCATATTAATCGTAGTTTAAAATCAAAAGAGACTTTTGTACGGTGTTCGGCTTTGGCCGTAAATCCGTCTTTCACATAACCCGACAGCTCGGCTCCATCCGGAAGATGGAGCGTCCTGAGTCCCGAAGAGGCGCACAGAGCATGAAACCGGGTCATCTTGGCATATATATCGGCAAAGGATTCGCCGCGTAGGTAACATTTAAAGGTGGCAGTACCTTTGTCTCGGTATTGCGTAAGGGTGTAAGGTTCGGTCGTATCGGTTTCGATACGTTTCCCCACATCGTTATTGTCTTGCCGTTTATAAACTCTGATCCCGAAGTCTGTAAGCAGGTTGAACTCGTCGATCCGATAACCGTCGCCGCCGGAAGACTGCGCTGTCAGTGCGGGAAACTGTACGGTTTCCTGCCAAAAAGTAGCCGATACGAAGGCCCGGTTGTGGCCGATATACTCTTCCACTTCCACCGAGTCCTTGAGTACGACAGGGAATGACGCATATTCCGTAGCGAGTGTTCGGCAGGCGATACAGGCATTTTTAAACGCTGTTAAACGGTCGTTGTATTGAACCCATGAATCCCCCCTAAGCCACACGTTCAGCGTCATGGCGCGTCCGTCGAATTCCAGGTCTTCCGCATCGACGAAAGGTTCGATCTGGGTGAGCCAGTTGCGTTCGGTAGTTCCTTTCCTCTTGGGAAAAGAGAACACGCCTTCCAGGGCGATACGCTCCCCTTTACGGGCCGCGACCGCGCCGAAATTTCTGATATCGGTTCCGTCAAGCGTGTACATAGTTATCTTCTGCTGCCGTTTGCTTTCGTGTTCGCGGCGATTTCATCCAACATTCGGCTCATCTGCTGAAATCCCTGTTTTAATTCATTTACCGTAGCCTTTGTGTTTTCGGAAGTGGCGCGGGTGTGCTGTTCGATCAAAATGGTCGTCACCAGGATTTGGTGCACGTCTAATTGGATTTTCCCCAGAACAGGCTCCCTATTGGATATAATCTCTTTTAGGGCTCGAATATCCAGCGCGGTCATGTTCCAAAGGCCGACGAGTTGCGATGCAGTCCCTTCGGTCATCTGCGCCTGAAGCTGACCGGACGAGCCTTCCTTTTTCGCGCTCTGGTCTTCGGCCCATAGATCGAATCCTCTGTCCTTTGCCCGCTGCTGCCAATACTTTAGCCAGTCTTCCGCCTGATCCATTTTCCCGCTGACCGTGTCATAAAACTTATCGACGACGTCCATTGCGTCGTAAGCGATCTGCTTCTCGCTTTTATCGCTTCCGTAAACGGCTTCTAAGTCCTTTTGCAGCTTGTCGAAGTCGTTTTTCAGGTATAGCGAGTAGGCTGCCTGCCTGCCGAGATCTTCCAACACGCTTGCCCCGGTTTTCCCGAATTCCAGCCATGCGTCCGTGCCGGAGCGGACGCCGCCGACGAGCGCTTCCATAATGCCGTCGCCCAGATCGCCATAGGTTTCCTGTATGTAAGCGTTCAACTCCTCGCGTGCGGCGTCGGCCTGTTCTTGTAAGTCGATAAGCGACTGCACCAGGTTTCGGGTGCTGTCGTCCATTTTCTGGGTGTTCAGGATAGACTGAGCCAGAGCAACGTCCAGGCGGCCCGTGCTGTCGACCAGTTTCGGGTACACTTCGAGGATACTGCTGTACACGTCTTTTCCCTTTCCCCATCCGAATAATCCGGTCTTCTTGTGCCCGGTGACGATCTTCGCGTCTGCGAGGGCCCCGTATCCTTTATTATAAGCGTCGAGCTTGTTTTGATAGCTTTTGCTGTACTTGCCGATTAGTTTTTCGAACAATCCCTGCGTCGGGGCTTCACCTTTTAACTCTTTTTTGTAATCGGCTATCGCCTGCCTGTATAACCACAGGGCATTAGTGGCCCGGCCGAGTTCGTTCGTGCCGAAAGCGTTTTTTCCTTCTTCGTATAAAAGGTTTTGTTCGAGCAATAAAAGGTTATATTCGCGTTGCTGGGCGAGGCGAGCGTCAGCGATATTCTTGAGCGCCTGTTGATGACGCTTTTCCGCTTCGCGGCCCATCGTGAAAACGGAACCGATCCCCTTAACGACGCTCATTATTCCGCCGACAACGTCTCCGGAAACGATTTTTGCGATACCCGAACCGGCGTCGCCTACGGCCTGGCCTAACTGGACGGCCTGTTGGATGGCCTCGCCCACTTCGTCTCCGAAGATGTTCGACAGGTCTTTACCGAATTCTTCGAGTGTCGGAGAAAATGCCTTGAAAGCGTCGTTAATCATAGTCACTCCTCCGGACACATCCTTTATCCCTTTCCCATCTGCGCCGAATGCCTTTTTTATCAGGTCGACGCCCGTTTTAACTTCGTTTGCGAACTGGTCGAACGGGCTTTTCTGTCCGATTTCCTGTTTCAATTTCCTGATCGCATCCTGGATGGCCTTGAGCGCTTCCGGGCTTTTTTTCAAGTCTTCCAACTGCTGGTCAGTAAATCCAATAGGCTTCATTGCGCCCTCTTTCCCCTGAAGAAAGTCGTAAAGGTTCCGGGTCTCGTCGATCAGGGTTTTGATCTGAGCGACCGTTTTAGTCGCCGGATCGCCGAAAAGACGAACCCACAAGTCGCTTTCCTGAAGCATGGCCTCGGAGAGTTGGCGTAAAGCCCTGTCGCGCTGGCGTTCCCCTTCCTGGGCCTCAGCCTCGTAGCCGGCCGCACGGAGGCGGACGATCCGGTCATTGTGGTCGCGTACCGTCTCTTCGACCTGAGTCTGATAGGTCTTGAACTGCTTGAGCGCTTCGTCTAACTCGGACTGTTGCTGCGCCTGGTCTATTCGCGCGTAGAGCTTGCCGGCCGTACCCTCGTCCATGCCGTCGTACAGTACGCTATCGTTTACTCGGTTTCGCATTTCGTCGAACCGGTCGCGGATCGCTTTGGTTTTGCGCTGCTCATCGGTCAGGAATACATCGGCCAGTTCATCGTACAGCGTTTTGGTCTGTTTGTAGTAGTCGTACTCAGCGTCGAACCGTTTATTCGCACGTTCGGTATCGGCGATCTGCCGGCGGGCTGCAAAGGAATCTTTCTCTTCCTGCGATATAGTTTTCCCCTGGGCTTTGTATTGTGCTTTAAGATCCGTTTCCTCTTTGTCTATGACAGCAAGACGCTGCCGGTATTCGCTTTCGGCCAGCGCGAGTCGCTTTTCCTTCCCGTCCCTCATAACTCCGGCTCTGGCGTTTTCGAGTTCTATCTGTGCCTGTAATGCCGTCTGGCTGAGTTTGGACTGTAATTTCGACGGGTCGGCTGCGAAGTCCCATAATTTGAGTTTTTGGTTGGCAAGAGCGAGTTTTTTGTATTGCTCGTTCCATTCGTCCGTCCCTTTTTTGGTTTCGTTCATGGCGTCGAGCGCAGCCTGCGCGTTATCGCGCTGCTCTGTCCAGTAAGCTTTGTTTTTAGCGATCTCTTCGTTGCTCGGCGTGGTCGTCTTGAACACGCGTTCGGCCACTTCTTCGATGCCGTTTAACTCCTCCAGGGCTAAATGGAAGTCTTGCACATAGCTGCTTTTAACGTCTGTCGTCAGAAGATCCCATCCTCGCAACACGCGTTGAATCGCCATTTTCCCAAAGCCGTAATCTTCGAGAATAGCTCCTGCGTCGATGAACTTCTGCCGTGAATTTCTGTCGGGTTGCATAAGCGCATCCGTAATCTCGGCCATGATCGACGTGATTTGATCGGGAAATTTCTCCAGAAACTCTTTGTCATACGATTTCACGATCTCCTCACGGATCGAACCCATCGCCGCCGCCATCTTCTCGTTAGCCTTTTGCGAGGCTTCGGAAACGAATGCGGTGCGGGCACGGGCATTGGCGCTGTCAATAGCCGCTTTCTTCACGGCATTATATGCGCCTTCAACGTCTTGAAGAGTACGTATTTCGGTCGACAGGCCCTGCAAGTATTTCCCGTAGCCGGTGAGGATCTTGTTCTTCGCCGCTTCGTAAGCTTTCGTACCCGCCTTCGCTTTTTCGAGGGCCCGGAACTGTTTGTCGATTTCGGCCGACTCCTGCGCGATCTCGATGCGGGTCTTCACCACCTGATTGTGCAGTTCGGCGTCTTTAGCCATCGCTTCGGCCTTCGATTTGTTCATCCGGTTAATCAGAACGACCAGGCCTGCAATGGCGAGCGAAAGGCCGAGGGTTAGAGTTGCCATCAGGGTTTTCGCCGCCGCGTTCGAAATACCCAGCGCGACGCTCAGGCGCGTAGTCGACGCCGTCACCATGTCTTTGGCTTTAGCCAGGGCGATATGCGTAAAGTAGCTATCTTTGTTGACCACCTGGGCCACCTGGTTCACGCCGATAGAGATAGCCATCACTGCCTGGAGCCGAGCCTGGATTTTGGCGAGATTTTCCTGGCTGGCTCCGAACAGCGTCGCTACGCCGGTTCCTGCGGACATGACTCCGGAAAGTCCCTGGATCGCTTCGGTCGTTGCACGGATGTTCTTCTGGTCGTCGGCGAAGATCTGTCCTTGCTTGGAAATGTCGCCGTATCGATCCTGAAGGGTCCCCAACTCGCGCATTTTTCGGTAGTATTCGTCCGTACCCTCGACCATGCCCGACATCTCCTCCTTCAATTTGCGGATCTTCGTCCGCATCGACTCGGCGGACTGTTTATACCGGCTCTGAATCGCTTCGAGTTCCACAAGGGCTTTTTTCTCGTCTTCGATCTCCTGTTTTGAAACGGCCAACTGTCTTTCCGCCTCCACCTTTGCTGCGCCGGGAGCCATCCCGGATACCTTTTTCGCCTCCTTTTTGTACTGAGCTTCAAGCTCCTTGAGTACCCGCTTCTGGATACGGAGGTTCTCGGTAAGGTCTTCGACAGGGATCGAAGCCTCGGAGAATGACGACGATATGGTCTTACTTGTCGACCTGGCCGTCTTCTCAATACCCGTGATGGCATCCTGGGTACGCTTGGATTCCCGTTCCACCTCGGGGGAGTTCAGTAAAAAGCGAATGTCTATCTCTTCTGACATCGGTTCAGTTCATTTGCGAATTTTTTCAAGTCATCGTCGCTCATCTCTTCGGCGGGCCGGGCGTGATCGGAGCGGGAAACATAATGCGGAGCGTCGTCCAGCATCATGGCGATATTGATCCACGATTCTCCCCAGGCGACCTCCCACCGGGACAGGTGCAGGTCTTTTCTAAGCTGGTATAACATACCCCAGGGGCTATGGAGGCCGACTACTCGTCCCCGATGCTCCCCTGATTCCTCGGACTCAGAAGGTTCGGAAGCCGCTCCGTTACCGATCTGATAGAACTTATGAAATCCCCTGCGTCGTTCAGGGTCAACACCAAATGCAGGGCATAGGCGAGCAGCGCCGGCTCGATGCGCCATCCCATCCAACGGGCGAACCGTTTGTATCCCCAAATAAGAGGCGGCCAGCGGAGGACGGAGACGGCGATTATCTGCGCCACCTTTTCGCCGTGCCGGTCGATCAGCTTATAGCATTCGGCGGTGGTCAGGTCTTTGAATTCATCCGGAGAGAGCCCCATTTCAACGACCAGGCGACTGATAATCAGTAGGCCGTTGAACGAAGGCTGTCGCAAGGTAATGCTCATGCGGCGTTTGCCGAAGATCCGAAACAAAAGAGGCGGGGCCAGAACCGGAACCCGCACTCCTTTGCGTAAGATCGTATCGGCAGCCTGAATTTGAATGTGCTGCTCGTTCATAATTCGCAGGGTTAGCCTTCGGATTCAGTAATTGATGTATCGACCACTTGCATCTTCTTTACTCCTGCCGCTTTCGGTTTCAGTACTTTGAGAGTATGTTCCAGTAGTCCGTAACCGTTCTTTTTGATGGCCCAGTTGATACGGGTGTACATCTTAGCCCGGTTGATTGTCACCTGAAGTCCGGATTTGGTGGTATATTTTACAAACACCTCTTTCGGACGAAAACTATCCGGAGCGCCCCAAGTCTTTTTATCGACCGACAATTCGCCACCGAGGGCTTTATAGCAACTTTCCGGGTCGAGATCGGACGTCGAATATTTCAGCGTCGTGCCGCCGGGAATATAGATTTCGTCTTCGGGGTCGTCGTCCTCTTCACACTCACAGGCAACCGTTTCACCTTCTTCGGTTTCGAGGGTGGCCGTGTCTTTGTAGGTTTTCCCCAGGGCTTTGAATTTGTCTTCGGCGGGAATTGCGCCGTCCTCGGTCATATCGGCCAGCAGGATACCTTCTTCATTCAGTCCTATCGCTTTTTTAATCATGGTCAAAAGATTTTTAAAAGGTTTTTAAATGTGATTTGCTTCCAGTTCAGAAAGACTTTGACTCCGATACGAACCAGATAGAACACTCCTATCCATAAGAGCCACTTCTGCCACCACCGGAGCCGGTATTCGACGACCGGATCTTTGACGACCACAGGAACTTCGATATATTCGTAGATCGTATCGGTGCGGATTACTTCCCGCACCCGCTCCTGTGATTCCCCTTGGGCCCGTAGTCGCAGCAGATTGTCCCGTAATTCCATATTGAGTTTTACCAATCGCCCGTTTTCGGTGTACAGGTCGCGGATATGCACCTGTCCCAGACTGTCGCATTCCAAAAGAGCGCGGATCAAGGCGCTGTCGGGAACGACTTTTGTCACGGTGTCGATGATCCGTTCGGTCTTTCGGCGATCCGTTTCCGATTTTACCGGGATTACAGATCTGGAGCATCCAACTATAAATAATAGCGACAAAATGATGGCAATCAGCTTTTTCATGGTTTATGTTTTTCGAATAATTCCCAGCCGGCCTCGACTTCGGATATATCGGCCGACACTCCGTTTTCCACGCGGCTCATCGCCGCTACGATCGGGATCATCGTATCCCGGTGCTGGGTGTTGATCCAGGTCGTAGGCTGAATTCCGCTGTCGCGGGATACCGCTGCGATGTACGCTTCGGTATCGTTTTCGTTGGAGGGGGCCCACCGCCGGATCAACCCGGTGATCGTATTCAGCCCGTATCGCCGTTGGTAGGTATACAGCGCCACGAACATGGCTCTATATCCCCAGGGCATTGCGGAAAAGGTCTTGAAGGACTTATCCGTCCCCGCAATCTCCCCCAGATAGCGGGTCGCATTGTGGCGAATGTTGCCCGGATTGCGGTTGCGCAGTCCCCGTGCTGTTTTGTGCATAATCGTTTAATTGTGATTGTTTTATAAGTACCGGACATTTGCTGGAAGGCGTCCGGCATCTGAAAGCCTCCTGGATAATTATGCTCTTGCGCTCCAACGCCTCGTCGCGAGTCTCGACCTTTGTTTCCAACTTTTCGATCTTGATATTCAACCGGCCGATCTCCTGCTGCAAAAGCGTTACGAGCTTCTGGGTCTCGTCGATGCGCCGGCCCGTGCGGTTGGTTATCCAGGTAAGTATCAACAGGGTCGCCGGAGCGACAAGAGCGGTTATCCAGGTTTCCATGCTATACGATCTCCTCCCATTTCGCGGCGTCCGTAGCGAATGCGGCCGAAGCCGTATGATCCTCTACGCAGACATAGGTCTTGCCGTCGTTGGTTACGAAAGCGTCAGCCTTGTACTCCTCGCCGGTCTTCCACGCTTCGGTAACGAGATCCTGCACGATGGCAACGACGCCTTTTTGGTCTTCGCGGCGGATGCGGCCGCCCATACGCACGAGAGCGGAATAGATATCCCCGTAGTATTGCGGGTTGCCTTCGTCCTCGAAGAACTTCACCTGCCCCAGAGCGTTTTCGACGGAATTTTTATGCCAGCACAGCACGGCGGCACAGTCGGGAGAATTACCCTCGCCGCCCGGCTCGATTGCTGCGGAACCGTTATATCCCAGCACATAACTGCGCGAAAGAATAGTAAAGCCGAAGAGTTTACCGACCACGCCGTTTTTTTCGTCGTAAGCGCGGGAAAAATCCCTGTACTCGGAATCGGTCAGGCTGTCGGTCAATTGATCCATCATATCGGCGTCGAACATGGCATAGCGATCCGACGTAGGGATGTTATCCTTGTTCATCTGCTTTTGGGCCTTTTTCAGTTCGGCCTTGAGAAACTTTTTACGCATACCGGTCGCACCGGGCATGTGGGCTGCGACGGCTTCGCCCGACGTGCGGATAATACGGGCCGAACCGCTCGGAGCCCAGTTGCGGATCGTCACTACGCCGACCGTTTCATTCAGCGCCATGTGCGTGTCCGCCATAACGCTCATACGTTTGTCGTAGCTCGGTTCGATAGTTTCGGCGTTGGAGATGTGCACCGGATCGGATGTGTATTCGTCCAGCGGATAAGTAATGTCCGTGTCGGTACGCTTTTTCACGGCCGCCGGCAGCGACGAACGGTTCTTTACCACATCGGGGGCTGCGCCGGCTTGCGGGATGTGCACTACTTTCCCGGCTAAAACATACTGGTCTGCGTTGACGCACAGGCTCAGGTGGGGATTCTCGGCATACAACTTCTCGACGATGTCGCCTTCCCAAATTTCTCTTTCTACTGCCATTTTTTATTACTGTTTTGAAGGTTTGCGATGGAACCGTTCCTCGAACTTCCGGTCGTACAGGTCGCGGTTGTTTGCTTTCAGGTCGGCCAGGAAGCCGCCTTTATCGAGCTGTTCCCAGCTCATGGCTTCGAGCTTCGCCTGCCGCTCCGGAGCGGCGTCTTTGCCGCCGATCTGATTGGCGATATTCGTCCGGCGGGGGATAGACGCGAGAGCCGTTTTCGCCGCTTCGTGGTCTTTTTCGAACAGGGCCAGGTAGGACTCTTTGGCTGCAGCGTTGATGCGCCCATCTTTGATTGCGGTGGCGACCAGAGTTTCGGCCTCCTTCTTCCGTTCCTCGGCCTGGGCCTTACGGATTTCGGACAGTTCGTTTTCAGCCGCTTTCGCCCGCTGTTCGGCGTCGTCGGCCCGTTTGGTTTGGGTCGCAACCCGGCCATGCAGGGCGACGACGGCGGCGGATACCTCCGCCTCGGTAGCTTCGGCCTTGAGTTTCAGTAATTCGGCCGCTTCATTGGTGAGATTCATAACATTTTGATTTTGTGGTTGATATTCTGCGCTGATCTGTGTGATGATCTGCTGAGGGGTTAGTCTTAGGAAGGATTCGGCGCGGTTGGAAGCGAGAATTTCATCACACAGGTTCATCTCGCGGGCTTCCTTTGCGGAGAACCAGGTTTCTTCGGTCATCAGGCGCGAGATCTCCTCTTCATTTTTGCCTCGGCGCATCAATACGCCGAGCAGCATATCGCGGATCTTATCGAGCATTTTGCGCTGCTTCGCCGTCATAGCGCCGTTGTCGGAGAAGAAGGGATCGTGAATCATCAGCTTGGCAAAGTCCTGCATGATGACGCGATCGGCGCACACGGCGATCACGGCCCCCATACTGGCCATGATGCCGTCGACATAGACGTGCACGGGCGTGACCATCGACAGTATCGCCGATACGATGCTCATGCCCTGAAGCACGTCTCCGCCGGGGCAGTTACCCCGGATGTTGACCTGGTTGCATTGCCTATCCAATGAAGCCAGTTCCCTGGCGAATAAGTCGCCGTCGATCTTATTGCCGATAGAGCCGTACAGGTGCATTTCTGCTACCTGACTCTGGGGATTTATCGCGTCGATATACGTTTGAGTCATTGCCTTGTTTTTTCGGCAATATTCGGGCGAAAATCAGTAGTTATAAAATTGTGTAACAATGGTTTAAACTATTTTTTTACACGGGGTTAAAACGGCTCACTTTTGCAGAAAAAAGGACATGAAAGAGTTATCCCGGAGCCAGCAGAAAGAGTTCGCAAAGAAGCTCTACCTAACCGAAGACGCCATCACGAATAAAGAGATCGCCGCGCGGGTCGGATCGACGCCGCAGACCATCGGCAAATGGATCAGGGAGGAAAGGTGGGAGGATCTGAAGGTCTCGCTACTGACCTCGAAAGAAAGCCAGTTGGCTTGGTTGTATAATCAGATATCGGCCTTGCGGCAGGCCGTTAACAGCCGCGAAGACGAGACCAAACGCTACATATCCAGCCGCGAGGCCGACACCATTGTCAAACTGACCAATGCGATCAAGAAACTGGAGACGGAAACGGGGATCGCGCAGAAAGTTGAAATCGGAAAGCAATTCCTCGTGTGGTTGCGGCAAATCGATTCCGAAGCGGCAATCCGTTTCCTGCCGTTGTACGATGCTTTCATTAAAGAGTCGATGCGATGACAGCACAGGTGACCGATAAACAGGCGTATCAATTCTGGTACGATTTCTTACGAAGTTTTAATGCCGGGTTGGAAGTCGACCCTTTCGAAAGTCAGGCCGATAAACTGCGCCGTATTCGCCGCCTGGAAGCCGATCCCGAAAAGTGGTTTAAATACTATTTCAAGAAGTTTTACACCGCCGAACCCGCGCCTTTCCAATGCGAGGCCACCCGGCGCGTCGTTGCGCATCCGGAGTGGTACGAAGCGCGGGCCTGGGCGCGTGAATTAGCCAAGAGCGCCCGCACGATGATGGAGGTGTGCTACTTGATTATGACCCGTCGTAAGCGCAATGCCATCCTCACATCGAACAGTCAGGATAATGCCGAGCGGCTGCTGGCTCCGTACCGGGCGTTTTTCGAATGCAACGAACGGCTGATAAACGATTACGGAGAACAGAAGATGCCCGGCAATTGGGAGTCGGGGGAGTTCCGTCTGCGCATAGGGGCCGCATTTCGGGCCGTCGGAGCCGGGCAGTCGCCGCGCGGATCGCGCAACGAAGAGATGCGGCCGGACGTACTGCTGATCGACGACTTCGATACGGACGCCGACTGCCTGAACCCGGATATCGTGAATAAGAAATGGGACTGGCTCGAAAGGGCGCTTTATGCTACGCGGTCGATCTCCACGCCGCTGCTGGTGATCTTTTGCGGAAACATTATCGCCGAGAACTGTTGTATGCTGCGAGCCATCGAAATGGCCGACCACGCCGACGTTATTAACATCCGGGACGAGTTCGGCCGCTCTGTGTGGCCGAGCAAAAACAGCGAGGAAGACATCGACCGCGCCCTAAGCAAGATCTCGCTTAAAGCCCAGCAAGGGGAGTATTTCAACAACCCTATCCAGGAAGGGAAGACTTTTAAGGAAATTCGCTGGGATCGTTGTCCCGCACTGCGAAAATTTCCGTTCCTGGTAGCCTACGCCGACCCCGCCACGTCGAACAAGGACAAGAAAGGCAGTTGCACGAAGGCCGTCATCCTGATGGGCTTCTGCGAAGGCCGTTATTATGTGCTGAACTGTTTTGTCGACAACGCCACCACCGACACCTTTATCCAGTGGTTTTACGATCTGAAAGCGTATGTCGGAGGACAGGCCCCTGTGTATTGGTATATCGAAAACAACAGCCTCCAAACCCCTTTTTACGAACAGGTATTCATGCCGAAGTTCGCCGAGCGCGGACGCCGCGACGGAAATGCCCTTTGCGTAACGCCTGACGATCGAAAAAAAGGCGACAAATTCTCCCGCATAGAAGGCACGCTCGAACCGCTCGTGCGAACGGGCGGATTGGTATTCAACGAGGATGAGCGCGGCAATCCCCACATGAAACGGCTTGAAGAGCAATTCAAGGCCGTGAATCCAAAACTTTCGGCTCCGTGCGACGGCGTCGACGCCACCGAGGGAGGCGTATTCATTATCCGGGAAAAAATAACGTCACGGAACTCGCGGATCACCAGCATTCCGCGCCCGCGAAACACAAAAAGATACTGATATGTTTCTGACTAAAGAGGATTTACAGAGCCACCTGCGCAACGAATTGCAGGATCTCATTACACGAGGCGACGATACGATCATAGCCGCCGCCATCGACGGCGCGGTCGCTGAAGCGAAAGGTTATCTCGGCCGGTTCGACACGGAGCGGATCTTCCGGGCGGAAGGGGCCGAACGCAACGATCTGCTGCTGATATTCATAAAAGATATCGCCACGTACCACCTGATTAACCTGACCTCGCCGGGCATTCATTACGACCGGCGCGAGAAACGCTACGATCGCGCCGTTGAATGGCTTAAAGCGGTGCAGCGCGGCGACGTGTCCCCAGACCTGCCGAAGACCGAAGATGCGGAAACGCAGGGCGGACTCGTGTACTATTCGTCCAATCCCAAGCGGGCGCAGCACTTCTAAAGTCGTTTAATCGCCCTTTAATCGCCTTTAATTTCAAATCTGACTTCGAATTTAACACATAGACCCACCATGACCGTAAAACGTAAAAATAGCGCCCCGAAACAACAATCCCAGAATTTGGTGATAAACAACATCACCATACAGCCCGTCCCCCGAAACACTGCCGATATCGATACCTGGCGCAGCGCTTTGAAAGCGGCCGATCGGGGAAAGCGGAAAGCGCTGTACAACCTGTACGAAGACCTGATGCTCGACCCGATCCTGTCGGACGCTATCGACAAACGGATCGAAGCGATCACCAATGCCGAACTGGTGTTCAAGTCCCAAAACGGCGAAGCGGTCGCGGAGATCGACGACCTGATGGATACGCCCGAATTCGAAGACATGCTGATCGAGATCATGCAGGCCAAATTCTGGGGAATCAGCTTGCTCGAATTCGACTTCTCCGACGGATTCTCTTTTAATTCCATTCCTCGTAAGCACATCAGGCCAGCGACCAAACAGATCGCATTGAACGAGTCGGACGATGGAGGCCCGTCGTACTTGGATAACGATTCGTTTATCGAGGTGGGGAAGAATAACGACCTGGGACTTATCCTGAAAGCCGCGCCGTATGTGATTTACAAGCGCGGCGGGTTCGGCGACTGGGCAGAGTATGCTGAAATATTCGGTATGCCGTTCCAGGTTGCCAAATACAATAACTATGACGAAGCGACACGGCAGGAATTGATTCGCGCATTGGAGCAGTCCGGATCGCTACGGAGGACGGTGATTCCTAAAGAAAGCGATATCGAGTACAAAGACAATAAAAGTTCCGGGGACGGGGCGATCTATGACCGGCTGCGCATGGCCTGCATTCAGGAGATCCTGATCGGCATATTGGGCCAGACGATGACGACGCTCGACGGATCGTCGAGGGCGCAAGGCGAGGTACACATGGAGGTGCTTGAAAGCAAGCACAAAGCCGACCGGCGATTCGTGCAGCGCGTGCTCAACCGTAAACTGCTTCCCATCCTCGAAAACCGGGGATATCCGGTCTCCGGCGGGTATTTCGCATTCCCGGACGCCGGCGAAACGGTAACGATGCTCGAACGCATGTCGCTGGTGAAGGATGCGGTCGGCATGGTTCCTATACCGGCGGACTATATCTACGAGACCTTCGGCATTCCCAAACCCGACGAAAATGAAGAGGTGGTGCATCTTCGACAGTCTGCGCCGGTGATTCCGGAAGAAGAGATCCCGGACGATCCTGACGAGGACGCCGATGCCGCGAACCACGCTTTTTTTGCCCGATTGTTCCGTTTTTTCGCCGGAGCCCCCTACACGGGGGCGTCCGATGGCAATCACCTCACGAACCCGGCCGATGATCCGGCTGACGACTTCTATACGCGCCTGATCAAACGGGTCGCGCGGGGCGAAGCGGCCTATTTTGACGCCGAGCTGTTCGGTAGGATTGCGGGGGAGCTCGTCGCGGCTCTTGGGCGCGGATTTGCCGGGCGGCCCCGAAACGACGGCTTCGACTACGGACACCGAAATGCCGTAGCGCAAACGGCGATGGAGACGAATTTATACCACTTTTCCGCTGCCAAAACGCTGGCCGAGTTGCAGAAACTGAATCAGTTGTTCCGCGACAGCAAGAGCTCGGCCGAGTTTATGGAGAAGGCGCGACAAGTAACCGAAGTATTCAATAAAGCATGGGCGCAGACCGAATACAACACGGCCGGGCTGATCGCCGAAAGTACGGCGACCTATAACCGCCTGATGGGACAGATTGAATTGTTCCCGTATTGGGAATACCGCACCGCAGGAGACGACCATGTGCGCGAAGAGCATCGAAAGCTCGACGGGGTGATTCTGCCGGCAAACGATGTCCGCTGGAAAAAGATATATCCTCCCAACGGATGGAACTGCCGGTGCTACGTAGTGCCCCGTATGCAGCATGAGGTAGCCGGGATAGACATAGCGGCCATGCGGCGGAGGGTGGACGAATATTTCGAGACTGCGGAATATAAAAACGCGAAGGCGCAAGGATTCGGTGTGAACCGGGCAGTGTTGCCGCAGGTGTTCGATGAAAATCAGTTTTACATCAGGAAGTTCCCCGGCAAGGCGGCTAAATACCTCGACCGTCTGGGAGCTTCGGATTTCGGGCTGCCGGCAGTCAGTAAAGGTAAGGCGGCCGCTACGCAGCATGTTCCCCGATTCACAGGGACGGCCGGCGAATGGTTCGATTCGCGTCAGTGGCAGGGAAAGGTAACGCTCATGGATAGAAACGACCGACAGGTCGTGATCGAGAAAGTTAATTTCGACCGGCATACGACCGGATCGCACCGCTCCAGGGTGGAATATCTCGACTGCCTGTCACAGATACTCAAAAATCCCGATGAAGTATGGATTAATAACGAACGGGCCGGAAAGCCGTATGATAATTACACGCTGATTAAATACTACCGGGACGAGGTAGTCGTCGTATGCTGCCGAATTTCGGATGGAGAACTAAATACCGTCCGGACGTGGTTCCCGTTACGGATGAAAAAAGAGGTTATCACGAAACACCGGCGGGGATTGCTGGTATATACGAAGAAAGCCTCCGGTTAAGGAGGCTTCCATACTTGCGGGCTAATAAACGGATACGCTGGTCATCCAGTCTTTACAGTCCCCATCACCCGCGAGGGCTGACCGATTCGATTACACCCGTACACGTTCACTTATGGCAAATATATGAAAATTCCATACAAATGGCAACTTTCGAAGAGATTCGGCAAAAAATCGACCGCATGGCGGCGAATATAAAACAGGCGGCCCCCCAGGTGATCGCAGAGACGGCGACCGAATACTATAAGGAGCGTTTTCGAAAAAAGGATTGGGACGGCGTACCCTGGCCTGAAGCTAAACGGCCGGGTTCCGGAGGATCGCTGATGGTGCGTAGCGGATCGCTGATGAACACGATTCGTCCGACGCTGGTCAGCAGCCGCGAGGTGCGGATCGGAGCCGGATCGCCGCGCGTCCAATATGCCAGGATACACAATGAGGGAGGGACGATCATCCAGATCCCGACGGTCAGGCAGCGTCGGTTCTTTTGGGCGATGGAACATAAAGAGAACCCATCCGGCAAGAGTCCCGACATTTCGAAAACGGGAAAGTGGGCTGCGATGGCCAGAGCTAAGAAACTTACGATAAAAATCCCCAAACGACAATACATGGGGTACTCGCCGATACTGAACGATAAGATAATCGTCCGGCTGAACAGCCTGGTAAAACAACCATTTAAATAAAGAAAATATGACGGAGATTTATTCGGCGGTCGAAGAACGCCTTACGGCAAAAGTGCCGGAACTGTTATACATCGATTTAGAGAGCGGACAATTGGAAGGGCGGACGCCTCCTCCGGTAGACTTTCCGTGCGCGCTGGTCGATGTTCGTTTTAACAAATGCGAAGACCAGAGTGCGAAGGTGCAACAATGCGAAGTAACCGTTACGGTTCGCGTGGCGTTCGAGGCGTGGATAGACGAGACGTCCAGCGTCACGCCGAAGCAGTGGAAACAAAAAGCCCTCGAAAAAATGCAATTGCCGGACAAAGTATATTGCGCCCTTCAAGGGTGGGGGATGGATTTTTTCAGCATCCTGTCCCGTAAAAGCGTCATTCCGGAGCAGCGTGCCGACGGGTTGAAGGTTTACCGGATCGAGTTCGAGACGACACAGGAAGACTATGCAGAATAAAAAAGCCCGCCGGACTGAACGGCGGGCTAATTATTTTATCTTACTTTCGTTAGTAAAAGTTCTCCTTTTTCGGGGTCGCTTGCTTTTAATTTCATTTTATTACCGTCCACAGTCCCGGAATACACGACACTACCCGACGGGCTTATGATGGTGATATTCGGAGCCTTGTATTCAAATGTTCTTTGCAAGTCAAGCGTTCCGCTGCCGACCGAGGTTTTCCATGACTCGGTACATTTTCCATTGATGGCGAAATAAAAAGTATAAGCCCGGTATTCGTTAATATCCTGATGCCAGACAGTGCCGACTAATTGATCGTTTTGATTTGTCGGCTCATCGTCTTTCGAACACCCGGCGGCAAGAATGAGCATAGCGCAAAGTAATAGTTTGTTCATCATAATTTTATTGATTAATAATATAATAACATCCAAATGTAGTCATTATTTCTTAATAAAGGAAGGGTTTCGGTGGTTTTTCATGTCAAACTTAGAGGCCCCGTAGTAGGGGCCCCTAATCGAACAACCGGAGTTGTGTTCCTCCGTCTTCCGCGCCCGGCTCAACACATTTGAGATACTTTAAAAAGGTGTTGTAGCAGATGCCGTACACGGGCCTGATGTGTCGCTTCCAAACCCACTTGTAGCAGCGATCCTGTCGACCAGGTTCGTAGTGCTCTGCCGCTATGCGTTTTATGGCTTTCGCTCGCAAAAAATATCCCTTTTTATTGTATGCCATTGAAAAATCACTAACTTTGTCTTGTTCCGCCAGAACAACCGAGCCGTTGGTGATTATTTCGCTGACGGCTTTTTTAATTAACCGGGCCGATGTCTTCCGCCGGAATGCCGACCCAGACCGACACTGGCGGCACTGAATGCCGATCCGGATCATCCCGTTTTATGTCGCCGCCTTTATATCGCCATCCGGTCTGCCGCATCGCGCAAAGTTTTGTTTTGAACGACCGCAATTCGCTATCTGTCATTTCGTAGAGAAGCTTCCCGGCGTGACGATGGATGAACGGGTTCAGGATCTGCCAGTCGTTCGGGATGCCGAGGCCCCGGCGTCGAGGACTCTGAGCGTCGGGGTTGGCTGTGAGCACAAACAATACATCGCTGCGAAGGGAGCGTATTTGGCCGTTCGCCGCTTCGTGCCTCTGCTGTATCGGGTGAGATCTTTCCATTGTCGAATGATTTTGCGTCGACGCATCGAGTCGGCCGATCAGGTCGACGATTTGATCGTCGGACATTTCCTTAGCGCTATCCACTCCGTAGCCGGCGTAGATGTCCTTTTTATGGGCCTCCGCCCCTGTCTCTTTTAATAGGATGTGGAGTTTTGCGAGTAGCTTATTTCGGTATATGGTATATTTATTTTTCAGGTTTAAAGACTTTTACCGTAGCTGAAACACTTTGTATAACCGCACCGGGTTCATATACCGTTTGACTTTTGAACTCCACAATTCCTTCATCGATCATCTTACGGGCTATTTTTTTGCACAATTCATACTCGACATAATCCTGATCGACATTTTTAAAGACATCGTATCCATACCAGGCGCGTAACTCTACGATCCCGTCTTGTTGTTCAAAAGGAAGGTCTGGATAATTTTCCAGTATCCGGTGCAATTCACTTATGCATTTATGAAGTTGTTTTTTCATGTGTCAATTTATTATGCCCGGAGGCGGTTAGAATAATTTTTGATAATTAATCGGAACATAATTCATCCAAATCGTTTCCTGCATGATAGTTCCGCTACCGTTCACTATATTGCTGCGGATATTGTTGCGTTTAATCGGAAATTTCACTTTGTGCCAATCTCCGTACAATTCATTCATCAGGTTACAATCGTAGCCGCTAATCATCGCCTTACCTTCGATCCGATGGAGACGGGCGGCTAATTGTCGGTGATCGTCATCGGTAAAATCGAATTTGTAATCCTTGCCTTTACTTTTACCCCCTCGACTTTCTACCGGATAAGGCGGATCGCAATAAAAAAATGCCTTAGGAAAGTCTATTTTGTCTATGCAATCAGTATAGTCAAAATTCGTAATCTGAAACCCCGATCGCAAGACCTCCGCGACTTCGTGCAACTTCTCGATCGCATTATTCCAACAGGAAACGGTTTCGCCGCCCTGAACGAGAACTTTCTTTTTCGCCATGTGCCAGCCTTTATTTTGACGCTGACAGCCCAAACCGAAAAACGACTGTCTCACCCTTACATAAAATCTGCGGGCCTGTTCAATATTATCATCGGAATATTCCCAGCAGTTGTCGTATTCCTGCAGCGAGCATGGCGTAAGCAATAACAAACGGATCAGATCGTCTTCATGGTTACGCAACACTTCGAAAAAGTTAGTAATATCGGAGTTGATTTCGTTGGCCGTTTTAATCACCTTGCCCGGATAATTGATCGACACGACCATACTGCCGGCGAACAGATCTACTAAATGCGTGAAACCTTCAGGGAAATACCGATACAAATATTCGATCCAGGTAAATTTACCTCCGAAATAATTGAAAGCTATTATTTTAGATTTATTGCCGCTCATTTGTAAACATCTTTTCATATTCATTAATCGTTTCGAATATCCGATACGCCACCTGCGGCACTATCGCATTGCCGTAGGCTTTGATCGATTCTTTTCGCCATTTCGGGAAGGTAATTCCGTCCAGTCCGTAGGAAAGCCCATCATTTCGGCTACAAACCGGGGATTGAGTCGGGAAGTCTTGCCAGTGCGGGCAAATTGATCCGGCAAATTGTTTTTGTTGCTCCGTCCTGATTTCTCCAACGCTTCTTTTGTTCTTGCACCTTTGAAGTCTCTTGCAGTTGGTGTCGGCAACATTCCGTTTACCGCTAACGCTGTCAAACTCCTTCCCATTTGACTGGCCGGATTGTATATCCTGGTGTAATTGGTAGCCTCTGCAGCACTGGGTGTCGGAAGTAATTCCACCGGATAAAACTGTGTTTTGCCATTTCCGTCGCACACCTTCAAGCCTTGCGTCTGAACGGTGGGCAACATTCCCTTCCATTGCTTTCCGCTCGCGGGGAATCCTAATTGCGCTTGTGCCGACAGTTGCGGTTCTCCCCGGCTGTTGACGTAAAAATTCCTGTCCGCAGCATCCGAGGCTACCGGAGTTTTCCATAAACCTTGCGACAAACCATGTTCTATACCGCCGGTGCGGGGCATTGACGCCACAAGCTGGTATAACGAACGGTTGCACCTCGTATCCTTCCGCTTCCAGGTCAGAACACACCTGTTCGAAAACCAATCCTTTCGACCAATTAACAATTCCGAGAACGTTCTCCCCCACGACCCAACGGGGTCGAACAGATCGAATAACTCCGAGCATTTCGGGCCAGAGGTAGCGGTCGTCTTTCGTGCCTTTTCTTTTCCCCGCCTGGCTGAACGGTTGACAGGGGAATCCGCCCGACAGCACATCGATTCGATCTCGCCAAACGGCAAAGTCTGTTGTTTTGATGTCTCCATATTGCTCTGCATCCGGAAAATGATATTTCAAAACGGTTCTACAAAAAAGGTCTATTTCACAGTTGAACAGATTATCCCATCCGGCCCAACGAGCCGCAAG
>NZ_JAQDED010000013.1:0-29776 GCF_027665465.1 Candidatus Alistipes pullistercoris | reverse complement strand
ATTTTATACTTCAACAAAAATATCAACTTGTGATAAGTCACTAATTGGGATAATAGTGTTTATCACAAGTTTTGATAACCACTACTATGACGAGAACGAGATAGAGGTGGGCAAGCCTATCCAATGCCAAGTGGCGGTGAACCACGTTGTGGAACTCACGGCAGAGGAAAAGGCGGAAGCACGGCAGAACGCACTCCGCAGATACCAAGAGGAGGAACTCCGCAAGTTGCAGAACCGCAGCAAGCCGAGAACCGCCACCAAAGCGACCGCACAAGAAGTACAACAACCCAACCTATTCAATTTCTGATTATGAAACCGAGAACACCCATACAGCAGGAAGTCGCACGATTAAGCGAGCGACTGCCCAAATTGACCGCCACACAGAGGGCATACGCTTTCCGTCATTGCTTCAAGCATTACGCCATCAAGAGGGCGGACGGCACGAACATCTGCACCGAGTGCGGACATTCATGGAAAAGTGAACACGACCTTGCGGACACCGTTTGCGGATGCACCTGCCCACATTGCGGAATGGAGCTGGAAGCGTTGCGCACCCGAAAGAGGGTTTTCAACGAGAACGAGTATTTCTGCATCATCACCACCTGCAAGCAGTACCAAGTGATACGCTTCTTCTTCGTCAAATCCCGATACAAGGCAGGGCAGGCAGCCGGGTATTCCATTTATGAAGTGGTGCAAAGGTGGATTTCGCCCAAAGGCACAACCGTCACTGTCGCCCGACTGCGAGGAATGTCCATACTTTACTACGACCTATGGGCGGAATACAGCGACATGGAGGTACGCAAGAACAACAAACTCCGTGCATACGATATAAACCCCGTCTGCACCTATCCCCGACAGCGTTTCATACCCGAACTGAAACGCAACGGCTTCAATGGCGAATACCACAACATACTGCCTTACGACCTTTTCACGGCTATCCTTTCCGACAGCCGAGCCGAAACGCTGTTGAAGGCAGGGCAATATCCCATGTTGCGCCACTACATCCGCAGTTCCTTTGACATAGAGAGGTATTGGGCATCCATAAAGATATGTATCCGTAACGGTTACACCATTTCGGACGGCTCCATGTGGCGTGACACCATAGACCTCCTGCGTCATTTCGGCAAGGACACGAACAGCCCGAAGTACGTCTGTCCCTCCGACCTCAAAGCCGAACACGACAGACTTATGCACAAGCGCAACAAGGAGATAGAGCGCAAGAAGTTGGAGGAACGCATCCGCCAAGCGAAGAAACACGAGAAGGCATACCGCAAACTCAAAGGCATATTCTTCGGCATTGCCTTTACGGACGGCACTTTGCAGGTGCGTGTGTTGGAGAGCGTGGCGGAGTTTGCAGCGGAAGGGACGGAACTGCACCATTGCGTGTTTTCCAACTCCTATTTCCTTGAAAAGAACTCCCTTATCCTATCCGCCACCATTGACGGCAAGCGCATAGAAACGGTGGAGGTTTCCTTGAAGACATTGGAGGTGGTGCAAAGTCGTGGCTTGCACAATTCCAATACCGAGTACCACGACCGCATTGTAAACCTTGTGAACAGCAACGTGAACCTTATCCGCCAGCGGATGGAAGCGGCATAGTATCAACCTATAATACCCAATAGTATGGAAGTAAGAATTGAAAGCATGATTTGTCTGTGGGACGATAAAATCCCCACGATGTTCCTTGAATTTGTGAACCTCCTCACTCTTGCAACGAGTGAGGAGCAGTTAAGACAGAGTGTAAAGGACTTTGCCGAGAAGCACGAACTTGACAGGTTTTTCCTTTACGGCTTCGGCTCCCACCATTTCTACCTGCATCAACGCTACACGAGCGCCCCCGAAATGGTGATGAAAAACAGAGTGTTGTCAGTGCATTTCTAACAGATAAAGAATATGATTATGGACAGAAAGAGGAAACTTCATTGCTACAAGTATATCGTCAAAAGGCATTTGAACGATATAAGGGCGCATATCGGATTATCCAAGAACGAAATGGAGAGAAGCTACTACCGTACCCGTTATGCAGCCCAATTGAGTGTCTATGCGGAAGCACTCGGAGTGCAGGAAAAGTATTTAGAAAAATTCATTCAAAAATAGATGATTATGGCAACACGGATGACCATCAACGGAGCAAGCACCTGCACCGAAGCAGGTACGGAAAAATACGAGCGTTTCCAATTAGGTATCGGCAGACGCAAGCGGACACTTGTGCAGTACGACTACCGCCACCCCACAGACGGAGAGTTGTTCTCTTGTGTAAAACCCACGTTGGACGAGTGCCGAGCCGCACGGGACAAGTGGCTCACGGCAAAGGAAGGGAAGGAGGACAACCGATGAACGCAGCCTATCAAACGCTGATAGTGAAGTTCAGCGAGCCTATTACGGTATTGGACGGTATCTTTGACGATGCCGAAGCGTGGGGAGTTGATACCCTAAAAGGGTGGATAGATGACTATGAAAGTAGCAGGTTTACCGCCATCAACAGCCATACGGCAGTCATCACAAGCGAGTACAATATGGAGTGCCTGATGGAATGGTTGAAACGAAACACACCCATTGCCGAGATAACAGAATGTTAAACCAGTTGGCGGTGTCCGCACCGCCAACCTAAAACCAAGAAAAGCATGATAGCAAAGACGATTTTAGAGCAGATAGGCGGCAGACGCTTTGCCGCCATGACGGGAAGCAAGGACTTTATAGACATGGGTAACGGATTGCGCATGAGCCTTGCGAGGAACAAGACGAGCGCAAACCGCCTTGACATCATCTACGATGCAGGATTAGACCTCTACAATATGCGTTTCTACCGCAAAACGTTCAGTAAAAAGACATTCGAGTGCAAGACGAAGGACATCGAAACGCACGAGGGCATATACTGCGATATGCTGGAAGAAATGTTCACGATGGTAACGGGACTCTACACCCGTTTTTGAGTGGCGGCGGCGAAAGCCGCCCTACTTTCTTTCGGTGAGCATGATGGCGGACAAAGAAAGTAGCAAAGAAACCGCTGTCCCAATCTACGATAGTATTCACAAAAACAAGTTTCAATCATGGAAGAAATCAGACAGAACGGAAAAATCATCCTGTACAGCGATGACGGAACAAGCATAAGGATGATTTTCAAAAACCTTACGGGGAGGAATTTTCAAGGTCAGGAATATGCGGAGTATATCCGGCACATCGCAATCGGGGAGATGGGATTTTCGCCCGGCATCATAGAGCATTGCAGGGATGGTGAAGTAATCGGCAAAGGAAAAATCCCGAATGTATGAAAAGCGGAAACTCCGATGAAGTTGCGGCTTCATCGGAGTTTCATTTGTCAGGCATTTGCCATGTTACGGAATGTACAGCAGTGCAAACTCCGCCTTTCTCCGTTTGAGCAGCATGGCGTGCCGTTTCCTCTTGTAGTTGCAGAAAGCGATATATTCCCGGTAAATGTTCCTGTCGCCCGCCTCCAATTTTCGGATCAGCGTGCTTTTGGGTATCTTCCCGCTCCCCAAAAGCCGGTATGGACCGACATTGTAGGCGAGCGTGGCAAGGAGCAGACTGTCACGCCCGAACTTGCGGAACATGGCGCAGAACTTCCGCAAGTCTTTCCGCAGGAGAACGTCCGCCTGCCGTTTCGTCATGGTACGTGCCGAATACCTTTCCCCCGGCTGCAACCGGTGACCCCAGCCCACGTATGGATGGTGTTTCTCCGAGTGCCAGCCCTCAAAATACTTCGTACAGCGAACCGCCCGCTCGAAAGGCGGCAGGCGGTAGATTGCCGCCTGCCCGTCCGTCCCCTTCTGACGGCTGTCCCGTGCGGACACGGAGCAGACTGCCAGCAGCGAACAGAAGATAGCCATGAATACACGCATCATCTTGGCAGAGGTTTGTAATTGCCTATGGGGATGACGGTCTGAATGTCGTCCTTCACGTTCCGGTTGTTGAAGTCAAATTCCAATTCGTAGGAATTTTTGAAATTGTCCTCCACCACCACGATAAAGTTGTGCGCCTCGTCGCCCTCTGCCGTGTAGTACAGGCGGAACTTTTCGTTTTCGAGCAGGTAGCGGTCGTTGGGCAGAAAAGTGATGCCGCTCGCCATTTTCAGCGTGCCTTCCCCCTCGAACTGGAAATACCGGATGGTGTAGAGCGTGTTGGCGTAATCGCCCGTCCTTTTCAGTTCACAGCGGATTTCCACCGTCTGCCCCTTTGTGACCTTGTTCGGCACGGGCATGGTTTCTACCGTGAAGGGATAGGATTGCTGGATGTCCATGTCATCGTCACACGATGCGAGCGTGAGCGACACGGCGGCGAACAGGCAGAGTGCCAACGCCTTGAAGATGGATGTTCTCTTGTTTTTGTTGTTCAGTATGTTCATTGTCCTTTGATTTTTAAGTTATTGTTCATTTCTTTTTTTGCTGTCAGTTGCAGATACTCGTTCAAGTCCTTGCAACCGTCATAGAATGCGGAACGGTCACAGACACGTCCGCCGTAGTGTCCTTTGAGGGCTTCCAGCGTCCTCCGCCCGGCGTCGTCACGATCGAGGAAGCAGTCGATGCGCCCGTACCCGTCTAAGTGTTTCACCGCCTTACCCACGTTGGCGACGGAGTTCAGCACAAGGCTGTCGCCATTGCCGCCTATGCCGAGTGCAGCAGCGGACAGAAAGTCCATGAAGCCCTCAAATACACTGCACACGTCAGTCAAAAAGCCTTCCGCCTTGACCAGCGACACATCTTTCGGCGGCACGCATCCCTTGAAATAACGGCTCCGGATTTCATAGCCGCCAGCCACGTTCGGAAAGCCAACTGCGAAATACCGCTTTCCACGCACGCCGTAGTTCAGGCGGCAGCAGTGGCGGGATGCAACGGCATAAGGGATGCCCCGTTCCGCCAGATAGTCCGTCAGTGGTGAGCGGAGCAGCGGGACGGCTTCCACTCCCTCAAAGGCAGGTTCGGACGGTTCCGGCAGGAACAACGGCTTTTCCGCTGCGACAAATGGCATACGCACAGTTTCCGCTATGAATCTTGCCTGCGCCATGAAGTCACCGCTTCGTGCAAACTCCCCGGCAAGCGTGAAGATATCACCGCCCTTGCCCAAGCCGAAGTCGTACCAGAGCCGTTTCGCCACGTTCACACGGAAAGAGGGCGTGCGCTCATTGCGGTACGGCGCACGATACCAAAATTCGTTTCCGCTCCTTCGGACAGGCTCATGTCCCAACCGTGCGAGAAAGTCCGCGAGGGATATTTGCCTCATGGCGTCTATATTGGTCCCTTCCATGCGGCGTGTGTCAGTTGATGACGAACTTGATGCCCAGCCCGAATTGGGTATGGAACTTCTTTGTGTCGCCACCCCACAGGCAACGCTCCCGGAGGTTGGCGAGCAGGGCGATACGGTCAGCCACGTAAAACTCCACATCAAGCGTCAGCGCACCGCCATAGATGAAGGCGTCCCGATCATGCAGTGTCGAACCGTCATGCAGCATCTTTTCGCCCCAATTCACCGATTCATACCCGGCAAGAGCCGAAGCCCCCGCATAGACGAACACGATTTTACGGGCATCGGAAAGTATCTTGAAATAGTAGCAGCCCTCCGCCGTGAACTGCGCCACAGGTATGGCGGTGTCCTTGTAGGGGTTCTTTTTCAGGAGATACTCCCCTCCGAACACCCATTTGTTCCCCTTCTTCGTGTAGGTGGAGAAAGCCGCCCCGAAGCTGTACCCCCCGTCGTTGCCGCCGGGCTTGAAGCCGTCCGCCATGTTCGCCTTGATTTCGATGCCCTGCATCTTCGGCAGGCATCGCTGGGCGTGCGCCTGCCCTGCGAACAGGGCAAGCGACGCTATGATTATTGCGATGTACTTTCTCATGGTCAGCGCACTTGGAGTTCGTTGATGGTATTGGCGCGCACCAAGTCCTCATTCTCGATCACGAAGGACTGGTGGCGGCCGCCGTTCTTCTCGTTCAGTTCCACCACGAGGCACTTGCCGTCGGGGATGGTGAACTTCGCCATCGTGAAGACCGTGCGTTCGCTTTTTTTGCCCGGCACGAGCGTGGCGTAGTTCTGCGCGCGGAGCGGCAGGATGATACGCTCCTGCACGGCGGTACGCTTCGCCACCTTCTTATCCACGATTTTCCACGTGATGTAGTCCACATCGAAAGGCACGTTGCTCTGGTTCCTGATTTCCGTGTGGAAATACAGAAGCCCGTTGTGCGTGTAGATGCCTTTCAGAAGGTACTGGATGCCGAAACGCTTGCAGCCGATATGCTTCACCTCACGCTTGTTCTGCTTGTGGATGGACTTCATGATAAGGCGCACCAGCATCGGGCTTTCGCTGCCCAGCTCTTTCAGGTAGATTTCCTGCGCGTTGTTCGGACGGTTCACCGCCTCGCCGTCATGGATGAAGTCGCACATCTCCACGTTGAGCAGCAGCGGCTCGGCGGCGTACTTCACGTTGAAAGTGTAGAAACTCCCGTCCTCCGTGATTACGGACATGTTGGTTTCGTTCGGGAAGTTCCTCACGGTTGCCTTCACACGGATGACGTTCTCCGCTCCGTCGGCTTTGCCCGCGATCAGGTCGGGAGAGCCTAAATCGACATAGCGCACCTCCGCCGGGAAGATGACATGCACGGTCTTGTCGTAGGTCACTTCCAAGCCGTGCGGGGGAACCATACGGTCAAAGCCCAGCTTTCTCGTCAGACCGTGATACAGGTCGCCGTCCGCCTCCTTCTGCGGATAGACCTCCTTTGTCAAGGTCGGTTGGTCACTTCCGTTGGTCGTTTCAACGGTTACGTTTTCCTGCGCGTTGGCAGTTGCGATGCCCATAGCGAGGGCAAACATCATGATTACTTTTTTCATTTTACTTTGGATTTTTAGTGGTAAATAAAAATTTGATTGTTTCCTTAATTCACTCCCTGATAGAGCATGACCCTGTACCCGGCTTTCAGATGCACTTTGACGGTGCGCATCTTCTTGGCTATATACTGGCTCGTGCCTTGTATCAGCCCCTTGCCCAAGTCGGAGGCGAGCTGCGCCCCGGCATTGGTGGAGATGTTGATGCTGCTGCCGAGTGAGCCGCCCATGTTGGCGGCAACCTCCCTGACGGCGTTCATCTCCATCGAGTTGGGGATGAATATGCCGGGCTGCCCGTCCGTGTCATAGACCTCCAACTCCACCGGGATAACCGTACCGTCGTGTTCCAGAGAGGTGATTTCAATGCCGAGCCGTTCACCCTGAATCTTGGCTGCGCCGACCACCACTGCATTATGGGGAATGATCCGGTCTGCCACCGCCATCGCTTCCAACAGCCGCAACCTGACCGCCTGCCCGTCCGTCACGCTCTGCGCCCCATAGACACATGCCGGTATGGTGTTCCTGTCCGATACGGTCGTGACGCCCACCGCCGTGTTGAAACTGCGGTTGCGTTCCTGCGAGAAGGAAGCGACAAATTCGGCATTGCTCATGGGTTGTCCGAGCGAGGACACCACTTGATGCGTCACTTGCCTGACGGGTTTTGCCGTGTTCTTTCCGGTTTTCTGCACGGGGGACGGCTCTGCGGTCTGTCCCGCCGCCTGCGTGCCGTTCTGACCGCCCATGTACTTCGCCGCCAGCTCGTAGGATTTTTCCATGAGTGCCACCTGCTCGTCCATCGTGGAGCTTCTCTCTTTTCCGCTTTCCAGTTCGGATTCGAGCGTGGCGATGCGTTCCAGCAGTTCGTCCATCTCCGCATTGTCGTTCTTCGGCTGCTCGTAGAAGTTGCCGAGTGTGGCATTGAGGTCGCGGTAGGCGGCTGCCGAGGACTGGATGGTCTTCGGTGCGGGCTTCACCGCCTCTTCCGTTCCGCCGGGATTGGCAAGGTCGAAGTCGCTGCCACCGTCCGCTTCCGCCGTTTCGCGGTCGAACAGGTCGCCCAACTGCTGCATGGCGCGGCTGCGGTTCTCCTGCCGTTCCTCCATTGCCCCCTGCTCGTAGGCTTTCGCCTTGTCACCGATAATCCGGCGGTTCTCCTTGTCCGCATCGGGCATCTCGATGTTGTAGCCGCTTGTTCCCGGATCCTGCTCCTTGCCGGAGGACGGGGCGAATATCAGCCACATCGCCCCGATGAATACCAGCACCATCGCGGGCAGCACTATCATTTTCTGACGTTTCAGCCGTTGGGCTTCGGTCTGCGGCTTGCGCTCCTTCTTCGGCTTGTCGTTGCCGGGAACCGCCTTGTTTTCGTTCTTGGGTTCATTCTTCGTCTGTTCCATATAAATAAGGTGTTACGTTGTGATTGTTATCCGGCTTCACGGACAGTTCCACCTGTCCGGCATGGTCTATCTCCATCCGGCTGCCGTCATTCCTGCCGATGTCATGGACGGCTTTGCCGAAGGTGTAGAGGGCAAGCGCGGCGAATGCGGCGAGCATTGCCAGCACGATGCGTCTGCGTGTCTTCGGCGGCAAGCCGTCCAGATAGCCCTTGAGCCTTGCCTCCAGCATTTTCTTTTTGTCGTGGAGTTTCCAATAGGCTCCCCACAGTGATTTTCCGATTCCTTTCATGCCTGTTAGCGTTTGATGGTTTGTAAATCCTTATTCTCGATGATGGTGAATCCCTCGATGGTGAACCCGTTCGGGTTGTCGTCCGAACGGGACGAGTTCAAGAGGCGGCACGTGGTTACGAGGCTGCGCTCGGTGACGTTGCTCTGCCGGATGATTTTCTGCGTGGCGTAGGTTACGGCGCGGTAGGGATAGCCGTTGAAGTCGCACACCACGCTGTCCACCTTCAGCACTTGGTTGATGTTCCCGGCGATGATGCGGTTGTAGTACCCCTTCTCGGCGAAGTCCGAATAGTAGTTGTACACGCTCTTGTCCGCCAGCAGCAACGCACGCTTCACGTTGTGTTCTATCGCGCTCTTTTCGGGCGAGAGCGTAAAGAACAGTTCGTGAAAGCGGCGCACATGCTCCCTCGCTTCCGCCGGACGGTTCTGCGACAAGTCCTGCGAGAGTGCCAGCATCAGCGACTTGCCGTTATCCAGCACATAGATCTTTTCACGCTGCCGCTCCGCGAAGCGGTAGGAACTCCACACGCTCCATACCGTTATCACGGCGCACAGCGAGAGGAAGACGATACCGAACAGGCGTATCTGCCTGAATGATGATTCGATGTTTTTGAGTGACTTGAATTCCATTTTACTTTTTCCGTTTATAATTGCACATTGATTATTTCAGCAGTTTCCCGGCACGTCCGACCATGTTGCCTGCGGTAGCACCCGCCACGCTGCCCGCCATGCTTCCGGCGCGTCCCGCCATCTGGTTCACGTTGCGCCCGTAGCCGCCCATGCCCCCGGCTTGGATGATCCAGCCCGCCACCGTCGGAATGGTGAAGTAGCCGATGATGCCGATTATCATGAACACAATATACACCCCGTCGCTGGAATCCAGTGAGAAATTAGGGTCGGTCTGCATACGCTCGATGTCGCTCTGGAGCATCAACACCTGAATCTTGGCGAGTATGGTGCTGAATATGTCCGACACGGGCAGCCACAGATAGACCTGAATGTAGCGGCATATCCACTGCGTGAGCGTGCTTTGGAAGCCGTCCCACACCGATATGGCGAAGGCTATCGGACCGAGTATCGCCAGCACCACGAGGAAGAAGGTGCGGATGGTGTCTATCACGAGGGCGGCGGCTTGGAACATCAGTTCCAGTATCTCGCGGAAGAAGTCGCGGATGCCCTTCTTCATCTTGTACATCCCCCGGTCGATATACATCCCCGCCATCGTCACCATGTCGGAGGGCGACCAGCCCAATTCCTCCAGTTGCTTGTCAAACTCCTCGTTGGACACGAGGTAGGCGGTTTCGGGATTGCGCACCATCGCCTCGTATTCCAGCCTGTCCTTCTGTTCCCGGTACTTGTTCATGTCCAAAGTCTGCGTTTCGAGCAGTTTCGCCGTACCCTGCACGACGGGCGAAAGGACGCTGTTTATCGTGCCAAGCACCACCGTAGGGAAGAACATGATGCACAGACCGACGGCAAAGGGGCGGAGCATCGGGAAGACGTCTATGGGTTCGGCTCTCGCCAACGACTGCCATACCCGGTAGGCGACATAGAAGAGCGCGCCCAGCCCGGCGATGCCTTTCGCCACGCCCGCCATGTCAGCGCACAGCGGCATCATCTGCTCGTAGAGCGAGCGGAGAATCTGGTGAAGGTTGTCGAACTCCATAGGCTACCAGTATCTTTCGTTCATACTGCCGTACAACCCCATGATGCGGTCGAGGTCGTTTTTCTTCTTCGCACGCAGGTAGCTCACGCTGATGTTCTTGTTGGTGTAGTAGCTCACGAGGTTGCGGTAACGCTTCATCTTGGAGTGGCAGCGTTCCACCACGTCCATGCGCTCCTTGTCCGTCATGGAGAGCGTGGTGATGTTCACCACGTTCTTCAGCTCCGTCAGCACGTCATTGGATTCTTCCAGCAGCTTCGTGTATCCGAAGGCGATGGCTCCGAGTTCCTCCACCGTGAAGTTGTCGTCGCGCAGCATCTTCTGGAAGCTGGTCACGTAGATGTCCGTGATGTCGCCCACCATCAGGATGGTCTGCTGCACCTTGCGGGCGTCCTTGACCAGATTGTTCACCGATTTGAGGGCGTCGTAATACTTCTTGCCCTGCTCGTAGATTTTCACCGTTTCCTGAAAGTTGTTCACCATGTTCGTGGCGGTCTTCGAGGTGTGGATGATGTTCTTCGAGGCGTTGATGATGCCCTGCGCCAGATTGCCCGGATCGCTCACGACCCATTGGGCGGAAGCCCTGCCCGCGAAAAGCAGGCACAGGCAGATGACGAATGTTATTCTTGTTCTCATGTTTCTTTGGATTTTAGCGGTTCTTATTTTTCTGCCGGAGTTTCCGGCTGCGGCTTCACACGCACGTAGTCCCCGTTCGGTGAGAAGGTCAGCACGTCGGTGGCTTCGTTATACGCCACGTCGATGCGGAAGCCGGTGTTCATGAACAGGTTGCCGTTCTCCTCCTGCAAAAGGTAGGTTTCCGGTTTCAGCCTGCGGCGGATGCCGCTCCGTTTGAATACCGTCACCTTGTAGGCTTCGCCCTCCTTGTAGATAAGCACGTCGGGCTTGCCCTCCACGCTTTCCCAGTTCCCGCACAGCAGGTTGCGGCGGTTCTCCGCCACGTCGCAGGATTGCAGCACCATGACCGCCAGCCCGATTAAACACTTGCTGACTTGCAGCATCTTTGCTCTTGATATACTCATACGCTTTTCTTTTTTCGTTGATAAATCTGTTTTACCGATTATTGATTGCTTATTGCCTGTTTCTCCGCCTTTCGGCAAGCTGCCGGATGGCGGCTTCGATGTCGCCGCCCAATTGCTCCGCCAGACGGTACACCTCCACCTTTTCCGTTTCCTCGGTGGTGTACGCCAGATATTCTTCCGCGCTCACCTCGGTGGCATAGACCGCCGACTGCGTGCCGCCCAAGCCTATCCACACCTCCTTGTAGAGCCGTGAAGGGTTGTTCGCCATGTTGATGGAAAGTATCTGCGACTTCTCCTTCTCCGTCAGTCCGAGCAACGCCTGAATCTGGTCGAACTTGTTCATGTACTTGCGCTGGTCGAGCAGGATTTTACAGTCCGAGTTGTTGATGATGCTCTCCTTGACGACGGGCGAGGAAATGATGTCGTCCACCTCCTGCGTCACCACGATTGCCTCACCGAAATACTTGCGCACCGTCTTGTACATATAGCGCAGGTAGTCAGCCATATTTGCCGACGAGAGAGCCTTCCAAGCCTCTTCCACGATAAGCTGTTTGCGCACTCCTTTCAGACGCCGCATCTTGTTGATGAAGGCTTCCATGATGATGATGGTCACTACCGGGAACAGTTCGCGGTTGTCCTTGATGGAATCAATCTCGAAGACGATGAACCGTTTGCCCAGCAGGTCGATGTTCTCCGCCGAGTTGAGCAGGAAGTCATAGCGTCCGCCCCGGTAATACTGCCGCATGGTGGTGAGCATGTTGTCGATGTTGAAGTCCTCCTTCTCCACCTTGATGTCACGCTCCGCCAGTTCCCTACGGTAGTCGTCGCGCATGTACTCATAGAAAGTGTTGAACGAGGGGACGATGCTCCGGTCTGCCCTGATGCGCTCGATGTAGGCACTCACGGCACTGCCCAATTCCCCGCTTTCGGTTTTCGTCACCTTGTCGTCCTCCGACTTCCAGAGTGTCAGCAGTAGCGTCTTTATGTTGTCCTTCTTCTCCACGTCGAACACGTAGTCGTCGGTATAGAACGGGTTGAAGCTGATGGGCTTCTCCTCCGTGTAGGTGAAATACACGCCGTCCGTGCCGCCCGTCTTGCGCCGTATCATCTCGCACAATCCCTGATAGGAGTTTCCCGTGTCCACCAATACCACATGCGCGCCCTGCTCGTAGTATTGCCGCACGAGGTGGTTCATGAAGAACGACTTGCCGCTGCCCGAAGGACCCAATACGAACTTGTTACGGTTCGTGGTGATGCCCCGCTTCATCGGCAGGTCGGAAATGTCGAGGTGTAGCGGTTTTCCCGTGAGCCTGTCCACCATCTTGATGCCGAAGGGCGAGAGCGAGCTGCGGTAGTTGGTTTCCTCCGTGAAGAGGCACACCGCCTGTTCGATGAAGGTGTGGAAACTCTCTTCCGCCGGGAAGTCCGCAGCATTGCCGGGCATCGCCGCCCAATAAAGTGTCGGGCAGTCGATGGTGTTGTGGCGCGGCACGCACTCCATACTTGCCAGCTGGCTGCCCACGTCGTTCTTTATGTGCTTCAGCTCCTCCGCGTCGTCGCTCCACGCCATGACGTTGAAGTGCGCCCGCACCGAGGTCAGCCCGTAGGAGTGCGCCTCGTTCAGGTAGCGGTCTATCCACTCGCGGTTGATGCTGTTGCTCCTTGAGTAGCGCGAGAGCGACTGCATATTCCTTGCGGACTTCTCGAATTTTTGGAGGTTCTCCTCGCTGTTGTCAATAATCACGTACTGGTTGTAGATGTGGTTGCAGGAGAGCAGCAGCCCCACCGGGGATGCGAAGGAGAGGCGGCAGTCCGAGCGGTCGGTGGAGAGTTTTTCATACCGGGTGTCGGTAGCTACCGTGCCGGGCAGGTCTTCCGCGTCGGACAGGGTGTGCAGGCACAGGCGGTTGTCGCCGATGCGCATCTCCCGTGCCGAGAGGTCGATGTCCTGCAATGTGGCGTCGCCTTCGGGCATGAGCGAGAAGTAACGCTCTATCAGTCCGGCTTTGCCGTCCGTCCCCACAATCTCGTCGGTGGAGAGGCGTCGCAGCCTGACGAAGCCGCTGTCGTTGATGATGCGCTCGAATTGTTCCGCTGCCTCCATGAACTTCGCGGCGGTTTCCTTGTCAAGCACCTTCGGGATGATATGCCCCCGGCACAGCGTGCTGAAATTGCTCTGCATCCGGTTACGCTCCTTCGTCGTCTTGGTCAGGTAGAGGTAGCACGTGTGCTTCAGGTACGGACGCTCGTTGAAGTGACGCTCGAAGCTCCGTGAGAGGAAACTCATGTCCTCCTTTTGCAATTCCGGCGTGTACTTCTCCTTGATGAACCAGTCCTGCTTGTGGACGACGGAGAAGTCCGGCAGCACCTTGATCGCCTTGCACCAGCAGCCGTGTATCGCCTCGTACTCCGCACCCGTCACGGTATAAAGCTCCGGAAGCTCCACCTCGAAAGCCACCGTGATGTCGGCGTCTTTGGAGATGATGCAACCTTGCTCCACCGCCAATAGCGGGAACTTGTTTTCCAGTGTTGTCATTTTGGATGTATTCCTCATGTCGTTTCTTCCTTTCGTTTCCGTTTGAATAATCGGGTGATCCGCCGCCGGTTGATAAGGTATCGGGGATGGCTCCTTGTTGCCCCTAATTTCATCAGTCCGTGTTCGCCGTACCGGGCGTTCAGCGCGAAGGTCTGCCATACGAGGACGGAGGACGATGCCACGCCGAAGCCGATACATACCCACTGGTCGATGCCGACCATGTAGAGGATGACGAACAGGACGAAGAGAGCCAGCAGACCTCCGCAGAAGATGAAGAGGTACTGAGCCTTCAAGCCCTTGAACTCTACCGGGCGGCCGATACCCTTGTTTATCGGGTATTCAGCCATACATCGTTTATTAAAGGAAGAATGAGCGCAGGATGGTGGCGGCGACAATCAGGAAGATGCACGCTCCGAACCACGAGGCGGCAGTCTTGGAGGTGTCGGGGTCGCCGGACGAGAATTTACCGTACACTTTCACGCCCCCGATAAGCCCGACTACCGCGCCGATGGCGTAGATGAGTTTCGTGCCGGGGTCGAAATACGAACTCACCATAGAGGTGGCTTCGTTGATGCCCGCGATGCCGTTTCCCTGCGCGAAGGCGGAGGCGGTTGCGGCAACCAGAAGTGCCGCAGAGAGGATAAGTTTCTGTCTGTTGTTCTTGTTCATAAACTGTTCTTGTTTTGTGCCGTCAAAAGGGTGGATGGTCCTTTGTCGGGCGGTTGATACTCGGTTACTTTTCTTTGGTTTAGTGGGCTGCCCGTTTGTTTCTACGGACTTGGGTGTGTCCGTTGCGGACCAGCTGTACCTTGTACCGCCGTGCGCGTGGGTGATGCCGTCTTACGTTTTCATTTTCATTCTTTTTTAATCGTTATACATAGTTGCGGATGTCGAAGTCCTCGATATTGTCCGGGACGACAAAATCCTTTTTCGGTTTCTTCAGCCGTATTTCGATAAGCCCCTTGATGCGGATGCTCATTTCAGACGAGCCGGTCATCAGCTTCTCGTACAGCTCCGTCCCTTCCATATCGGTGAAGACCTTTGCCGCCCGCTCCCGTTCCGTCGTTGTCGCTTCCGGGTTCTTGGCGGTTCTGACCGCATCGTCTATCTCGTCGAAGCTGCTTCCGGATGCCCTCGGCGCGTCGGGCGTTTCTTCCTCCGGCTCGTCCTCCCCGAACTCCAGATCCGAAGGCGTGAGGCTCGTGAAGGTTTCGTCGAGTTTATCCTCCGGGATTTGGGCGGGACGGGACACGGTTTCCGTGTTTCCGTCGTCAAAAGTAGCCTCTTCCTCCGTCAGCTCAATGCCTTTTTCCGAAGTGGCGGCTTCTTGCGTCGGTATGGCAGCGGTTGTCCGGGTCGATGCCATCCTGAAACGGCTCTTGCCGATGATGTCCGGGGTGTCTGCGGGCGGTGTTTCCCTTACCGCTTCGGGCTTTGCCGCCGTGCCGCCCAACGACCGCCACAGTCCGGCTATGCTTCTGAGGAAGCGGACAAGTCTGGTTTCCATGATCCTGTCATAAAGGAGCAGGAACAGGAACCACAGGTTGCAGCCGACCGATACGGTCAGCAGAATATCAGTCATGCTTATTGTTTCACTCATGCACGTTCTCTTTTTTGAGGGTTAAAATACTGCGTCGTAATTCCGGGCGTAAAGGCTTTTTATCGCCTCCTCGCACTGGTTGAAGTGGTGCGTAAGCACATGGTCGATGTAGGCGGACAGCGACAGCCGGTCATGCCCGATCACACGGGTGATGCGCATGATGCGGTCGTGGTACTCCGGGCGCACATACGCCATCTTTCCCTCGCGTGCCTTCACTTCGGCTTCACGGATGAACAGCCGTTCATAGTCCTTCTCTCCGCATTTGCCGCCTAACGGCACGGGGGACAGGATTTCCACACTCGCCTGCACTTGGGCAAGCATACCGCCGCCGTCATGCTGCGGACTTCTGTTTTTCTGGTTCTTTTCCATATTCAAATCAAGTCTTCACGTTGTTTCTTGTACAGTTCGTTTATTTTCTCCTTGTGCTGTTCCAGATGTTGGCGCAGCACGGTATCCACGTAGCCGCCTACCGAGATTTCACGCCCGGCGATGTCGTTCACGATTTTGAGAATCTTGCTGTGGACGTCGCGGCTGATATAGACGCACTGGCGTGTCTTTATCTCGTTGCGGCGGAGGAACAGCCCGGAATAGTCGTCCTCCTGCCGTTTGCGGCGGACGGTGTCCCTCTGCGGTTTTTCCTTTGCCGTATATTGCACGGGCGGCGGTTCCGTTTCAGGGACGCTTTCTTCTTCGGGAGCAGGCGCGGGTGGCTCCTGTGCGTGGTACAGGGTCCCGTCCTGCCTGCGTCTGCCGATGGAGGCTATCAACAGTTCCTCGTCAATGCCTTCGGTGTTCACTTTCCTGCTGCCCATGATTATTGAGGTCTGATGATACGGCTTATCTCTTCCGAGAACTCACGGATGCCGCTCCCTTTCAGCAGGGACGCATCCATCGGGAAGATGGTCGAGCGGAACACGCTCTTGCGCTCTTCCGAGAGGTCGCGCCGGAACTTCTTGCTGTCGGGCAGGCGGGTGGACAGCACCGGCAGCCCCATCTCGGCTATCACATCCTCATACAGGTCGTAAAGCCCGTTCTTCTCCCTGCCGTCCACCATCGTCCAGAACAGGTACAGCCCTTTTGTTTTCGCCTGTCCCGTCGTCATGAGGTTGTCACGGAACATCACGGCGAATTGCAGGGTGCTTTCCACGACAAAACGGTCGGCACTCATGGGCGCGAAGATGTAGTCCATCTGCGAGAGGGTCTTGACCACGCCGTTGCTTTTCAGTGTTCCCGGCATGTCGAAGAACACGATGTCGGGTTTCACCTCTTCTGCGGCAAGCATCCTTTCGGCATCATCGAGGGCGTTAAGGGCGTCGCTTGCAATGACCGGGTAGGCGTTCTTCCTTGTCTTGCGGAAGTGGTCACACGCGAGTGCCTTGAAATAGAGGCTCCCGCCGATAAGTCCCGTTTCACGTTCACGCAACCCGTGTATGCTGTGCTGCGGGGCGTCGCAGTCTATGACGGCGACATTGTGTCCTTTCACGTTGTGGAGGTAGTTGGCGGCAAGTGCCGTGACGGTGGATTTGCCGATGCCCCCTTTCTGTGTTGCGAATGCAACGAATGTTTCATTACTCATGGTTCTGTTGGTTTTAATGGTTGATGAATTGTTTTCCTGCTCCGATACGGAATCGGTGACATGTATATCCGCGTCCGCGAATCTCCGCCTGTCCGGTTCGTCACGTATCCGCTTCAACGGTGAGGCAGGGATTCGGATAACTGGTGAATGACGACATTGCGTCATGAAGTCATTGAATCCGTGAATCACTGCGTCATTGGGAAACCGGGCATCCGAAGGTTCGGGTATCCGGTCAGGCAAATAGCCGCCGAAGCGGTTTGCCGGGTATTTGAAAGCCTCATTTTTCATATCTTCAAATCGTTCGTTTCTTGAATCATGCTGCAAATAAACAAGGATATTTTTGAATCCGTACCACTTTCCCGGCAAGTGGCGGCATGTTGCGCCGGTTGGCACTGATTGTCCGGTTCAAGCCTCTGTCCGATACCGTTTTAAGGGCGTAACTTTGCACCCGAACGGCAGGGTTCGCCGCAGGTGGCGCAGCCCGGAGTTTGAAAGGCATTCCCCCAATCCGTCCCCGACGGATTTTTATGTTCGCCTGAACATAGCAAGATGTCTTTTCAGCCGCTCAAAACGTTTTGAGCAGCCACGAAAAGCACTTGCCCTTGCAGGGGGCGGGCTTCCTCTCCGAAGTCGGGAAGCCTTTCAAACCTGCGGTGTCTGTACCCCAAGCGGCGGCTTATGCCGTCCATCCGCTAAATCCAAAGTTTATATGAAAGAGAAAAGAAACAAGACCGGGAGAAATCCCAAACTTGATCCGGCGGTGTTCCGTTACACCGTCCGTTTCAACGAGGAGGAACACAACCGTTTCCTCGCCATGTTCGAGAAGTCGGGCGTTTACGCCAAGTCGGTTTTCATCAAGGCGCACTTCTTCGGGCAGCCGTTCAGGGTGCTGAAAGTGGACAGGACGCTGGTGGATTATTACACCAGACTGTCCGATTTCCATGTGCAGTTCCGCGCGGTAGGCACGAACTACAACCAAGTCGTGAAGGAACTCAGGCTGCATTTTTCCGAGAAAAAGGCGATGGCGTTGCTCTACAAGCTGGAGCAGCAGACCGTCGAACTCGTGAAACTGAGCCGTCAGATTGTGGAATTGTCGAGAGAAATGGAGGCGAAATGGTCGCAAAAATCAGTGTAGGAAAGTCGCTGTACGGCGCGCTTGCCTACAACGGGGAAAAGATCAACGAGGCGAAAGGGCGGCTGCTCACCACCAACCGCATCTACAATGACGGCACGGGGACGGTGGACATACGCAAGGCGATGGAGGGCTTTCTCGCCTGTATGCCGGAGCATACGAGGGTGGAGAAACCGGTACTCCATATCTCGCTCAACCCGCATCCCGACGACGTGCTGACCGATACGGAATTGCAGGACATCGCACGCGAGTATCTGGAGAAACTCGGCTACGGGAACCAGCCGTACCTTGTTGTCAAGCACGAGGACATAGACCGCCACCACCTGCACATCGTGACAATCAATGTGGACGAGAAAGGCAGGCGGCTCAATCAGGATTTCCTTTTCCGCCGCAGTGACCGCATCCGCAGGGAACTGGAACGGAAGTACGGGCTGCACCCGGCGGAGCGTAAGAACCTACGGCTGGAAAATCCGCTGCGCAAGGTGGACGCTTCGGCGGGCGACGTGAAAAGGCAGGTCGGGAATACCCTCAAAGCGTTGAACGGACAGTACCGTTTCCAGACGATGGGCGAATACCGCGCCCTCCTTTCCTTATATAATATGACGGTGGAGGAAGCGCAGGGCAACGTGCGCGGACGGGAGTATCACGGGCTGGTCTATTCCGTCACCGATGATGCCGGAAACAAGACGGGCAACCCGTTCAAATCCTCGCTTTTTGGGAAGTCCGCAGGCTATGATGCCGTGCAGAAGAAATTTGCCCGTTCCAAGCAGGAGATTAAGGACCGGAAACTCGCTGACATGACGAAACGCATCGTCCTTTCCGTGCTTGAAGGCACGTATGACAAGGAGAAGTTCGTTTCGCGGCTCAAGGAGAAGGGTATCGACACCGTGCTGCGCTACACGGAGGAAGGACGCATCTACGGAGCCACGTTCATCGACCACCGCACGGGCTGCGTGCTGAACGGCTCGCGCATGGGCAAGGAACTTTCCGCCAACGCCTTGCAGGAACACTTCACGCTGCCTTACGCCGGACAGCCGCCTATTCCGCTTTCCGTTCCGGTGGAAACAGGAGAGGATATGCGCGGACAGACCGCATCCGACCACGAGTACACGGCGGGCGGTATCGGTCTGCTCACTCCCGAAGGTCCGGCTGTGGATGCCGAGGAGGAAGCCTTTATCCGGGCGATGCTGCGCAAGAGGAAAAAGAAGAAGCGCAAGGGCAAGGGCTTGGGAATGTAACCGGAAGTATCAACAATCAAAATTTTTCAATCTATGTCACAACAAGAAGACGATTTGAGGGCATTGGCGAAAATCATGGATTTTCTGCGTGCCGTGAGTATTATTTTAGTGGTCATGAACGTGTACTGGTTCTGCTATGAAGCCATACGGCTCTGGAGCGTGGACATCGGCGTGGTGGACAGAATCCTGATGAATTTCAACCACACGGCGGGGCTGTTCCGTTCCATCCTCTACACGAAACTGTTCGCCGTCCTCCTCCTTGCCCTGTCCTGTCTGGGGACGAAGGGTGTCAAGGGAGAGAAAATCACTTGGGGAAGGATCTGGACGGCACTTGCCACAGGGTTCGTGCTGTTCTTCCTCAACTGGTGGATACTGGCATTGCCGCTGCCGGTTGAAGCGGTGACGGGGCTTTACGCGCTGACCGTAGGCACAGGCTATGTATGCCTGCTGATGGGCGGTCTGTGGATGAGCCGCCTGTTGAAACACAACCTCATGGATGACGTGTTCAACAACGAGAACGAGAGCTTCATGCAGGAAACACGGCTTATCGAAAGCGAGTATTCGGTAAACCTGCCCACACGCTTTTATTACAGGAAACGTTGGAACAACGGCTGGATCAATGTCGTGAATCCGTTCCGTGCCTCCATCGTTTTGGGTACGCCGGGCAGCGGAAAGTCATACGCGGTGGTAAACAGTTTCATCAAACAACAGATTGAGAAGGGCTTCTCGATGTATGTCTATGATTTCAAATTCAGTGACTTGTCCACGATAGCCTATAATCATCTGCTCAACCACCCGGAGGGATACAAGGTGAAGCCGAAGTTCTACGTGATAAACTTCGACGACCCGCGACGCAGCCACCGTTGCAACCCCATTCACCCGGATTTCATGGAGGATATTACGGACGCTTACGAGAGCGCGTACACCATCATGCTCAACTTAAACAAGAGTTGGGTGCAGAAACAGGGCGACTTTTTTGTGGAATCGCCCATCATCCTTTTCGCGGCTATCATCTGGTATCTCAAAATTTTTCAGAACGGCAAGTATTGCACGTTCCCCCATGCCATCGAGTTCCTGAACCGCCGTTACGAGGATATTTTTCCGATACTGACCTCTTACCCGGAACTGGAGAACTATCTTTCTCCTTTTATGGATGCATGGCTCGGAGGGGCTGCCGAGCAGTTGATGGGGCAGATTGCATCGGCGAAAATTCCGCTGTCGAGGATGATTTCCCCGCAGCTCTATTGGGTGATGTCGGACAGCGAGTTCACGCTGGACATCAACAATCCCGAAGAGCCGAAAATCCTCTGTGTGGGCAACAATCCGGACCGTCAGAACATTTACGGGGCGGCTCTCGGTCTGTATAATTCCCGTATCGTGAAGCTCATCAACAAGAAAGGGATGTTGAAGTCGTCGGTCATCATCGACGAGCTTCCGACGATATACTTCAAGGGGTTGGACAACCTTATCGCCACCGCGCGAAGCAACAAGGTTGCCGTGTGTCTGGGTTTTCAGGATTTCAGCCAGTTGGTGCGCGACTATGGCGATAAAGAAGCCAAAGTCGTGATGAATACAGTCGGCAATATCTTCTCCGGTCAGGTGGTGGGCGAAACCGCCAAGACGCTATCCGAACGGTTCGGAAAGGTGTTGCAGAAACGGCAGTCCATTTCCATCAACCGGCAGGATGTTTCCACCTCCATCAACACGCAGATGGACGCGCTTATCCCGCCGAGCAAGATTTCCGGGCTTACGCAGGGCATGTTTGTCGGTTCGGTATCAGACAATTTCAACGAGCGTATAGAGCAGAAGATTTTCCACTGTGAGATTGTCGTGGATGCCGAGAAGGTCAAGCGCGAGGAGAAAGCCTACAAGCCGATACCTGTCATTACCGACTTCACGGATGAGGACGGCAACGACTGTATGAAGGAAACAGTGCAGGCGAATTACAGGCGTATCAAGGAGGAGGTGAAACAGATTGTTCAGGAGGAGTTGGAACGCATCGCTAATGACGAAAATCTGAAACATCTGTTGCAGCAGAAATAGCCGGCAGGCGGCAACGAAAACGGGCGGGACAAGTTTGATACCTTGTTCCGCCCGTTATCTTTACCTGAAGTTTTCCGGATTTTCCTCTTTCAGCAATTTGTTTATGGTCGTTATCGTATGCGTCTGAAAGTAGGTCTTCAGTTCTGCGTCATCTTTCAGGAGTATGCCGCATTCCTCATCATAAGTTCCGATGATATATTTTTTAAGTTCGGAGAAACTTTCCGCAAACGGTATCTGCCTGTTTTCCTGCCAGTATTCGGTTACGGATTCAGTGATAAACGCCTTTAACACGGCTTTTCCCTCTTTGTCCAGTTTCTTGAAGCGTGTCGTTTCACGGCTCACGGGTAACGGCTCCGGCAGAATATCCTCCGGATTCTTGCCGCTGCGCATGGCGGACATGCAACTCTTGCAGATATGTTGTGCGTGACCTTTGCCGCTGAACTTCTCGTTCGCCTTGTAGTCACCGCAGATACGGCAATAGTGTCCCTGCTGTTTCTTCTTCTTTTTCGCCATGCCTATTACTGTTTCAACAATTCCAAGCCTTTCTCTGTAAGGCGGTATTTCTGTCGTGGGTGTTTAGGCTTTTCCGGGTAAATCGGCTCCACCAAATCCAGCCTTATTGCAGGATATAGGTAGAGTTCCAAGAAATTGCTTTTGTCTTTCAATCCGATTATACCCATAATCTCTTTTGTCGAGAGCGTCTGTTTCTCGATTGCGGACAACACTTTTCCCACTTGTGGGGTGGTTGCGGGGTAACTGTCGGGCGACTGTGGGGTGACTGTCGGGTTGTACCCCACAGCTTTCCGGACATAGCGGAAAATAACCCATACGCTGTTTCCGTCCGTATGGAATTCCGGATCAGGAATGCCTACACGCTGGCACTCGCTTATAATAAGCCCGATGCCCCTTCCCCAGCTTTCCAAGACCTCGCTTTTATACAATACATTCGCTATGATCAGGTTTTGCGGTTCTGAATTATGACCGCTTAACAGCTTTTCCATTGTCATGTCAGGTGGAAATGTTCCGCTGTTCTCTATTTCCACACGGTCGTCATAGATGGCTATCCCAACCGAGCTTCCGGGACGGTGGTACGAGCGGTGGCACAAGGCGTTTGTGCAGCACTCCCTCAAAGCCTTGTAAGGTATTTCCAGTTCCTCCTCACGGTATAGCCCCTCTATCTTTCCGGAAAGGGAGAGATGCTTGAAAAAAAACGCCATTGCCGCATCCAGCAGTGCGTAGATATTCCCGGTGACACGTTGATTGTCTATAAACTCGTCTTTCGTCGTGCCTTTGAAACGCGCCAGACGGAGCAGGCATTGGGGATAATAATAAAAATCACGACCGAGCAGCACTGCTGAAGCATTGTTAAGTTTCCCGTCATGCAACAGACTGAATTTTTCGAGAATGGTCGGCAGGTCTTCCCTTATGGTTGCTTCAGGTAAACGACCGCTTCTGATTCCCCCGCGTACAGCACTAATGACGGCATGTTCGTCAAGGTCAGATATTTTAAGGTCAGGATTTGTTATTGCTTCCCAAGCGTATTTCCCGCCCCGCTGTATCAGATATTGGTTATACATCTCCTGCGGCATGGTGGATGTCGCGCTTTCCACTCGCTGGTAAGCCCGTCCTTTGTAAGAGAACGGACGCATATATCTTTGTTATGCACAAGCATGCAACCGCCCCGGGTCAACAAACAATTATGTGGGATGATACTTTTCTGGAACTTTATCCAACATTTCCATAAAACAACATTTCCACTGATTTGCAGACAGACTTACAATTTGACAATTAAGATTTATTCCGTACTTTTCACTAATTCCTCTGACTTGATTTTTTCTGAATAGTGTCTTCAAGACTGTTCTGACTGGCAAATCGGGTTTATGTAACAAGCAAGTGATAAATTTCAGATATTTTCCTTTCAATTCATAACCTATATGCATTTTTCTTCTTTCAATCCTTAAAAGTGCTGACTTGACTTTTGGTGGTGGCAAAAAACTTTCTTGAGATATTTCATACATAAGTTTTAAATCAAAAAAAGTATGATAAAATACAATATATGGGTTGAATACTTTTTCTGAAAATAACTTTTCGGCAGGTTCAAGTTGCATTATCAACGAACCACCCATAAAATGCTCAACACAATCAAACATCAAGGATTTTAAAATATCAGAAGTTATTCTGAAAGGTATGTTAGACACAACTTTAAAATTTCTTTTTGGTATAGTGTAACCCCTAAAATCACAATCAATAATCTTGACATTGTAATTGTTGGCAAACTTATTTTTTAAAATGCACAATAGAGATTTATCATTTTCTATTGCAATCACGTTTATACATTGACGAACTAAATGAACAGTTATAAAGCCTTTTCCTGCCCCAATGTCGAGAACAGTATCGGTTTCATTTATTTTAGCAATTTTAATTGCATCAGCAATCAGCACTTTATCAATAGTAAAATGTTGCCCCGTGAATCTAACGGGCAGTTTATTTTTTATCATTACTTATTTCTTGAAAATGAATACTTGGGTTCAAATCACAAGGAAGTGATAAGACAGTATTCAATCCACAGAAATAAAGTTTTGATACAAATCTTTATAACATAGATAAATAACCTATGACTGTATTGCTATAAAAGATAACAACACACCATTCGATAATATTAATGGATGGACTGTCTATCACTTAGATAGTAGCCTAAGGTCTGAAGTAGAATGCAAATGAAACAGAATACATAAGTATTAATTATTAAATTTGTGCAAAGATAATAAAAAAAATGCCTGTGCATAACATGCGGTCATAAAACATTTGGGGTGAAGTGGTTATTCGAGCATACTGCCACGCATCAACTTTCGGTGTCGGTTGATAGGAACACAGCCCGCTCTCCCAAACGTTTCATACCGCAAAACCGTTCTTCCGCAGACAGTGCGATGACGCTTTTGCCGGTGTCTGGTATTTCAGTATAAGAAACTTCAACTGTGGCAAAAGGCTCGATACGCCAGACTGCGTCCGCTATATCCCGCTTGGTTTTGTCGCTCACGTCCTGTCCGATGATTTTTCCCTTGTCGGTGACACCGAACAATACCGTGCCGCCTTCTCCGTTAAGGAAAGCACAAAGCGTTTCCATGCCGCGCTCCAACTGTCCGGTGGTTTCCTTGAACTCCACCCGTCCGCATTCTTTTTCGGCTATCAGCCGTTTTACTATGTCGAGGTTGTCTATGCTCATATACAATTCTGTAATGTGGGTACAAAGATAGTGCTTTTCGCTGGTTTTCGGGCGAATAGATAACGAAATGTATCTGCACGGCAGGTACAAAACCTACAAAAAATCAGAGAGTGGCATAACGTCACCCCCTGATTCATCATTGGTACAGGATTATTTTCTCAAACGTTCCATTTCCTCGTCGCGGAGCATCCTCTCGTTCAGTTTCTCCTGCATCCTGTCAAGGAAATAGGTGCGGCTTTCGTTCTTCCGGCGTTTGATGTCGATATAGAAGCGGTAGCAGTCCTTTGATTCGACCCCGAAAATCTTGTAGAGGAGCGGGGCGAGCTGTTTAAGCGGCATGTTGCCGTTGTTGATGCAGCCCATCTCGTTGATGCCGTAGATAAGTTCCACGAGGTCGATGGCGTTGCCCGTCCATTGCAGGGGTGGAGCGGGACTTTCGGTTGTGTTGTCGGAGGATGTACGGATGGGGATTAGTGGTGGCACTTGGGGAGCGGCAAGGAACTTCTGCATCTTCCTAACGAAAGAGAGTGCCTTGCTGATGTAGGCTGCAACCTCCCTCTTTTCTTCGGGAAGATTGCGCACGGGATGGTGCTGCAACTCGATTTCAATGTAAGCCAGCGCGATGATGGTGCGGTTGGTGTCCACATTGCCGTTGCATAGTTCGATCACTTGCGTGGCGAAAGCCGTGTATGCCGTTTCCATATTGCAGTCCCCGGCTTCGTTTATACGACGGAAGAACTCGGTTTCCGTCAATAAGAAATAATTCATGTCCTGTCAATTTTGAAATTTTACACTCTGTTTTTCGGTATGCGCACATGAATATGATTGGCAAAAAGCGTGTCCATAAAATAAAAAATCCGGCACGCTCTCTGCAAGGTGCTGGATTTCAGAGTGATAATTTCGCGATTTATTTATCTGAAAGGAATTGTATTCAGCTTAAAGTGTTCATTTGCTGAACATTCGTCCATTTTATGGACATCAAACGCACGCTTTATAGATATGGCGGACCACTCCGTTGCGGTACACCTTCTGTGAGGTCAGCGTCCATTGTTCCTGCGGCAAGGCGGATTGGAAGAAACGCTTTCCCGTTCCGGCAATGAAAGGAATCGTGTAAAGTATGATTTCATCCACCACACGCATACGCAGCAGCCCGTTGATGTAGTCCGCTTTTTCAGGAGTGACTTCCGCCAGATAGCAGATGTCTGTTGTGGATTTCCGCCATTCGTCAAGCATGGAGATGGAATAATCCGGTGTGATATGATAAAGGGCGTTTTCCCTTATCTCATTGATACCGCAATCTTCAAGGCGCAGTTCCTTATACGCTTTGCAACATAACTCGGAGCTTTGACAACCGTCCATCGTGAGGACGGCAAGAATCTGTACTTTACCCATTATCGTTTCCTTTCGTTGGGCAAGGGCAAAAAAGTAGCGTGCAAATCACACTACTTTCAAGCGACGGCTCTGGTAAAGCCTTTTACGGAGAGTACGTGAATGCACGCTATGCGTAGGCATAGCATAAGCATCACGCAATCGTCTCCGTAGTGTCAATTTACCAGATTTTCGCTCGAAACGCCTTGCGGTCTTATGTTATATATAGGCGGCAAAAGGCTCTGCCAATCGCCGTTACCTTCTAATATGTCATGCAAAGATAGCCATTTTCAGCGAATTGCGGGCTATGATTGCTCAAATTTATACTTCAATCCATATTCTTCCAGCTTGTTATAGAGTGTTGTTCTGCCTATTCCAAGCAGTTCGGCGGCGACCTTCCGGTTCCCGTCAGCCTGCTTCAAAGCGCGTATAATCCGCTCTTTATCTTCCTCGTCGTTGCGTAGGGAGAAGCCGGTAACAGAGGTTGTTTCGGTTATCCCAAGCTCCAGATACTCTTTTGTGACAAGTCCCGTCTGAGCCTGCAACACCGCACCCATGATTTTCTGCCGAAGCTCGCGCACGTTGCCCGGCCATGAATTGGTCAGCAACGCTTTCCGTGCTTCGGAGCTGAATCCGCTAACCTTGCACTCCAATTCATTGTTGGCAATCTCGCGGAAGAACTCCGCCAGCGGCATGATGTCCTCCTGACAGTCACGCAATGGCGGTACGGTTATCTCGAAGTCGTGCAGACGGTACAGTAAGTCCTGACGGAAACGCTTTTCATTGACCGCCTTTTCCAGATTCTCGTTGGTGGCTGCGATGATACGGACGTTGAAACTTCTATCCGTTTTATCACCAACGGGACGGTATCGCCGCTCTTGTATGGCACGCAGAAGCATCTGCTGGGTTTCCAGTGCAAGGTTGCCCACCTCGTCCAAAAACAGCGTGCCGCCTTCGGCTTCATGGAAATATCCTTTCTTGGCACTGTCCGCACCGGTGAATGCGCCTTTGACGTGTCCGAAAAATGCCGATGGAGCAAGCTCTTTGTTTAACGATCCGCAGTCCACAGGCACAAACGGTTTGCCAGAACGCTTGCTTTTGTCATGCAGATGGTGGGCGATATGCTCCTTGCCCGTGCCGTTCTCACCGAATATCAGTACGCTCATGTCAGTTGGTGCTACCAGCCTTATCCGGTGCATGATTTTCCGGAAGGCTGAACCGTCACGAGCAAACACGGGCATACGGCTCCGTCCGACATTGCGTTCTTTCAATATGGTGCGGAGTAATGGGACAAGTTTGTCCTCCACAAGCTGTTTGGGTATATAATCCAGCGAGCCGAGTTTCATACTTTCCACAGCCGTATGCACTTCGGCATAGTCGGTCATAATGATGAACGGCTGCGTCATGCCTTCCTTGCGCATCCAACGAAGCAGGTCGATACCGTTGCCGTCAGGTAAGCGAAGGTCTGAAACCACTATGTCACCGTCAGCGGCTTGTTGCAGATGTTTCTTCGCTGTCAAGAGGTGGAAAGCCTGCACTGTACGGAATTTCTCACGTGCCAGCAGGTTGCAGACAAATTCGCAATACACGATATTATCTTCCACCACGATGATTTTTGTTTTAACCATTGTTGTATTTTCTCCTTTCTTCTTTTGCCTGTTGGATTATCTCCGAACCCTTATCCAATACGGCAGTCACGGCTTTGTTCAATGCTTCATAGTCGGGAGCGGCACTTCCATGAAGCTGTTTATAAAGTTCCCTTAACGGCTGGTCGGCACGGAGTATCTCCCACGAGCTGCGCAGGTGGTGTGTAAGGGCGTCCAGCTCCTGAAGGTCTTTCCGTTGTTTCGCCTCCCGAACCGCCTGCATTTCCTTCTCGGTTTCCGTAATCAGTTTCTCCAGCATGACGGATTCATTGCCGTAGGATAGCAGGGATGTGAAATCCGGCTTTTCATTTTGTGCCGCATTCATGGCACATTTATTTGAAATCTCCATCAGTTCAGATATGGAGAACGGCTTGAACAGGCATTCTGTGAATCCATGTTCTATAAGTTCCTCTTTGCCGCAACTGCCCGAAGCTGTTATCACGACTACCGGGATATCCCTTGAATTGCCAACGTTGGAAGTGCGCAACAGTTCCAGCAACTCGAAACCGTTTATATCCGGCATATTCAGATCCGTCAGCAGCAGACTATATTCGTTCCGACGTATCATTTCCATCAGCTCCGCAGCATCGGTGCAGGTATAGCAGTGTATTCCCTCCTGTGCATACATTTCTTTCAGCATCAGAAGCAGCACTTCGTCATTGTCGATGGCAATAACATTATGGAATGTACGGATATGATGAATCTGTGTTCTATTTATCTGTTCCGGCAGTTCCTCAGCTGTCTGCATGGGTATTTCCACTGTGAAACGGCTACCTTTACCTTTTTCGCTCTCCAGCCGTACTGTACCGCCGAGCATTGCCACGATACGCTGCACGATGGACAATCCCAGTCCGAAGCCGTCTTTTGTGGCGGCGTTTGACAGACGTTCAAACGCACCGAATATACGTTGTTGCTCCTCTTCGGTCATGCCCGTTCCTGTATCTTTGACGATTAGCTTCAGCAAACCGTTATCATACCCCATTGTCAGAGAAACGCCACCGTTCTCAGTGAACTTGATGGCATTTGACAGCAGGTTATTTCCAATTTGTAGAATACGTTCCTTATCGGTCAAGACAACAGCATCCGTGTGATTCGTCACAGTAAGAGCAAGTCCCTTGTTTATGGCAATTGGCATAAACTCTGATTCGAGCGTATGCGCTATTGATGAAATCCTACACGTGTAGAAATTAGGCTGTTCCTTGCCGTTGTCCAGCCGGAAGAAACTCAGAAGAGTATTAAGCATTTCACGCATACGGTCGGAGGATTGCTGAATATTTCGGATATACATCCCGGTTTTATCCGTATCGAAGTTTTTTGGTATCAGTCCGGCATAGCCCGTTATTGTAGTCAGCGGTGTGCGTAATTCATGGGTAATGGTATGTACGGCTTTCTTGCGAGAGGCTATCAGTGCCTCGTTTCGCTTTGCCATTTGTTGCAGTCGCTCGATTAAATCTGCGGTTTCCTGTTTATATCGCTTGATGCGGTTGGCATTTCGGTGTATGATGATATATGATATGACCAGTAGCAGTATAACGAACCCTGTCAAGCCCCCAATCTGAATGAACGACCGTTCCCGCATGGCTGTTATCTCGGCTTCCCGCTTTTGTAGGTCAGTTTGTACTTTCCCGTCTATTTGAACAACCAGTCCTTGCAGTTGCCTGTTAAGTTCCGCATTTCGTGCGGCAAGGCTATCGGCATGAACCGATAAGCGACGGCTTTGCGCCTGTTGTTCGGTTCTCATATTCCGGTTAAAGGAACGGTACATCGTGGTAGTCACAGTTGGTTTCGCTTCTTCCTTTTTGCCGAAGATGCCCAAGAATCCTTTTCGTTTAGGTTTCTTGGGTTGTTCTTGCACACTTTTCTGCGCGATTACGGGTACTTGACGGGTTATCTTATCGTTGATGGCTTGTTGCTGTTCAAGTATCTGCACGATTTGGCACATCTGCCGTTCCTTATCTTCGAGAAGATGGCGTACGCTGTCTATACGCTCTGCCGGATAGGTAGCTTTGAAACGGCAGAGCATACTGTCCATTGCCATACGCTGTGCATGGTAATGTTCGATATCTTTATCGTTCCATTCCAGTATTGTTTCACCAAATAGAGAGAATTTTATCATTTGAATATTGATATTGTTTATCTTCTATGGAACACATGCATTGCCAATTTCTATATGTGTCCCTGTAATTCGTTCTAAT
>NZ_JAQDED010000012.1:85200-90488 GCF_027665465.1 Candidatus Alistipes pullistercoris | reverse complement strand
CGTCGAATCGGCCCGCTTCCGCGTCTTCGATGATTCGTTTGCACAGATCGGACAGTTCGAGGATGTTTCCTTCGGTCTTGCTGACGGTCAGCGTCCATACGTCGTCGCCGACGACACACCGGAATGTCGTTTCTTCGCCGTCGAGCACTTTCCCGGGCCGTCCCGTTCCCTTGAAATGATCGATCGAGGAGACGAATCTTTCGTGTAGCTTTTCGGCAAATGAATCGGTTACCGGGATGGATTCGGTTTCGACCTGGTAACGTTTGGGCCGCTCTTTCTCGCGTTCGGCAAGCATTGCTTGGTTGTGCTGCGCCAATCGTACGCTGGAATCTTCGGATATGTAGCGATTGGCGGAAGCGCGTTGCCATGGAAATTCTTCCCGAAGTTCGGTTTCTACTTCCTTCCAGTTGGAAATTCGTTTTACTTCAAGGGTATACGATCCGTCTGATGGCTTTTTTAGGATGCGAAAACCGTAGTTCGCTTCAGTCGAGGGGGAGACATAAAATTCGATTCCGGCGTTAATGTCTCCGAAAAAGAGTTTCTCGACTTCTGTTTTGCTGTCGAGATTGAAATACCCGTCCGGCTTTCCGTTCAAGCGGACGAGATCGCTGCTGTAATTGTTTTCGACTCTTTTCAGGAACCGAGTACTTTGCGAAAAAGCGACGGTTCCCAGAAGGATTGAAAAAACGGTTATCAAAATTGTCTTTTCCATACCGGATCTATTTTGCCGGGAAACGATGAAATCTGTTTGTTTTGCGTTATTAAAATAAAACGATTCTAAATATAAAAATCATTTTAATGAAAAGCAAGATCGTTTCGTTTTTTATAAACGGGGCGGGGCGTCCTTGGTGCTGTAAATTCGGATCGTCCATGACGCGGGGAAGCGAGGAGCGGGTAAGCCAGGGGAGCGAAACCGCCGTTTGCGGCGCGGCCTGTCCGCACCTTTCCGGCTTGTCCGGAATGACGGTTCCCCCTTCCGGCAGCGATGCGTCGGAAGGGGGAACGACTGTCCGGAAAGCGTTTCCGGAATTTTTTATTTCGACGGCTGCCGGTTTTTCCGCGCCCGGCGGCCCATTGCGACGCTGATGACGATCGGGATGGCCAGGAATACGACCGTGCCCGCGACGACCAGCCCCGTATAGAGCGCCGGGCTGCCTACCGGCAACTGAGACGGCGGGAAGAACGTTACGGTGAATGCGAACAGCACGGCGAGGAATCCGCCGCCGCCGATGCACCACATCCCGGCGTTGCCTCCCGGCACGCGGTAGCTGCGGGGCAGGTCGGGCTGCGTATAGCGCAGGCGGATGCCTGCGGCGTACATCATCATGTACATAATCAGGTAGAGCCCGATGGTGAGGGCGCTCAGTAGGAAAAAGGCGACGCTTACGTCTTTCATCACGATGTACAGCGACGAGAGCACCGAGACGATACAGCCTTGGATCACCAGGATGTTGACCTGGACGCCGTTCTTGTTGGTCTTTTTCATAAATTCGGGCAATTGGCCCTCTTTGGCCGTCCAGAGCAGGCCCCGGCTGGGGCCCGATATCCACGACATCACGCCCGCCAGGACGCCGAAAGCGATCAGCAGGCTCATGACGTTCGTGAGCCAGCCGACGCGGTAGTGCTTGAATACGATGTCGAACGTCGTGAACAGTCCCGATTGGAGGTTGATCTGGTCGTACGGCGTAATGACGGCTACGGCCAGCGAGCCGAGCGTGAAAAGCCCGAAGGAGATCAGCGCGGCCAGGAACATGGCTTTCGGAAACTGTTTCTGCGGCTCTTTGAGTTCGGGAGCGTGCACCGCGTGCACTTCGACGCCGGCGAAAAGCAGCAGGATACCCGCCAGGAACGCGATGTCGCTCATGCCCGTGATGTGCGGGAAAAGGCGGGGGTGCGCGTGCTGCGTCGCGTCGGCGCTTACGACCTGCGAAACGCTCGCCGGGATGTGTTCGAACGCGATTTCATTACCGCCGGCGATCCACGCCAGCGCCATCGCCACGATCACCACGCCCGGAAGCACCGTCCCGATCAGGAATCCCTTGCTCGTCAGGCCGGAAGCGGTCGCCGTGCCCCTCAGGGTCACCCACGTGGCCGCCCAATACATGACGATCGAAAACAGTCCGACGAAAACGCCGTTCTGCGCGAGGGCGGGCATCCCGATCATGTAGGCGATCGACGCCGCGGCGAATCCCAGCACGGTGGGATACCATACCACGTTCTGAATCCATTGGAGGAAGATCGCCGTGAACCCCATGTGCGGATTGAAAGCCTCTTTGACCCACGAATAGACGCCGCCGCCCCGGGAGGCGAAGGCGCTGCCCAGCTCGGCCCCGACCAGCGCGGCGGGGATAAGGAACAGGAACGTAGCGAAAAAAATGTAGAAGAACATCGTAAGTTCTTCCTGCGCCATCATCGGCAGTCCCCGCAGGCTGATTACGGCGGCGGCCGTCATCAGCGCGAGTTGCATGGTCGTAATGTTTTTGCTTTTAGCCATCGTGTCGGGAAATTCGAAAATACGTTTTTCGAATCTTTCAGTTTTCGTGCCAAAAGGGGAGCGTTTCGCCGCATTGCGTCTGCTTGCCGGCCCGGTCGTCGGCAATTCGGCGCGTCGGGGCCGGCAAGGGCGCAGGACAGCTTTCGATTCAGGGTATCCCAATACCTCACTGTTAGAAGCTGCAAATGCGCCTTCTTTTATGCTTTTCCCGATTGTAGTGTCTGGTAAGTTGCTGAAAATGTGTTTATAAAATCATTATTCGTCAATGTCGATAATATCTTTTAATTTTACATTGAGTGCAATAGAAATTTTATATAAAGTTCTAATTGTAAAATTGACTTTGCCTGTTTCGATACGCGACATATGCGTATGTATCTATCTATTACTTTGCGGTTATCCTGCTTGTTCTGTCGAAATTCCTTTGAAAAAATCTTCAATGGAGATGCCGAAGTATTTACACAAAATAGACAATGATGTCAATGAAATATTGGATTTGCCGATTTCTATTCTGCCGATATTAATATTGGTATGAAAATAAACTGTTTCTTGGGACAAACCTCGCTCTTCCCGTAGTGCTTTTAGCCTATCGGCGGTCCATTTCAACAATTCGTAATCATATCTTTCCCGTCCCATATTTAACAAAGAACCGGAGAAAATGAGTGTTTTAATAACGACAGTACTGTAATTGTTGGAAAATATATTGTATCTTTGTTTTCAATAAGGAATCATTTTAACCAACATCAAATAAAAAAGTTATGTTATCTTTGTGGAAACATTGTAATACGACATAGACGATAAATTTGCAGTTTTACTGCAAATTATAAAGGGTAAACAACTCTTTATGCCTAACTGTAAACTTAGGAAGCCTCTGTAATGAGGTTGTTTAAATCGGGTATAAAAGTTGCCAGTCCATGTTATGCCTTGACCGTTTGTGTCAAGGCTAACTTGGGCGTAGGGCAATTTTCCGATTTAAGGTTTCCTAAGACCTACAGTTAGAGAATATAAGTCCCTGCGCCCTCTTTTGTTGAAAGTTTGCCTGTATCAATATTCAAGGTTTGGTCTGAGAATATGTCGTAACGTCATTGTTTCTTCGTATTGAAAGAACGAATGCAACGTTGCAATGATTTTACGGTTGGCGGCTCAGGCGGTTGTATTCGGCAATGCGGTCGCAGCAGATTTTTTCGGTGATGTCACGCAGGCGTTCGACTTTAGGCATAAGGGCGTCGATGTCTTCTTTCGTGACGACGAAATCGTCGTTATACCGGGCTTCGACGTAGGCGCGTTGCAGCAGTCTGAACAGCCGTTCTTCTTCCGGGGTGTCACGCGGAAAGACCTTCGACAACTCCAGCGTGTAAGGCTTGCATTTTTCTATCAGAAGTTCGAGGTCGTGTTCTTTGTGCCCGTAGAGAATGTAGACCAACGGGATCGTTTTTATAAAATTTTCGGTTGCTTGATGAAGTTGGAATGAAGCGATAACGTACCACTCTTTTAAATAGTTGAATTTAGCCGTTTCGAAAAAACGCGATGCCTCGATAAATCTGTTATTATAGTATTTTTGCGCCATTTTTCTGATCTCCGGATAATTCAGATCGCGCGGCGTAGCTAATTGGTATTCCCCCGAATCGTAGAGTACGATACCCTGCGCCAGAATATCGACGTAGAAATAACGTCCCTCGGAAAGTGCGTTATTCAGTTTGGAAATACTTTCGTTGATGAATTGCGGATGCGTGTGAAACTCCGCATCCTTGCCTTCCAGAAAGCGGTTGCCGATACGGGCGGTCGCGGTGGACTCCCTGACTCCCAGCCGCTTTTTCGTGACTACCAACAGGTCGTAGTCGCTGATGTAAAACGTTCTCACGCCGAAGTCGCGGCGTTCGTCGCACTCGACGTAGGTGTTCCGGGCATAGCTGCCGTAAAGAATAACCATCACAACGTCCTTCACTTCGTCGCGGATCAGGCGGACGAGTTCGTGCAAATCGCGTTGTTTGCGTTCGGGCAGGAAGTCGATCGAGTTCTTCATACTCACAAAATTAGCAAGAAATTTCCAGAAATACATACCCGGCGCGGTTAATTGATTTTTATTCGTATCTTTGTTTTACGGTTTCTTAAAGCGGATTCGTTGTACAGGGGGCGGCTCGTGCCGTCCGGGAACGAACCTAAAAAGCAATTACTATGCAAACTTTAAGGAACTACGACGATTCGGCATAGCCGAAGGACATACTATAAAGGCAAACAACCTTTATACCTGACAGTGAACTTGGGAGCCTTTTCGGAGGTTGTTTAATCTGGGTATAACAGTTGTCAGTCCTTGTTATGTCCTGCCCTTAACGGGTAGGGCAGACAAGGGCGCAGGACAGCTTCCAGATTAAGGTTCCCAAGACCTGCTGTTAGGGGCTGCAAATGCGCCCTCTTTTTATGCCTTTTTCCGAACAGCTTCGGATTTCATCGGGCGCAGTAACGATCCGTTTTTTTAACTATTCGCCTTATGAAAAAAATCATTCAATCCCCTTCGTGGGATCGCATCGTCACGATACTTAAAAACGAAACGTTGTGCGTGAACGAGCTGGCCCGCCGCATCGGTCTGGAACGGCCGCACATGATCGAAGCCGCGAAAGACCCTGCGACGGGAATCTGTCCCGAACTGGCCGCGCGGATTCACTACGCTTTCCCGGCGTACAGCGTCGAATGGCTTCGCACGGGGCTGGGCCCTCACCCGGCCACGCGCGAGGAAGCGCACCCGCAGGCGGAGGTATCGCTGTCGGGGCGCTGGGCATTGCTTCGTACCGAGCATTAC
>NZ_JAQDED010000012.1:0-85190 GCF_027665465.1 Candidatus Alistipes pullistercoris | reverse complement strand
TGTCGGGGCGCTGGGCATTGCTTCGTACCGAGCATTACTGGAGCGACGGCCGCCGTCCGGGCGCGTGGCTTCCGGGCGAGATTTTCGAACCGGGCGTCGTCGTGTGGGATTTCGGCCCGGACGGTCTGCTGGACCGTTACGAATCGTATCTGAAAGTCGCTACGGTTCCCTATGCGTTCGACCGACCGCGCGGGTGGCTGCTGCACGAAGGCCGCCCGGTGCTGGTCGATAAGCTGACCCCGGTCGAACTGGAGTTTCTCGACTGGTCGGACATGGGGACGGGCCCCGTCGTGCGTTTCGTATTCAAAAAGGAGGAGTTCGTTTAGCGCCGGGAGCGCGCAAAAGAAGACCCTGCGGCCGCAACGGGAATTGCGGCCGCAGGGCTTCCTGCGTTTCGGTCGTCTGAAATCCGGCCGTACGGCGCGTCTGTGCCCGTGCGACCGGACGGTCAGCGGATTTCGTTCCGTCCGCTGCGAAGCGTCAGGTTCCGGTCGCCGTGGCGGTAAGTTTTTTCGAGTCCTTCGGGCAGGACGATCGCCCCGTTCTCCCGGAAAAGCCTTGCCCGTATTTCGTCTTACGAATATTTGCAGGCGTTGTCGATCTGTTTTTAGATGCAATTTTTTTGCAACTGATAATTTTTATATTTATATTGCGATAGATATGGAACGGAAAACGGATATAACTCAGGCAATCAAGACTGCGGGACTGAAAGTCACCCCGCAGCGCAGGACGGTTTACGAGGTGATGCAGGAGCTGCGGCATGCTTCCGTCGATACGGTTATCGAGAAAGTGCGCGAACGCAATCCGGATATCACGGTGTCGACTATTTACCGGATTCTGGATTCGTTTTGTAGGGCGAAGGTGCTCTCTTCGGTCGGCAATCCCGCCGATGGGAAACATTATTTCGACATAACGGTCGGGAATCACCATCACCTGTTCGACGGACAGAAGATTGCGGACTACGACGATCCGGAGCTTACACGGCTGATTTATCGCTATCTGGCAGGAAAATTGCCCGGCGACACGAATATCGACAAGATACAGGTGCAGATTATTATTAACCATTTAAAATCCGAATGATTATGGAAAAGAAAAAAATGACTACGGCTTCCGGTCGTCCAGTGGCCGATAACCAGAACGTACAGACGGCCGGCCGGCCGGGTCCGATGCTTCTGCAAGATCCCTGGTTTTTGGAAAAACTTTCGCATTTCGACCGCGAGGTGATCCCCGAACGGCGTATGCATGCCAAGGGTTCGGGCGCTTACGGTACGTTCACCGTGACGCACGACATTACCAAGTATACCCGCGCCTCGATCTTCTCGGAAGTAGGTAAGAAAACGGAATGCTTCGTGCGTTTTTCGACCGTCGCCGGCGAGCGCGGCGCAGCCGATGCAGAGCGCGACATTCGCGGTTTCGCCATGAAGTTCTATACCGAAACGGGCAACTGGGATCTGGTGGGCAACAACACCCCGGTTTTCTTCCTGCGCGATCCGCTGAAGTTCCCCGACCTGAACCACGTCGTCAAGCGCGATCCGCGCACCAACATGCACAGCGCCAACAGCAACTGGGACTTCTGGACTTCGTTGCCCGAAGCGCTTCATCAGGTGACTATTACCATGAGCGATCGCGGTATCCCCGCTTCGTACCGCCACATGCACGGTTTCGGCAGCCATACGTTCAGTTTTATCAACAAGGACAATGTACGCACCTGGGTGAAATTCCACTTCAAGACCCTGCAGGGGATCAAGAATCTTACCGACGAAGAAGCTATGGAATTGATCGGCCGCGACCGGGAATCGCATCAGCGGGACCTTTACGAAGCCATCGAGCGGGGCGACTTTCCGCGCTGGGAACTCAAAGTACAGTTGATGACCGAGCAGGAGGCCGACGGTTACCGCATCAATCCGTTCGACCTGACTAAGGTATGGCCGCATGCGGACTTTCCGCTGCACGATGTCGGCGTGTTGGAACTCAATCGCAATCCGGAAAACTATTTTGCCGAAGTCGAACAGTCGGCCTTTAATCCGATGAACGTGATCGACGGTATCGGTTTCTCGCCCGACAAGATGTTGCAGGGCCGCCTGTTCTCGTACCGCGATGCCCAGAACTACCGCCTCGGGGTCAACCACGGTCAGATTCCCGTGAACCGTCCCCGATGCCCGTTCCATTCGTACCACCGCGACGGGATGATGCGTACCGACGGTAACAATGGCTCGGCGATCGGTTATGAGCCCAACAGCTACGGCGAGTGGCAGGACAGCCCCGAAATGAAGGAACCGCCTTTGAAGCTGCACGGCGACGCTTACAACTACAACGAGCGCGAATACGACGAAGATTATTACAGTCAGCCGGGCGATCTGTTCCGATTGATGTCGCCCGGACAGCAGAAGGCGCTGTTCAAGAACACGGCGGCCAACATGGGCGACTCGGAACTGTTCATCAAGCAGCGGCACGTACGGAACTGCTATAAGGCCGATCCGGCTTACGGTCGAGGCGTGGCCGAGGCGCTGGGTATTTCGCTGGAAGATGCGCTCCAATCGGCAAAGTAATATTGTGAGAACGAACTAATCTCTTTTCCTGACGGGTATGCTGGTGGCGCTACTCGTGGCCGGGGCCCATCACTGACAAAATCGATGCTATTTATTTTTACTGCAAACGGGGGTACAAATTTGTACCCCCGTTTGCAGTAAAATGCTCCGTCCTGCCGGCTTTCGAAAAGGCGGTATGCCTCCCCGATCCGGCTCAATGGAAAGCGGTGCGTAATGAGCGGCATGGTGTCGATCTTGCCCTGTCCGATCGGGCGCAGTCGCAGCCATCCATGCCGCCGATACAGAAGGTGAGGTTCTTGCCATACATATCCGCTAAAAGCAGTGTCTGCGGCCGGTCGTAAAATGCCACTGCGGTGACGACGACCTTGGGCCGAACGCACTCCCAGGGCAAGCGGAGCGTATCGACGGCTCCCGCCGCTTCCAGCGCCGCGTCAGCCCTTCCGCGATCGCTGTGGTGCAGTGCGAAATCCCGGCATACCTCCGGTTCGGTAACCAGCGCATCGGAGTAATATTCCCGCACGAAACGAATCCATTCGGGCGACTTTTCACAGACGATGATGCGCCGGGAGTATTTCAGCAGCACGCAGAGTAGGGTGCAGTTCACAAAGCCGGGGCTTTATCGGTATAACGTTAAAATCTGTTAGGGCTTTGTGAAATCGCCGTTTTTTAAATCTGAGTATTTAGGATTATAAGCGCATTCGGTCACATTCCACCGCGTAGCATCGATATAAGGAACCAAAGCCGTGAACCCTGAGAAATCTTTCAGGCCTTTCAGGTTGTCGACGGTAACGCTGTTTACGGAAGTCAGCTTCCCGAAATCGAGCGATGTGATCGCCGTATTCGGCTTGAGAAGAGCTATGGTAGATGTCGGGCCGACAAAAAGATTTCCTCCGACGGCGGTAAGGGCCGGCATACCGATGGATTGCGGTGTGCCCGGACGTCCGGTTGCAAAAGTCATGTTGCCGCCGATCGTTTCCAGAGCAGGCAAGGTAAAAGACGTCGCTTTTGTCAAGGTGGTGATAACCGCTTCGAATTCGCCTCCCACCCGCTTTAGGTTCGGCATTTCGAAGGATGGGCAGCCGCCCATTTTGGTCAGGGTCAAATCACCGAGGATCTCTTCGACGGGCAGCGACACGGCATCGGACGGATTGGCGTTGATCGTCAATCCGCCCATTACCCGAAATCCTTCGATAACGGGCAGTTTAGTAGCCGAACTATTATTCAGGTTTAGCGTGCCTTCAAAACGGTCGGGACCGATGATCTTATCGATCAGCATACTGGAACCCGAAAGCGTGATATCGCCGGTGATGCCGGATTGGGTGAAGTCCAGTTCTCCTCCATCGACAGGAATATTGTTCAGTCCTAGACCGCCTATGTTTTTCAGAGTCCCCAGCTTGTCGAAAGAAAAGGTCAGTTCCTTCACCCCGTCCAGGCTCAGTATCCCGCCTACGGTTTCGAGTTTGCCGAATACGCCCAGATCGGACAGGGTCATCGAGGTCAAAGTAAGATCACTCGTCACGGTCGTCAGGGAGGAAAAGTCGAGCGAAGTGAGGCTGCTATTGCAAATGATGCTCCAGGCTTTTTTCAGCGTAGGGAATTTATAGGAGGTCAATTGGCTGCACCTCTTGAAGTCGATGCTATAGGAGGTCGTCTCTTCCAGCGCCGGACAAGAGAGTTCGGTAAACTCCCTGCAATCTTCCAAATATATTCCGCCCACGATTTTCAGGGCCGGAACATCCAACTCGACCAATTGTCGTAGACTGTATAAATATAACCGTTTCCCGATGGTTTGAAGCGCGCCCAGCGAGATTTTTTGCACCTGTGCCTGGTTATTGTTGAGCTGTTGAATCTGGAGTTCTCCACCGATCGAAACGAGGGCGGACAACGATATTTCTTCCATTTTGTCGGCTTTCAGTATGAAATCCCCGTCAACCCGTGAAAGGCCCGCAAGATCCAGCGACGTGAGTTCGCCGCTGCATATTTCGGCGTTCATGCTTACGGCCTCCAGCGCGGGCAACGAAAGGCTCTGCACCTCGTCGGCCAGACTGCTCAATCGAAGGGCTCCGGTGCGCTGTAGGTTTTCGAGCTTTATTTCCGGCAGGGTACAGTATTCGCCTATGGTCAGGATGTAACGCACGTTTTTAAGGTTCTGCAATCCGTCGAGATTGGTAATGGGATCGTCTTCCGACGTTTCGGTTCCGACCGACAGGTTCCCGTCGATCGTTTCTATGCCCATCGTCGCAAACGCATCTACCGACGCCTGGGTGTTCAATACGAAATCTCCTTTCGTGTCGGCTTCTGTACGTACCAGCGAATAATGATAGGTTCGCTGCGTCTGGTTGTACGATACGGCTGTGAAATCACGGGACGCCTCCCAATCCGTAATCGAAGCCGGATCGGGCGAAACCGCCACGTGTTCGCAGGTTTCCAATACGACCGCGGCTCCGGACAGATCGGCACCGGCCGGAACGGTAACGGTTATGTTGTTATCGGCGATAATAGCCGGCCACTCCTGCTCCCCGTTTACCAGTTTAAAAGAGGTGATATAGTTGTCGCTCCCTACGAAGTCGTTGTTCTCCTTTTCGCACCCTGCCAACAGCAGTGAAAAGAATGCGACGCACAGTAAATTGATCTTATTTTTCATGATATTTTGTACTGTTTGGTTAATTATTGCCTTCCGGAGTGTATTTTCCATCGAGCATATCCTGATAAGTCGGGTCGTAAACGCCTTGCCTTGTCTCCCATGTCGTCTCGTTCAGGCTCGGGATGACCTTTTTGAATGTCGAAAAATCGGTCATCCCGATGCGGCTGATATATACCGACCCGGCCGATTCAAGGTTGTCGAAATTCCAACTGGATATTCCCGTGCTTGCACCCAGATTACGGTTTATAATGGACAGTTTTCCTCCAACGGTCGTCAGGGCTGAGAAATCCAGCGATCCTGGGCCTGTTTGAGTGGATACTTCGATCTCTATACTCCCGCCTATCGAGGTCAGGGCGGGAACGGAAAATCCGTCCGGGAATATTCCTTTTATATCCAGATTGATACTGGCGTCACCGGTGATGGTTTCCAAAAGCGGGAAATTGAAAGTACGCACATCCTCCGCTTTGCTGGTGTAGAGTCCGCCGAAAGTCAGGCCGCCTATGCTGACCAGATTCTGAGCGTTTACCTTGCGGAAATATTGATGGTTCGTATATATGCGTAGTAAGCCTGTAATACGGGTAAGGTTCCCAAGGTCGGCCACCTCTATTCCCATCGTGGTGAACTGTAGGTTAAGGCTCCCGATCTGCTTGATCCCTTCGAAAAGGGGCATTTTCGTGACTCCGAAATAGTTGGTTCCGTCCATCGTAACGTCGCATTCGAGCACTTCGGGGCCGACGATCTTCGGCACGTTGAGCGTCGATCCGGTCAGTTGCAGTTTGGAAGTTACCTGAAGGTTCGTCAGGTCGAGTTCGCCGCTGATAGGGATGCGGTCGAGTATCAGTTCGCCTACGCTTTGCAGCGACTCCATTCCGTCGAAAGACTCGACCAGTTCCATATTCGTCAGGGATATTTTAGCCGCCGTTTTCAGGGACTTGAACCCGTCGAGGTTCATAATGGTCAGGGTCTGAAGGTCGAGGATGCCCACCTCGGCAAGGGCGGTGAAATCGACAAAACCTACCGTGCCGTCCAGGATATTGACGCTGCCCGCTTTTTTCAGGGTCGGAAATTGCACTTCCGACAGCGAATTGTTACCCGAGAGGGTCAGTTCCCCGGTCAGGTTTTCGAGTATCGTATTGGTCAAATTGGATATCTTGACACATCCGGTCATGCTGAATCCCCCGGCGGAGGCCAGATCAGGCAGATCGACCGCGGTCATCTGGGGAATATCCGAAAGGGAAAGCGTACCCCCCAACTCTTTCAGGGCCGGCAGGGAGAATGTCTCCAGTTTCGTACCGTTGCGGCCGGATGTAAACGAGAGGTCGCCCCGTACCGTCTCCAGCGAGGTCAGGTCTATGGCATTCAGTTCATCTGTATTGACGGTCATATTCCCGCCGACACGGACCAGTGCCGGCATTTCGATCCGCTGTATATGGGGTTGCCTGATCGTTATCCCGGATACTACTTCAGTCAGCGAGGGCAGGACGATGTTTTTCAGGTTTTTGCAGATAATATTATTGCCCCTGTCATCTGTCGTGCGCGTCAATCCGTACATGCTGCGAAGGCTTTTCAAGTTCAGGGTTTCCCCGGCGAACGTTTCGTTGACGATGACGTTATACTCGACCTCCAGCAGGTTTTCCAGTCCTTCCAGGTTGCGGATGGAATCGAAGGCCGGGCCCCCTTTTTCCGCGCCGATGATCAGGTTCCCCCGGATGACGTCTATTCCCGAACGGGCGAATGCGTCCACATCGGCCTGCGTGTTCAGTACGACGTTGCCGTCGGTGCTGACTTCGGGATGAATGATGCGGTAGCGGTAGATCCTGTCGCTGTTGTTATACGAAGTGGCGATGAACTGGTATTCTTCGCCCCAATCGGTTATGGTCGACGGATCGGGGGTCAGCCTCATGTTCTCGCACAGGACGATATCGGGTTTCCCCTGGCTCAGGTCGGTGCCTTTCGGGACGGTAAGACGGATCTCGTTATCCAGTATGACGGCCTTGTAATTTTCCGAACCCACTTTCATTTCGAACGATATGATGTGGTTGTCCGTTCCGGCGAAATCGCTCTCCTCCTTGCTGCATCCGGCCAGTATCAATCCGGCGAGCGAGGCGCAGAAAATATTTTTCAGTATATTTCTCATGGTTTAATGTTGTTAAGATTATTGAATCGCGGCTTCCGGATCGAGAGATGCGTAGCCGAATACCTCGGTCGAGTTTTCGCCCAGTGCGCCGGCCGAAACGTTCAGGGCCGTATGCACCTTGATAAAGTCGATATATTTCAGGTTTGCCGGTTTCCCGTCCGGGGTGATGGCGTCGCTGATACGGATACGGTTGCCCGAGGCAGTTTGCTGGGTCATGGGATTCTTTGTTGTTATGAGGTCTGTCGTACTGTAATTGTCCACATAGCCCCAGTCGAACGATTTGTTTTTCCAGATACCGCCTTCCTGCACCGTCCTCGGTTCGAGGCGCGTTCCGCGGAGCGTGTAGCTGTTCGGCCTGATCCATTTCGGATACATGGACGAAGTTCCGTGATTGATAAAGCCCATGCTGCCGTTGTTTCCCTGGTTGTCCGACCAGCGGATAGCGGATTTTTCGGAACGGTAATAAGTGATCGCGTAATCCTGGATCGTTTCGGGTTTGCCCGTTTCGCTGCCTTTCACTTCGTACCACGTATCGTTGGGAAGTCCGTCGCCATTCTCGTCCTGCATGACGTATACGATACCGGGTTCGGAACTTCCATCGAACGGGTTGCCGAACACACAGAAATCATAATCGCCGTTGCTGCTGACAATGCTGTGGCTGCAATATACGGTCAGGTAGCCGCCGAAACCGCCGAGGCTGACGTAGTTGCCTTCGTTCAGGCGTTTTTGGGCGTATGCATTGGCTTCTTCGTAGGTAGTCGCTTCATAACCCGCATTGACGAACTGGCCCGGAGCAGCCACGAATTCCATGACGGTAAAGCGTTCCGTGCCGGCATAAGGGCGGAAGCGGTTCATTTCATTGTCCGTACCGACGCAATTTACCTGGATCGTTGCGGATGCGGTATTGCTTTCGCTTTGGGTAAGATTCCGGGAAAACACGGACCGGACCTGTGGCGTATGATTGGTAACGGTCAATTTTACCGTGTATTCCTTTTGTTCCGCAGGCGTGAAATTGAAATACGGGGTTGTAACGCCTTCCTGCTCGATGTCGTCCACGCTCCAACTGTAAGTCGGATCGACCGCATTGACGATAATGGGCTTGAGGAAAACGGAACGCCCTTCCATTACTGTGCGGGGAGCCGATTTGATGTGGGAAACAGGATCGGTCGTCTCGATTCTAAGCGTCGGGCTCTCTTCGACGCGGACAATCGTTTCGTACTCGGTTGTTCCGTCTTCGTTGGTAGCCACAAGCTTTACCTGGTAATCGCCCGTTTCGGTCTTGGTGAAAACCTGATCTTTGTCCGTCCCCGCCTTTTCATTGTCGATATACCATTGGTAGGTCGCCCCCTCGCTGTTCTGTACATCGGGCGAAAGGGTCAGTTCCGTATTCACATAAGTGACGATACCGCCTTCGGGCACAGCCAACGATATGACGGGAGGCGCCATCTCAAGGACGTCGACGCGCATCTCTTTTTCGGCATAACCGTTCTTGGTGTCAACCCTCAGCGTAACGTAATACTCGCCCGTTTTGTCCGAGCGGAAAATACAGACCGGTTGCGTACAGATGATTTTCCCGTCCTGTTTCCACGAATATATGCCGCCGTCGCCGTGTTCCACGGTGGCTTCAAGCACGATATCGCGGTTGACCTTTCCGGTGTAGATGCTGGTCGAACTACTCAATGTGATTTTCGGCGCGAGTGCATCGTTCACATCGTCTTTGCTACAGGCTGCGAACAAAATACAGCCGAGCAACAGGCATAACCAAGATGTTTGGTACATGTTTTTCATAGCGTAATAAATTATAAATGTTGATTATGAACTATTCCAGAGGTCGGAGTTTCCGTTTGGTAAATGCAAAATGGGCGGGAATATCCCCCGTAGTAGCCGACCATTTTTTCATGCCTTGGGGCGAGAAGCAGTATATCGTTCCCGGTGTTACGTAGTCCCGGGCATCGGTAGCGAAGATTTCACGCGTAACGGGATTGACCGCTATCCCGTATGGTGAGACTATGCTTTTTTCCGTTCCGTCTTTAATAAAATTGCGGGAGACGATCTTTTTCGTTTTGACGTTGACGATGGCATACGATTTTTTCCATGAATTGGTAACGTAGCTCCATTCGTTACTGTAAACATAAAGGGAATCGCCGCACCGGGTCATTTCACTGTTGGGAAGCAGATCCAGCACGTCGGTCACTTTATCCGTCCGGCTGTCGATAACAAGGGTTTTCGACGATGTCCCGTAATAATCTCCGCGGGACGAAACCCATATCTGGCCGTAGACATCCAATTCCATTCGGTGGAGATTGATGACGCCGGTTTCTATTTTTTTTATTTCGGTGAATGTCTCCAGGTCGACCACCGACACCGTACAATCATAATTCGGGTACCGGTATCCGCCTGAATTGGCTACGTATAGTTTATCTCCGGCCACCACCATTTCTTCGGGCTGGTATCCGACATCGCATGTACCTATTATCTCGAGGGTTGCCGTATCTACCTTGGCAATGTATCCGAGCCGGTAATTAGGATCGGATTCCACTACCGGGCCAGCATAAGAACTCACATAAGCATATTTGCCTTTGAACGCGATATAGCGGCAGTTGGGAATAGAAAAAACACCAATGTGCTTAGCCGTATTCACATCCATTACTTCGACGAAATTGGAGCAGTTGATGACGGCATACAAACGGCTGCCGTATATCTGCAAATCATTGCCCACATCGCCGAGCTCTTTCACTACTCCCGGATTGCGTTCTGCATAAATATTTTTGGTATATACTCCGGTTTCATAATCGAAATAATCGAGCGTGGCTTTATTGTTGCCCATATTGCCTTCGTTGAGCAGGAAAAAACCCTTGATCTCGCCGGGATTTGGATCCGGATAAACTACCTGTAAGGATGTCGAAGGGACAATCTCCTCCTCTTTGCGACAGGATGTAACGCACACGATTGCCGCCAGTATCAGGACATATATCAGTTTGTTGTTTTTCATATCGTTATGTTTATTTTAATTTTTAAATTCGTCCCGTGCATCAGGTAGCACTTGGGCGATCTCGTATTGTTGGTTGAAAATATTGTTGACTTCAGCCGTAATCCGTATGCCTACCCGGTTCCACTGAAAATTCTTGGACAACGACATATCGCGGGTGTACCACGGCTGTGAGTTGTTCACCGGTATAGAGGCCATAATCTTTAGCCGATTGGAACCCTGCCGAGGAATTGCCGCACGTTCTATATCCGATATCCCAAAAGGGAAATCATGATTTTTCTTTTGTTGCAAGGTGTTTATTTTCAGTTGTTTGTGTGCAAAGTTATTCGTTTATACAATTTACCTCTGCAATTGACCGAACAGAACAAACGCACTGAATGTTTGAGAAAGTCAATTACCTACCGCCCGTGTTCCCGCAGGGGTAAATCTTCGTTGTCGCAAGGCAGGTCTTCTGACTCGTTTCCTCCGCTGCGCCTTCCCAGTTTAAAACCAGTGGCAAAGAGTGCGCGAAGTTGCCCAATCAGGGCTGAAACTCACAGCAACGGGTATTGTCGCCGATTCTCACGGCATTCCCTTATTATTTCCGGCAACAGAATAACTTCCGGAAAACCTTGCGACGCAAAGTTAAAAAAATATTTGTTTTATCGCTTTAAAATACAATGGAACATATTGCCAGATATGTGGAAGAAAGACATTTTATTCAAACGAGGACTTGCCGGTATCGGCTGGTGTCTGTCTTACCTGCTACGTAACGAGCAGGTCGAAAGCGACATGAATAGTATTTTGAGGGCTACCGATGCCGTGATTTTTCGGCGAATGGTTACGATGATTCAAGAGCCGCTACTACGGGATCTGTCCCGTTCGGTCGGGATCGGACTCTATGCAGTGAACAGGGATAGTCGTTTGTTTCAGGAGTTGTTGCGACGTTATGTTCTGGAATTATGTAGTCTGAGACAAAGGATCTAAGTACTCGCACAGCCGTTTGGAACGATTGCGGGCTTTATTCGACCGAAGGGTAAAATTGCAGATAAGCATCCCGATATCGCGCATTCATTCGATGTGCAAGACTATTTTTACGATTTACTGGAAGTCATGCCTATACAGGATCTCGATCTGAAATCGCAGTTTCTTATGGTAGATAAGGAAATTTGTCGTCCCGTAGCACTGAACGAACTGAATCGCCGCGCCCGCTGGACGGTCGAAAATGTGAAAGTCCTGCAATCTGAGGGGGCCGTACAGGCATTCAATACCAGTGTAACTTCATATGTTAACAACTCTACTCGGCTGTTCCGCTCCGTTCCAGTAACTCCAGAAGCGGCGGGGCGATTTCAATCTGTTCGCATTTGAGGGACGAAATCAATTCCTTTCCCTTCGGGGTTAACGAAAAATACATCTGACGCTTGTCTTTTGTGCCTATCACGCGCTCGACCAGTCCTTTTTTCTCGACCGAGCCGATCACTTTCGAGTTGTTCGACGAAGTCAGTCCCAACAGCTCGCCGATTTCTCCCGAAGAGAGGCTGCCGGCTTTGAGCAACGAACACAGCGCCATTCCTTCGTTCAAACAAATTCCGTATGTTTTTTCAAATCCTTGCTCGAATTGGTTGACTGCGCGCTGAATGTCGCGTATTTTACATAGTCTATCCATGTCTTTGACGTTTCGATGCATGTTGCAGTATTTTAGTTATTTACCGCATTCGGTTTTCAAAAAGTTATTTATTGTCTTTTCTCTTTTTGGAACAGCCCGAACAACAGCGCCCGTCGACGCATTCCGGGCGACGAGGCGATCGGGCTCGCAGCCTACAAGTCCTCGATAGAGATCTCCGCCGGGTGAATCGTGGCAATACTGAGCCGGATGATCCCAAACCTGTTCATGATCCTTTCCGTTTAGAATGCAAAAGCGGCATGTACGCCGGCCGACACATGGGAGTGATCCCGCGTCCATGCGTAACCTACGACCGGGCCGAAATGAAAGCCCCCCAGATGAATCGCTTCGTAAACGGCCTCGGTGTGCAGGGAAAACTTCGCTTTGTCGACGATCGATATGCCCGGCATCAGCGACAGTTGAAGATCGTTCAGTACCTGAAATCTCGCTCCTGCGCCGATCTCCCAATGACGCTCCTCGCCGGGAATGAATTCTATTCCGGCGCCCAGGGCCCAGCGACTGTGCGGGGCGAGCGTCCTGAAATAGTGCGCGTGGATCGCCGGAGCCCACTCTTTATGCTCGATGCCGTATGCCGCGCCGAGGCTCAGTCCTGCTTCGTTTCGCGGGTGGGCGTGCTCTCCGTGTCCCGCTCGCTCTTGCGCCCGGAGACCGAGGACGGAGGTTGCCGCCGCGAGAACGACTAAAATTCCTTTTTTCATAGCATATGTCGGTTTTAGACGAACAGGTTTACATTCGCTCCTTCGGCACGCTCCATGTAGGTCGCAACGCCGCCTACGGTCGCTTCGTCCAACAGCTCTTCGCGTTTGACACCCATGACGTCCATCGACATCTGGCAGGCGATAAATTCCACGCCGCTGTCTATGGCCTGTTGCCGTAACGATTCGAGCGAGTCGATACCCTTTCGTTTCATGATGTGGCGCATCATCCGGTCGCCGATTCCCAGCATACTCATTTTGGAAAGGTGTAATTTCAGTGAACTTGACGGTAGCATCATGCCGAACATGCGTCCGAAAATATCCTTTTTTACCTTCGGCTTAGCGACTTTCTTGATCACGTTCAATCCCCAGAACGTAAAGAATATCGACACCTTCTGTCCGGTAGCCGCCGCGCCGTTGGCCAGCACGAATGTGGCCAAGGCTTTATCCAGGTCGTCGCTGAACATGATGAGCGTTTTGGCTTTGCCGTCGCACGAGGTGGCCGTCCTGCACGCTTGGGGCGAACCTTTTTCAATGACGACCGTATATTTGCCCTTTTCTTCCGAATTGGATATCAGGATGTTTCCGGTCGTGTTGCACCATGCCTGCGCGTCGCGCGAGAATCCGGCGTCGGTGGCGACCATTTCGATTCGTTCGCCTTCGCCGATCGAGTCGATCGCCTGTTTGATCTTCATGACCGGGCCGGGGCACTGCAATCCGCAGGCGTCGATTTTCAAGGTTTTTATCCGCTCCCCGGTATGCTGCGTATCCGTTTTGCCATTCGTTCTGATCGTCGCCGTTTTATTTTCGATCGGCGCGGTCGCCGTCGCATAGGTTTTGTATCCGCCCGACAAGTTTTTGACACGGGTAAACCCGTGTCCCGTCAGAATTTTCAAGGCCAGGTATCCCCGTAGACCAACGGCGCAATAGATGTAAATCTCTTTGTCGCGCGGCAGTTCGCCGATCCGGCCGCGAAGCTCGTCCAGCGGAATGTTCACCGAACCGGGGATCGCTCCGAAGGCGTGTTCCTCGCGGGTACGCACATCCAGAAACAGCGTGTCGCAGCGATCCGCTTCCGCCATTTGCCGCCAGGTCGCCACAGGCATCGCCCCGCTGATGATGTTGCCGGCCACATAGCCGGCTATGGCGATCGGGTCTTTTGCCGATGAAAAAGGAGGGGCGTAAGCGTGCTCGACTTTTATCAGATCGTAAACCGTGCCTCCCTGCTTGATCAGCAGGGCAATCTGGTCGATACGCTTGTCCGCTCCGTCGTAGCCCACGCACTGACCGCCGTAGAGTTTGCCGCTCGCGGGGTCGAAGGTCAGCTTGAGGGTCAGCGGCAACGCATCGGGATAGTACCCCGCATGCGAGGCCGAATGGGTGGTCGAACTGGCATACGGAATGCCGAACTGTTTGAGCCGCTTGGCCGCAAGTCCGGTCGAAGCCACCGTCATATCGAACACCTTGGCGATAGAAGTTCCTATCGCCCCTTCATATCGGGTCGTATTGCCGAAGACCATGTTGTCCGCCACGATGCGTCCCTGGCGGTTGGCGGGATTGGCCAGGTAATTTAGCCAGGGTTTGCCTGTCAGCGGATGCGGAAATTCGATGGCGTCTCCCACAGCATAAACATCCGCCGCCGAAGTCTGAAGATAGTCGTCCACCCAGATGCCTCCCGTCTCGCCGATCCTGAGTCCGGCTGCTTTGGCCAGTGCCGTTTCGGGACGGATGCCGATCGAAAGGATAACCAGGTCGGTCGCGATACTCTTCCCGCTTGTGAAAAAGACCTCGATTTTGTCGTCCCGTTTTTCGAAGCGTTCGACGCTCTGCTCCAAATAAAGGTGCACCCCTTTTTGTAACAAGTGTTGGTGCACATGCGAGGCGATGGAGAAATCGACCGGCGCCATCACCTGATTGCCCATCTCTACGATCGACACTCCCGCTCCCGCGCGATGCAAGTTCTCGGCCATTTCCAATCCGATAAATCCCGCGCCCACGACGACAGCGCTGGCGACCGTTCGTGTAGTTATATAGTTTTTGATACGGTCCGTATCGTCGACGTTTCTCAGGGTGAAAATTCCTTCGCTGTCGATGCCCTTCAGCGGCGGACGCACAGGCGAAGCGCCCGGCGACAGGAGCAGCTTGTCGTAGCTTTCCGTATAGGTCGATCCATCCGCACGGCGCACTTCGACGCTCTTTGCCGCGGTATCGATGCCTACCGCCTCGTTTTCGATCCGCACGTCGATATTGAATCGTCCGCCGAACGAAGCCGGGGTCTGTAAAAAGAGTTTTTCCCGTTCGGCGATCGCGCCGCCGATATAATACGGCAGACCGCAGTTGGCGTACGAGATGTATTTGCCTTTTTCGAGTAGGACGATCTCGGCCTCCTCGTCTGCCCGACGAATCCTGGCCGCCGCGGTTGCACCTCCCGCGACGCCTCCGATAATGATATGTTTCATATAGCCTGTTTGAAAATTATTTACAATGCGATCTAATGGAAGATACTTCTGTAGGAAAGTAATGGCGCAAAGGTGCGAATTGTTTTCCGATAAAACAAGATTCCTGTGGAAAATAATTTCCGGATTTGTATCGTTGTTCTTTTAATGATTTTATAATTAGTATATTATGTCTTTTGTGGGGCGGGTATGCGTTTAAAAATAATGACGTGACAACAGATGAGGGGCGGGAAATAGGTCTTTTTGAAACGGTCAATAGGGCCGGAACGACTTAAAATATGCTATCTTTGCGGCTCAGCCGTAAATTGACATGAAGTGAAAACAAAAAGAATTACCGAACGCGATTACGTCAAAGCCAGTCGCAGAGGAAGCCGCGAGGCCGAGATCGAGAATCACAACCGTCCGATCTGTTTCAGTCGGATACACAAATCGAAAAAGGTCTACGACCGCAAACGTCGGAAGGCAGATGATAAAAGGCATCTGCCTTCGTCGTTTTACCGGGTCGGACGAATTTGGTAAGCGGACGGTGTCGATATTAAAGATATTTTCCGTCAAGGGAATATCCCTGATTCGTTGCGTTCCGCACTTTATTCGCACAAATCCGGCAGTATAGAATCCCAAAATATTACGGTGTTTCACCGAAAAAGATCTAGGCGCTTTGTCCGTTATTCTGAGCGATCAAAAAGTCAATCGGTTTCTACCGAATTATTTTTATTAAATTTACGGTTGTAGCCGTTCGTCGACGAAAGCCGGAGAATCGTATCGTGCGGGGCCGGGTTCTGCGGTTGCGCGTGAAACGCGCCGGGCGTCGAAAGGGATCGGTTCTTCGATTCGGCAGGACGGCGCGTTTCGTGGCAAAGTATTTGATAAGCTTGTAGTTGGTATGAATTTAAATTGAATGTTATGTTATATCGTTTTTTATTTCCCGTTAGACCGGAAGGCGCGAAGACGTCGCTGTTATTGTTGGCGGCGAGGGTTATTTTCGGCGTATTGCTGATGTCGCACGGGTTGCAGAAGTGGGCCGGATTCGCGCAGATGGCCGATGTCTTTCCCGATCCGTTGGGCGTCGGCAGCCGTTTCTCGCTGATGCTGGCCATATTCGGCGAGCTGGTTTGTTCGTTCGGTTTTTTGATCGGCTTTTTGTACCGCCTCGCGATGATCCCGATGATTTTTACGATGGCGATGGCCTTTTTCGTGATTCATAGCCAGGATGCCTTTGCCGTTCGCGAGTTGGCGTTGGTGTACCTGGTCGTTTTCGTGCTGATGTACATCGCGGGGCCGGGCAAGTTCGCCGTCGATCGGTATTTTGCGGTGAAAGAGCGCGGCCGCTGAGCCGACGAACCGGCGGCAGGCGCGCGGGGAACGGGCTTCGCTCGCTGCGCGTGTCGCGTTTCAGATAGATAAAAGATGAACTGATGGAAGAATTCGGATCGATTTGCCGGGAGGTGCTTTTGTGGCCCGAAGGCGTGCCTTCGTCCAACGGCCTTTCTGGAGCGGAGCAGACGCTCGGGCCGGGACTGATCGGCAATGTTTCCGTCCCCGTGTTATACGTTTATCCGGCCTCGCAGCCGTGCGGGCAAGCCGTTATCCTGTGTCCGGGCGGAGGATTTCGGGGCGTGGCCGTGGAGCACGAGGGCCGCGCTTTCGCATCGTGGTTCAACGAGCGGGGCATTACGCTGGCCGTATTGAAATACAGGTTGCCGAACGGCCGCCGCGAGATTCCCGGAGAGGATATCCGCCGGGCGGTACGCCTGTTGGAAGAGCGTTCCGGAGAGTTGCGCATCCGGTCTCTGGGGGTGATGGGGGCCTCCATCGGAGGCTATGTCGCGGCGTCGGCGGCCCTGTTCCCGGAGACGGGAATGCGACCGGATTTTCAAATCCTGCTTTATCCGGTTATCAGTATGCGGGACGGGCTGACGCATCTTCCCTCGCGCGAGCGGTTGATGGGACCGCACCCTTCCGGGGATGAGATCGCCGCATGTTCGCTCGACCGGTATGTTTCCCCGGAGACGCCGGCCGCCTTTATCGCGCTGGCCGGGGACGACCAGGCCGTTACGCCCGAAAACAGCCTGCTGTATTACCGGGCCCTGATGGATAATCGGGTTCCCGCTTCGCTGCATATCTATCCCGAGGGGGGACACGGTTTCGGGTTCAGCGATACGTTCCGCTATAAGCGGCAATGGCTCGCCGAACTGGAGAAATGGCTCGACGGGTTGAGGTAGCGCTATTTTGCGACGGGCGTCCGCCATAAGAAAACCGTTGCGCGGAATGCGGTCGGAAATGCGTCTTCGTATTTTGCCGGATTCTCCCGGGGCCCGTTTATTTGCGGGGCAGGGCGATTTCGGGCAGCGGGCCGGGGGCGACCGGTTCGACGTTGATCAGCCGCAGGTTGTCGAATACGGTCTGCTGCGCCACTTGTCGCAGGTATTCCGCCTGCTGCTGCGGAACGCCCGCCCGGATCTCCGAGGCGTACGGTTTGCCGTAGATAACGCTGAAAATTACGTTCGCCGCGAGCAGCGTGCCCGCTTCCGACGGATGGCTTCCGTCCGGCATATACAGTTCGTATTCGGGTTTCTCGCTCCGTACCCGCATCCAGGCCAGTCCTACCGGCGCGCACCAGCCGCCGCTGCGGTAAGCCATCTCCAGGTAACTGGTCGCCAACCGCTGCTGCATACCTTCGTAGGTCGCTACCGGCGGATAGTGGTTCCCGTAAGTCTTACTGCCTTCTTTGCGTCCCCAGGTCATGTAATAGATTACCCGCGCCTGCGGACTTCCGGCGTGAACGAGACTGTCCAGCGTCCGGGCGGGCCGGTACGTTCCCTCGGCGACCAGTTCGGTCGGCAGGGCCGGGGCTTCGCTCTGCTCCTGTAGGACGACGTAGTCCCATCCTCCGGCGGCGAGCATCCGAAGCAGTTTCCCGTTTTGCAGGTGGCCGGTAAAGCGTTGGCTGCCCTTGGTGCAGGCCGTCGCGTCGATCGGAAAGCCGACGCTTTCGCCGATTTGCGACACCAGATCGGGAAGGTTATGATAAAAGGTATAACTGTTTCCGATGAAGAGCACTCGGATCGGTTGGGATTTCTGGGCCGCCAGGGCGGTTCCGGCAAGCAGGAAGACGAAAAGCAGAATTTTTTTCATGATAAAGGATTTTGGTGGTTACGGTAACGGTTCAAATCCCATGCCCGGCGGATCGTTCCGCCGGAGCCGCTCGTTCGCCGCATTACCGCAGGATCAGCCCCGCGGTTAGCAGTATTCCGAAAATCAAGATGTTACGGGACGTTTTTCCCAGGATGAGATTCAGTTCCCGGCCTTCGCGGATTCGTACCATCCGTCGCCAGGCTGCCAGGTGAAACGGCAGGTAGGCCAGCGGGAGTAGCCCCGCCGCGAAATACCCGCCGGAGAGCAGCGTCAGACAGAGTCCTGAGGCGACTATTCCCAGCGTCAGGTACGCCAGGCTGCCCGCTTTCGGGCCGAAACGCACGACCAACGTCCGTTTGCCGCTCTGCGCATCCTGCTCGCGATCCCGGTAGTTGTTTACCATCAGCAGCGTATCGATCACCATTCCGCAGGCCAGCGAGACGACCGTTACTTCGGTCGTCCATCCGTGACACAGCACATAGTAGGTGACTCCGACCGGAACGAAACCGAAAAAGACGATCACCAGCCCGTCGCCCCAGCCGTGGTAGGCCAGCGGGTACGGCCCGGCGGTGTACAGGAATGCGAATACGACGCAGACCGCTCCGACGACGATCAACTCGGTTCCTCCGTAAAAAAGCAGGCAAAGGCCCGTCGCGCAGGCGGTCGCGGTAATCAGGGCGATTCCCCGTTTCATGGCGCGCGGCGAAATCCAGCCCTGCGCGCAGGCTCGTTCGGGCCCGAGGCGGTCTTTGCGGTCGCTTCCTTTGCGGTAGTCGAACAGGTCGTTGATCAGATTTGCGTCGATCTGCATCAGCAGCGCGAACAGCAGGCAGAGCAGAGCGGGAATCCACCGGAATCCGCCTTCCGCCAGCGCCAGCGCGCATCCCAGCAGTACGGGAACGGCTGCCGCGGGGAGCGTTTTCGGGCGCGCCGCAAGTATCCAGGCGCGCATCGAGTGGGGGCGGACGGTTTGTTTCATAGGGTGTGGTATATTTATGCAAATGTAGGATTAATTTTGTGATAATTAACGTTATCTTTGCTATGAATGTCCGGGTTTTCCGGATATGGAATTCAATTTATAAGATATGCGGGAAAAATCGAGTGTGGAAGAGATCCGGGAACGCTTCGATCACGATGTCGAGCGTTTTTCGAATTTGCAGAGCGGACAGGTTTCGACTGTCGATGCGGCGTTGTCGCTGGAATTGATTACCGAAGCCGCGGCGCGTCTGACGCCTTTGGCGACGGATCTGCTGGACGTGGGCTGCGGGGCGGGAAACTATACGCTCAAAATGCTTTCGAAACGGCCGGGGCTTCATTGCACGCTGCTCGACCTGAGCCGCCCGATGCTCGACCGGGCCGTCGAACGCGTTTCGGCCTGTTCGGCCGGCCGGGTCACGGCGGTGCAACGGGATGTCCGCGAGGCCGATCTGGGCGAATGCCGGTACGATATCGTGCTGTCGGGAGCCGCGCTGCATCATTTGCGCGGGGACGAGGAGTGGCTGACCGTGTTCGCCCGGTTGTACCGGAGCCTGCGTCCGGGCGGCTGCCTGATGATTTCCGACCTGGTCGCGCAGCAAACGGAGGTACTTTCCGCCTATTTTCGGGAGCGTTACGGCGATTACCTGACCGTTCTGGGCGGAACGGAGTACCGCGACAGGGTGCTGGCTTACGTGGAGCGGGAGGATTCTCCCCGGCCGTTGAACTACCAACTCGACCTGATGCGCGAAGTCGGTTTCCGCGAGGTGGAGATCCTGCATAAGAACGTATGTTTTGCGGCTTACGGCGGGGTGCGGTAACCGACGATTGCTCCTGTCCGTTTTTTCGTCCGGGAGATTTCGCAGAACTCCGGAGGAAAAGAGGATGCCGATTCTCTCGTTTTAATCCCGTTTTTGTCTTTTTTCGGAAAACGAAAAAAGGCGGGTCGTGTATTCCAGGCGGTGAAAAACGGGCTGTAAATCCCGTTTCGGTTTTGTTTTTTACGGAAAATGCGAAAAAAGTAATGAAAATGTAACGGGAATTTGTTGTTTATTTAGAAAATTAAATCTAATTTTGAAAACAGAGGTTCGTAAAAGAGGATAGAGCGAACGAAAAAGCGTCGTAACGGCGGCGATTAGTTCCGGTTTGCGAAAGTAATGAACCGAGTAAAAGTAAGAGGCGCTCTCTGTAACGGTAAAGTGCGGTTTTTGTATATTTTTAATAAATTATGAAAAACGTGGATGGCATTTGTTTTTTAACGGTTGTTTTTTTTGAAATTCGAACGGGAGAAAAATCTTTTTTAGGTAGCATAGCTTAACCGTTTAAGTAGTAGTAATGGCGGACCGGACCGCGAAAAAAGCAACGGATTGAATACGAGACGATACCGAATGAAGTAACAAACATAATCTATTAACCATTAATTACTTTTGGCAGAAATGCCGCTTTAAAACTTGATGCGTATGAAAAAGTATTTATTGTTGTTGGCGTCAATCGCCACGATGGGATTCGCCGCTACTTCGTGTAGCGACGAGAAGAACGACGGCGGGGAGGACCCCGATCTGACGACTCCGATCGAGTTGTCCGGCGTCGTGATCCCGACTTTCCAGGAATCGATGAAGGGAGCCAATGTCACGATCCAGGGCAAAGGTTTTCTCGGTAAGGACAAAATCGCCCTTACGCCCCGTCCCAGCGGTACGGCCGTCGAGGTCGCTCCGGCGGAAATTACGGCTTCCAAGCTGGTGTTCAAGTTCCCGAGCGATCTGGCCACCAGCGAAGAAGGTTGGACGCTGACGCTCAAGCGCGGTACGCAGAGCAAGGAAATCGGCACGATGATGCCCGAAGATCCGGAAGACCCCGAACTGACGACGCCGATCGAACTGTCGGACGTGGTGATTCCCGATTTTACCGAATCGATGAAAGGCGCCAGCGTTACGATCGACGGCAAAGGTTTCCTCGGTAAAGACAGGGTGGAACTTAAACCCGTTTCGGGCGGCGATGCCGTGGAGGTTACCAATTCCGAAGTTACCGACGCCAAACTGGCGTTCACGTTCCCCGACGACTTGGCCATCGACGAACAAGGCTGGACGCTGACGCTCAAACGCGGTACGCAGAGCAAAGAGTTCGGTACGCTCAAACCGGTCGATCCGGCGGACGATCCCGATCTGAACACCCCGATCGAACTCGCTTCCCTGTCGGTTCCTTCTTTCGTGGAATCGATGGTAGGAGGGAACGTGACGGTTACCGGCCGCGGTTTCCTGGGCAAAGATAAAATCGTTCTCCAGCCCCGGTCCGGCGGCGACGCCGTAGAGACCGTATCCGGCGAGATTACCGACGCCAAACTGGTGTTCGCGTTCCCCGCCGACCTGGCTGTCGATGCCAAAGGCTGGGTGATGACGCTCAAGCGCGGTACGCAGACGCAGGAACTGGGATGTTTCCGTTCCGCGGTAGGACGCTTTATGGTTCCCGATGCCGCATTCCGCGAATATTTGCAGAGTCTCGTTCCGGACAATAAGTACCTGTTCGACGAAAAGGGCAACGCTTACAAACCCGATGCGGCCGAAGTCGTATTCCCGGACGAAGTGAAATACGAATCTACTTATAAGACGCTGAACCTTATCGATAAAGCGGTGACTTCGGTGGAAGGCTTGGAAGGATTCCCGGATGCTGCGAACATCAAATTCTTCTCGCTGGACAATTCCAAGTTGCAGTCGCTCGACATGACGTTGTTCCCCAACTGCGAAAGACTGGAAGCCCGGAATACGGGAACGCTCGAAACCGTGAATTTCGGCGCCGTGGGAGTCGCTCCAGCCAACGAATTGCGGTATCTGCATCTGAACGGAAACAAAATCAAGAGGCTCGACGTCAGCAACGTTGTGAAGCTTTGCGAACTGACGATCATGGACAATCCGCTCGAATACCTCGATATCCGGAACATGATGGCCAATGCCGACGGATACATGTATTTGTGGAAAAAACCGGGTCGCGCGGCTGTTAATTTCGAATTTACCGAAGATACTTCCGTAGAACGTACGCTGAAGGTGGAATACTACTGGTGGAGATGCGTTTCGCAGTCCAATGTCGATACGGTGGGCGCCGAGCTTACCTGGGTGACGGATAACCCGGCCATCGATGCGCTGAATGCCGGCGTAATCGTGGAATGCTGGACTTACTGGGGCGAAAACGGGCAACCGCAGACCTTGATGCACACGCACAACAAGAACGGCGAGAACCACGAGATATGCGATTTGTATCCGGGTTCGCTCCATCCTTAACTGCGGAGATCGAAACGCTTTAAAACTGAAAAGAATGTCCGTGAGAACGGACATTCTTTTTTCCGATTTTTTTTTGAAATATCCGTTGCGGATTCCTGAAGCCGGCCGGAGGCCGGAATGCACGGGGAACGGACGGAAAAAATTCGTTACACGATTTCGATATGAAGAACAAATTGATCGTATGCCTGCTGTGCGGCCTGATGTCCGCCTCTTTCACAGCGGCTAAAAAGCCCGGTTTCGCCGTATGGCAGCTTTGCGCCCAGGGGCCTTCCCAGATGAATTCCTACGTGTTCGTGACCGACCGGGGACGGGTGGTCGTGCTGGACGGGGGAACCGCTGCGGACGCGCCTTTTTTGCGAGGATTCGTGGCCGCCCTGGGCAACCGCGTCGATAAATGGATCGTCACCCATCCGCATGTGGATCACATGGGGGCGCTGACCGAAATCCTGAAAGATCCTCGACAAATGATTATCGACACGGTTTATCAGTCGCCGATGACCGACGAGCAGCTCCGCACGGACATGAACCGCAAAAAGCTTGCGGACGCTTACTACGAAGCGCTCCGGGATTCCGGCCTTCCGGTCGTAAACCTGACCGAGCCGGGACTCGAGATGAAGATCGACGGCATGAACCTGAAAGTGCTCGGCGTCGCCCATCCGTCCATCCTGACGAATGCCTACAACAATGCGAGTATCGTGCTGAGGGTGTGGGACCGGAAAAAGTCGATGGTCTTTCTGGGCGATACCGGCGTCGAGAGCGGCAAAATGCTGCTCGAAGGTACTTATAAACCCCTGTTGGATTGCGATTACCTGCAAATGGCGCATCACGGCCAGCAGGGATGCGACGAGCATTTCTACAAATCGATCCGGTTCCGCGCCTGCCTGTGGCCTACGCCGCTGTGGGTATGGAACAACGATGTGGGCGAAGGTTTCGATACGGCCTACATGAAAACGATCGAGACCCGCCGCTGGATGGACGAGATCGGCATTACGGAACATTATATCAGTTGGCAGGGGATCGTGAAGATCGAGTAGGGGAATTTGCGGCGCGCGCGCCGTTTGGCCGCTTTGCCCGGCGGACAGCCCCGTTTTAACCGAATAAACTACTGATTGGCATGAAAAAATTGTTTTACTTGTGCGCGGCTGCGGCCGTCCTCGTTTTCTCGTGCGGCAAGGACGAAACGTCTTCGAAGGGCGGCGACGGGCAGCGGCCCGCTCCTCCGGATACCACCGCCGTAACGCCTCCGGATACGACCGGCCGGCCCGATCCGGATCCTTTTCCCGAAAAGCTGCCTTCGCCGGGCCGGATTCCGATCGTCGCCTGGCACGGAGTGCGGGCGAGCCAGGTTAGCGTAGCCCGTTTCCGGGAAGCCGCCGAACTGGGCATCACCGTGAATTACACCCGTTTTTCGGATACCGAGACGGCTTGCAAGGCGCTCGAATACGCCGGGCAGGCCGGCGTGAAGCTGATCGTCGAGTGCGATGCGCTGTATTCGGATACCCGGCGCGAAGCGGCCGTGAAAAAACTGATGAGGTATCCGGCCCTCGAAGCCTATTTCTGCAAGGACGAGCCGCTGTGCAGCGAGTTTCCGACCATTGCCCGGATGATGAACGCGGTCCAGGCCGTCGACCCGGATCACTACTGCTATGCGAACCTGTTCCCGGGCGGGCCTGCGGAGCATTTGCAGGCCTTGGGCGTCGCTACCTACCGGGAGTACGTGCAGCGCTACTTGAACGAGGTGCCCGCCGCTTTTCTGTCGTTCGACGAATATCCGTTGGTGACTAATCCGGGTTCTTCGGTGCGTCTGATCAAAGACACTTGGTACGAGGATCTCGAAATCGTTGCCGACGAGGCCCGGAAGGCGAATAAGAAGTTTTGGGCTTTCGCGCTGACATGCCCTCACGTGGTGTATCCCGTTCCGACTTTGTCCGATCTGCGGTTGCAGTTGTACAGCGATCTGGCTTACGGGGCGCAGGTGCTGCAATACTTTACTTATTGGACGCCGACGGTGTCGGGCGACTGGAATTATCGGATGGCGCCGATCGCCGAAGACGGAGCCCGTACGGCGACGTACGATCTGGTGAAAACCGTGACGAGTGAAATTCAGCGATTGAGCGGCGTTTTCCTCGGAGCCAGGGTTGTTTCCGTACGCCATACGGGGACGTCCGTTCCGAAAGGAACCGTTCGGCTGACCGACCTGCCCGAACCGGTCAGGCGACTGGAAACCGAGGGAAGCGGAGCGGTCGTTTCACAGTTGGAAAATCAGGGGTATACGTTCCTGGTGATCGTTAACCGCGATCCGAATACTGCCATGGGGCTTCGTTTCGAAGCGGAGAGCCGGGTACGGCAGGTACTGAAAAACGGTTCGATCGTGCCGGCGGACGACATTACCGAGATGACGGTTGATCCGGGCGACGCCGTGATCTACATGTGGTAGCGGGTTCCTTGTCCGCATATACGGCAGAAGCCGTATTCTTCGACAGAATACGGCTTCTTTTTTCGAGTGACGGCTCCATGTCTTTTCGGCTGGCCGGCTATTGTTTGGCTTTCAGCGTCAGTTCCTGAACAACCTGTTTTTTAGTATCTTTGACCTTCAGGTTCAGTGCGTCGGCCGTCGCTTCGACTTCGACCGCCCGGTCGTTCGAGTTGATCAGCACCGGGAAATCGCATTCGGTTTGGCCGGCCGGCAGGTAGTGGTACGAATGCAGGTGGCCGCACAGCATCAGGTCGATCCCGGCGTCGTTGAGCACCGGCAGGAAATGCTTCTTGACGTCGAGCGGCCCGTGCCACGTGCTGTTGACCGGCGGAACGTGTATGATCGCCACCTTGAACGGGGCCGTGCGGAACGCTTCGCTCGCGACGGTTTCCTTCAGCCAGGCCACCTGATCGGCGCGGTAGCGGTCGAAGTCGGACAGCCCGTAATATTCGATGTCGCTGTCGGGCTTGTCTTCTCCGCCGTCCATCACGACGAAAAATACGGGCCCCTGGCGGAATGCGTAATACGGTTCGCCGGTCGGGGTGGGGAAGTAGTCGAGGTAATGATCCGAGAACAGGCCGCGCGTTTCGTGGTTGCCGCGTGCGAACAGGAACGGGATTTCGGCGGCGAACAGTTCGGTCGAACGGCGCAGAAAGCCGTCGATCAGTTGTTGTTCGCTGCTCATGTTGTTGACCATGTCGCCGTTGAAAAAGACGAAGTCGCGCTGCTCTTTTTTGACGTCCGACAGCAGCGTCGCCAGCATGTCGCTGTTTTCATGGATGTCGTTGACCACGGTGAACGATACGCTTTGCTGCGCGGCGTCCCGCGTTTTGAAGCGGTACGGTTTTTTGCGGTAGACGTCCGAGCAGATCGTCTGTCCGTAGCTGACTTTGTACGGTTGCAGTTCGGTCACTTCGCGCGAGCATACTCGGTAGCGGTAAAACGAGGCGGGCTTCAGTCCGGTGATCCGCACCGTATGCAGTCGTCCCACCGTCCGTTTGCCGAGCTTGGTCTGGTAATACTGCGGGCGTTCTTCGGCGTAGAAGTGGTCTTCGCCGTCGGGTGCGGCTTCGACCCACGACAGCGCGTCGGCGGAGGTTCCCCAGATTACGGTGGCTCCGTCGGCCGTCACGTTTTGTAGATAGGGGCCGAAGGTGATCTGAAACGGAGTTTGCGCTCCGGCCGACAGGCCGAGGAAAAGCGCGGTAAGTAAAATGCAAAATTTTTTCATGACGGGTTGTTGTTCAGGTTGGATTTGTCCGGGCAAAGGCGGCAGGCCTTTTGCACGGATCGGTAAAATTAGCAAAAATGGCCGGAAAAATCCAATTCCCGCGGCAAAATACCGGAATTCCGCTCTCGGCGGCGTCCGGAAGCGGATGCTACGGACGGTGCGGAAAAGCTGTCCCGGCGGTCGCTTTTTACAATCGGTCCGTTTTTTGGGAGTTTAAATATTCGGCGTCCGGGTTGCTTTTTCGGAAAATAGAGTTTAACTTTATCAAATCAATCTAAAATAGTGTCGCGATGAATGGGTTAAGAAAAGGAAAAATTCTGGTGGTCGGCAGTACCAATACCGATATGGTGGTCAGAACCGAACACCTGCCGCGGCCGGGGGAAACCGTACTCGGCGGAACTTTTTTGATGAATCCCGGCGGCAAAGGGGCCAACCAGGCCGTTGCGGCGGCTCGGCTCGGGGCCGACGTGATTTTCGTTTGCAAGACCGGCAACGACATGTTCGGCATCACCACCCGCCAGCAGTTGGCTCAGGAGGGCATCGATACCCGTTTCGTGTTCATCGACGATCATAATCCGTCGGGGGTGGCGTTGATTTCTGTCGACAGCCGCGCCGAAAATACGATCGTCGTGGCTTCCGGGGCCAATGCGAATTTGCTGCCGCTGGACGTGGCCAAGGCCGAAACGGCGTTGGATGATTGCGATATCGTGCTGATGCAGCTCGAAACGCCGATGACGACGATCGAATACGTAGCCGCCGAAGCCGCCAAGCGCGGCAAGCGGACGGTGCTCAATCCGGCTCCCGGCGCCGCGCTGTCGCCGCAATTGCTCAAAAGTCTTTACCTGATTACGCCGAATGAAACCGAGGCCGAGATCATTACGGGTATCCGGATCCACAATGCCGAGACCGAAGCCGAAGCGGCCCGCAGTATCCGGGCGATGGGCGTGCAGAACGTGATTATCACGCTCGGTTCGCGCGGAGCGTATATCTGCAACGACCGGTTCGACGAAGCGGTTCCGGCGCAGAAAGTGCGGGCGGTCGATACGACGGCAGCCGGGGACGTATTCAACGGGGCGCTGGTCGTCGCGCTGTCCGAAGGCAAAAGCCTTGAGGAAGCCGTGCGTTTCGCAAGCCGCGCATCGGCGATTTCGGTGACTCGCATGGGGGCGCAGTCGTCGATTCCGTATCGCAGCGAAGTCGATCGTTTCGTTCCGTAGGATGTCGAACTTTTAAAAACGAAATTATGTATATCGTAAACAATTACACGTTGGCCGTGATTTTCTGCGTCGTCACGATGATCTGCTGGGGATCGTGGGGAAATACGCAGAAACTGGCCGCCAAAGCCTGGCGTTACGAATATTTTTACTGGGACTATGTGATCGGGTTGCTGCTGTTTTCGATCCTGTCGGCCTTTACGCTCGGTAGCGTCGGCTCCGAAGGGCGCAGTTTCCTGCCCGATCTGGCGCAGGCCGACTGGAGCAATATCGGCAGCGCGCTGCTCGGCGGCGTGGTGTTCAATGCGGCGAATATTCTGCTGGCGGCGGCTATCGCGATCTGCGGACTGTCGGTGGCGTTCCCGGTCGGGATCGGGCTGGCTTTGGTGCTCGGCGTGCTGGTCAACTATTTCGGGGCCGCGAAGGGCGCGCCGTTGTTCATTTTCATCGGGGTGGCGCTGATCGTCGTAGCCATCGTACTGAACGGACTGGCCTACCGGAAAATGCTGACCGGCTCGAAGAAGGTTCCCGCCAAGGGGATCGGGATTTCGATTGCAGCGGGCGTAATCATGGCTTTCTTTTACCGTTTCGTCGCGGCGTCGATGGATCTTACGAATTTTGCCGATCCGGCTCCCGGGAAGCTGACGCCCTATACGGCCGTATTCGTCTTTGCCGTGGGAGTGTTCGCCAGCAACTTTATCTTCAATACGATTGCGATGAAACGTCCGGTCGAGGGCGAGCCGATCTCGATCGGCGGCTATTTCCGGGGCAGTGCGAAGACGCACCTGGTCGGTATCTTGGGCGGTGTGATCTGGTGCGTCGGTCAGTCGTTCAGCATGATCGCTTCGGAACAGGCCGGGGCTGCGATTTCCTACGGACTGGGGCAGGGAGCCACGCTGGTCTCCGCCATGTGGGGTATCCTGGTCTGGAAAGAGTTCAAAGGCGCTCCGAAAGCGTCCGACCGACTGAATGCCTGGATGTTCGTTCTGTTTATCGTCGGACTCGGGTTCCTGATCTACGCGGGGGCTTGAGCGGAAAGCTGGCATCGAAACACTAGCCTAAAAATAGATTCCGATGAGAACGATTGCGAAAAAGTTATTTTGCCTGGGATTTATCGAGTTGCTTTTGTCGTTGATGGTGTGTAGCGACGCACATGCTACCGTTTACGACGCCGATAGATTCGTCAAATGTCCGAAGTGCGGTCATATTTTGCGCGAAATTAGTTGGAGTTCGGGCAATACGTTTAATTCGACGCTATGGTCGGATGGGAAGCTCGATGCGCCGATGCTGCCGTCGGTGCCGTCGTTTGTGCAGTGTCCGGCGTGCGGAGAATTTTTCTATCCGAAAGACAATCATTGCGAGCTTTCACGGCAGCAGGCCGACAAGGTCGAAAAAGAGTATACGAAAGCGCTTAATTTTAGTCAGTGGGTAAGAGCGTTTCCGTTGATCGGGGACAAAAAAATAGCTTACTGGGGTATCTGGCATACTTATAACGATTTTCTCCGCAGCGGAGATAAGGCTTCGTACGATCGGTTACGCAATGTATTTGTTCTTTATGCGTCGAAATTTATCGACGAACTTGATTCGACGCGGGACAAAGACCGTCTTTTCAAAGCCGAATTGTGCCGCGAAATCGGCAGGTTCGACCGGTGTGTCGAATTGCTCGACTGTAAGCAGTTTCCCGATAATATGAAATCTTTTGCTGATAAAGTAAAACAGGCGGCCCTGCGCAAGGACCGCGCTTTGTTCAAAGTCTTCGAGCCGCAAAAAAAGTAAGGGGGAATCAACGTTCCATTTGCGACTTCTCGATCAGTTCGAGCAGCGCGTCGATGGCCTGCTCTTCGGGGATGTTGCGGCGTACCACTTCGCGGCCTTTGTACAGCGTGATCCGTCCGGGGCCGGAGCCTACGTAACCGTAGTCGGCGTCGGCCATTTCGCCGGGTCCGTTGACGATGCACCCCATCACGCCGATCTTCACGCCGACCAGGTGTCCGGTGCGCGCTTTGATCGCGGCCAGCGTTTTTTCGATGTTGTATAATGTCCGTCCGCAGCTCGGGCAGGCGATGTATTCGGGTTTCGAAATGCGTACCCGCGCCGTTTGCAAGATGTCGAGGCTCAGTGCGTCGATTTCGCTCTGCAGGATGGCCGGATTGAGGTTCTCGATCCGAATGGCGTCGCCGAATCCGTCCAGGAACAGCGGGCCGAGATCGGCCGCCGCTTTGATTTGTAAAACTTCCGGATCGCTTTCGTCGTACGTGCGTTGGATAATGACCGGGTTGGTCAGCCCGCGTCCGGCCATCGTCAGCAGCGCGGCCCGCTGCTCGGCGATGCCGTTGAGGTTGTTTGTTTTCAGCAGCACGATGCGTCCCCGGGGAATCCGGTCGACCGTCCGGATATCGGCTTCGAACAGCGTTTCGCGGACGGCGGCCGGGATTTCGCTCCAGATCGCAACCTGTGCGTCGCCGCCGATACCGCCGATTTTTTCGGACGGGCGTTTGCGGTAGCTGTAAGGCGAATACAGGGATTCGTCTACGGCAGGGATCGGCGCATGGTTTTCGCGGCCGGCGAAATAGTCCGCCAGCATCCGCGCCACCGGAATCTCGCGTTCGGGGGCTTCGGTCAGCGAAACGCGGATCGTGTCGCCGAGCCCGTCGGCCAGCAGCGCGCCGATGCCCGCAGCCGACTTGATCCGTCCTTCGCGGTCGTTGCCCGCTTCGGTGACGCCCAGGTGCAGCGGATAGCGCATCTCCTCGGCGCGCATGGCCGCCGCCAACATCCGGTAGGCCTGCACCATCACGCGGACGTTGCTCGATTTGACCGATAGCACCACCCGGTCGAACGCCGCCGCGCGGCAGCGGCGTAAGAATTCCATCGCCGAGGCGACCATTCCCTCGGGCGTATCGCCGTAGCGCTCCATGACGGCCGGGGCCAGCGAACCGTGGTTGACGCCGATACGCAGCGCGGCTCCCCGTCTTTTGCAGATGGCCAGCAGTTCGTCGAACTGACCGCCCTTGTCGTTGAAGTTGCCGGGGTTGATCCGTATTTTCTCGACATGCTCCGCCGCGACGAGCGCCGCCGACGGCAGAAAATGGATGTCGGCCACCAGCGGAACACGGCATCCGCGCCGGTCGAGTTCGGCGCGGATGGCGCCGAGGTTTTCGGCCTCGCGGCGGCCCTGCGCCGTCAGGCGTACGATTTCGCCGCCGGCGGCGGCGATCCGTTCGGTCTGCGCGACCGAAGCGGCGGTGTCGTTCGTGTCGGTATTGGTCATCGACTGGATACGGATCGGGTTGTCGCCTCCGATAGCGGTGTTTCCTATCTGAACGGCAACGGTTTCCCGCCGGCTGTACCGGGTCAGCGAATCGCAAAATTTCTCCATGTAGCGTTTAAATTTTTCGCAAAGTTACGAAACTCTGCCGCAGATTCGGTATCTTTGATCCAAATTCGCGACGGAAGATGGGTTATATTCTCGACAACGACGTCAAGTTTCTCACCGGAGTGGGGGAGCGGCGCGCCCTGCTGCTGCAAAAGGAGCTCGGTATCCGCACGCTCGGCGACCTGCTCTACTACTTTCCGTTCCGTTACATCGACCGCAGCCGCATCTGGCGCATCGGCGAGATCGCCGACGATTCGCTGACTTATATCCAACTCCGGGCACGCATCACCGGTTTCCAGCATGTAGGTTCCGGGCCGAAGAAGCGTTTTATCGCCGTCGTTGCCGACGGTAGCGGTACGGCCGAACTGGTGTGGTTCAAAGGGATCAACTGGATCGAAAAACGGCTCGAAGCGGGGCGCGAATACATTATTTTCGGACGGCCCGCTTTTTTCAACGGCGCGCTGAACCTCGTGCATCCCGAGGTGGAATCCGTGCTCGAACAGGCGAACCGTTTCCATGCCGAAGTGCAGGGAGTGTACAGTACGACCGAAAAGCTGAACAACGGGCAACTGGGCACGAAGGCGATCTATACGCTGATGTGCAATCTGTGGCCGCAGGTCGAGGGACATCTGCGCGAGACGCTGCCCGGGGACGTGATGAGCCGTTACGGGTTGGTGCCGTTGCGCGACGCGCTGTACAACATCCATTTTCCGACTTCGCAGCAGGCGTTGCGGGCGGCCGAATACCGGCTGAAGTTCGAAGAACTGTTCGGCATCCAACTGAATATACTCCGTGAGCAACGCGGTCGGAAAGCCCGTAACGACGGGTTTCTGTTTCCGGCGGTCGGTCGCTTTTTTAACGGTTTTTACAACGAAAAACTGCCGTTCCCGCTGACCGGAGCGCAGAAGCGGGTAATCCGCGAAATCCGGCAGGATACCGTCACCGGCCACCAGATGAACCGGTTGCTGCAGGGCGACGTGGGCAGCGGCAAAACGCTCGTCGCGCTGATGAGTATGCTTCTGGCATGCGACAACGGTTTTCAGGCCTGCCTGATGGCGCCGACCGAGATTCTCGCGACGCAGCATCATGCCACGCTGTTGCGGATGCTCGACGGACTCGGCGTGCGGGTGGAGTTGCTGACCGGATCGACCCGGAAAAGCGAGCGGACGGCGTTGGCCGAAGACCTGCTTTCCGGCGACGTGCATATTCTGGTCGGGACCCATGCGCTGATCGAGGATACGGTGCAGTTCAAAAACCTCGGGTTCGTGGTGATCGACGAGCAACACCGTTTCGGCGTCGAGCAGCGGGCGCGGCTGTGGAACAAAAACCGCCGGCCGCCGCACGTGCTGGTAATGACCGCCACGCCGATCCCGCGTACGCTGGCGATGACATTGTACGGCGACCTGGACGTGTCGGTGATCGACGAACTGCCGCCGGGCCGCAAGCCGATCCGGACACTGCACTACCGCGATGCGCACCGGTTGCAGGTGTTCGGTTTCATCCGCAACGAGATTAAAAAAGGCCGTCAGGTCTACATCGTCTATCCGCTGATCAAGGAATCCGAAAAAATGGATTATAAAGACCTTGAGGACGGTTATGCCGGTATTACGCAGGCGTTCCCGCCGCCGGAGTACGTGACGGTGGTCGTGCACGGCAAGATGAAGCCGGCCGACAAGGACTACGGCATGAACCTGTTCAAGCAGGGCGTCGCGCACATCATGATCGCCACGTCGGTGATCGAGGTCGGCGTCGACGTGCCCAATGCGTCGATCATGGTGATCGAGAGCGCCGAGCGGTTCGGACTGTCGCAGTTGCACCAGTTGCGCGGGCGTGTCGGACGCGGCGGCGAACAGTCGTACTGCATTCTGATGAGCGGCGACAAACTATCGTCCGATTCGCGCAAGCGGCTCGCGGCGATGGTGCGGACGACGGACGGTTTCGAATTGGCCGAGATGGACTTGCAATTGCGCGGTCCCGGCGATCTTTCCGGGACGCTGCAAAGCGGTTTGGCCTTTGATTTGAAGATAGCGTCGCTGGGTAAGGACGGGCAGATCCTGACGTTGGCGCGCGATGCGGCCGAACGGGTGCTGGCCGACGATCCTGAGCTTGCGAAGCCGCAAAACAAGCTGTTATGCGAATTGGCGGCAAAATATGTTTCGAAAAAAGAGACGGATTTCAGCATGATTTCATAACTTTCGGCGCGATTATCCGTTATTTTTAGGACGGAGTACGCGCAGTCGGGTGATTGCGGATCCGGTTACGGAGAATTGAACCGTGGGGAAAATGTTATGAGACGATTTTTTTATCTGTTTGTGTCGGCCGTAGCGATGGCCGTTCAACTTCGGGCGCAGGATGCGTTCGACGGCAGGGCGTTCGGCGACGGCGAACGGTTGGAATATGCGGTGAGTTACAAAGTGTCGTTCGTGATGACCGACGTGGCCGAAGTGATTATCGCCACGTCTTCGAAGGATTACAAGGGGCAGCAGGCTTTTCAGGTCGATGCGCTCGGCAAGACCTATCCGTTTTACCGTTGGTTTTTCGATTTGAACGATCAGTATGTCAGTATTCTGGATTCCGTAACGCTGCGTCCGCTGGAGTTGCAGACCGAGATCCGCGAAGGCAAGTACCGCTATTCCAGCAGTTTTGTTTACGACTGGGAGCAGTACGTGGTGAACAATACCTTCCGGAACCATAAGAACGAGAACAGCAACCACAAACAACTGAAGCTCATCGACGGCAGTTACGATGCGCTGGCGCTTTTTTTCAATCTGCGCGGGTCGGATCTGAGCGAGTTGGAGAAGGCCGGCGGAGCCGGGACGATGAACCTTGTGCTGGAGGATACGATCCGCGTGATCCGTTACAAGTTGCTCGGACGCGAGAACAAGAATGTCCGCGGTACCGGGAAATTCCGGACGCTGAAGTTCCGCTGCCAGATGGCCACTTCGACCGGCGAGTCGTTTGAGGACGGCAACGAGTTCACGCTGTGGATCACCGACGACCGCAACCGGATTCCGGTTTACGTCGAGTCGCCGATCCGCGTCGGTTCGATCCGGGCGCGGCTGCTGAAGTACGAAAATCTTAAATACCCGCTGGATAGCAAAATAAATTAAAAAGTTATTATATTTGCAACTGAAAGATATCTTTTGACGTTATGGAAGATTACAATCAACAGCAGCCGTACAATAACCAGGGTTACGGGAATCAGAACTACGGTAACCAAAACTATGGCAACCAGAACTACGGAGGCCCGAATTACGATTACAACAACAATTACGATCCTGGATACGACGGCGGCGGCCCGAACAAGTCGGTCAAAGGATTGAAGATCATGATTATCATCATGGCGGTGATCCTGGTGGCGCTGTCGGCGATCTACTTTATGCAGGTCAAGCAGATGCAAGAGGATTTCGCTATCGAACGGGATACGCTGACCAGTCAGCTCACTTCGCTGCTGAACGATTACGACACGTTGAAAACGCTGAACGATACGCTTTCGGTTCATTACGAGGGCGAACGGCAGAAAGCCGATTCGCTGTTGCAGACCCTGCAGAAGGAGCGCCGTCTGAGCTATGCGAAAATCCGCGAATACGAGAAAAAAATGACCTATATGCGCGAGGTGATGACCGGGTACATCCGTCAGATCGATTCGCTCAATACGATCAATAAAAAGTTGGTCAGCGAAAACAGCTCGATCCGAAAGAAAATCCTGGATTACCGCCTGCGCGCCGAGTCGGCCGAGGAGAAATCGCAGGAGTTGTCGACGAAGGTGCGGCAGGGTTCCGTAATCCGGGCGCGCGACATACGCCTCGTGGCGCTCAGTAAGTCCGACCGCGAAGTGTCGCGTGCGAACCGCGCGGAACGGCTCCGGGTCGATCTGGTGCTGGTAGGCAACGAACTCTCCACGCCGGGCGAGCGGAACGTTTATACGCAGATCATCGGCCCCGACGGCTATCCGCTGGTGAACGGCAGCAACGCGCTGTTCGATTTCGAAGGCAGTTCGATCACCTATTCGGCGATGCGTTCGGTAGATTACCAGAACAATGATCTGAATGTAAGTCTCTTCTATAACGGGCCGGGGATTACCAGCGGGAAATACCAGGTCAAGATCTATACCGACGGGCATATGATCGGTTCCAGCGAGATTTCGCTGCGATAGAAAAAAAGAAGAATAATCATATAGAAACGGGCGGGAAGTCGATACGGCTTCCCGCCTCGTTTTTTGTAGGTTCGTTCGGGGGGATACTCGGGAAACAAAGGTCGGGCCGCGGAGGCGGGATATGCGTTGCATCGGTTTTTTCTCCTTTGCAGATGTCTCTGCCCATAGACTTGCCGGGGAAGATCGGAATGCGACGATTCTACGGGAAAGGCGCGGACGATCCTTTCGTTCGGGAGTTCTCGGAACGGACAGGTTTTGTCCGGCCGGCTCGTTTATTTGCCGTCGGCCGGCGTATGTTTCCGGCAGAAGCGTTTTAGAAACACAGGTCGGCGATCGTGAAAGCGGCGTAGCAGACGCTGGCAATGCCGTTCGTCGTTCCGAATGCCAGACCGATCCGGGAGAGGTTCTTCGGAGACACCAGCAGGTGTTGGAAGATCAGCAATCCGACGAACAGTCCCGCGCCGATCCAGTACAGCGTGCCGCCCCCGTAATACAGTCCGGCGACGACGACCGCGTAAACGCTGATCAGGTGCAGCAAAATGCTGATCAGGATGCCTCCCCGTACGCCGAAACGCGCCGGGATCGAGTGCAGCGAATGACTGCGGTCGAACTCGACGTCCTGCAGGGCGTAGATCACGTCGAACCCGCCGCACCAGGTGATGACCAGTCCGGTCAGCAGGACGGGGAAGACGGCTATTTCGCCCGTTACCGCGATGTAAGCGCCCACCGGAGCGATTCCGAGCGCGACGCCCAGCACGATGTGACACCAGGCCGTAAAACGTTTCGTAAAACTGTATCCGACCAGCACCAGCAGTGCTGCCGGCGCGAGGAAAAATGCCAGCCGGTTGATCCACAGCGCGACGGCCAGGAACAGCGCTGCGTTGACGATCACGAAGATCAGCGCCCGGCGCGGGGTGATTATGCCCGCCGGGATCTCCCGGTTGCGGGTGCGCGGGTTCAGCGCGTCGATCCGCCGGTCGGCATACCGGTTGAATCCCATCGCCGTGTTGCGGGCGAACACCATTGCCAGCAGTACCTTTACGAGCAGCAGCAGCGAAAATTCCGCATCGGTCGTTTGCAGCGCATAGGCGTAGCCGACCAGCGCGAACGGCATGGCGAAAATCGTATGGCTGAACTTGACCATCGAGGCGTATCGGGAAACGGTTTGCGGACGAATCATAAGGGTGTTTTTTTCAGGATTCGCAAAAATAACTAACTTTGCGTAGCTTTAAAAAGAATGTATGAAGAATATCCGGAATTTTTGTATCATAGCCCATATCGACCACGGTAAAAGCACGTTGGCGGACCGTTTGCTGGAGATGACCAAGACGCTGACCGCTCGCGAGTTACAGGCGCAGGTGCTTGACGATATGGAACTGGAGCGGGAGAAGGGGATCACCATCAAGAGCCATGCGATCCAGATGGAGTATGCCTATCGGGGCGAGAAGTACGTGCTGAACCTGATCGATACTCCGGGGCACGTCGATTTCTCGTACGAGGTATCGCGTGCGATCGCATCGTGCGAGGGGGCGTTGCTGGTGGTCGATGCTACGCAGGGGATTCAGGCTCAGACCATTTCGAACCTGTATCTTGCGCTGGAGCACGATCTGGAGATTATTCCGGTGCTGAATAAGATCGACATGGACGCTGCGATGGTCGACGAGGTGAAGGACCAGATCGTCGACCTGCTCGGGTGCGATCCCGACAGCATTCTGGCCGCTTCGGGCAAGACCGGACAGGGCGTCGAAGAGGTGCTCGGAGCCATTATCGAGCGTATTCCGGCTCCGCAAGGCGATCCGCAGGCTCCGCTGCAGGCGCTGATTTTCGACTCGGTGTTCAATCCGTTTCGAGGCATCATCGCCTATTATCGGATTTTCAACGGCTCGCTGCGCAAGGGCGAGCGTGTCAAGCTGTTCAATACCGGCAGCGAATATTCGGCCGACGAAGTGGGCGTACTGAAACTCAAGATGGCTCCGCGCGACATGATGAGTACCGGCGACGTGGGATATATTATTTCCGGGATCAAAACCTCTGCCGACGTCAAGGTCGGCGATACGATCACTGCGATTGCCAATCCGTGCAAGGAAGCCATCGCCGGGTTCGAGGATGTGAAACCGATGGTTTTTGCGGGACTCTACCCGGTCGAGACCGACCAGTACGAAGACCTGCGCGCTTCGCTCGAAAAACTGAACTTGAACGACGCCTCGCTGACTTACGAGCCCGAATCGTCGCTGGCCCTCGGGTTCGGTTTCCGCTGCGGTTTCCTGGGGTTGCTGCATATGGAGATTATTCAGGAGCGTCTGTATCGCGAGTTCAATATGGACGTCATCACGACCGTGCCGAACGTGTCGTACAAGGTGCATACCAGTAAGGGCGAAGTGATCGACGTGCACAATCCGTCGGGGCTGCCCGAACCTACGCTGATCAGTTCGATCGAAGAGCCCTATATTCTCGCTCAGATCATTACGAAAGCCGAGTTTCTCGGCAGCGTTATCAAACTCTGTATCGACAAGCGGGGAACGTTGCTCAACCAGGTTTTCATCACGCAGGATCGTGTCGAGGTCAATTTCGACATGCCGCTGGCCGAAATCGTGTTCGATTTTTACGATAAGTTGAAAAGCATTTCGCGCGGTTACGCATCGTTCGATTATCACCAGACCGGTTACAAACCGAGCAAGCTGGCCAAACTCGACATTCTGCTGAACGGCGAGCCGGTCGACGCGCTGTCGTCGCTGACCTACGTCGATCATGCTTACGATTTCGGCCGCAGGATGTGCGAGAAGCTCAAAGAGTTGATTCCGCGTCAACAGTTCGATATCGCTATACAGGCTGCCATTGGCGCTAAGATCATCGCCCGCGAGACGGTCAAAGCGGTTCGCAAGGATGTGACGGCCAAGTGTTACGGCGGCGATATCAGCCGCAAGCGCAAACTGCTCGAAAAGCAGAAAAAGGGGAAGAAGCGGATGCGCCAAGTCGGTAACGTAGAAGTTCCGCAGGAAGCGTTCCTCGCCGTGCTGAAAATGGATTGACGTTTCGCTCCGGGGAAAGCGGTTTCTTCCGGGCTGTCCGTACCGGCGCCGACGGTTCGTAAACGGGGATGCCGACAGCCGGGTTGCCGTTTTTTGAGAAAATGCGTTGTTTTTGTCTGAAAATACTTGCTAAAACGGATAAAAAAACGGATATTTGCAACGCTCAATGCGGAAATAGCTCAGTTGGTAGAGCATCAGCTTCCCAAGCTGAGGGTCGCGAGTTCGAGTCTCGTTTTCCGCTCTTAAAGCCTTGATAAAGAGGCTGCAAAAGACAGAAAAATCCTTATGTATCAATGATATGTAAGGATTTTTTCTTTTTAGGCCCCTGAAAGGAAAAGCAGGAAAAGACCGGGGTACGTAATCTGGTTTATTCCGATTTCAGGTTGTTGACCGGATTCTCGTTGGCTACTTTCCAGGTGCGGTAAACCACGCAGGCGGTGACGATGATGCAAACGCTCAGGCCGCCCGCGATAAAAAACAAAGGGTTCTGCGGAACTTTCTCGGCAAATTGCCGTTGCCAGTATTCCGAAACGAAGTAGGAAATGCCGCAACCCAGCAGGGCTGCCGGGAGGGTTATCCTCAGAATGTCCCCGAGGAAAATCCGGAGAATGGTTCGTACCGATGCGCCGTTTATCTTGCGGATGGCTATTTCCTTGCGGCGGCGGTTGATCTCATCATTCGTATAACCGATTAGGCCGATCAGCGAGATGATTACCGTAATCAGACCTCCGATCGTAACATAGATCCAAAGCATACGCGAACTCTCGTACAGTCCGGCTATTCTCGAGGAGTAAAGCGTCAGCTCCAGTTCCGCATCCGGCATCAATTCTTGCAATCTGGAATCCGCTTTTTCTACGGCTTGCGCCGTCATCCTGCGAAACTTCACGAGCAGGTATCTCGACGGAATGCGCCGATCCTGGCGGCCGTAGAGCATGACGGAGGGCCGATCGTCCAGGTTGCCGGCCAACGATCCGATGCGGTAATTCTCGTATACGCCGCAGATCGTAAAGTCTCTCTGCTCGTGCCCCGTGATCGAGATCCGCTTGCCGACCGCACCGTCGGGCCAATCCGCGAAATCCTTCATCCGATCGACGAAAGAGCGGCTTACCATAATTTCATTGGAATGGGATACTTCTTCCGTAAACGAACGTCCTTCGACGACCGGAATTTCCATCAGGGCCAGAAATCCGTCGCCGACGCGGAAATGATCGGCGATCTCGAAACAGGTCTGGTCCGTGCCGGGTAACATCGCCGCGCCGCCCGGCATTTGGCCGAACGGCAGTCTTATGCAGGAAGACACTTGTTCCACTTCCGGAAGTTTTTCGATTTCGTCGGTCAACATCGTTCGAGCCGTCGAATCCAGATCGGTGACCGCGCAGTAAGCCAGGCGATCGTACGAGTATCCCGGATCGCTGTTCAGCATATGCCGGTGTTGTTCGCCGATTACGATCAGCAGCGAAACCAGCAGCGCCGAGGCCGTAAATTCCATGAACAGCAATCCCTGCTTCCAATGCCGCTGGTTTTCCTTGAAATTGCGGAAGGCGGACGCTACCGGAATGCGGGCGAACAGCATGCCGGGGACGAACCCGGTTACGAAAAATACAATGGCGCAAATGCCCGACAGGATGAAAGCTCCTTTGGAGAAGAACAAGGCGGCAAGCGAAACGTTCAGCAATCCTTCGACGGTGTCCCGGCACGCGAGGATCAGCAGGACGGCCAGAGTGAGCGAAAGAATCATATGTACCAGCGTTTCCGACATCGTCATACGGTGGATGTCGGTCCCGGATGCGCCGTACGATTTAGTCAGGGCGATTTCTTTGCTACGGTTCACGATCGCCGAGATCGCAATCAGGATATAATTCATCACGGCCGTGAACAGCAGCGCGAAAGCGAGGATCGCCAGCATGACGGTCATGTTCCGGATATTGGCTTCGCCGGTATGCACTTCCCTTATAGGTTTCAGGAAAAATGCCAATCGGTCGACGCCGGCATTTTGCAGGGCTTGGGGGACGATGTGTTTTTGTTGCATCCGGTCGATGGCCGGACGCAGGGTTTCGGGCGTGACGCCGGGGGACAGAAGCACATAGGTTAGGTAGTGGCGGCCGAACCAGGCCAGGAAGCCTCCGTCGTCCGCTTCCTCCAATGTGACCAGTACGTCGTAGCGCAAGTGCGAGTTTTCCGGCGGATCTTCGAATACGCCTCCGATGGTCAGCGTCATCTCCGGTTTGTTGTCGGAAGCGATGACCGTGCCTTCTGCCCGGTCGATTCCTCCGAGCTTTTCGGCGAACGAGCGCGAAATCATCGCATAGCCGGGCCGGGCCAATACCTTTTTCGGATCGCCCGACAGTACCGGACGCGGCAGCACGTCGAACAGGCAACTGTCGGCCATCAGGATGCCGCCGATCGAGTAGCGCCGCTTATCGGACGTTATGAATTTGTTCCTGTCTCCGCCGATATGGGTCAGCCGGGTTGCGGCTTCGATGCCCGGTACTTCCTCTTTCATGGTCGGAGCGACGATTGCCGAAACGGATTCGCTGACCTTCGACTCGTTTTCGTTGCTCGTGTAGCCCGTCAAACGATAGATCCTATCCGCATTCGGATAAAACGAGTCGTAGGATTGTTCGAAATAGATCTTGGCAATCAGTACCAGACCGATGGCCAATCCGATACTCAGCGAGACGATTTTTGTTACGTTATGCCGTCCCCTTTTGAAGAGCGAGCGTATGGCGATGTTCAGATCCCTCATATTGGTCGTCGGTTTTTATTTTTCCGCTTTGGATCCGGCGGAGTGCTTTTTCAATCGATACAGCAATGTTCGAAAATAATGCCGCGATGTGCTAATGTTTGTAATACAGGATTTTATGTTGTGTGGTTCGATCCGGGTGTGTAAAATTAATGGACACTGTTGAATGAATCCTTTACAGATGAGGGCAAAAGAGTGTTAAGAACCTGCTCGGAAGTCGGATGGATTGAAAATGAACGGATGGAAAAACGTGGAGCCTGGAAAGACGCAAGAAACTGGCCGGACTGCCCTCGAAATACGGCGTCGCGGTACAGGAAGACAATCCGTACGGCGAGCTAAGATTCGAAGGAGCGTCTTTGCCGTCGGTAAAGTCTTTCGACACGACCGGCAACGTCCCGTGCACGGGACGTTTTTCTAAAATTTTCTGCCCCGGATTCCGGATCGGCTGGATCGCCGGAGACAAGAACGTTATCCGCAAGTACGTCCTGGTTGGTCAAACAGGGAACCGACCTGCAATACGATGGCCCAGATGACCATCGTCCGGTATCTACAACGGTACGACATCGACCGGCATATCGGAAAGATAGTCGAAGTGTACAAAAGGCGCAGGGACGTTGCGGTCGGATCCATCGAACGTTACTTCCCCGCGAACATAAGATTCATTCGGCCCGAAGGCGGACTATTTATCTGGATCGAACTTCCGACAGGGATTTCGGCGCGCGAAATTTTAAACAAATGCCTCGAAAAAAAATAGCTTTCGTTCCGGGCAGCTCTTTTTTCCGAACGAGCATAAAGAGAATATCCTCAGGATCAATTATTCCAATATACCCGGAGACCGGATCGAGAAAGGACTTAAAATCTTCGGGGAGGTCGTCAAAGAATATATCGGCAAATCCGAATGACCTTTTCCGGCGACCGTCCCGGCGCGCAAACCTCGAAAAACGCTCTTCCCGAAGGGAGTTTTTTATTTGCCTTTCTCGCCCGAAAAAGTTCGCAGGTTGCCCTAAAATATCGCGGCGGATCTATTTTAATTAATTTTAAAAACTTATCTTTGCCTCGGAATCGGTTCCGGGGGCGCTTTTCTGTCGTCCGGATTAAAAGGGAATCGGGTGAAAATCCCGGACAGTCCCGCTGCTGTGAAGCTCCGTTTACGCTTTGATCATACGATACCACTGGTTTCGAAAGGGGCCGGGAAGGTTTCAAAGCGGGAGTCAGTCAGAAGACCTGCCGTTCGTAAAAGGCTGTTTTTGCTCGTGGGTTTAGAAAAATAGCGAAAAAAATTATCCTCGTTTTGAGAAATATACGGATGAGAAAGTATGTCAGCGTCGTAGTGGAACTTTTGAACACCGGCACGGCAATGCCGGTTTGTCGGATGTAAAGAGAGGCGGTTATGGAAAAGACATCACAGTATTCGGAAAAACTTTTGCACCGGAAGCTCGACCTGCTGCTGCGTACGGGCAAGCTATTGATGGAAAGCGCGGCGGACACGAGCCGCATCATGCGCAACATGAAACGCACGGCGGCCTACCTGGGACTGCCCGACGAACACCTGCATATTTACATCAACTACAACATGCTGATGGTAAACCTGGGCGACGAAGAACATTCGTTTTCCAAATTCCAGAGTTGCGAAAAACACGGCATCAACATGACTGCTATTTCCGCCGTCAGCAAACTCTCCTGGAGAGCCATCCGCGAGGACTATTCGCTGGAAAAATACGAGGAGGAGCTGGAAAAAATCCGTACCCGCAAACGTAACTACACCCCCTGGCAGGTAGCCGTCGGCGCGGGATTCGCCTGCGGCGGGTTCTGCATCCAGTTCGGTTGCGACTGGCCGGCCTTCTTCTACGCTTCGGTGGCCGCTATCCTGGGGTTCCGCTTGCGTGCGGTGCTCAATGATCTGGGTTCCAATCACTTTATGAATATTGCCGTCGCCGCCTTCGTCTCAACGTTGCTGGCATGGGTTTCCACGTTTATATCGACGCTCGCACTGCCCGGACCGCTCCATGCCGTTCTCCATTCCGATACGCCGTGGCATCCGCTGATGGCCTGCGCTCTTTTCATCGTCCCCGGCGTCCCGCTGATTAATTTTGTAAGCGACATGCTGGATAACTACGTGCAGGTGGGTATCACACGGGCCGTCAATACATTGCTCATCGTGGTCGCCATGTCGTTCGGCATCGCGCTGGCCATCCACGTCTGCGGGATCGACAACTTCGTGAAGGATCTGAGCATGACGCCGCATCACACCTATTTCGAATTCGCCGTAGCGGCCGCCATATCGGCCGTAGGATTTTCGATGATCTTCAATATCCCGCGCCGGTTGCTCTGGGTGGTGGCCGTAGGAGGCGTCATCGCCGTTTGCTCCCGCAACTTTGTCAATCTTGGCCCGAGCAACCACAATATCGGACTGGACATGGGTCCAGTAATCGGTTCTTTGGTCGGCTCGGCCCTTATCAGCATCATCGTAACGCGGGCGGTGCATTGGTTCCACACCCCTCACCATTGCCTATCGATTCCCAGCGTCATCCCGATGATCCCGGGCGTGCTGATGTATCGGGCGCTGTTTGCTTTCATCGATATGCGCGGCGTGGTGGGCGAAGTCACCGTAGCGATGAACAATGCCATCCAGGCCTCGCTTATGATCCTTTGCATCGCTATCGGCGTGGCCATCCCGAACATTTTTGCACGCCGCTGGATCACTCCCAAACGTCAAAAACAGTTGAAACTGCTCATCGAGCGGCGCAGGCTGCACGGTAAGTTCGTCAACCTGACGGACATCGGCTAAACGAGAAGACGCGACAGCGGCCGGCCGCCTACAATGCGGTCCCTTTTTTCGGAACGAACAATCCCGACATTTCCGCCCGTTCGAGATTCAGAAGCCGCACTTTCCGCGTAATGCCGCCCGCATAACCCGTCAGGCTTCCGTTGCTCCCGACGACGCGGTGGCAGGGCACGACGATGCTGACGGGATTGTGCCCCACGGCGCCGCCTACGGCCTGCGCCGATACGTTCCGTACTCCCTGTCGCCGGGCGATCTCCCGCGCGATCTCCCCGTAAGTGACGGTTTCCCCGTACGGGATTTGCCGCAGCACGTCCCAGACGGCGAGCCGAAACGGCGAACCTTGTAGGTGCACCGGCGGCGTAAAACCGGGGATGCCGCCGCCGAAATAACAGTCCAACCATTCCCTGACCTGCCCGAATACCGGCAGCATTTTCTCTTCGTGCCGGGCCGACAGCGTGTCGGCAAAGTATTTCTGCCCGTCGAACCACAGCCCTGTCAGGCCTTCGTCGTCGGCTGCGATCGTGATCCCGCCGAGGGGCGACCGGTATTTAAAAGTGTACTGCATCGCTGATTTATTTATTGGTTTTCTTCGATTCGATATTAGGCAGAAAGCCCGTTATTACACCCAGCAAAGGCAACAACGTACTGATCTGAAAAATATACTCGATGCTGGTTTTGTCCGCCAGCCAGCCGAAAAAGGCGGAACCGAGTCCCCCCAGCCCGAACATCAGTCCGAAAAATACTCCGGCGATCATGCCGACCTTTCCCGGCATCAGGTCGGTCGCATAGACCAGAATCGCCGAAAACGCCGACGAGATGACAAGGCCGATCACGACCGCCAGTACGATGGTGCAGGCCAGGTTGGCATAGGGAAGCATCAGCGTGAAGGGAGCGGCCCCCAGAATGGAACCCCAGATCACGTATTTCCGTCCGATGCGGTCGCCCAGCGGCCCGCCGAAGAATGTTCCGACCGCCGAAGCCGCCAGAAATGCGAAAAGACAGTACTGCGCCCTCTGTACCGACATCGAAAATTTATCCATCAAAAAGAACGTGAAATAGTTGGTCATACAGGCGATGTAAAAATATTTCGAAAATACCAATACGCCCAGGATAATGAGCGCGGCCCGGATTTTTCGCTTCGTAAGTCCGTGAGCCGGCGCCGCCGCCGTTGCGACGGTCTTGCGTGCCGCTACGGCCAGCCGCCGTTTGTACCAGTTCCCGATCTTAATAAGTATGAAAATAGCCAGCAGCGCGGCCAATGCGAACCAGCCGATCGAAGCCTGACCGAACGGAATCACGATCAAAGCCGCCAACAACGGCCCCATAGCGCTTCCCGCGTTGCCGCCGACCTGAAAGATCGACTGTGCCAGTCCTTTGCGCCCGCCCGAGGCGAGCTGCGCTACCCGCGAGGATTCGGGATGGAAAACCGACGAACCGCAGCCGATCAGGCCGACCGCCGCCAAAATAAAGACAAAGCCGGGGGCTACGGACAGCGCGAGCAGTCCGGCCAGCGTGAAACACATCCCTACGGCTAGCGAGTAGGGCCTCGGATGACGGTCCGCCAGACGTCCGGCGAAAGGCTGCAAATGCGACGAAGTCATCTGAAAAACCAGCGTGATGACGCCGATTTGTGCGAATGTAAAGCCGAATTTCTCTTTGAGAAGCGGATAGACCGCCGGAATGACGGACTGCATCATGTCGTTGAGCAGATGAGTGGTGCAAACCATCAACAGGATCGGATAAACTGTCCGGTTCATCGGATTACGGAGCGGCCGCGCGCAGGAGGAGTTCGTATTCATGGGTTACGGTTCTTTCAGGATAATGCCGATCGTATGCAGCGCCTTCCGGGCATCCCGGGCGATTATATCCCGTACCAACCGTTCGTGCGTAGGCTGCGATGCGAGAAAATAGCCCGTATCGACGTAAATGTGTTCGAAACCTTTTTGCAGGTGGATGGTCGCCGACCGGTAGAGTTCGTACAAAATCTCGTTGTGCGTAGCTTCCGCCAAAGCGACATGAAACCGGATATCCGCTTCGATACACGCCTCCAACCGCCCCGCCGCTGCCGTCGCGCCGCGTTCCGCAAGGAATCTTTCGATCTTTTCGATATCCTGCTCCGTACGCCGTCCGGCAGCCCGCTCGACGATGGCGACCTCCAGTATTCTCCGCACTTCGTCCAGGTCGCGGATGTCGGCACGGCGGAGACGTTGCGCCATCGGGTCGTCCGCCGCCGCCCGGCTCTCGACAAACGTCCCGGCTCCTTGTTGCACTTTCAGGAACCCCATGTTAACCAGTATCTTCACAGCTTCGCGCACCGTCGAACGGCCGATGCCGAAAATACGCATCAGTTCCGGCTCGGCCGGCAGTTTTTCGCCTACCTCGAATTGCCCGTCCGTAATCCGTTGGCGGAGCCGTTCGGCCAACTCTTCGGCCAGCGATCTTTTCCGTATGACCGAATCCGGTCGCTCTTTCATCATATCATCTGATGTTTCTTGCAAAGATAACCGTTTATTCGGAACCGGAGAATTTTTCCGGTATTTTCCTCCAAAATCATTATAATGGCGGCGGCTCGTTTTCGATAACCGAATGCGAAAAATAGCTTTAAAAGCGAATCCCGGAATCTATACGAAAGAGATGCAGGATGATCCCCAAGGGCTGGGTATCAATGTTTTCTTTGTTGCGGATCGCTGTTGGTAATTTATAGGTTTAGGATGTTTCTTTGTAAGAGACGGCATGGAATAATAAAATACTGTAAACAAGTGTAATAAACAATGAGAGAGTAGCGTTTATACATCATTCAGGATAAGAGATATATAAATTGGGCAATGGGATCGTCGATTCGATAACGTATTCCGAACTTTTCCGGAGTAAATGCTGTTGCGATTTGAAAGTCACGTATATAATTATATAAATCAATGTGTTAGTAATACATAAAAACGCGCGAAATAGCTATAAATGATAATGGAATATTTGGCCGTTAGATTTATATTTCCAATATTTGTACCCATAAAGTGCCGTCTCTTACAAAGAAACGATACTGATACGAAAGTGCGTATTTAGAATTTTAGTTTCCAATGACCTTAGTATTAGTGATATAGGTGATATTAGGGGATTCAGAGTTATGTCCATAGCTCAAATTTAGCGATGATTAAGCCTGAAAGCAGAGAGAATTCGAATGTCACAATGCATGGAGGAAGAACGACTCGTTTGGTATGTAATGCGTTTTCTGTATAATCGCAAATCGGATACGCGGGACCGTCTCGATAAAGCTTCTGTCGAAACATTCGTTCCTATGCGTTGCGAGATTAAAAATCGAAATGGTAAGAAAATACGCGCTTACGTTCCTGTAATATGGGATTTGCTGTTCGTTCATTCTACCGAAAAAGTTTTAGCTCCTTTTTTGGAAGCCGATAATTATTTCCAATATCGGTACCGCCGGGGCGGCAGACAGGCAGAACCTCTTATTATTCCCGACAGCCAGATGGAACAGTTTATCAATGCGGTGAAAGGATCGGAACGTCCCATTTATTTTACGCCTCAGGAGTTGAATATCGATAAAGGAACCCGAATCCGAATTCACGGAGGGCCGTTTGATGGAATTGAAGGCATATTTATGAAGGTAAAAGGCGCAAAGGCCAAACGGCTGGTGATAGAGTTGCCCAATACTTTGGCTGTCGCGGTTGAAGTCAATCCCGATCTGATCGAAATTTTATCCGAATAGACAGCGGTCGTTTCATCCCGTTCATCTCTTATTTTAACAGCCATAACCGGAATTTCCATGACCGAAACAGATTTACAGGTATTGCTTCCGTTTTTGTGTAATCACCGCATAAAAGGACAAAGCGAAGTACGTATCGATGCTCTTCTTCGTATGTATTTGTCGATTAGTATGTTGTGTTGTGTTGCGTCGTCTTGTGATTATTTGAATTGCAATAAAATTATCCGCAAGATGGACATTCTTTATCAGATCATGGATCGTACCTCGGTTAATGGTTTGTGCCGGATGTATCGCCTGGTTAAAGAATCCGCATGGGGCGTTTACGGAAAAAAAGACGAAGAATGTAGCGGATTATATTACCGACTTTTAGACAGTTATTTGAAAGATCCCGATCCAGGACAGGAGTTGGATGTACTGCGCTGTATAGCTTATGAGTTGGGAAATGTTATGGGTGATAATACGGAATTGGATTATTACCCGTTTTACCGAGCAAAGTGCGGGCAATGGGTCGGCGAACTGGATACGAAGGGTTGCTGGAGAAGACTTCCTCAGGAAATAGCCGTACGTAGGATCGAGTTGCTGCAAAATTATAGCGATGCTTTCCGGGACGATCGTTTTCACGATGCGGTGTTGCGTGCGTATAACTATTATAAGAAACGTTTGGTTCTTCCTGAGAACGCTGTCGCCGAACAACTTCCGTTGTTGACGGCATGGTATGATCTGTTGCGGATTTCCGGTGCGTTCCCTTGTGAGCACGATCTGCCGAAGCGGATTGCCGGATTGATCGAAGGGGTGGCGAATACTGTCGAGACTCGTACCGATACATGGTATCTTGCTACCAGTTACGCCGTCGAGCAATGTTGCTCCGATATTATGGACAGGGTGCAGCATGAAATAATGCAGGAGGCCGAATGAATTTGCCTGTACGTATTGGGGTAATCCCGTGTCTTTCGGGCGGTACGAGACATTCGTACCGGCCTTATAGGGATATGATATTGGGTGTGTTTCGAGAATGTCTCCTCGCTTTATGCGTCGGTGCTGGATGCAATATCTGTTACAAAAGATTTATTTTTCGGACATAGTAATGGGTAAAATCCGATGGTCGTAAATCAACTGAAAGCCGGAGCCGTTCTAAATTACGTAGTGATCGGGCTGAACTCGCTGGTCGGGCTGCTTTATACGCCCTATATGCTGCGGATGATGGGGCAGAGCGAATACGGTCTTTATTCGCTCGTGGCGTCTGTGATCGCCTATCTGACGATCATGGATTTCGGCTTTGGAAATGCTATTATCCGTTATACGGCTAAATTTCGCGCGGAAGGCAGACAGCAGGAGCAATACGCCATGTTCGGAATGTTTCTGATCCTCTATTCGGTGATCGGTATACTTGCATTCGGAGCCGGCTTGGGACTGTATTTCAATGTCGAAGCATTGTTCGGAGATACGATGACCGTCGTTGAGGTCGAACGGGCTAAGGTGTTGATGATCATTTTGATTTTTAATTTGGCCGTCACTTTTCCTCTGAGTATTTTCGGAGCCGTTGTTACGGCTTACGAAGATTTTATTTTTCAGAAAGTCGTTCAGATCGTCCGCATCTTGCTTAACACCGTCGTGATGATCTGTTTGTTGAAAATGGGGTATCGGGCCGTAGCGATGGTAGTCGTGCAAACGCTGTTCAATCTCGTTACACTGTTGTTGAATTATTATTACTGTCGTCGCAAAATCGGGATACGGATCGTTTTCGGACGTTTTCGCTGGGGGTTTCTCCGGGAAGTGACCGTTTATTCGTTTTGGATATTTCTGAATGCGATTATGGACCGCATTTACTGGGGTACGGGGCAGTTTGTGTTGGGAGCCACCGTCGGCACCGCAGCCGTGGCCGTTTTTGCCGTAGCGATTTACCTGAAAGATATGTACTATTCGTTTTCGACCTCGATATCCGGCGTTTTCCTACCCAAAGTTACGGCAATGATCACTACCGGCGCGTCGGAGCAGACCGTATCCGATCTGTTTATTCGTATCGGACGTATCCAGTACATCGTACTGGCATATGTCCTGTCTGCTTTTATTCTGTTGGGGCGGCCGTTTATCGCGTTGTGGGCCGGCGAAGGGTATGACGAAACTTATGTTATCGCGTTGATGTTTTTTGCTTCGACCCTGATTCCGATGATTCAGAATCTGGGAATTACGATTCTTCAGGCGAGGAATGAAATGAAATACAGGTCGATCCTTATTCTGGCGGTTTCCGCGGCGAGTCTGGCTGCGGCCATCCCGGCAGCCAGACAGTTCGGAGCTTTCGGTGTGGCGGCGGTAACTTCCGTAGCGGTCGTGCTGGGACATGGCATCCTGTTGAATATCTATTATAAGCGCAAAATTCATTTGGATATACCGCTTTTCTGGACGGAGATCGCGCGGATGAGTGTCGCTCCGTTGATCATTACTGTCGGCGCGTTCATCTTGTTGAAATACGTATCGGTAGACAGCGTACTCTCTTTCCTGTGTGTTGCGGTTGTTTTTTCGTTGATATATTTTCCCTGTATCTATCGGTTCTCAATGAATCAGTATGAACGCGACCTGTTCATAAAGCCTATTCGCAAAATAGTACGGCTCTGAGTAGTCCGGTTGATGCCTCGTAGACAGGCGTCTGCTGAATGGTTGTTCATTTCGGTATTTTTTAAGAAGAAATTCTCGGCGGAGACTCCTTGTAGAATACATGTCCGGATTATTTCATTCCGAATTGACAGGCCGGTAAAATGTCTGAAAAAGTATGCGGATTTTAATTATGGGAGGTACCGGCGCCATGGGATCGCACCTGGTCGGGATCCTTGCGGCCGATCCTGCGAATGAACTGACGGTTACCACCCGCAAAGAATTTCCCTCCGTCGAAAACGGTTGTATACGGTACGTACGGGGAAATGCCCATGATATCGGCTTTGTCCGATCGCTTGTCCCTGTGGGGGCGAAGTGGGACTGCATCGTGGATTTTATGGTTTATACGCCCGACGAATTCAGGGAGCGCGTGGATTTCTTGTTGTCGGTATGCAAACAATATGTTTTTTTGAGTTCGGCCCGGGTTTATGCCGGATCGAACGAGCCGATCGTCGAAACCTCGCCGAGGTTGTTGGATACCGTAAACGATGAAGTTTACCTGCGAACCGACGAATACGCCCTTGCAAAGGCCCGCGAAGAAAATTTACTGTCGCAGTCCGGAAAAACGAACTGGGTGATCGTCCGCCCTTATATAACTTACAGCGAAATACGGTTGCAACTGGGCGTACTGGAAAAAGAGCAGTGGCTATACCGGGCTATGAACGGTAGAAAAATCGTTTTTCCGAAAGATATCGCGGAAAAAATGACTACGTTGACCTATGGTTACGATGTGGCGTGCGGTATAGCCGCTGTTGCCGGAAAACCGGCGGCTAACGGCCGTGCGTTTCATGTTACTGCTGCGGAGGCGATCAGATGGAGCGATGTGCTGGGAATATACCTCGATGTACTTGAAACTCATCTGGGGACACGTCCCGGAGTGGTGATGCCTGACGCGGCTCCCAACCTGAAAAATCCGGAAACGCAATATCAGGTGCGATATGACAGATGGTATGATCGCAAATTCGACAATACGCAAATCGACCGGTTCTGCGACACGGCCGGTTTTACGAAACCGGCCGACGGATTGCGGTTCTGTCTGGAACGTTTTGTTCGGAATCCGCGGTTCGCGCAGATCGTTTGGACGGCGGAAGCCCGTTGCGACAGAATCACGGGCGAACGGACTCCGCTTCGTGAGATTCCGTCCGTAAAATTCCGCTTGGCGTATCTGGCGGCAAGGTATATGCCCCGTAATTTATTTGAACTCATACGAAAACTTATCAAACGGTAATTGATCCTTTTTTCGATAATCGTCAGACAAATATCATGGAAAAGTATTACACCTCCGAACGCAATGCGCAGATCGTGATCGCTCTGTTGAAAGCTAATAACATCCGTAAAATCATAGCATCTCCGGGCGCTACGAACATAACGTTCGTCGCTTCGATACAGCAGGATCCCTATTTCGAGATCTATTCTTCGGTCGATGAGCGTTCGGCGGCCTATATGGCGTGCGGTCTGGCGGCAGAGTCCGGCGAGCCGGTCGTCTTGAGCTGTACGGGCGCTACAGCTTCGAGAAATTACCTTCCTGGGCTGACCGAAGCCTTTTACCGGAAGTTGCCCGTACTGGCGATCACGTCGACGCAGTACGAAGGCAGGGTCGGGCATCATATACCTCAGGTAATCGATCGCAGCAGACCGCTCAACGATATCGTTCATGTAAGCGTTTCGCTTCCGGCCGTAAGGGACGAGGAAGAAGCGTGGAGTTGCGAAATAAATGCCAATAAGGCGATCCTGGCCCTCAAGCATCGCGGCGGCGGTCCGGCGCATATCAATTTGGCGACCACTTACAGCAGGGATTATTCGGTGAAGGAACTGCCGTCCGTCCGCGTGATCGACAGGATTTGTGCAGGAGACCGGTTTCCGGAATTTCCTGAAGGTAAAGTTGCCGTTTTCGTCGGTTCCCATCCGAAATGGACTTCGGAGCAGACCGAGGCGGTCGATCGATTCTGCGAGGCGCACGATGCCGTCGTTTTCTGCGATCATACGAGTAATTACAAAGGGAGATACAGGGTTCTTTATTCGTTGGTGCAGAATCAAAAGATGCTTACAACCGAAACCAACAGCGTCGATTTGCTGATTCATATCGGAGAGGTATCCGCGTCTTACTATCCTTCGGCTCGGACTGTATGGCGCGTCAGCGAGGACGGCGAGATCCGCGATACCTTTCATAAACTGCGTTATGTATTCGAAATGTCCGAGCAGAATTTTTTCGGGCATTATGCCGGTGTATCCGATAGGCATTCCGATGAATATCTGAAAAACTGTCGGGCGCTTTATCAAAAAGTTTACGACGCTATTCCGCAGAATTTGCCCTTTTCGAATGTTTGGACGGCGTATAAAATGGCGCCTCTTCTTCCGGAGAACTCCGTGTTGCATTTCGGCATTCTGAATACGCTGCGATCGTGGAATTTCTTCGAAATACCGAAGTCCGTGTTTTCCGATTCGAACGTCGGCGGGTTCGGGATCGACGGCGGCGTCTCTTCGCTGATCGGGGCTTCGTTGGCCGACCCGACCCGACTTTGTTTCGGTATTTTCGGCGATCTTGCGTTTTTCTACGATATGAATGCGGTCGGAAATCGTCATGTCGGCAACAATGTCCGGATTTTGATAATCAATAACGGCCGGGGAACCGAATTTCGTCAGTATGACCATCCTGGAGCTCTTTTCGGAGACGAAGCCGATCCTTATATCGCAGCGGCAGGGCATTTTGGCAACAAATCGCAGGCATTGATCCGGCACTATGCGGAAGATCTCGGATTCGAATACATGTGCGCTTCGGACAAAAATGAATTCGAAGCGCTGTACGAGCGGTTCCTCTCTCCTGAACCGGCCGCCCGGCCGATGCTTTTCGAAGTGTTTACCGACAGCGGGGACGAGAGCGATGCCCTTCGCGCCATTCGCTCCGTCGAACAGAATACGACAGGGAAGTTGGTGGATTTCGCACGATCGGTTATGAGCGAAAAACAAAAAAGTTTCATCAAAAAAACGCTGGGCCGGTAACTATTGGCTTTTTGTCTCATAAGAATATTTGCAGAATATGAAAATTGGAATCGTAACTTTCTGGAACAGCGAGGATAATTACGGTCAAATACTTCAGTGTTATGCTCTTCAGCGTTTTCTGCGGGATAAAGGGCACGATGCTTTTCTGATAAGATATGCGCCCGGACGGAAAATAAACCTGAAATGGGTTTTGTCTCTTCCGTGTAGAATCGTCAGGAAGATCTCGCTACGGTTATTCCGTCGGAAGGAATTCCGTTTTTCGCAGCGATTTAAAGAAATGAACCGGATCGTGAGGCAGGAGAATGCTGCCCATCCGCGTCATTTTTCGACATTCAAAGAGCGCTTTATTGCGGTCACTTCGAGAGTCTATGATCAATATGATATTTTCACCGATCCGCCCGGGGCGGATGCATACATCGCCGGAAGCGATCAGGTCTGGGGATCGGTCGATCCGGTCTATTACCTGATGTTCGTGCCGGAAGGTTGCAAAAAAATTGCTTATGCGCCGTCGTTCGGCGGTATGAAACTCGCCGGGAGCCTCCGGAAAAAGATTAAACGGTACATATCCGGGTTCGACGTACTGGCATTGCGGGAGCGACAGGGCGTGGAAATATGCAGGGAGTTGGGACGCAGCGACGCTTCATTGGTACCCGATCCTACTTTGCTGTTGTCCGTGCACGATTATTCGTCGATAGCCGCCCCGTGCCTATATTCGCAGGATTACCTGCTGCTTTACCTGCTCGGCAATGAAATCGATTTCGATGTGGCCGAAGTTTATGCTTGGGCTCGAAGCCGGCATATCGAGGTGAAATACGTCGCAAGTCAGGGACGGCAGGACGCATACGACAAAATCTATCCCAATGTGGACGAGTGGCTCAGTCTGATCCGGAATGCCCGGTACGTCGTCACCAATTCGTTCCATGGAATGGTGTTCAGTATTATTTTCAATAAACCGTTCGTCGTCATTCCGTTGGCCGGGTCTTTTACGCGGATGAACGATCGTATCTTCGATACGCTGTCGGCGGTGCATCTGACCGAAAGGATTTATAAAAATTCACTCGATATTTTACTCGACCCGCTGGACATCCGGGCGATCAACGATTATTTGAAACAAACGGGGAACGACATATCCCTAAAATTCGACTATTGGCTGGGAGCGTAAATAGTGCCCGGCATATATGCCTCGAAGTCGTCTGTCGACGTCGGTTCCGGGGAATTCGGGGCAGGCTGTACGTTCTCCCCATAAGATTGATCAAAAGCATCGGCCGCATGGCGAACGCTTGCCGTAATCGATAGAGCGGCATTTATTCGGATGTACTACCTCATTTTTTTCTTATTTATCGTCGTATGCTGCAGCCTCTCGCTGCACGGTCGTTTGTCTCCGGAAACTAAACGGGGATTGCAATTTTTGTTGTTTATCTTTTTCTGGTTTACGGCCGGATGGAGGTATGAAACGGGGACGGATTACCTGGCGTATGTCCGGATTTTCGACAGTTCCTCCGATCTCAGCCATTTATTGCATACGGGTACGTTCGATGTGCCGATGATCGAACCGGGGTATCTGTTTATTAATTCCATATTCATTTCGTTGGGAGTGGATGTCAATTACATGTTTCTGTTTATCTCTTTCTGTACGACTTTACTGTTATTCCGTTCATTCGAAGATTATCTGCCCGATTATAAATACCTCGGATTGTTGACTTACTTCGCTTTCATCTATTTTCAAATGGATATGAGCGGATTGAGACAGGCCATCGCATTGAATGTATTTTTCGTGGCGCTTCGATATATTTACAGGCGCCAGTTTTGGCGTTATACGCTTTGTATCCTGTTAGCTGCGACTTTTCATGTGTCGGTGATCATCGTTTATCCGTTATATTTCTTTTTGAATAAAAAAATATCGTCCCGGCTGATCGTGGGAACGTCCGTGGCAGGATTGCTGGTAATCGGTTTGCAGTTGCCGATTATAGGTTGGATAACCGAATATCTGATTTCACCGCTTTTCTCGTCGAATATACTATACAAGGTATTGTATTATACGACTTCCGATATAGAACCCTGGCCGATCAATATTAAAGTATTCTTCTACCTGGCCATACTCTTTGTCATCGTATATAACCGAAATAAACTGGCGGAACGTTTTCCTTATTTCAATATTATATTGAATCTGCTTTTCCTTTTTGTGCTGCTCAGAAACGTATTGTGGGAATCCGTCGAACTGGATATGCGATTGGGCTTTTACATGTCGTTGGGCATGACGATGGGATTTCCGCTGTTATTCGAGATCGTATCCCGGAAATTGATCCGGCAGTTGACCTTCGTAGTTTTCGTTTTTGTCAACTGGTATCAATGTCAGAATTATTTCTTTTCGATCCCGACTTTTTCGCCGTACCAGAATTACATCGTGCATAAAATCTTTAAGCTCCCCAGTAACGGCGAGGAGCGTTTGTACGAATTGATGAATCGTGAAAATAATGACTAAAACCCGGCTCCTCATCGTCGCGCATTCGGGTTATATGGGAGGGGCGGAGACCGTGCTGGCGCACGCGATCAACAACGTGTTGTCGGATTCTTCCCGGTATGAAACGGATGTATATTACCCGCTGGGAACGGGTTCCCTTTTCAGAACAGCGCTTCGTTCGGAAACCGTAAGGCGATGTTGCGCATTGCCTTACCGGAATATAGCTTCGGGCTCATTAAAGACATTGATTGTTCTCCTGTACAGCCTTCCGACGATTTTGTGGCTTATCGCTGTCTGCCTGTTCCGCAAGACCGATCGGATTTATGTGAACAGCGCTGTTAATTTCCCCGGAGCATGGGTCGCTTACATTACGGGGAAACGCTGTCTGTGGCATATTCATGAGCAGCCCAATGCACATACCGATTACCTCCCCCGCTGGATGATTTCGACCTATCGAAAACTGTTTACGGCATCCAATATCACTCCCGTATTCGTGACCGAACGGTGCCGTAGGTTATGGAGTCAAAAATTAGCGTGCGATTTCCCCGTTTACAGGATTGCTTATCCTCCGTTGAAAGAGCTGCCTTTAACGGTTTCGAAGAAAACAGGAACGGCTCTCACGATCGGTTATCTGGGGGCTTTGATTCCGGGGAAGAACGTCGCTGCGCTCGTGCGGTCTTATGCGCGGTTGCATACTTCTCATCCGCAGGATCCTCCTTATTTGCTGATATGCGGAAGCGGGCCTTGCCTGCATGAATTGCAGGATTTGGCCCGTACGCTTCATGTAGAGACGTTTACCGAGTTCCGGGCTTTTCAAAACGATGTGTCCGGCTTTTTTGCCGATATCGATATGCTTGTCCAGCCTTCGCTGAACGAATCGTGGGGATTGACTGTTTTGGAAGCCATGAGCCAGCGGAAGGCGGTCATTACGACGACGGAAACCGGTTTGCACGAGATACTGACCGGAGAAGAGTGCCTGTTTTTCGACCCGTCCGACGAAGACGAATTGTATAAGTGTTTGGAAGCATTACAGGAGGAAGGGCTTCGCAACAGGCTGTCTTCTAACGGATATGATAAAGTCCGCCTTCTAAATCTCAATCATCAGTTTGAACTAACGATAAAAGACATATTATGACTATTCCGAAACTTATTGCATTTTATTTCCCTCAGTTTCACGCTATTCCGGAAAACGACGTGTGGTGGGGGGCCGGATTTCATGATTGGCAACTGGTGCAAAATGCAAAACCGCTGTTTAACGGACACTATCAACCCCGTATCCCCATAGATGGAAACTATTACAACCCCTGTGATAAAGAGACGCTTGCCAAACAGGCTCGGCTGGCTTCGGAATACGGTGTCGGAGGATTTTCTTTTTATCATTATTGGTTCGACGGTAAATTGATGCTGGAGAAGCCGCTGGAGACTTTTCTGGAACATAAGCAGATTGATATTCCGTTTTGTCTGACCTGGGCCAACGAGACCTGGACACGGGCATGGATAGGACATCCCGAAGCGGTATTGATACAACAGAATCATACGGACAATGTAGATCTGTGGCGCAGGCATTTCGATTACCTGTTGCCGTTTTTCAAAGACGAGCGGGCAATCCGCATCGACAATAAGCCTTTATTGTTGATTTATCAGCCGTTTATTATTGCGAATACGCAGGAAATGTTCGGATACTGGCGTAAATGGGCGGAAGAAAGCGGCCTGCCCGGTTTATACCTGATGGCCGTCAAAGGACACCAATATCCTTCCTGCGATTTTCTAAAATCATATGATGGTTTGTTAAAAACGCAGCCACGGGAAGCCTTCGGTTCGAAACATTTCAAACATCAGAATCTAACGGATCGTTTTTACTGGCTGCGCAAACTCCCGGAAAGCATTCAAAATTATTTGCGTAAAATCAATCAAAGTATACGCAGCTATCAAATCATCGATGCGAATGAATTGTGGGAGGTGATTTTAAAAAATGCTTATTGTCCCGAATTCAAAGAGTCTGTCGATATTTATGAAACGGCGTTTTTTGACTGGGATAATACGGCCCGCTACAAAAACAAGGCAAAAATATACCGGGGGCTCTCTTTCGACTCCATGGAAAACAACCTGACCGAACTCATGAAAAAGGCGCGGGAGCACGACTCTCCTTATGTGTTTTTCAATGCATGGAACGAATGGTCGGAAGGCGCTTATCTTGAACCCGACTTGAGAAACGGTTACCGTTATCTGGAGATCGTAAAGCGTGTGAATCAAAATCTGAGTGCGCTGTAGGATGCGCAGGTTGCCGATTGAATCTCTGTTATGACTTTCGGTATTCTGTTTCGCTAGTTATTGTCCCTGTTTACATTCGGCTTTAAAATTCAATCGAACAAATAATACAGGATAGTCCTGTATCGGCGCCGCGTTGTTGCTGCCCGTATAGGACTGTTCGGTGCATATATCAATTATGAAAACAAAAATTCTGCACATTCAGGTGCTTCCGAAATTATCCGGCGTACAACGCGTATCTCTGGAGATTATGAAGAGTCTGCCCGATAGCCAGTATGACAAATGGATACTTTTCAGCGATTCGACGGACGTCGGCGATCGGGAGCAGTGTGAAAGAGAATTCCGGAGAGCCGGCGTTCGGGTTATCTACTCGAATAAAATGAAGCGAGCGATCGGATTGTCGGATATCGGAGCTGTCCGGGAGATTTATCGGTTATGCCGGCGGGAAAGATTTGACATCGTACATACCCATTCCACGAAACCGGGTGTGGTCGGGCGCATAGCGGCGACGTTGGCCCGTACGCCGCGGGTAATACATACCGTGCACGGACTGGCCTTTCATAAATTCGTCGGGCTTCCCCGGTGGCTGTTTTACTGGGGATGCGAGATGTTTGCGTCGTTGTTTTGCGACAGAATCATCCTGGTCAACCGTTATTACAGCAAATATTTCAAATGGTGCGCCCGTAAAGTTTCGACCGTTTATAACGGGATAGATTTTTCCGCTTATCCGGGACATCTTCCGGTTTCTCAGAAAGGAACGACGCCCCGGATTCTTTTTGTCGGCAGGCTGGATACGCCGAAAGACCCTCTGACTTTTCTCGAAGCGGCGAAAATCCTTATCGGGGAATACCCCGACGCAAAGTTTACTATGGTCGGAGACGGCGAAAAATACGGGGAGTGCAAGCGTTTTATCCGAGACAATGGTTTGACGGCCAGTATCGATTTGGCCGGATGGCAGCAAGATGTTTCATCGTTCTATGTTTCGCACGATATTTTTGCGATGTCTTCGATCTACGAATCTTTCGGATTGATTTTCGTCGAAGCCGCCCATTACGGGCTTCCGGTAGTTGCGACCAACGTGGAAGGTATTCCCGAGGTCGTTTCGGACGGAGAAACCGGACTGTTATGCAATCCGCGTGATCCGCAGGCTTTGGCGAAAAATATGATGACCCTGATCCGGCACCCGGAACTTCGGGATTCTTTCGGACAAGCGGCCCGCAAACGGGCATATGCCCTGTTTACGAGCGAACTTATGACCGATCGTTACAAAAAAGTTTATCGGGAACAGCGTAAAATGCCGGTGACATGAGGGCGTCCCGAACGGGCCGGCTTGTATATCCGACTTGAGGGCGGTTCCGCTCAGTGGGCAAAATATTCGTATTTATTTTTTCCGGTATGCGGATCAAAATCGCCTGAGGCCATCGGCCTCAGGCGATTTTGATTGATCGTCGTTTGTAAATCGGGTTAAAATACGAAGCTATATTCGCCGGACAGCACTTCGAACACCTGTTTGCCGTTTACGGTGCCCCGATACCTGATGTTTTCGTCGTCCGCCGCGACGGTATGTCCCGATTCGGTGATCTTTTCCCTCGCCGCTGCGGGGAAGTGCACCTCGGCGCTGCAATTGGCCGGTATCCGGATATTCCATTCCGTTTTTTTGCGCTTCGTCCGCCGCCACCTGCTCTCTATTTTTCCGGAAACCGAATGGTGGGACGCTTCGACGAAGTCGAGTCCTTCGGGAAAGTCGGGATTCATGACGATCCGCCGGAAGGCCGGTTTCGCGGGATCGGTTCGGATGCCTGCAAGGTTCTCGTAAAACCATACCAGCAGGTCGCCGAGCATCATCACGTGGTTTTGCGAATTCATATCGGGTGCGGCCGTATCGAAATTCCAGAGCTCCCAGATCGTCGTGGCGCCATGCGTTATCATATAACCCCAACTCGGGTAGGTCTTTTTGAGGGCGATGCCGAGCGCGAGATCCGGACGGCCGATGCCCGAAAGCGTTTTCATCAGCCATTGGGTGCCGATGACGCCCGTACTCAGGTGGCCCCGATTCTTCACCTCGACGAGGTCGCCGACGTAAGCGGTCACGCGGGGCAGTTCTTCCGCCGGCACCATTCCGAACGCTACCGGCAACAGGTTGGATGTGAGTTCCCCATTGTCGTAATAGCCGTCCTCGGAACGGTAGAACCTGCGGTTGAATCCGTTTTTGATGTTTTCGCCCAGCTCGGCGTAATAGGCTTTATCCTGCGGCCTGCCGGTCAGTTCGGCGAATTTTTGCATCAGTCCGGTGAAATGATAATAGTATGCCGTGGATAGGAGCGGGTTCGGTTTTTTTACGTTCCCGCTCAATCCTTTCCCGGCCTCGGCCGTAGAGGGAGGCGCGCACCAGTCGCCGTAGACGTCCCTGCTGACGATATACTCCGCGGTCATGTAACGCCCTTTCATGTAGGCCAGCCATTTCTTCATGGCATCGTAATGATCCGATACGGCGGAGAGGTCTCCCGTCTGGGTATAAAGCATGTCCGCTATGATCAGCATGACTCCGGGCCAGGTCATGTTGTCGCTGAAATAGCGCCAGAAGTCGGGCGCCAGGTCCGGCAGCGAACCGTCCGCTTTCTGCGCCCTTTTCAGGTCGTCGAGCAACTTGCGATAGAGCTTCGCATTGTCGAACACGAAATTCTCTCCCAGAGCGGCTACTCCCCGGTCGCCCAGCCACGGCTGTTTTTCGTTGCGCTGCGGACAATCCACCGGCATTCCCTTGTAGTTGCCCGCAATGCCCCACCAGGCATTGCGGTAGATCCTGTTGAGCAACTCGTCCGAGGTTTTGAAACTGCCTACCGTACGCATATCGTCGGAGACCATGCAGGCCGTGAAATCGGACGGGTCGCATTGTCCGGGATAACCGGAGACTTCGACGAATCGGAAACCGTAGTACGTAAAAGCCGGTTCGTAGGTTTCTCGTTCGCCGCCCCGCAGGGTGTACAACCCTTCGGCTTTGGCGCTCCGGAGGTTGGCCGTGAATAGCTCTCCGTTTTCGTCGAGCGATTCGGCGTATCTCAGCCGGACAGTCTGTCCGCGCTCTCCGCGGACGCTGAAACGCATCCATCCCGTCAGGTTTTGCCCGAAATCGACGATGAACCGGCCGTCCGTTTTCTCCGTTACGGAGACGGGGGCGAGTTCTTTTACGACCTTCATCGGGTCGGTCGTCTGCGCCTCGTAGGTTCCGCCCGGCTCCTGGACGAACTCGGCCTGCAGCCATCCGCCGTCGTCGAATCCCGGCGCGTCCCAGCCCGGAAACTCCCGGGTCGCGTCGTACTCTTCGCCGTCGTACAGGTTGTTGGCCCGGATGGGGCCGTCGGCCGTTCCCTTCCACGAGTCGTTCGTGAAGATCACTCTCGAGGAGCCGTCGGCGTAGGTGATCGCCAGGTTGAACAGTACTTTCGGATAGCCGAAGTTTTTTATTTTGAACGCTTGCTGGAACTGCTGCATCGTGAAATACATACCGTTTCCGAGGACTATGCCGATCGCGTTGCGGCCGCGTTTCAGCGCGTCCGTTACGTCGAATGCATTGTACTTTACGTTTTTGGTAAATTCGGTCTGTACGGGAGCCAGTACCCGGTCGCCTATTTTTCGGCCGTTGATGCGAAGTTCGTAAAATCCGAGCCCGATGATATAAGCCGTCGCCGAACGGATCTCCTTGTCGCAGTCGAACTCTTTGCGGAAGTAGCGTGCGGAGAGTCGCGAACCTTGCGGATCGCCGTCCCACGGGAAGCGGCGGTCGAAACCGATCCATTGGCCGACCCAGTCTTGGAATTGAAGAAGCCCGACCTGCCATAGCGCCGGTTCGCTCCATGCCGTTTCTCCTTTGTTGGTATTCGCTTTTACCTTCCAGTAGTAATAGCTGTTGCGCTGCAGCGGCTTTCCCGCATATTTTATCCCCGACGTCGCGTCGCTTTCGATCTCTCCCGAATCCCACATGTCGCCCTGGTCGCGGTCGAGCAGAGTCTTGTCCGTAGCGACGAGGATCCGGTAAGCCGTCTGAAGCACGCCCCGCCGGTCGGATTCGAGTTCCCAGCTCAGCCGCGGCTGCAATACGTCGATCCCGATCGGGTCGGTCATCTCTTCGCAGCGGAGGCGGGCTATGCGCTCGTTCGCAAATAGGCTGCCGGTCAGTAGCAGCAGGGCGGATAACAATAGTTTTTTCATGGGTAAATGATTATCGGGCCTCCAGAGCATCGTTTGCGAACTCCCAAAAAACGATGCGTTGCCGGTTCCACGTGTAAGTGACCGCCACACGGTCTCCGTGGGCGATAATCGCCGGGTAGGAATACTCCGCCGGCGGATTGTCGTTTTCGAGCGCGATTGTCTTCGGCCACGTTTTGCCGTTGTCGAACGATACGGCCAAGTTGAGCAGCGACCTCGACCCCGCATCGCCGCCGACCGGATTGTATGCCAGAACCAGCACGCCGTCCGGGAGTTTTATCAGGTCGATGCCGCTGTTGTTGTTCGGCATGTCGGTCGGGTAGAGCGGACACCAGGATTTTCCGTAGTCTTTCGAGTCGCTCCGGTAGATGCGGGCGTTGCTGCTGCGTACGAGCATGTGGACGATTCCCGGCTCCGATTCCCAGAGCGTGGGCTGGATGACCCCGTGTCCCCTGAAATTGCTGCGGTCCAGTTCCAGAAAGGGCGTCGCCTTCCATGTTCTGCCGTTGTTGCTGCTGCGGTCGACGAATACGTCCCAGTGTTTGTCGCCCGTCTCGCTTTCGAACGATGCGCCGGCCAGCCATACGCCGTTCGATAGGACGATGGGCTTATTGCGAACAGGGCCCCGGCCTCCCCGGTCGCCTTTGACGAGTTCGACGGGTTTCGACCAGGTCGTTCCGTCGTCCGACGAAGCCGTCCACCAGGTCTCCCATTCGGTTATTTTTTTCCCCGCTTTGAAAAAAAGATAAACTTTTCCCTTCCCGTCGCGGAACAGCACCGGATTCCAGTGGGCGTCGTCGCGGATTTTCGCGACTCGGCGAGGCGCCGACCAGTTGCCCGGCTTGCCTTTGGACAGCCATATGGCTACGTTGTCCGCGCTCTCCTTGTCTCCGCCGAACCATGCTACCAGGAAATTGCCGTCGTCGAGTCCTACCAGCGTGGATGCATGGCACTGTTTGAAAGGACGGTCGTCGCCGAACAGGAAATCCCGTTCCGTCAGGGCCGCGTCTTTCCCTTCGACGTTCACGGCGCGTTCCGGTTCCGTTTGTAGCGCCGGTTCCGCCGGGATTTTCGGATAAGCGGCTTTCGGGCCGGCAATGCAGAAAAAAAGGAGGACGGGTAAAAACAGTCGATAAGGTTTTTGCATACTGGGCTTCGTTTTATTGTACGTCGGATATTCCGGATGTCCGGCTGCCGACAGTCGGCCTATCGCGGATAAAAATACGAATAAAATTCGAGATGTCGAATTTTCGGCGGCGTTCTCCGAAGCGACGGCTATATTCCTTTGATCGGCAGTACGCGGCGGAGCGTCGCCCGCGTGAGTATCCTGCGGTTCAGAAAACTGACGATGTATCCCGTGCTGCAAGCGGCGATCAGTGTTCCTTCGCGCACGCCTTCGATGCGCCGTGCCAGCAGGAGCGACAGCAGCGTGGCAACCGTTACGAGCGAGATGTCGAAAGCGACTTTGAATTTTCCGAAATCCGTATTATAGCGCCGCGAGGCGTAGTTGACGAATCCTTCGGCGCTCATCATGACCACGCGGGGTTTGATCTCCAGTACGACGCCGATCGACTGCACGATACAGCCGGCCAACAGCAGTACGATCGCCGCTGCGTAGTTCGGCGGCAGCAGATGTTGCGTCAGGACCATGTTGAAATCGATGAACAGCCCGAAAAGCAACGAAAAAGGCATCTGTAACAGGATTTCGACCGTGTCGCGTCGCGTCATGCGGTCGCGAATAAACCAGAACTGTCCGGCGATAAGCAGCATGTTTATCACGAATGTCCAGGTTCCCAACGTCAGCGCGCTGTTGAGGCTCAACACGTAGTTCACGCTCGATATCGGGGTTGTCCCCAACGACGAACGCAGGATCAGCACGATTCCGGCGGCCAGGAAATAAAGCCCGGTCACGAACAACAGGTATCTGCCCACAAGATTTTTCATCGATACGAAAAACAACGACGCGAATTTACGAAAGATTTTCGTATTTCGCACCGACGCGGCGTCGGCGATCCGGCAGGCGATCTTCGTGGGAGCGTAAGGCGTGTCGTCCGCATTCGGATTCTCGGGAATCCGAATGTTTAGAATTCGAGCCGTATTTCAGTCTCTCCGTCGAAAGGGCGGACGACGACCGTTTCGTCGTCCGCGTTATATGTGCCGCCCGTTACCCGCACGGGTTTTTTCCCTTCGGGATGCGGCAGCCTGATTTTCACGCAGGCGGGTTTCCGGGCCGGGTCGCATCGAACGCTGGCTTCGATCCGGTTGTTGCGGACGTTCGATACCGCCCGGACGTTCAGCGGCCCGAAATAGCTTTGCACGCCGCTCAGTTCGATTCGATCGCCGTCCGCCATCCACCGGCGCGGAATTACCCGGAAGAGATTCAGCGTATCCGCATCCTCCATATAAAGCATCCAGCGGGTTTCCATCAGGAAGTTGGCTTCTTCGTGGGTCTTGTGGGGACTCAGTTTGTAGAGATGCTCCCAGAACGTATAGGTTCCCGGATCGGCGTAGGGGGCCATGGTGTGGTAATAGGTGCTTAGGAAAGGTTTTACCATTCCTTTTTTCGCTTGCAACCAGTTGTGACGGCTGTAATACGGTTGGCTGAAAGTCGAATTTTCCTGGAACATCAGTTCGCTGTGATATTTCAACAACAGATCCGAAACGGGCTCTGCCGGGTCGATTACCTCGCAAAAAACCAGGTACATCGGCCCCAGCATGGCATCCGGGACGGTAAAGGTGCCGTGAGAGCGGAAACATTCGGCCTGTTGGTACAGCAGGCGCGGTCCCGGAGCTTCCGTCCAGGGAGGCGCGGTCGGGCTCCACGTTCCGTCTCCCAGCGGAACGACCGGCGAAAGAGCCATCGTCCGTTCGAGCGATTCGCGGATGTCGTTTCTCCAGTCGGCCGCTTCCTTCTGCAGGCTTTCGGCCTCTTCCGCTCCGATGGCTTCGAATACTTCTCCCATGCGTTTCATGCCGAGGTAACCGTAGCCGTTCAGCATGAATTGGTGGAAATAGTCTTCCGGATCGGCGACCTTTCCGTCGATCATGCCGTATCCGCGTCCTCTGAGGCTGTCCTTTTTACTGCGGTTTCTCCATTCGGTCAGGTAGCGGCAGGCTTTCAGCAAGGCCGGTTTGATTTCCCCGATCCATTCCTTGTCCCGGGTGTAGCGGAAGTATTCGCCCACCGACCACAAAACGGCCCCCGTTTCGACCATATAGCCGTTGTAATTCTCGATTTTTCCATTCTCCTGCTGGGTTTCGATAAAGTAGTTCAATGCCCGCCGGGCCAGGTCGTTCAACCCCATCGAGGCGTAAAATTGAATGATCGGGGCGCTTTCCGTTCCGATCGGAGAGTAAACGCCCACGTTAGCGGCCAGCGTCCCGTCCGGCTCCTGCCCGAAAGTCACCAGGTCCAAATGCAGCAGGCCCGCGCGGACCATCTCGTCGATCCTTTTTTCCGGGACATGGATACGGGCGGCGCGCTCTAGTTTCCCGTTCCAATAGGCCCTGCACGCTTCGTAGCGTTTTTCGAACGACTGTGCGGCCAGTTCTTCGGCCCGCTGTCGGGAGACGGGTTCGTGCGGAATGTAAAAGTTCACTTCGATCCGTTCCCCGGGTTGGAGCAGTACGGCGAGTTCCTCGTTACACAGCGGTTTCCCTTTGATTGTGGAAATACAGAATACCCGGTCCTCCGAGAAAAATGAAAATCCTTTTTCCCGGTCGAATTGATAAGCCGCTCCGATATACAGATTGTTGGTGGGCATTGCCGGGCGGGGGGCCTTGATCCAGGCGTAGCGGGGAACGGCTCCTTCGTTTTCGATTTCCGTCCGGATGTAGAGGACGGCTTCCTCGTCGGCGGGCGGGATCGCGGCCTGTATGTCGGCCAACTGTTTCTGCTGCGTTTCGGTAAATACCCTCCCTCCGGAACGGCTGTCCGAGATCAGGAAGTGGGTTCCCTGCACGTTGCCGGCGTTCAACTCCGACTTTTCGAGCGACACGAACGATACGCTGTGGTAACGGACATCGTCGTCCGTGAGTTCGGAGTGGTAAATGGGAAGTACGCCCTCATCCAGATGCCGGGCGATGTTATCCATGACTCCCACGCCGCGTCCCAGCGCGTACCGGTAGTAGAGCGCCGAAGGGGCCGTTTCCGGCAGTACGACGGGGGAAGAAGAGAAAATCGGACGGATCAGTTTGTCCTCTAATGTGCCGTCCGGCAGCTCTTCCGATATTTCGAACATGCGGATGTCTCTTCCCATGCCGAGCCAGATCGGAACGTTCGACCGGCGGGCGCGTGCCGCCGCGGTTTCGAAAGAGACTTCCGGCTCGGTTTCGATCCGTTCGATCTTGGTACGGCTTTTTCGGGAAAGGATCTCTCGCTCGACCTCCGCATAACAACGGCCGTCTCCGGCCGGGAGTACCGTTACTTTGTAATTCGGAATGTAGATCGGCGTATTCCGGTTTACGTCCCTCAGGAAAAAGGAGAAGGAACCCTGCGGAGCTTCGACGTGGATCAGAGTCGCCTCCGGTCCGATTTTCGTATCGGCGCTGTCGACGAAGCATTCCAGCCGAGCTCCGGAAGCGTTCCGGATGCGGTAGGCGTTCCCGTCGATCCGGACATTCCCTTTTACGGCTTCGATCCGGGCGATTTTCCCGTTCGTAGCCGAAATGCTTCCCGTTCCGGTTCCCCCTTCCCATTCGATGGTAAAGGAGCCGGTCGTTTTATTTTCGGTTTGTGAAGACAGTTTTCCTCCGACAATCAAAAAAAAACAGAGCGCAACGAGTACTTTTTCCTTCATTTTGTTTAGATTAAGTATTCTACAAAAATAATATTATTTTCGGTTCGTCGCGAATGCGGAACCGAATATTGTCGAATCGGCGGAATTATGTGCGTCCTGCATTCCGCTCGCGTCCTTTCCGGCGGCGGAAACGGCGAAATTCGGACGGATTACCGATAAAAGCTTCGTTGTCGGTACGGGCAAATGATTTTCGTACCGATATTTACACTATATTTGAATGTGCTTTGTCGAACGGGGACGCATGTTTTGTCCGTCGATCCCGAATCATGAAAAGATGACCCGTTGCCCGATCGTCGATTATGCGCCCGAGCGGCTTGTGCCGGTTCGGAATACGGATGAATTCCGGTAAACAGAAAAAACTACTAAACTATGTCCCACACTCTATTCGGAGCGCGGCTGATGTTGATCGCCGCCGTGTTTTTAACGGGTTGCCGCAGCGATGCGGGAACCGTTGCTTCGTCCATGCTCGAACGGGGATTCGTCGCCCCGCCCGATTCGGTAAAAATCAGTACGTATTGGTATTGGATTTCCGGAAACGTATCGAAAGAAGGTGTAGCCGAAGACCTGCGATCGATGAAAGCAGCCGGAATCGACCGCGCCTATATCGGCAACATCGGTCACGACGACGTTCCTTACGGGCCGGTCGAGCTGATGAGCGAGCCGTGGTGGGAGATATTGCATACGGCCCTCAAGACCGCAACGGAACTGGATATGGAGATCGGCATTTTCAACTCTCCGGGGTGGAGTCAGTCCGGCGGTCCCTGGGTGAAGCCGGAAGAGTCGATGCGTTATCTGTGCAGTTCGCAGGTGCGGGTCGAGGGCCCTTCGAAGTTTTCGGGCAGGTTGCCGAAGCCCGAAGGGATGATTCAGGACGTGCGCGTGATCGCCTATCCGGTGCCGAAAAACGATGGAGTGCTGCTGAACGACGCGTCCGGAACGGTGCGTTCCGTACCGGCTTTGCCCGGTATCGGACGGTTGGTCGACGGGGATACGCTTACGTCCGTCCGGCTCCCCGTCGGGAAAACCGCGATCGTTTTCGAGTCGCCGGAGCTTTTTACCGCCCGCAGCATTACCGTACGCCCGGAACACCGCCCGATCGTAGCGAATGCCGTCCTCGAGGCTTTGGACGGGAGCGACTACCGGCCGGTGGCGGAGTTCGATATCAGTCGGTTCAACGAAATGCCCAATGTCGGGTTCGATGTTTATGCTCCCGTTACGATCTCTTTCCCGCCCACGTCTTCCCGGGCGTTCCGCCTTTCGGTCGATAATGCCGGCGGACCCGCCGCCCTGCGCGAGGTGGAACTTTCGGCAGCGGCGCGGGTCGAACGTTACAGCGAAAAAAGCCTGGCTAAAATGCACCAGACTCCTCTGCCGTACTGGAAGGACTACCTTTGGCCCGCTCCGGCCGAAACGGACGATCCTTCGCTGGCGGTCGATCCTGCCGCCGTGCGGGATATCACGGAGTTCGTATCCGCCGGGGACGGTATGTTGACATGGGACGTCCCGGCCGGGGAGTGGGCGATCCTGCGTACCGGAATGGCTTCCACGGGCGTTACGAACAGTCCCGCCGCCCCGGAGGCTACGGGGCTGGAGATCGACAAAATGAACAGGGAGCATGTCCGTACCCATTTCGACGCTTTTATCGGTAAGATTCTTGAGCGGATTCCGGAGACCGACCGCCGGTCGTTCAAAGTGGTGGTGCAGGATAGCTACGAAACCGGCGGGCAGAATTTTACGGACGATTTCATCGCCCGGTTCGAAAAATGTTACGGATACGATCCGGTGCCGTTTTTGCCGGTGTTCGAAGGCGTCGTGGTCGGAAGCGCCGAAACTTCGGATCGTTTTCTGTGGGATGTGCGCAGGATGGTGGCCGACGCCGTGTCGTACGAATATGTAGGCGGCATGCGCGAAGTCTGTCACGAACACGGGCTTACCACATGGCTCGAAAATTACGGGCACTGGGGATTTCCGGGCGAGTTCCTGCAGTACGGCGGACAGTCGGACGACGTGGCCGGCGAGTTTTGGAGCGAGGGCGAACTGGGCGATATCGAGAACCGGGCGGCTTCGTCCTGCGCGCATATTTACGGCAAGTCCAGGGTGTATGCCGAGTCGTTTACATGTGCGGGGGCGGCTTTCAGCCGTTATCCGGCCAATATGAAACAGCGTTGCGACCGTTTTTTCGCCGAAGGGATCAACAGCACCCTGCTGACGCTGTTCATCTCGCAGCTCGACGACGGCCGGCTTCCGGGCGTGAATGCCGCTTACGGAAACGAATTCAACCGCAACAACACGTGGTATCCCCAGTTGAATACTTTTATCGAGTACCTGCGTCGCTGCAATTTCATGTTGCAACAGGGGCTGAATATAGCCGACGTGGCCTATTTTGTCGGCGAGGACGCTCCGAAGATGACCGGCGTCGCCGATCCCGCGTTACCTGCCGGTTATCAGTTCGACTATATCAACGGGGAGGTGCTGCGCGACCGGGCGTCTGTGCGCGACGGGTTGCTGACTCTGCCGCACGGAACGCAGTACAGATTGCTGGTGCTTCCCGAACTCGAAACCATGCGGCCGGAACTGCTGACGAAGATCGCCCGGTTGGTAAGGGACGGGGCCGTCGTGCTCGGCCCGTGTCCCGACCGTTCGCCCAGCTTGCAGGGACAGCCCGGCGCCGACCTGCTGGTGCGTGCGCTCGCTTCCGAAATGTGGGCGGAGGTGGACGGAGTGACCCGGAAGTCCCGGCGGTACGGCAAAGGAGCGGTGTTGTCCGGCATGAGCATGGAGGAGGCCCTGGCCTATGTCGACTGCCCGCCGGATCTGAAAACCGATTGCCGCGATATCGTATACGGGCATCGCAGGGTGGGGGAGACGGATATCTATTTCGTGGCGAACCAATCCGCCCGTCCGGTTGCGTTCGAGGCCGGTTTTCGCGTTAGGGGGCTTCGACCGGAGCTGTGGCTTCCCGTTTCGGGTGCGATGCGCCCGCTTCCCGAGTTTACGGTTTCGGACAGGAGCGTTTCGGTTCCGTTGAAGCTGGAGCCTTACGAAAGCGCGTTCGTCGTTTTCCGTGAGCCTGCGCAGGCGTCGGACGCTTCCCGCGGGGGAGTCAACTATCCGGAGCCGGTTCCGGTCGTCGAGATAACCGCTCCCTGGACGGTGGCTTTCGACGCCGCCCGGCGCGGACCCGGAGAGTCCGTAACGATGGATTCCCTGACCGACTGGGCGCTCAGCGACGACGACCGGATCCGGTTCTATTCGGGAACGGCTTCGTATAAGAACCGGTTTACCTGGCAGGCGGCCGATCCTTCCCGGCGGTTGTTGCTCGACCTGGGGTGCGTCGCCGCGATGGCCCGGGTCAGGCTGAACGGACGCGACGTCGGAGGGGTGTGGACTTATCCGTACCGGCTGGACGTAACCGACTTCGTAAAAGAGGGCGGGAACGATCTGGAAATCGAGGTCGTCAATACCTGGGTCAACCGTCTGATCGGCGACAGCGCGTTGCCCGCCGGCGAACGTCCGACGTGGTCTCCGCACAATCCGTGGACCCCGTCGTCGCCGTTGCAGACATCCGGGCTGCTGGGCCCCGTACGTATAGAAAGCGTTTGTTATCAATAAATCGTAAGAATGTGAGGACGGAAAATATTCACCTGGTATATTTCAGCGCGACTTATACGACCCGGAAGGTCATGAGACAGATCGCCGCGCAAATCGAAGGACGGAAGACGGAGTACGACATTACCCGGAGCGCGCCCGGGGCGGAAGTAACGATGGACGACGGCGACCTGCTGGTAGTGGGTATGCCCGTCTATTCCGGACGCATTCCCGCATCCGCGCTGCCGGCGCTCCGCAAGTTCCGGGGAAACGGGACGCCTGCCGTCGTCGTATGCGTTTACGGCAACCGGGATTACGACGATGCGTTGCTCGAACTGACCGATGTTGTCGGAGAAAACGGATTCAGGGTCGCCGCCGCCGCCGCGTTCGTCGCGCAACACTCCATATTTCCGCAGGTCGGAACGAATCGTCCGGATGAGGAAGACATACGGCGGATCGCCGCATTCGTTCGGCAGTTCCGTCGGAAAATCGATTCTGCGGCCGATTCCGCCTCTTTGCAGGAAGTCGTGCCTCCGGGCGGCCGTCCTTATAAAACGCCGGGGAAAGTGCCGTTGCGACCGACGGGCGGCCGCAAGTGCACGGGGTGCGGCGTATGCGTCGAACGATGCCCCGTACAGGCCATTCCTGCCGGCCGTCCCCGGCAAACGGATCCGCAGAAGTGTATCGCCTGCGGCCGCTGCATCGTCGTATGTCCGGCCCGCGCCCGCCGTTTCGGGGGATTGCTGTATAAAATCGTCCGCCGGAAATTCGTGAAAGCTTATTCCGTGCGGAAGGAGCCGGATATTTATGTGTAGTTCCGCGACCGTCCGGATATTTCGTTATCTTTGTATCCTTACTCAATTCGGATAGGCATGGAAGATATCATACGGTTTCTGGAACAGTTGAGGCGCCATAACAACCGGGAATGGTTCGAAGCGAACAAGCTTTGGTACCGCGACGTAAAGGCCCGGTTCGACGGTTTGGTCGCCCGGCTGATCGACGCGATCGCCGCTTTCGATCCTTCGGTCGCTGGGCTTGCGGTGAAGGACTGCACTTATCGGATTTACCGGGATACGCGGTTCAGTCCGAACAAAGAACCCTACAAAACCCATTTCGGGGCTTATTTTTGTCCTCGCGGGAAAAAGTCGGGGTATGCCGGTTATTATTTCCATGTGGAGCCGCAGGGCGACGGGCTGATCGGCGGTCACCTGCTTTCGGCCGGATTGTATATGCCGGAACCGAACGTGTTGAAAAGCGTCCGGGACGAGATCTTCGATAACGGGGAACGTTTCGCCGCCGCTGTCCGGGGAGCGTCCGGTTTTTCGTTGAACGCGGAGAACCGGCTGAAACGGGCGCCGGCCGGTTTTCCGTCCGACAGTCCGTATGTCGAATACCTGAAACTGAAGGACGTCTATTTGGAAAAGTTCGTCGACGACCGTTTTATGTTGCAGGCGGATCTGGTCGAAAGCGTTGCCCGCGAGTTCCGCGCGACGATGCCTTTCATCGCTCTGTTGAACAGGGCCGTGGATTATGCCCGTGAGGAGATGTAGTCGCCGGTTTGCTAATAGCCCAGATCCTCGTTGATCAGGATGACGGCGATCCGCTCTTTCGGAAAACACTTTTCGAGGATCAACCAGCCGTTGCAAATCCGGTCGGGACTGTTGCAGTCGTGACACCGGGCGGTCGTCCGGCAGGGCGTTTTGAATGTCGCATGAGCGAGGGCGTTCATCGGGGCGGCGAGGGTCTTGATCCGCTGGCGGGCCGATTCGAGGTCGGGAGTCAACTTGTTCCGCCCGATGAACAACAGGACGTGTTCTGGCCCGAATGCGACCGCCGCGATGCGGTTGCCGATCATATCCAGCCATACCAATTCCCCCTTTTCTGTCACGGCATTCGCTCCGGTCAAAAACAGATCGGACAGCAGGGCCTGCCGTCTGGTCAGGAGATTCTCGGCGCGTTCTTTCGACGGGTCGAATCCGTCGATCAGCGTGCGCCGGTCGTCCTGCCGGATGACGTTCAGGATTCCGCTGCGGTGCATGGTGCGCGAATCGGCATAACCTATCGTACGGGGAGCCAGCTTTTCGATGATCTCCGCCGCCGCGTTTGCCGCATCTTCGATCCGGTCTACGACGATTGCCGAGAATCCGTTTTTAGTCAGCGCTTTCGCACAACTTTCCAGGCGTGTCAGCCAGTATTTTTCGGATGGATTCATGTTTTTCGTATTCTGGTTTCAGATCCGGAAACGATTCGGACGTTGCAATGTTAGGGATTTCCGCCTGAAAAAACAAATAGAGGCGGGGATAACGAAAAACTCCGCGAAGAGATCCTCTTCGCGGAGTTTTCATACCGGTGTACGGCCGGATGTTATTTTTTATCCGGCTTCACGATCCCTTCGCGCATGTGGGTGTCGGCCTGGATGTTCTGTATTTTGTAGTAATCCATCACGCCGAGATTGCCGTTGCGGAAGGCTTCCGCGATCGCCATCGGGATTTCAGCCTCGGCCAGGATGACTTTGGCCCGCGCTTCCTGCGCTTTGGCTTTCATCTCTTGTTCCAGCGCTACGGCCATCGCCCGTTTCTCTTCGGCTTTGGCCTGCGCGATGTTCTTGTCGGCATTGGCCTGGTCCATCTGCAAGAAAGCGCCGATGTTCTTGCCCACGTCGATATCGGCGATGTCGATCGACAGAATTTCGAAGGCGGTTCCCGCATCCAGTCCCTTTTCGAGTACTACCCGCGAGATGAAATCCGGATTCTCAAGCACGGTCTTGTGCGACGTCGACGAACCGATCGACGATACGATCCCTTCGCCCACGCGGGCCAGCACGGTGTCCTCGCCGGCGCCTCCGACCAGTTGTTTGATATTCGCCCGTACCGTTACGCGGGCTTTGGCGATCAGTTGGATGCCGTCTTTGGCTACGGCCGCTACCGGAGGGGTGTTGATCACTTTCGGGTTGACCGACATCTGTACGGCTTCCGCCACGTTACGGCCGGCCAGGTCGATGGCCGCCGCCATCCGGAAGTCGAGCGTAATGTTGGCTTTTTGCGCCGAGATCAGAGCCGTCACGACGTTGGGCACGTTGCCGCCCGCCAGGAAGTGCGCTTCCAGGTCGTTGGAGGTCAGATGCAGACCCGCTTTGGTTCCGGCGATCATCTGGTTGACGATGACCGAGGGCGGCACCTTGCGGAACCGCATCAGCACCAGTTGCAGCAGACTGATGCGTACTCCCGATACGAGGGCCGAAAACCATAGCCCGATCGGAATAAAGTATAAAATGAACCATAACAGAACGAGCGCGACGAACGCAATCACCCAAATACCAAATCCTTCCATAGTCATATTTTTAGTGTTTTTGTGTTTTTAATCGAGCGGTTCGGAAAATGTTCCCCGGTATCCGGCCGCGGAATCGACCCGCCTTACGATGACGGCGGTATTGTCGTAGCCGATCACTTCGATCGCCTGGTGCGGGTCGATGTAGGCGTCCACGGATTTTGCTTCGATGGTCACTTCGCCGAGCTGCACTTTACCCATCGGAGCGAGTCGGGTCAGCGTTTCGCCCCGTTGTCCGACATGGATGTCCTGCTGTTCGGGGGTAGGGGTAGACGTGCTGTCCACGGTCGCTTTCAGCGAGAAACGGCGCCATGTATTGGCTCTGAGCGAAACGACTACCGCGATGACGCAGAGGATCACGATCGTTGCGAGGATCAGTGCGCCGCCCATTACGCCGTATTGCATGAAACCGTAAAATGCGGCCGCCAGAAATGCGACGAATGCTCCGATCCCGGCGACGCTGATTCCCGGCAGCAGTACCAGTTCCGCTACCAGCAACAGTACGCCCACGACGATCAGCGCGACGATTAACCACATAAGCCTGTTTTTATCAGATTTTATCCCGGACGGGAAATTCTTTTCCAAGGTACGGATTTTTTGGAAACCTGCAAAAGAACCGGTCGAAAATAAGGTGAAAAACAAATGCCTTCCGTTTTTTACCGGGGAAGGCATCGTTTTTAGGGGGCGCGGAACCGGTCGCTAATAGTCGAGGGCCAATACGGTCGCGCTACCCTGCGAGACTGCATTGATAGCCCGGCACAGCGAATCGGCGGCTTCCTTGCTGTCGAAATTCCCGATCGAATAGAGGTAAGATCCGTCGTCGTTCGTGGCGCGCGAGAGTTCCTTGCCGGCCGCCTGGCTGTCGGTCACTTCTTTGATCGCCTCGCTAATGGTTTCGCCCTGCCCGGCGATCTCTACGCGGTACAGGGTGGAAAGCTCGCCGGCCGTTCCTTCGCCGCCCGTTTCACCGGGAATTTCGAAGCGGCCGTCACGCCATACGACGATTTCCGGTTTGCGGAATCCCATGCTTTTCAGCTTGGCCAGTCCGGCGTCGGCGGCGGCCGCATCGCGGAACGCCCCGGCGAAGTAGCGGAATTTCCCGTCTTCGCTCTTCTCGTAACACAGCGGATAGACTCCCTTGAAGAGCGAAACCGCTTGCTTCTGGGTGAAAGCGCCCAGTTGGATGCGGTATACGGTTCCCTGTCGGTATACTTCCATTTCCGGGATCGGGTTCGAGGCGTTGTATTTCGACGGGCTGGCCCGTTCGATATCGGCGTATTCGATGAAAATACGCTCTTTAGGAGCTATTTTCGGCAGGTCGTAGTGCAGTTTGCCGAAAATTTCGGACTGTTTGTTCACCGAGTCCCGGGCCGCCGTGTATCCGAGGATTCCGGCCAGGGCCTCCTCGTAGCCGAGCAGCAGCCGTTTGTTCAGCGGGTAGCCGTAAACGGTTTCCGAGGCTACGCTGTCCTGCATCGCGGCGATTTGCTGGCGGTTGTTGCGGAATTGCGTGCCGAATTTGTCCAGCATCTCGTTCTTGCCCATCTTGTCGAGCAGGTAGTTGTAAGCGTAGGTCTTGTTGTCGTAAATGTAATTCCAGACATGCGACAGCGAGTCGCTGAGCGCCCGGTTCAGCGATCCGATCGATTCCAGTTGCGCATAGGTCTCTTCGGCCAGCGTTTTGTTGGCGGTCGTGTCGTACAGGGTTGCCAGCGAGTCTGCTTTCCGGTAGTTTTCCAGATAGGTTCCCAGCAGTTTCAGCGGCAGCGGTTCGAGTTCCTGCGCGTGCCGCAGCGCTTTGTAATCCTGCTCCGACAGGTTTTCTTTGAAGTAGACGTTGTAGACCAGATTCGGAGTTTGTTTTCCGCCCGCCGGAGCCGGAGTGCCGGCTGCCGCCGGATTTTCGGCCGTACCGTTCAGATTCTTTAGGATGAAGTCCTGCTCGATCGCTCCGATTTCATTGGCCGTGACCCCCTGCTGGTTCCGGATTTCGAAGAGTTCTTTTTCGAGTTGCAGGATTTTGGTTCCGAGCTGTTCTTTTTCCGAATCGGTGGTTTCGGCGGTAAAAAGTTTGCGCGTGTCGTTGATGACCTGCACGACCGAATCTTCGGTTCGGTGCAGACGCTGTTCCTGTTCGAGCAGGGACATGTATTTCGCATTGCTTTCCAGTCCCGCTACGCGCGCCGTGACCTGCTGTCCTTGCAGTCCGGTCGAGAGGGCAACCGCAAACAACGTAACAAATAGCTGACTCAGTCTGTACATGGCAATATCAATCTAACTGCAAAAATATATTTTTTAACGACACGGACGTGCGGCCCGGCGTCATTTCCACTTGTTCAAAAAGAAAAGCTGGATGAATCCGAAAATTTCGAACCGTCCCAGCAGCATCATGATCGTGGCGATGAATTTCACCATCCCCGGCATCTCGTGGTAGTTGCCCATCGAACCGACCTGCCCGAACCCGGCTCCTGCATTCGCCATGCTGGCTACCGTCATGCTGAAGCTGGTTTCAAGATCGATGCCGAAAGCGGCTACCGCGACCGTTCCGATCCCCAGCAACATCAGGTACAGTACGATAAAAAGCATCGCCATGTTGACCGTATTGTTCTCCTGGATCACTCCATTGAGTTTCACCCGGATGATGGCGTTCGGATGTTGCCGCTGAATGATGGCGGCTTTCATCGCTTTGAACGACAGTAGAATACGGTCGCATTTGATGCCGCCTGCGGTCGACCCGGCGCAGGCGCACTGGATCGTGAACAGCATCAGCACGACGATGGCAAGCGGCGTCCATACCGACGAGTCGGCCGTGGCGAAACCGGTGGTCGAAGCGACCGATATAATCTGGAATAGGCTGTATCTTAGTGAAATCCATATATTCGGATAGATGTCCGTCAGCCACAGGCTGATCGCAATGACGACGCCTCCCGCGAGTGTCGAGAAAATGTAGTATTTGCTGATTTCCGATTTGAAGATGTTGTTGTTCTTGCCGGTCAGCGTGCCGTATATCAGGCCGAAATGCAGTCCGGAGACCAGCATGAAGAACATCACGATGAATTCGACCCCGGCGTTGTTGAACGACGCGATGCTCGAATTGCGGGTGCAGAATCCGCCGGTAGCGATGGTCGAGAACGAGTTGCAGACCGCGTCGAACCAGCCCATCCCGACGATCTTCAGCAGCACGGTCTGGATCAGCGTCAATCCGACGTAAACGACGATCAGGATTTGCAGCGTTTTCTGGGTGCGGTACCGGAAATTGTCCTTGGCCATCGACGACAGTTCGACGCTCGAAAGTCGCATCTTGGTCGAGCCCATCGACGGCAGCACGACCAGGACGAACATCACGACCCCGACGCCTCCCAGCCAGTGTGTCGACGCCCTCCAGAACAGCAGTCCTTTGGGTAGCGCTTCGACGTTGCTTAGCGACGTAGACCCGGTCGTCGTGAAGCCCGAAACGCTTTCGAACCATGCGTCGGCCAGCGTGAATTCGCCGCCCCAGAGCATGTAGGGCAGCATACACATCAGGCACGACATCAGCCACGCCCCGACCACCACGCCATAGCCTTCGGAGCTCGATATCTGTTCGCCGCCTTGCACGAAGATCAGCGGGAAGGCTCCGAGGATCGCCGTCAGCAGGAAACTCTGCAACAGCGGGTAGAAAGCGGTATCCATGCCGTTCAGCAGCGAAACGCAAGCCGACAGCAGCAGGAACGCCGCGTTCAGCAGCAAGATGAGACCGATGTATCTGAGTACGATGTTCAACCGCATGTCCGACTATTCGTTTCGTTTGCTTTTTTGCTGATCGATCAGTTTTTCGATGGATTCCTTCAGCCGGAACATTTCATCCCGGCCCTCGACGTTCACCTTGAACGGGATTTTCGAATTCAGGTAATTTTTCAGCGCGTCGGTGATTTTCAGCACCGGGGAGATGTAGTACAGGTTGATGAAATAGAAAAATACCACGACGATCAGAATGCCGATCAGCAGCGCGATGAAGCCCGGCATCGTAGCGCGGTAGGCGTTGTCTTCGAGCCGCTGGGCTTTGACGTCCATGATGCGCTGCGAGGAGACCATGAAATTTTTGATCGACGTGGTCAGGTCGGCATACGACGTTTCGTAGATGTTGACGTACCAGCCGACGCTGTTTTTGTGCAGACTGTCGCTGAGGTAGGCGTCGACGATCCGGTTGTAGGCGACGTTGGCGGCGTAGATCGAGTCGAACCCCTGTAGGTCGCGGATCAGCACGTTGGCTTCGCGCATCGACGAGTCGAATTTTTGCCGGCCGACGATCAGCATCGAGTCGCTGTTGCGGCTGCCCGAGACGATCATCTGCAGCAGTGCGGTGTTCTGATCCTGCACGGCGTCCAGCATCGTTTTCGACAGTTCCATGTTGCGGAAACTGGCTCCCAGCATGCTGTGCGTCGAATGGCTCAGCCTGCTGAGCTCGAAGTAGGAAATGATTCCCGAAAAGAAAAGCAGCAGGGCCAACGAAAGGAAGCCCAACCGTATTTTGTTTTTCAAACCCATGCCCGATTGTCGTTGTTCAAGATTACAAATATAAACAATTTGGCGTACTTACGCTATTCCCGGCTGAGAATCGCCGCATCCATTACCTCTTCACCGTCCGTCGCAGTCAGTTTCACCGGCGTGATCGTATTGATTAGCGCACGGTCGAACGGCGTGCGGACTTTGACGTAGTTGCCTGTGTATCCGTACATATATCCGTTGCGACGCGTGCTTTCCCACAATACTCGCGCTTGCGTTCCGACCTGCTTTTCGTAAAAAGCGCGGTGCAAACGTTCCGACAGCGCGCCGAGCTCGGCGGCCCGTCGTTCGGCGACCGGCGGCGGAACCCGGTTCGGGAATCCGGCGGCGGGGGTGTCGGGACGCGCGGAGTAGGGGAAAACGTGCAGGAATGCCGGGGCGAGACGTTCGAGGAAACGGTAGGTGTCGGCGAAGTCTTCGTCCGTTTCGCCCGGGAATCCGACGATCACGTCGATACCGAGGAATACGTCCGGCACGGCGCGGCGCACCGCAGCGATCCGGTCGGCGAACTGTGCCGTGTTGTACCGGCGGCGCATCAGCGCCAGGATGCGGTCGCTTCCGCTCTGGATCGGAATGTGAAAATGCGACTGGAATCGTTTCGAAGCCGCTGTGAAAGCGATGACCTCGTCGGTCAGCAGGTTCGGCTCGATCGACGAAATGCGGTAGCGATCGATGCCTTCGACCCGGTCGAGGGCCCGCAACAGGTCGATGAACGGTTCGCCGGTCGTTCGGCCGAAATCGCCGGTGTTGATACCCGTCAGTACGATTTCGCGTTGACCTTGCGCGGCGATTCGCTGCGCTTCGGCCGCGAGATCGGCGATCGGGAGGTTGCGGCTGGCGCCGCGCGCCAGCGGAATCGTGCAGTAGCTGCAATGGTAATTGCACCCGTCCTGTACTTTCAGGAACGAGCGGGTGCGGTCGCCGGTCGAGAACGCGGCGAAAAAGTTCGTCAGTTCGCCGGCTTCGCAGGTGTGTACCGATGCTTTGCGTTTGGCGCCGAGTGCGGATACCCGTTCGTAGATCGAGCCTTTGTCGTTGTTGCCGATCACCAGGTCGACCCCGTCGATGGCGGCCAGATCCTGCGGCCGTAGCTGGGCGTAGCATCCGGTGACCGCGACGATGGCATCGGGATTCGTCCGGACGATCCGGCGCACGATGTTGCGGCACTTTTTGTCGGCATGTTCAGTGACCGAACAGCTGTTGACGACATATACGTCGGCGGTTTCCCCTTGCCGGGCGCGTACGAAGCCGCCCGCTTCGAATTCGCGGGCGATGGTCGACGTCTCGGAGAAATTGAGCTTGCAGCCCAATGTGTAAAAACCTACTTTTTTAGCGGATGACATGGCGTTGTATTTCGATACCGGCGCAAAGGTACAAAACCGCCGCCTAATTTTTGCCGCTTATGCCGCATTGTGGAAGAATTCCCGAAAAAAACGCGTAGCTTTGTAGTTCGATCGACGGTTTATGGATTTCTTTTATGAACTTTTTCAATACAGGTTTCTGACCCATGCGACGCTTGCCTGCCTGTTGTGCGGTCTGGCCTGCGGCATGGTCGGTACGTACGTGGTGTGCCGCCGGCTGGTTTTCCTCAGCGGCGGGATCACCCATTCGTCGTTCGGCGGGATCGGGATCGCCTACTATTTCGGGCTGAATCCGATTGCCGGCGCGTTCTGTTTCGCGGTGCTGTCGGCGTTCGGGATTGAAGCCTTTACGGCCGGCAAACGGATCCGCGAGGATTCGGCGATCGGCCTGATCTGGTCGCTCGGCATGGCCGTCGGGATTATCTTCGTATACCTGACGCCGGGATACGCTCCGAACCTGATGAGTTTCCTGTTCGGGAATATACTGAGCGTCACCTCCTCCGACCTGATCTGGATGGGGATCGTCGACCTGGCGATCGTGATCGTTTTCGCCGTCTGGTACCGGCCGATCTTGTACGTGGCTTTCGACCGGGAGTATGCCCGCAGCCAGAATATGCCGACGCGGTTGATCGGTTACCTGATGTCGGCGCTGATCGCCGTGACGATCGTCATTTCGATCCGCGTGGTGGGGATCGTTCTGCTGATCTCGCTGCTGACCATGCCCGCGGTGATCGCCAACCAGCTGACCCGCTCGTTCGGACGGATCATGGCCGGGGCTTCTGCGATCGGCGTGCTCGGTTCGTTCGCCGGACTTTACGTCAGCTACAAGGGCGATATTCCGTCGGGCGCGTCTACAATATTTATACTGACCGTTACGCTTATTATTGTAAAACTATTACCTTTGCGTGACTTTATGCGGAAGCGGGATGAAAACGGTACATAAGCTCATATTGAAATCGTACGTAGGGCCGATGGTGCTCACCTTCTTCATCGTCCTGTTCGTTTTTATCATGCAGTTCATGTGGCGCTATATCGACGAACTGGTCGGCAAGGGGCTCGGCATGGGCGTGATTATGGAGCTGATGATGTACGCCGCCATCACGCTGATACCGATGGTGTTGCCGCTTGCGACGCTGTTCGCCGCCGTGATGACGATGGGCAACATGGGGGAAAATTACGAGTTGCTCGCGCTGAAATCCGCCGGCGTATCGCTGCCGAGGATCATGCGGCCGCTGATCGTACTGGTCTTTTTCGTCGCCGTCGGCAGTTTTTTCGTCGCCAACAATCTGGTGCCGATGGCGATGCGGAAGATGTCGGCGCTGATCTACGACATCCGGCAGCAGAAACAGGTCATCGAATTCAAGGACGGGCTTTTTTTCAATCTCGACAACGACATGAGCATCCGGGTCGACCACCAGGACCCGAAGACGAAGCTGCTGACCGATATCCTGATCTACGATACGCGCAATACCAATATAAACGGCAAGATGGGGACGATCGTAGCCGACTCTGGCTACATTTCGCTGTCCGACGACAAGCGTTTTCTGCTGGCCACGCTGTATAACGGCGAGATGCACGAAGAGGTGCGCAACTACCAGTGGATGAAAGATAATACGCTGGAACGCCGTTATTTCGACGTTTACAACATGGTGATCCCGATGTCGGGTTTCGATTTTTCCCGAACCGACATGTCGCTGTTCAACAACAGCCAGACCAAAAATACGAAAGAACTTTCGGCCGGGATCGACTCGCTGGAGAAAGTCAGCGCGGCGGCGGCCAGCGCCTCCTACCAGCCGCTGATCACCACCTTCATTTTTCCTTTCGACCAGGGTCTCGGCACCGATTCGATCGCTCCGTTGCACGGGCGGCCCGTTTACCTGAATGCGCACATCGACAGCATGGGTCTGAAAGACCGGCAACGGATTTACAACGAGGCGCTCAACAAAGCGCGCAACTCCCGCAGTTTCTACTCGTTTGACGAGGTAACCTCGAAAGACGCCCTCACGCAGCTCTACAAATTTAAGGTCGAGTGGCATAAAAAAATGGCCCTGCCGGTTTCGATCATGATCTTTTTCCTGATCGGAGCGCCTTTGGGAGCGATCATCCGTAAGGGAGGGCTGGGGATGCCGGTCGTCGTATCGGTCGGTTTCTTCGTAATCTATTACATCATTACGATCACCGGCGAGAAGATGGCGCGCGAGGGCTCGTGGAACTCTTTTATCGGGATGTGGATCGCCACATTTATCCTGTTGCCGATCTCCGTCTACCTGACCTATAAAGCGACCAACGATTCGAACCTGTTCAACGCCGAATGGTACCTCGCCCACACCCGGAGAATCCGCGGATTTTTTAAACGGATATTCCCGCGAAAACGGCGTATGCAGCCGGAGAACCGGTAACCGTACGAAAACCGAAAATTAAAAATACAAAATCGAAATATCATGTCACAAGAACAAAACAACGAAAAGATTCTCAGCAGTGTGGACGAAGCGATCGAAGATATCCGCGCGGGCAAAGTCGTCATCGTGGTCGATGACGAGGATCGGGAGAACGAAGGCGATTTTATCGTCGCCGGCGAAAAGATCACCCCGGAGATCGTCAATTTCATGCTTCACAACGGCCGCGGCGTGTTGTGCGCTCCGTTGACCGAAGACCGCTGTCGGGAACTGGATCTGGAGATGCAGGTTGCCAACAATACGTCGCTGCTCGGTACGCCTTTCACGGTGTCGGTCGATTTGCTCGGACACGGTTGTACAACCGGCGTGGCTGCGACCGACCGCGCGGCTACGGTGCGGGCGCTGGTCGATCCTGCCACCAAGGCGTCCGATCTGGGCCGTCCGGGGCATATTTTCCCGCTCCGGGCGCGTAACAAAGGGGTGCTCCGCCGTCCGGGTCATACCGAAGCGGTGATCGACCTGACGCGGATGGCCGGACTGACTCCCGGCGGCGCGCTGATCGAGATCATGAACGAAGACGGTACGATGGCCCGTCTGGGCGATTTGCGGAAAATCGCTCAGCAATTCGGCCTGAAGATCGTTTCGATCGCCGATATCATCGCTTACCGCCTGAAAACCGAATCGATCGTAGAGCGGGGCGAAATGGTGGATATGCCGACGGCATGGGGACATTTCAAGCTGATCCCGTTCCGCCAGACGAGCAACGGGCTGGATCATGTGGCCTTGATCAAAGGGGAGTGGGAGCCGGACGAACCGGTGCTGGTGCGCGTGCATTCTTCGTGCGTGACGGGCGATATTTTCGGTTCGTGCCGCTGCGATTGCGGAGCCCAGTTGCACGAAGCGATGAAAATGGTCGAGCAGGAAGGAAAAGGCGCGGTCGTCTATCTGAATCAGGAGGGCCGGGGAATCGGCTTTTTCAATAAAATGAAAGCCTATAAATTGCAGGAAGAAGGGTACGATACCGCCGAAGCCAATGTCAAACTGGGTTTCGGGGTCGACGAGCGCGATTACGGAGTCGGAGCCAGCATTCTGCGCGAGATCGGTATCCGGAACATGCGGCTGATGACCAACAATCCGCAGAAACGCGCCGGGCTGGAAGGCTACGGCCTGCGAATCGTCGAGAATGTCCCGATCGTGATCGCTCCGAATCCGTACGACGAAAAATACCTTCGCACCAAAGAGCAGGTGATGGGGCACCGGCTCGGATTGTTTAAGTAATAACGGATAATACGCTGTGGTCTAATGGGAATAGCTGTTGCTCATATAGCGCTTTGGACGAACCGTCTGGAAGAACTGCGGGATTTTTACGTGCGTTATTTCGACGGGGAGAGCGGCCCCGTATACCGTAATCCGGCCAAGGGATTCGAGTCTTTTTTCGTCCGTTTCGACGGCGTCGTCGCGTTGGAACTGATGCGGAGGACGGATATCCGGGATTCGGACGAAGGCGAGCATACCGGCTTTTGTCACGTCGCGTTCGGCGTCGGCAGCCGCGAAGCGGTGTGCAGCCTGACCGAACGGTTGCGGCGGGACGGGTATCGGATCGCCGGCGAACCGAGGCAGACCGGGGACGGATACTTCGAGAGCGTCGTTTGCGACCCCGACGGCAACCGGATCGAGATCGTAGCTTAACGGGATATTTAGAGATATGGACAGCAAGAAACTGCGTATCGTTTATATGGGTACCCCCGATTTTGCGGTGGCCCCGTTGCGGAGATTGGTGGAAACGGGTTATCACGTCGTCGGCGTCGTGACGATGCCCGACAAACCGGCAGGCCGCGGGCTACATTTGCAGCAGTCGGCCGTCAAGCGGTATGCCGTGGAAGTCGGGTTGCCGGTTTTGCAGCCCGAAAAATTGAAAGATCCGCAGTTCGTCGAGACGTTCCGGGCGTTGCGGCCCGACCTGGGAATCGTGATCGCTTTCCGGATGCTGCCCGAGATTATTTGGTCGATGCCTGCGCTGGGGACGTTTAACCTGCATGCGTCGTTGTTGCCGCAGTACCGGGGGGCCGCGCCGATCAACTGGGCGATTATCAACGGCGAGACGGAGAGCGGCGTCACTACCTTTATGCTGAACCACGAGATAGACAAAGGAGATATCCTGTGCCGGAGCCGTGTCCCGATCGGGCCGGACGAGTGCGCAGGAACCTTGCATGACAAACTGATGGTCGCGGGGACGGATTTGGTCGTCGAGACGGTCGAAAAGATCGCGGCGGGAGACATCGTACCTGTCGGACAGGATGACATAGCGCCTGCCGAAATCCGGGAGGCGCCGAAAATATTCAAAGACACCTGTCGGATCGACTGGAAATCCGACCGCCGGACGGTGTTTAACCTGATCCGCGGACTGAGTCCCTATCCGGTCGCATGGAGCGAACTCCGCAGGGACGATGCGGCTCCGCTTGCCGTCAAGATTTACCGTGCTCATCCCGATCCGGATGCGGGAGCGGGGTGCGCTCCCGGAACGATCCTTTCCGACAGAAAAACCTTTCTGAAAGTAGCCTGTGCGGACGGATACGTTTTTCTCGACGAACTGCAGGTGGCCGGTAAAAAGCGTATGCCCGTAGCCGATCTGCTGCGCGGTTTTCAGCGAATCGACGCTTGCGTATTCGTGTAGGAAACAGAAAATGCCGCCGTCGTATTTACCGGGCGGATATATCTTTTCGGTAGCGGCATGTTTTTCCGTCGGGCGTTATTCCTTCGATAGCGATATCGTATTGCTGGTTTTTATGATCGTTTGAGTAAAATTCGATTTGGGCGGTGCCGTCCGGGCCGATTTGCAGATAAGGGTTCCAGTACAGCGTCGTCCGGATATCGGGTTTTTCGTCGGCGATCTTTTCGGGTGTGTCGTATATCGGACTGTAAAATTCCACGCTTTCGGCATAACCGATCGTGCGATACATTTTAATCTCAGAGCCGACCGTCGAAACACCTTCTTTTAAAATTATCTCTATATGATTTTGACATTCGCCGCTACCGGATAAAGACATTATTTCTGTTGTCCTTACATTGCTGATATACAAAACGTCATCAATTATATAGTGAGCTAAATCGCTTATAGAACAACTCGTCCCATTAAGCGATAAAGTAACAGGAGCATAAAGTTTACTGAAATCAACTTTGGGATCTAATGGATTTGGCAACCCTTTTCTTTTTACAAACAAACCTCCCCCCACCCTTACCACTCCCGGCAAGAACATCATGTAGTTATACAGGGACATTGGTTTGTACTTAGCGAGCGCGGTTGTATCGTATAGCGTACCGTAACTGTTCGCCTTTGGTTTTCTAGG
>NZ_JAQDED010000011.1:0-101140 GCF_027665465.1 Candidatus Alistipes pullistercoris | reverse complement strand
CAAAAAAGGTCTATTTCACAGTTGAACAGATTATCCCATCCGGCCCAACGAGCCGCAAGGTCGAAACCTCCTATGCCTGAAAACAAAGATCCGTGCGTCATGTTGTTTAGATTTGGGTTTAAATTTGATTTACTCTCGATAACTTATAAACCCACAGATCATTCCTAATCCTTTTGCCCCCCCTGATTCGCAGATGACTTCGATGGTTTTTCTTTTAGCGACAACGGAGTCAGAAGGCCTCTCTGGGATTCTGTAAACGACTCTGTTCTGAGGTTTATCCATCCAGTCCCTCAAGGCGAACCTATCCCCAGGCGATAATTGTTTTACTTGTACAGCCTCCATAATTCTTTAAAGTTTTTAACGTTTTTTAATGTTTTTACCGACCATACACCATGCAAGCCGCATCCCGTGCGTGTTCCGATACGGCTTTCCGCCATCCGGTAAGCCGTTTGAACGACTCGCTGTTCATTTTCGTTTTATTGTTTTTCGGAGCGACCATCAGGCAATCGATTTCATGCTCCCGACACCAGTCCTGCCAGATATGCGCGTCTCTTTTAACCGATCCTGCTCCCTGTAATTTTTCCCGCCCGGTATTGCCGAACCACTTGCGTAGACGAGCATCTTCGATATACAATCTGATTTCGCTTCCGGTAGTAAGGCCGAAATTCCGGTAAATAAGTACTTTCTCCATTGCCTGTGTGATCGTTAGCGTAACGATCTCCATAAAATGTCTTTTTTCGGAGTCCCATGAGGCGAATCCTGTTTTAACGCCGGTGTCTATGCCGATATGAATCATTTTGAAATAATTTTAAAAGGGTACATCACTGTCGATAGTCCATGTATTGTCATTCTGGAAACCGTCTTGTCGCGGTTGCAGCCAGTTGGAATTGTCCAGCAGATTGATGTCTCCCGGCGGAACCTGATACCTTCCGTTACGGGGATTGTACTGCAATACGATACCTTCTGAGCTCGGATGCCCGAAATTCTTGAAACGTACTTTCGTCGGTATCAGCTTTGTTCGATGATTCACGAAATCACGATATACTGTCAAACCATAATCGGCTTTGTTATAAAAATTAGCGGATCCGCTGATGTCGTAGAGTGTCGGCGGAGGATATATTCCGCCTTGCATCTTTTCCAGCTTCGTGGGATGTGCGACCAAATGTCCCAGAATACCGTAACGTTTCGTAAATCGGGAACATTCATCGAGAAAGCGACCAACGTATTCGGATCCCGTTTCGCTTCTGTCCCTCTTGTGTTCCATACAGTTGAACGGATCCATTACGACCTGCTTGATTCCTTTGCGCTGTATGAATTGTTTTGCTCGGCTCAGAACGTTCTCAAGCGTCGGATCCTCATAAGGATCGAGCCAAAAGAAGTGGCTCTCAATGTAGTCAAACACCGTATCGAACTCATCGCGGCTCATGTCCGACTCTTTGAACGGCTTGCCGATTAACTTTTCAGCAATCTTCGCATAATGATTTTCGACAGGATAATTCTCCGGTGAGAAGAACAGCGTTTTCCAGTCGTGCATCACAGCCAGACGAACCGCTATGTAATCGAGCATTTCCGATTTCCCGTGCGAAGGTATGCCCGTCCAAATGGCAAGCTGCGATACTTCCCACCGGATCGTCTCGTCGATTTCTGCAATGCCGATACGATTCCCTTCCGGAAGCCCATGTTGGTACATGGCGAAAATATCATCATATCGATCAGACAGATGGATGTATCCCTGAATCGGAATCTCCTGAGCGTTTTTGATTACCTCCCGGATAGCCAGGCCACCTTCGGCAATCAACAACTCATTGGCGTCTTTACGTCCCTTGTAGGTGACGATCAAGCATCTTTCGGAGCCCAGCCTACGTACCAACTCGTTGCGTAACTTCAATCCTGCATCGTCAAAATCCGTCGCGATATAGAATCGCTCGATGTGTCCGAGACTGTCGATGTAATTGTCGAGATAGGGTAAATCCGTAGCCCCGGCCCCATTCGGTACAGAAACAACATTTTTAAACCCAGCCTCGATAAAACTGAGTGCATCCATTTCACCTTCGCAGATAATCAAATCTTTGGCTTCGGAAGTGCAGTTGAAGTTGTAAAACGTCAGCTCTGCATCTTTTACCATCCGAAATGACTTTTTAGGCCCGCGGTACTTGATGTTGACTAATTTGCCTTCGATGAAGTACGGGAAACAAATGACCTTTACCTCCTTACCGAACTGCGGCATCCACTCTCTGTCCGAATAAATCCGCATATCCCGAATCGTAGCTTGCGAGATCATCCGGCCTTCAAACCATTTTACTGCTTCATCCGATAGTTCAGTTTTGTTTTTCCATACCGGAATGACATAATCCTTTGGTTGCCGGGATTTAAGCGACATATGTGCCGAAAAAGTGGCATTACAGTGACAACAGTGACCTATCTGTTTGTCCGCATTCCATACGAAGCACTTTTCCCGCTTCTTTTTGCGGGTTTCCGAGCACACCGGGCAAGTCATGTAATTCTCGCCATGCGGCTTCGCCGGATTAATTTCGTATAATTTCTGCGTTTTGGTTTCGATGATAAACATAGCTACAAAGGCATTTTGAAAAGTTGATTTTCCGGCTTGAACCAAACCTGAACACATTTCTGCTTCCAGTTTTTTACTGCATTCCCTTTGCTATCAACCCAATCTCCAGCGGTGTAGTAGAGATACGCTTTTTTAGCTGCATCACGAGTGTATCCATTCTGCTCAAAGTATTCCTCCATGTCCGAAAGAGACGGCGGTACGAAATCTTTTTTTACTCTCTCTTTAGAGAGAGTTTTTTTATATATTACTTCTTTATCTTTCTTATTATTCGTACTGGTCGGTGTTCGGGCAGTGTACGGGGTAGTGTCTGACATAGTGTCTGAGGTAGTGTTCGGCAGAGTGCCTTCCATCGGATTGTAATACTCGTAATTACAGAGACTTATAATGCTTTCTCCGTGTTCGGTTCGGCGTTCGATTTCGTGTTTTTTAATATGCTTATTGATGTATCGCTGCGTCTTTTCGACACTCCAGCCCCAACGATCGGATAAGAATCGCAAACCCGCGTGTATTTCGCCTCGTTTAATAGTTATCAAGCGACCGTTAGGTAGTTCTTTCGTTGCTGGTTCCGCGTCAAATCGTGCCATCTGAATCAAATCGAGCCACGCTTCCGACAGACTAAAGGTGCGTTGCTGCGACCAATAAACATTCGTGAAGAACTTTCTATTTAATCGAATAAAGCCGTCCATTCGGATTATAACATTCCAATGTTTAATATCTTGCCAATTTTGGCCCTGCGAGCCTGAATACGGCTCAGTTCTTTTAGTTTCCCGGTGCATAGCCCTGTACGTCCGAGTTGACGTATCAGTCTTTTTTCCTCGTTCAGCAACCGGTAAAATTCACCTTGGGGGTCGTCTTTATTCTTTTCCATCCGTATTAATTTTAAAGTAAAAGTCATTTATCGTTCTGCCGTATGTGAGCCTTCCGGATCGCGTCAGACTGCGTAGCGCCTTTCGTACTTCCTCGCTGTCGGCATCCTTCATCAGAGAGAATATCTCCCCCATAGTCGCAGTGGTCGGAATTAGTTTGGAAAGTGCCTTCCCTGCGGAAATATGGGCCACTGTATTGAACGTTTTCTGCTCGATCTCATTCATAAATAATTCTTGTGTCTTTCAAGCTCCATTTCAATGCTTTGCAGGAATGCTTCTTCATCGGGGGATGGAAGGTATATCCCGCATTCGGATGAACTCCAATTCCTAAACCGTTCTATCGCTTGTGTCATTTCGACGGTTGTCAGCCCTGCGGAACTGCGGTAGTCGTACACATCTCCGATATATTTATCATGTTTCGGAATCAGAAACAGCGAAGGATTGCACAGTTTTTTGAAATATTCCCGTTTCACATATTCGATAGTATTTCCCGTTTCCATCGCATAGTATCCGAGCAGGTAATGCAGGTAGCTATTTTGCGACAGGGTTCTTTTGCGTTTTTTCTCGGTCAGTTCGACGACCGCTTTCTTCTTGTACAGATCGTTCGAACGACGTTTAAAACGCTCTTTATCGAGTATGTTATTCAGGTCGTAGATCATGGTTTAAAAAGGCAGATCGTCCGTGTCTGATGCTACTGGCATTTGGTCTACGCTTTCCGGAGTCGTTGCAGCCGGTGTAAAATCGAATCCTTTTCCACTGCCAATGTAAATGCGTCCCGTTCCCGCTTCCCGTTCTTCTTTGGTTTGACTCATAAATACTGTATGTGTATTCTCATACTTATCAGGTTCGCGCCGTGTCGCAATGGTGATATTCATGTACTTTTTGCCGTTTTCGGCAAGTTTGATCTTGGATTTCGGTATGTCGGTCACACAAATCGACGCATTGATTAAATCGCTCATTTCGTTATTTTTTAAAAGTTGTTTTGATTGTCGTTTTCGATGTCCTTATGGGATGCCGCAAAATTTCACCCGTATCGGCATCCGCCAACGTCGCATTCTCGGGAATACCGCGTAGCATACTTTCACGATCTTTGATGTCCATATTGACCGCGTTACGCATTTTATATAGTTCATCCAGCGTACCGTCTCCGCACACAGTATAATCGTATTTCACGCCAGCCTCGAATTGCTCCAGTTTACAATCGGATACCTGATGCTCCTTCCCGTATTTGGAAAGTTCTCGCAGGGCATAATCCTTAATTTCCGCATCCTCCTGCAACGCCTCAATCATCTTTTTAAACCGGGACATATTAGCCCACACTTTCAGTGGGTCAATCTCTCCACTCAGTATAAATTCTTTTGCCTGACTTATTGCAATAGGGAGGGATACTTCTGATTCAATGATTTCGACTGCTGTTTTCATCGCTATACGTTTTGATTTGATTTGATTCCGTTCGTTGCGCGATTCACCAGCCAAGTGTAATCTTCAGGGGTAAATCCCCGCAAGGATGTTTCGAACTGCGCCATCGTCCATTTTTCTTTTTTAGTGTTCTTACCGCACAAATTCTGACCTGTTACCAAATCACATAAACAATTGACCAGGTTCTCATCACTTCGACAAAACATTTTTTTATCGTTAGTAGCGGGTTTCTGCCCTAATGATTTGTTAGCGGTCGTTTTATTTCCACTTGCGCCATTCCCATCATCGTCATCGTCAATATTCAACCCTAAAACAGCGCCGATGGCATACCTTCTTTGATAGGTGATAGAACTGCCTATTCCCTGCGGATCATTCCTTACGGGCTTCATCTGGTAAGTCTCCATAATAAATTCTCCTGATTCGTGCATCAGAATCGTCGTGAGCCCGGTTTCGCCAACGGGCAACTGACTTACAGCAAGCCCATTTTCAGATAATGGTTTGCTAATTACGTCGAGTATATTAGCAAGGGTCGCATACTTGGATTTGAAAAATGGATTTGTAGCTTCTTTTTTTACTTTGGCTACCGAACCTTGAAACTTACACAAAGCAATTGCAAGGCTCTTTATTGATTCTGACCGTTCCATATATTTATAGTATTAAACTCCGTTTTTAATCCTTCACATCCTCCATCAATCGAGTGTAAGGATTGTATGTCTGCTGTATCCAGAACTCGTATATGCCAGGGGACAATCTGATCGGCTTATGATCTTCCCATTTCCGATCTATCGGCGACCGATAAGACTCATCGTCCATAGACAACAATGATACATGCTGAAGTATCGATTCCTCGTTGACTTTATAAATGACCCTTTTGTCAACCTCGTAACGTTCTACATTACCGGTCAACACGTGCGCATGCTTCGTGCGGTCGCTGATTGCTAAAGGACGGTTTTTAACCATGATTGCGGATGCCGGGATCGCATCTATCGAAGCCCCGATCACATCGCCCTGATGAAATCTGATGTTTTCCATAATTTATGCTCTGAAATTGAATGAATAATCTTTAGCGTTAAATGGCGAAAGGGATGCAATGGCTTCTATCGCGTTCGTATGGTGCGGTTCTACACCTTGCAGATAATGAGTGCCCGTACTCGGACAGCACATCGAGACCCATGCGAAAGGCTGGTTATCGATTTCTTTAAACAAATCATCCGTTTTAAGAAGTTCGACAACCTCCCTATCTCCGTTAGCATGGACGATTTCCCGCCGATCAACTACTTTCGCTCCGAGTAGATCCAGCATACCTTGCTGTCCAATGGATTCATAAATAGCTCCTTTAATATCGGCATCCGTTTCCTTCATAAACCGCTCTTTCGTGATGGAACTTTTGTCATTGACAATCCATGCCGGAATAGGACGGCCGTTGATGAAATAATATTCCGATCCATCCCTGAACTGGACGGCAGCCTGTGTTGTGGAATGAAGCCTTCCGGCTAAATTAGTCTCTATATACACTGGAGGCTGAATTGCGAATACGTAATTTTCATATTCATAAGCATTGAAAACATTAGATCTGATAAGCTTTTTATATTGCTTGAAATTGAAATTATCCAACAGATTTATCTTTTCGAAAAAGTCATAAAATGAGACCCATCCATAATTCGATAAATCAATATAAGATGAATATTCATTGACCGAAGCCCTGATCGAATCCATGACCGAATCCCAGACCGAAGCCCTGATCGAATCCCTGATCGAATCCATGACCGAATCCCTGACCGAATCCCCGACCGAAGCCCAGACCGAATCCCAGACCGAAGCCCCGACCGAATCCTTGACCGAAGCCTTGACCGAATCCCCGACCGGAGCCCCGACCGAAGCCTTGACCGAATCCTTGACCGAAGCCCAGACCGAAGCCCCGACCGAAGCCCAGACCGAATCCCAGACCGAAGCCCCGACCGAATCCTTGACCGAAGCCTCGACCGAAGCCCCGACCGAAGCCTCGACCGAAGCCCAGACCGAAGCCCAGACCGAATCCCCGACCGAATCCTTGACCGAATCCTTGACCGAATCCTTGACCGAAGCCTTGACCGAAGCCTTGACCGAATCCCCGACCGGAGCCCCGACCGGAGCCCCGACCGAATCCCAGACCGAAGCCCAGACCGAATCCCTGACCGAAGCCCCGACCGAAGCCCATGATTTTTTAATCAGGTTTTTATTCTTTAAAATCGCGATGGTTAATAAACAGCTCAGCCACCCATCACAATAAATAATCTTCGGAGTAGGCTTTTTCAGCAAATCGTTGTAAAGCCATTTGATCCCTTCTTCGAAAGCAGGCTTGTCTATACCTCGTTTATTCCTGACATTATCAAAGAATAGATTAATCCATTCATCACGCGTTTCAAGCATGATCCTTTTTTGATCCGATGTTAATTCTGTTAGCATAATATTTACGTGTTTGAATTTTCAAATAACCTGCGCGGGCCTCGCGGATGGCGCAGGGCGAATCATTAACCTTAACTTACAAAAACCTAATGAACCAAATTGTACTGCAATCTGTTTTTGTCGAAGTCATTATTTATTGTGCCTTCTGGAATAGAGGTTGTTAATTGTGCATACGTAATAAATAGCCTTGTTTCTCCGTCATGGTCGTAAGACATTGCATGAACCTGAAGATCGGAGTTGAACCGGTCGGTGTCATACTCTATCGTAGTTTCGAAATCACTGCTGAAATCGTATGACTTGTCTTCAACCAAGAAAGCCATACGGCGATAATCTTCGGCTGTTAGCTTTATCATGGCTACAATTCGTTTAAGTAGTTGATAATTTCCTTGCGACCGTCTTCGCTCATTTCTCCCGAAACGGCCAGCTTCGAAAGTGCAATCCGGGGCGTATTCAGATCCGGATCGTTACTTTTGTCCGATACTTTGAAATCTTCGTTCATGGTCGTGTGTTTTTTGTGGTTAAAAAGAACTACAAGCAATGCCATCAATCCGATGCCGATCAGGTTCACCCAGATGTCGCGCGACTCGTTCGCCGCAAGCAATATGGCTGTAATAAATAGTACCGCTTTCATCGTTTCTCCGCTTTAGCTTTTTTGAATGCGAGAACCGAATCAAGTCTTATCTTCAGTGCTTTGTCCGTACTGTCGGGGTGCAATCTGAGCAATCCACTGGTTATGTATGATCGGATCGAGTTCGCATGGCGAGCGAGTATATCGCACGCAGTATTGACCGATACCGGCACGTCGGCCACCAATTCAAGATTAAAGTAGTGGCGCATCTTATTGTTCTCAGCGCTAAGCACCCGGTTAGATGCCTCTAATTCACTAATATAATCCATCACCTGACCAAAGGTTACTGTTTGTTCGGTGTTCTTCTGCGGCATGGCTTTCTCGCGTTAAAACGACATACATAAGTACACGAAGCAGCGGGGCGAGCTTTTCAAGATCGTCCAAAGAGAGTGATTGTAAACGGATTGCGATCTCCCGGTTTGAGAGATTGAGGATGTCCTGTAATTCGGATACAGGTGCAGTAAGGGTACTATTATTCGCCTTACCGCTTGTGTTGTTCTGTCGCATTTTGTTGAACACAAGTCAGTTAATTGCATAAAAAGAGGGCGCACCCCCAATTCTTGCGACAGAACCGCCACTACACGGAGTAGAAGCGCAACGGAGATACGCCCAAAGGCTTTTATGTACTTTGTAAACCGTGCAATACGGTTCTGTCGCATTACAAAGATACGAAAAGGATTTAATTCTGCAAAAAGATTTTGCGATCTCCCGATTCGAGAGATTAAGGATAGATTCAGCCTGTTGTACAGACTGTACAGCAGTATCAACGCCTTGCGCTGAAATACCACTCTTGTCCACGTTTGCCATTGTGAGGTACAAAAGTTAGTTAATGTATGGGTACAAAAAGAGCGGAGCCCCCTTGTGTTTTGGCAAACGTGACGTACAAAGTACGACCTCAGGAACCCCGCTATACTGCGGTATAAATACACTACGTGTACTTTGTATATCACATTTGCCGATACAAATGTACGCAAAGTTTTGAACTTTGCAAAAAGATTTTGCGATCTCCCGATTTGAGAGATTGAGAATGTCCTGTAATTCGGATACAGGTGCAGTAAGGGTACTATTATTCGCCTTAGTGCTTTTAACTTCGGTTCGCATTTGTCAGTTAAAAGTTTTAATATATGGCAACAAAAAAGGCGTTGCCCTGTCAAGTTTTGCGAACCGACACGACTACCGTAGTAGAAGTGGACAAAGGGCAACGCTTTATTATCAGCGTTATTATGTTTTTGTGATACGATATTCGTATCGGTTCGCAATAACAAATGTACGCAAAACTTTTGATTTCGCAAACATTTTTCTGAAATATTTATACTAACCGCTGACATCTCTTTGTGTGTTAAGCCGTACAACGAGAGAGAAATTTGTTTACGAAATAGACCTGCCCCCTACCGGACACTTTCGTGGTACACGTTACCAGCACCGAGCCGTCGGGCTTGGTTATAGAGGTCTTTTTTATCTCGAACAATCCCATATCCATTGAGCGCTGAGTCGGTTGGTTGTAGTACTCGCCTTTCGAACATAAGTAGCCGTTATGACGCAGCCATTCAAAAAGACGGTTCTGTCCAATTTCAACCCCGTTTTGACGAAGTATCTTTGCAAGTTCGGCTATAAGGATAGACCGGTCGCTTGTGGCAACGGCATCCGCAAAGAGTGCTTTAGGTTCCAACTCCTTACTATGCGCCTCGGCTTCAATACGCTTGGCACGCTCATTTTTTAACTGTGTGGCTAACTGAATAAGAGTATCGGGATTAAGCAATGCTTCTTCCACTTTCTCCGGAGTTAAATAACCGCCGTGCTTGCGGATCGAAGGGAGAACATCTCCGCATACCCAGTCTTGGAACTGCTCGGCTTGTGGCAGACGACTCTTCATGATAAGACGGAAAACATCCGCCTCAGGAATGAATTTCATTGACTGAATACCGCTTTCAGTAGGGGTGAACGATTCGTTCACCCCCTTGCAGTGGTCACGTATGGCCTTTTGGGGATTGGAGTAACCCAAAGTCCGCGCAATATCGGTCGCAGCGAACATCGGTTCGCCGTTTTCGTTCGTGGCTACTCTGATTTGCCCGAATTGATTGTTTTGGAAGATTTGAATATCGTTCATGCCTATTTCTGTTTGTATATTTTCATATCCATGAGACGTTACCTGCTCATCTTATTGCTTATGCACCAAAAGCGAGGCGCATACATTGATTCCGCCGTCAGAGGTCGGTTCGATGTCGAATTTTATCAGTTTATCAGCATTTTCCTTAACGCCAAGCATGATCGACAGTACGCACCATTCTTTCATTTCATTAATTTCTGCATCCAATATCCCGGCTTGCTCATAATCTTTAACATGCTGAACATCAATGTGTGTGTCAATCGCAACTTTCCTTATATTGTTAGTCTTTCCCATTATGTAATGAATTTATATGCGCGCAGGGTAGAGTCGAACTACCTAATGTGACTATGATGCCGGCAAACATTGCGGCCTATCCGATTAACCGCCTATCGTGCGCTACCTTTCGTTACTATTCTTTCTTGATTCTCAACTGATCTTTCGAAATGCCCCATTTTTCGGCAATCTCGTCCATTGAAATTTCAACGGTTTTTTCTTCTTCAGAAAGGGGTTCGACATCGAGGCGATAGCCTCGCTTGTAAAGCTCGTTGCATGTAAACACGTAGGGGGCACGGTCATTGAATTTTGGTACAACCAATTCTCCGCTTCTGAAAATAATTTCGCCATGTAGTGAGAAGGGAGAAATGACGATACCTTCCTTGCAACACACCTTATCTCCCACCTGCCAATCCTTGTAGGATTCGATTTCATCGGGGGTAGAAGGGGTAAGGATGAAGTCGGAAATATGGTTTAATGCAAGAGATTCCTTTGATCCTGATGAAACGCTCCAGCTATATTTATAACCGAACTTGTTATCTGCTTCGGCCCCATCCATCTCATTTTGGCATAAATACACATTGTTATCTTCTACCCGGATTCTGCCTTCGGCGGGAGTCTCATTGATTTTGCACCGAAAACGGCGTCCATCACATTGCAATAAATTTTCCATCATATTTTAATTTAGTGTATTGTAATACAATTGTTTAGCGTTTATTGTTATGAATTAAGAGCATACAGAAAAGGATACGGAGCACCGGAGCGAGATCGCGGATCTCACTCTCTGAAAGAGATTTGAAACGACGGATGATTTCCTCGTCCGTGAGGAATAAAATGGATTCAACGCTGTTACGGGCGTTAGCCGTAGCATCGGATGTACCTTGTACACCGTCTGCAATTTTTTCATCGCGTCTTGGCATTTTGGAAATGAAAAATTGCTAATAGTATATAGCAAAAGAGCAGGGCCCTTTTGGAAGTCTGCCAAGACGCCGAAACCACCGAAGTAGAATCGTCCAAATAAGAACCCCGCTTTATCAGCGGTTATTTGTATGTTTTTGCTTGATGATGATTTCAAGCGTCTTGGCAAAGGCAAACATACGCAAAACTTTCGACTTTGCAAACATTTTTCTGAAATATTTCGAAAAACCGTTTTCATACAGCCATTCTGATTATCGCATTGCAAAGACATACATGGTTGCACGAAGTACTGGGACGAGATCACGCAATTCGTCCTGTGTAAGGGATTGAAAGCGAAGAAGGATTTCTTCGTCAGAAAGATTGAGGATGTCCCGTACTTCAGGTACGGGTGCAGTTCGGGTACTATTATTCCCCACTGACTGCAAGTTTTCGTTTCTTGGCATTGTCTGAAAAACTTGAGTAGTATGTACGTAACAAGAGGCAGGGCCCCTATTTCCGCCAAGAAACGCAAGACTTCCGAAGAAGAATTGTCAGACAGGGACCCCGCCTTATCAGCGGTAGTAAATATGTGACGCTTTGATTCGAAAACCTTAGCGTTTCTTGGCACAGCAAATATGGGTAAAGTTTTTGACTGCACCAAATATTTGTCGTATTTTTTTATGCTTGCTTTCATTTTTTTGCTTTATTATGCAGCCAACATTTGAGGCATAAATTCCGGTTCGTAATCTTTCTCTACCAGTTCGATAACCCGCCCGTTACGAGAAAAGCGCCGCTGTGTGTCGTGAATGAAAATCTCGTGAGGAAGAACCATCAGAAAGAATACCCCCGCGATAATCTGCTTTGCCGTCTCTGAAATATCAATCGAAAAGTTCACGCAAAACCACCACGACACGAGAGCATTGGTTGACCGGCGGATACCTGTTTTGTCGTAAATGTTCTGAAAGTGGTTCACGACAGTACGGTAAGAGGTATTAAGCTTATCGGCGATCTCTTTCCCGATATACCCCTTGACGCATAACTCGGCTACCTGGGCCTCTCTTTTGGTTAGTATCGAATCGGTTTTCATATCATTCTTTCCCCCAGGGGGCGGTTACTCCAAACTCATTGAAAATGGCTTCTATGGCGTCTCTTTCTGCCGGAGTATGATTTACGATGCCATCACGTCGATTATTGAATTGTATACGACTTGTGATGCCCAACTTTTCTTTAATCTTTTCCCGAATCAAAACCTGATGTCTTTTGGGCGCATCCAACATTCCCTTTTTAAAAGCGTTTGTCATTTGTCTATTTTTTAATCTCCAAAATATCTTCCGTAACTATCCGCCCCATTGTAATAGCGGCTCGCATCCAACAAGGGCATGTCGCTGTGCGACGGGATTACTGCGGCGGCGCGTTCGATTCTTTCAATCTCAGCCCTGGCATTTTCTTTTTCAACAAACCATGCGCGACGCAAGGCTGCTGAAAAACTGTACGAATAGGGGTTTTTACCTCTGAAAATCTTCCAGGCCCTCTTCATTACTTCGCTTTTATTAATCCTCGTTTTCATGGTTTGGTATTTTTTTACTATTTTCACATTGATAATATCACCATACCTTTGCTATTGTGATATTGTTGTACTGCAAATATACAGATTTTTTCTGTATAAACAAATTTATACCTGTAATTTCTGTATGAAAAAACTATGAAAGGAGCGTATGTATTAAATAAATTACTGGAATACAGTAAATTAAACGGAAAATCTTTTTCAGAAAAGATTGGTTTAATTCGCCCCCAGGCTATTTATGATATTCAAAACGGCAAAACGCAAAATATATCGGTCAGCATGGCAAACAAGATTATTTCTGCATTCCCTGAAGTGAATAAATCTTGGCTTTTTACCGGAGATGGCGAAATGCTTATTAGGCCCGAAGATAAGATTACTGAAAAACGGGGCATCCCATTTTACGACATCAACGTAACAGCGTCTATTGCAGAAAGCTTTAACGACATTCCGGAGGTGTCTCAATATCTTATCAGTTACCCGCCTTTGAATGATTGCTGTGCTGCCTTTCCGGTCTACGGGGAGAGCATGGAACCTGACTTTTTTGCCGGTGAAGTCGTTCTTGTAAAAGAGATCACCAATGTCGATTCTATGCTCTGGGGGGAGCCATATTTAGTAATAACAAACGCAAACTGCGATAACCTAAGAACGATCAAGAATGTATATCTTTCTGAAGATAGATGTAAATTTATTTTACGGGCTACAAACCCGCGATTCTCAGGCGATACCATCATCGACAGAAACGATGTCCTGAAAATATTTCTTATTAAAGGTAAAATCAATAGAAGGCAACTTTAAAACTTACAAACAAGGACGGTTTAATGATATGTATTTGAAATCGGCAAACACGAGTTTAATAATTTGCGATCAAAATTTTTGATCGCAAATGAATCAACGTTATCTAAATCACGTGTTTTACCCAAAGCCTTCACTGAAAAAGGACTCTACATGCTGGCAACCATTCTAAAAAGTCCACAGGCGACACAGACAACTATCGCAATTATAGAAGCCTTTGCAAAGCTACGTGAACTATCCCGCACCATCGGAGAGATGTCGGCTAATCCCGATCAGTTCAAACAAAAAACGTTGATGCAGAAAAGCGGTGAAATTATGGCCGACCTGTTTGGAGAGGATATGCAAACCACGGACACCGAAACGGAAATCGAGTTGAATTTTGCGGTATTAAAACTAAAGCACACCATCAAACGCAAAAAATAGCATGGATAGATTAGGCCAAATCCAAAGCAAGATATACGAAATCCGAGGTCAGCGGGTGATGCTGGACTTTGATCTGGCTGGATTATACCAGGTGGAAACGAAAGCTTTAAATCGAGCCGTAAAACGCAACATTGAACGATTCCCTGAACGTTACATGTTTCAACTTAGCAAGGATGAGTTTGATAACTTGAGGTTCCAATTTGGCACCTCAAGTGCACACGGCGGAACTCGATATTTACCTTATGCATTTACCGAACAAGGGGTATCCATGTTGTCTGCCGTGTTACGTAGCCCTATTGCTATACAAGTAAGCATTTCAATAATGGATGCTTTTGTCGCCATGCGTCAATTGATACTCAATCCACCCATTGATAGATTGGCACAATTACAACAAGAAGTGTTTAAACTAAAAGAATATGTCGAAGAAGTATTTACCGACTACAACGACATTAACGAAGACACTCGTATGCAATTGGAGTTAATTAATGAGACGTTAGCGGAACTTCAGACACAACGCAAGCCATCTGGATCGCGCCGCGCTATCGGATTTAAAAAAGAATAACAAGTATTGCGTCCGGTCGGGAGTCGAACCCGTAACAGCAATCCATCCGCACCGGACTATACAAGGGCTGAAAGATGTCAAAGAACTTGGATTTAGACGCAAATAGTATATATTTGCTATTTACGCTGCGATAAATCAAGATTACATTTGCGATATATTGATTATCGTATTGCAAATATAGAATTCATTTACATATATTCAAAATATATGTTGAACTTTTTTACATAAAATCTTATGCGGAAAATCGACAGATTTGATAAATACATGGAAATAAACGGTTTGAATGATAATAAAGTGACCGTCCAATTGGGTATTGCTGTCGGCACTATAGGAAAATCTCGTAAAGAAGGTAGAGATTTATCCGAACGAGTTATAGAAAAAATATTGAACTATTACCAAGATTTAAATAGAGTATGGCTCCTTACCGGCGAAGGCCCCATGTTAAATACCGAACCTAAAATATCAAGTAGTGATAAAGAATCTATTAACCTAAATCCAAATGACATGACAATCGAACTTGTAAAAATGATTAACCGTAAAGACCAAGAAATCAAAAACCTAAACAATGAAATAGCAAACTTGCGAGAAGAAATAGGCTCTTTGCGAACGAAAATCCAATCAATGACTTTTGTGGAATCTGAATCTCAAAAAAAAGGGGTCGTGTAATGCCCCATTGAACCCACTTAGCCTAAGAAAAAGCACAGCTACGCAAAATTTAGCTAAATCACATAGATGAATCAGGAACATATCTGGGTCATTTATTTCAAGGGATTGCAGGATTCCAAGATGCCAACCAATATTGGTTGCAATACATCAATTCATTTTCAGAAGACGATGCAACCATAAAAGTGCAATGCTCAAATGCAAAAAAACAACCATAATTTTTACTCCGATTCCAGCATCTTAGTAAAACATTCCTTTATTCACCGGATTTTATTGTAGGTGCGCCCCCGTAAGAGAATCTATATAGTAGATGGTTAATCCATACGACATATTGGGACTTCCTCCTAATGCCTCCAAAGCCAAAGTAAAAAAGGCGTATAGATTATACGTCAGTAAGCTGCATCCAGATAAACACGATGGAGACCCATTTTTCGACGAGCTGCTAAAGCGAATAAACGAGGCGTACAAGACAATATGTGCCAGCAATGGCTATTCATTCGACAATGATAGTAGAGATTCATCAGTCAGTCAATCGGATGATTCGAAAGACACAGATGCACAGAACATTATCAATGCCTTGAGACAAGAAGTACAAAATCTCCGACATGAGCGAACCACTCAGCAACGGCTCATTAGTGATCTTCAAACTAAAATTAGGGATGCCGATGCGATGCAACTTCAAATAAACATACTCCAAGCTACTATTAAAATGTACGAGTCTACATCTAAATTACGGGAAAAAACTCTATCTCAACAGGATGAGTATATAAGCTATTACAAACAACAAACACCTTCTGCAACTGGGACATCTCAAACTGCAATGAACTGGATAGTTGCACTTGTAATCGGACTCATCATTTTTATAATAATATTAATTACAAGCGATTAATCCCCAAAGCAATCTTTATTAAGACAAATTATAATAATTATTTTCACTTTTTTTCGTATTTTTGCTTCGCATCCATACAAGGCAGCGATTTAACGGTTTTGTACCCCCGTTCGGTGCATTAATGTGCCCGATATGCCTTGTGGCGGATGCAGCGGGACAGGCAAAACCGTTTTCTTTTTGCCTCTGCATAATTGCATCCTATGCAAAACAACTTCACAGTCTCCGACGTACTGGAGCGCCTTAAAACAGACAAGGTCTTTTTTAAGGAATTCATGGAAGCGGTCATTGAAATGATCGACCTGCTCAAAGATCGAAAAACTGCACAGCAGTAAAAAACAAGCCTCGGAAATTCCGAGGCTTGTTATTTTCAATCTTGAGCGGTAAAATATATCCTACTTATTCAATCGAGGTATTTCCCGCACATATAAAAAGAATAACTAAATACTTTCCGCGCATTTACTGATTCTTCTGGATAGATCGATCAGGGCTGCACGCAAAATATCTTTTTCCGATTCGCTAAAGTCGTCCGGTTTACCATTATTCATACCATCCATTTTATGATAAAGCCACGAGCGCGATTTCCCGAAGTACCGTTCCGATATTTTGGCCCATGATACATCGAGCAAGATATCAGACATTTTCTGTTTAACCGTTTCACGGTTTTGTTTTACAATGATTTCCATACTATTATGCTTTGCGCCTCCAGTTATTTATCCGAAAGCTGGTTGTTTAATCTCGCTCCAATAATTCTTGCAGAATCATTTCTATATACCACTCTTGCTCATCCTTCCCATTTGGGTAGGATTTATGATAATTACGTATCGATTCTATTAAATCCCACTCTTTTTCTGTTAGTTCTACTTCCATATTACCCGTCTGCGTTAGTATTACAAATATAATACACTTTTGTGTATTACACAAATATTTTGCAGGTATTTCCCGTTCAGATCGAAAAACGACACAAAAGCAAAAGCCCCGGCTATGCCGGGGCTTTCTTTTGTTCGCTTCTTTTTCTTAACTATTTGCTTTTTACCACTTTGAACTGATATCTACCACCGTCGCTATTACTGTATGAAATCTGAGCTTTATTACCCTCAAGACTTTCAAATTTAAAATACTCCGTAATAGGATCAAGTGTCGTACCGACCATCGTATTCCCTTTTATTTCATATCTGCCTACGTACATATCGCTAAAGAACTTAACTGTATACGAATCATCGTTTTTTACAGATATTAAAATTCCGCCGGACGGGACATTGCTAAAGTCTCCTGATGTTGCGATAGATGTGACATTCCACACCCCTACGAGATCTGTTTTGGTTAATTGAATACCGTCGTTATTGTCATCTTTTGAGCAGGACGAAAATACAACCGTGGCGGCAGCCACAAATAAAAATAAAAGCTTTCTCATGTTATTGTTCTTTCTGCGTATCTTTTAACGGAAGATAGTATTTAGTCTGAGTGGGGGTATAAATACCTCCTGTTATACAACCAACAAGCATATTTAAAAAGCTATGATTCGTTTTTACGATATAGTTTTCCGCCCCATTAACATATTCCGATGCGTCCATAGTAGCATTATCCAGAGGAACAAGACCACAAATAAGATGGTGGTTCCATTCTTTGTTAACTTCTACGACAGGCTCTTTAGGTTTTACGTTTCCAACAAGTACTCGCGTGTTGTAACAAGACGTGAGAGAAATAGCAGCAACAAACGTTACTCCAAAGGATAATAGTTTTTTCATAACACAATAAATAATAGGTTTAAAATATTTAAGCACAAATATAAAGAAAAAATCCCCCCCCCCTTACAAATTAATAAATATTATAATAATATAAAATACCATTGGTTTTTCTTATGTCCAATTCCGGATAAAATGACTTTTTCGTGACAATCGCGCGATTGTCACGTTTTTTATTTCGGAAGCATTGTCCAATGTGCCGAACGTGCCCTCTTTTGTGTTGTAATTGTAAACAAAACAATATCAGCATGAAAGAGACTATTTTGTCATTACTTAAAGCCCGTTTTGCCGATGTCCCCGACACCATTCTGGAAGGGATCGCAAATAGTCAAAGCGAGGCAATCACGACCCAGGAAGAAGCGAATTCCTTTGTCGAAGGAATCACTCTTCAAAACATCTTCGAATCATACGGCAATCAGCGTGCTGCGGAAGCGGCGAGCGCGGCGAATACTCCTAATGCGGCATCCCAATTGGGGGAAGCCGCTATTGCGCATGTAGCCACTGCCGACATGAAGCCGAGCTTTTCTGCTCAATACGAAGACTTGATCCGTCAAATGATCGATGCGAAGATCGATGCAAAAGTCGCCCCCTTACAGAAACAGGTCGAAGAGTATGCAGCGCGCGAGGCGGCTCAAGCGAGGGAATCTACAATTCTGCGGATTGCGAAAGAGCTCGACATCCCGCAGTTCAGAATCGACGAGGGCTTTTCGATTGCGAGTGATGCCGATGAAAACGCGATCAAAGCCCACCTGTCCAAAGTCAAACAAAATATCGTGACGGCAAGCCTGGGAAGTAAGAACGATTCGAGCTTGCTCGCTTCCCTCGGCGACATCGATAAAGGAGAGGCGGATTCATGGGCGAGCGCCCTTCCGGATAAATAAACATAAAAATCAAACAAATGGGAGTAAAATTCACACCAGAAACCAAAGAGGGGAACATGCCCGTCTTTTGGAGGGGAGAAGCTAAAATTCTTCCCGGAGGATACAAATTGCTTCAAACGTTCCCCAAAGGAACGAGAATTCCGAGAGGCACACTTGTATCGATTATGCCCGGCACACTCACAGCAGGCATTTCAAAACATGCCGAAGTCGTTACGGGCGGCACAACAACGAAGCCGAGAGTTAAAAAAGATCATCTATTCCAGGCCGCCGATGTCGTGATGAAAGCAGGCGAGACGACGGGCGTAACGATTTCGTCCATTGACGCATCGAATGCCGATTACGACACTATCACTCTTTCCGCCGCCATTACCGGACTCGCGGCTGGCGACATCCTTCTGGAAGCTACCGCGACCACGAGTTCGGAAGAAAAATATGTCCCGAACGGCGTTGTCGGAGAGACGACCGATCCTCTGAACGGCGATGATTCCGACACGGTGTCAGTTGCCTACGATGCCGTTGTTTTACGCGGATACGTTCCTGATCCCCCAGAAGCATGGCTTCAGGGGATTACACTGAAAAACAACCCGAATATCATCTTCATCAAACAGTAAGCTATGGCAGAAAAATTCTTTTACAGTTCCATTTTCGGAAACCTGACCAAGCAAATACAGCTTCGCTTCGACGCTGTATCCAGACTTCACAAGCAGCTTTTCGATAACGTTTTCTACGAACGGTTCTTCGCCTGGGATTATCCTACGATAGGCCTGGATTTCGAAGAAATCAAAGGCAAGTACAATGTGAGCATTGCCGCTGCCACCATCGATCGGAATTCAAAAGAGCCGGTTATCGGAACGGAAGGGCTTGAGACAATTGCTAAAAAGGTATTGACTCATGCGATCACCCTTCCGATGACGATTGACACCTATCGAAAGGTGTTGCAAATCCTTGATAGCCGGATGATCCCGGAAGGAACCGCAAAACAGCAATTGATCGACCTTATGTTCGGGGACGCAAAGACGGTTGTGAGTGGCGTTCAAGCCAAACTGGACATCATCATCCTGAACGCCTTGTCTAACGAAGGCGTAGCTACTCTCGATTCGACTAACAACCCCGAAGGTGGGATTAATACGACCATCGACTACAACATGCCGGAAGGGAACAAGGGCAGCGCAACGACCAGTTGGACGAATGGCAATATCGATACAGTCGATGTCTTCGATGACATTCAGAGCATTGTCGATGCCGCTTCCGACAAAGTGGCATTCGACCGTATTCTGCTCGCCCCGTCGAAGCTGTCCTTCATTCTTCGCAGCAAAAAGATGAAGCAGGTGATCTTCGGAACGGATAAATCATCGAGTCCGCTGCTGCTCTCTTCCCTGAATGAATTCATGCGCTCGAACGAGCTGCCTGTTTTCGAACCGGTGAGAAGGCAATGTAGGATTCAGGATAACGGCGTTTTCAGATCTTACGAACCCTGGAATCCGAAAAATATCGTGTTTGTTCCGGCGGGAAATCTCGGCGTCATTAAAAACGCATACGCCAACAGCGAACTGCGCGAAGAGCCAGGTGTTTCGTATTCGAACTACGGACGGATACGGGTATCCAAATGGGGAGTCGGAGAAACCCAGAATTCGAACGGCGTCGAATTTACCAAGGCGGAATCGCTTTCGCTTCCGGTAATCACGGAAATAAACGGTATTTATTCACTGAATACGGAATCGTGACGGTAGGCGAATACATAACAGACAGGTTTCAGACCTTCGGCGTTTCACTGTCGGAGGCTGACCTTTTCGATGTCACTCTCTCAGATCCGGATATCTCGCTGGAAACAGAAATCACAAAAGAAAATCGGGAGCAAGTATTAAGAGCGATGACGGGTATTATCCCTGCTATCCTTGCCATGCCGGAATCGGTCAATGAGAACGGATTTTCCGTCCAATGGGATAAATCCGGACTGAGGGAGTATTATCGGATGTTATGTAATCAACTGGGGATCGCCTGCGAAGCAGGAAGTTCCATATCCGACGCATCAGACCTTTGGTGATATGTATTACATGCCACATATACTCTATTTTCTGCATAAAGAATCGCCTCAAACCGATTCCAACGGCGATACAATCCCCGGCACAGGGAAGGAGGAATGGGTTGAAGTGTGCCGGTGCAGATGCGACGATAACGAAGCTTCGAAAACGGTCGGCATCAACGGACAAGCTTATGTATATAGATATCATATCGTTTTAAGCGGTCAAAAAAAGTTTTCCATCGGAGATCGTGTACGAGCATGTTATCCGAATGGGGAATTACGTGGTGAAGGGACTATCGCAGTACCGGGCCGATGTAATTTTTTAGGTTACTCTGAGATATGGATATAGCAATAGACATTTCGGACATCAGGGAAGCGTTCGAGCAATTGGAGGCGGAGGTCGATGATGCCATGAGGGAAGCTGGCGAAAATGCTATCCGGTACGCAACCAGCAAGACCAGATATCAGAACCGGACGTACCGTCTTCGCAACTCTCCCGGTTATGCTATCACGGATGGAAGGATCAAAGAAATGCGTGTGGCCGATAATTATGGACGTGACGAGGCAGTAAAAGCGACGACCGGGCTATTGAATGGATTAGACCATTCCGGACGCTCGCTAATACTTGCAGTCGGAATGCCATACGGCTCATACGTCGAGGCTAAGGGATATGATGTGTTGTCGGGCGCGGCGCTGAATGCCGTCAAAGAATTGAACAAAAAATGATGACACCCGAAGACATCAAAAATATTCTGTACCGGAAGTGCCGCGAAGTATTTCCCGACATCCCCGCGTATAAGGATGTGCATCCACCGGTAACGGAAAGGGATGTATCTGAACGGATCGTCATCAATGTCCTGTCGATGAACAACGATCCCTGGTCAAAGGGGTACGGCAATGTAAATCTGTTCGTCCCCTACGACAAGTCTTTGAAATATCCAACCCCTAACGGGCCTCGTCTCAGGGAATTGGGAAATATTGCCGAGGATGAATTCCGATCCGTATATTTCAATGAACCGGCTGGAAGGGGTGTCTATTCGATAGACAGCATTTCCACCGAACATGACGAAGCCACCTGGAGCTATTTCGTAAACGTAAGACTTTTTATCAAAACAAACAATTTTAAACTTTAAGTTATGGCAGAGAAAAAGATATCAGCGGTGAGCCTTAAACAGCTTTTTTACGGCCCCGTAATCGAAGATCCTGAATTTAGCGGGGCTAAATTGTACGCTCTCCTGCATCCATCGGAAGGCGTATCCACATTCCACGAGATCGAAAACGTCCATCAAGATACATGGACTTACGAGGAAGCAGAAGCGTCCGTAACCTCGTATAAGAATCAGATAACCGGCAACACCTACCGGGAAGATCGGGAGGCCGGCGATGTTGCGATCAATTTCACAATCGGATTGTATCAATATCAGGAGAAAAAAGATCTGCAAGGAGGCGAGTTAGTTACAGGAGCCGGGAGCCAGGTCGTCGGATGGAAACGCGGATCGGGTGCTCAGGATATCAAAAAGGCTCTTGTTGCAAAAACAAAGGATGACGTATGGCTTGTACTTCCGAAGGCTTCCATCGGGGCGCGGGGAGCGAATACGGACGGGGCTATCGGACTGGCTGTCGCAGGAACGATGATGGAATCGGACGTATCGGGCGTAGCTCCTGAATATTGGTTCGATGATAGCGAAGTGAAAGGCTCACCAGGCGCATAGTGGTCAAATTTAATCTTTAAAGGCGGGGCGACCCGCCTTTTATCGACATGGGAATTAATATTTTATCATTCGGGGATCGAATCCTGACTTTCGAGGAACCGACCGTATTGACAGTTCGCCGCGTGTTTAAAACGCTGCGTAAGATGCACTCTTTCGACCGCAACGACATCCCAGACAACACGAATTATTTATCCCGGATAATCGCATTGGCGGTATCGGGGAGCGGCTTCTTCTCACGTTTTCGTAGGTGCATTCTTCAAAGACAGATCGTCAGGCGCGCTTCGTTGTCGGAATTAAACGAGAATGTATTAAAGGTGATAGACTCTATCCCTATCGAGCAATATAGGGAGATATGCGCTGTTTTTTCACAGTTAAATGAATTGATCGGGAAAGAAGATGAACAGAGCATCAATATTGATATCGAAGGCGATAAGGCGCAATAATTACGTAAGGGTAACATTGGGCAGATTTTGGTTCCGGATATATGCTTTTGTCATTTGGGATATATGCCTGATGATAGAAAAATATTCGGAAACGTCATTCCCTTTGGAGAAAATATTATGGTTCCGCGTGATAGACAATAATTCGGATAGCCTATGCAAAGCCGTATCCGTTGCCGTCACCCGGCACGGCATATTCAGGAATATAAGAGCATTCCTGGCCTACAAATTCATTCGTAGATATGCTACTATCAGCCAACTGTACGAGGCCGCGAAAGCGTGCGGAGAAATGATTAACGGAACCGAGATGTTCGCTAAGTGTAAGCTTAGTCCTACGGATAATAGTTCCAATACGAGTAAGTCGGGAAACAATAATATGATCGGGCAGATTGCATCCTTTCTCGATCTCGGAATTTCGTATGATGAAGCTGTGAAAAAGATCCCCTATCAAAACCTACTGATGATGTGCGCCGACAAACTCCGGTTCGATTACTCATCCGGCGACACGCAAAAAAAAGTTGAAAAGATATCCGGGAAGGATATGCTGAACCGGAAACGGGGACGGAAATAACCTTCCTCACCCAATACACCTCACTATTGACGATTTGGACTTATGGCATCACTTTATTTTAAAATCGGGGCAGATTACCAGGAGGTAATCAGATTGGAAAAAGAGCTTGACAAACTGTATGTCAAGTTGCATTCCATGAAAAAGGGAGACAGCGGATTCGACGATCTGGTAAATCAAATCAAGAACACAAAAAAGGAGATTTCCGGGCTCAACAAAGGAATCGTCGATGCACAGAACAAAATTATAAACGAGATAAACAATTCGATAGCTGCCGAGAAAAAAAGAATAGCCGCCTCGCAAGAGGTTGTACAGGCAGAAGAAAAGAAGATCGCCGCATCCCGTTTATCAGCCGCTTCCGTAGAAGACGAAGTAAAGGCGGCAACGAATCTCGACAGCCAGATGCGGATCACGGTTGCCAATCTCGAAAAGGAACGCGCGGAACTGGCTATTATCGCCCAGGAACGGAAGCGTTTACAGATGCAGGAGTCTATCAATGCCATCACGGTAGGCGATGCCATCGACAAACGCCTGTCGTTGACATCTGCCGAAATGAAGCATAAGCAGACAATCAATGCCCTGAATATATCCCTGCGTTCGCAAGTACGGGAATTTAATGCGACTGAAGGTTCGACCAAGCAGATGCAAGCTAATTTGTTGAATCTTCAGCGTGTTTACGACAACCTCACAGAAAACGTCCGAAACTCTCCTTTTGGGGAGGCATTGCGGAAAAACATAGAAAATCTGAACAAAAAGGTGCTGGAATTGGAAAGTACGACCGGCCGGTTCGGTCGTAACGTGGGGAACTACGCATCAGCATTTAATCCATTGTCTTTTCAGGTACAGCAGGTAGCCAGAGAACTTCCCTCGTTAACCATATCTGCTCAACAATTCTTCTTGGCTATTTCGAACAACCTGCCGATGTTGGCCGACGAGATAAAAAGAGCGAGTATCGAATACAAGGCACTCTTGGCTCAGGGAATAAAAGGAGTCCCCGTTTGGAAACAACTTATAAAATCCGTGGCTTCATGGCAGACGGCTCTTGTCGTAGGCATCACATTAATTACGGCCTACGGGAAGGAAATCGGAGGATTCTTCAAAAATCTGTTTTCTGGTAAAAATACATTCGATGCTACTGCAATAAGTACAAAAGCCCTAAACGAAGCAATGTCCGAAGGGGCTAAGAATGCGCAAGCGGAGATTGTTAAACTTAAACTTTTGTATAGTGCGACTCAAAATGCCTCTGCGTCGATGGAGGATCGAATTGCGGCGGCAAAAGAACTAAAGCGATTGTATCCCGAATATTTAGGGAGTTTATCAAATGAAGAGATATTGGCTGGTAATGCTGCGAATGCATACGCAAGGATGACAGAAGAAACCATGCGTTCTGCAAAGGCTAAAGCTGCATTTAACAAGATCGTAGAGATCGAGGGTCAAAAAATAGATATCATTAATAGCAACGATTATAAAAAAATACAGGAATCTATCAATTCAGTAGAACGAATCACCGCCGATATGAATAAAGCAATTTTAGGCGGAGCAGACAAAGGTATTATTGATAGTTATAAAAATGCAATTAATGAAATAGAAAAACAGGTCAGTGCTTCATACGATAGACTTGAGGATAAAATTAAAGAAACAACAGGAGAGGATGTAGATTTAGTAGGATATTTAGATGGCTTAGAGGCAACTATGGAAAGCCTTAAAAAATATATCGGTGTTAGCGATGTGATGGACTTCAAAGCATCGAGCAGCACAATGGGCATACCAAAAGATTATACCGACAGGCTGCACAAACAAGAAGAGGATATTTCCAGGGAAGTAGAGGATCTGCAAAACGCGATAGAACAAGCCCGGATAAATGCCATGAAAGAGGGCTCGGAGAAAATCCTTGCCCAAATGAAACTGGATCACGAAAAGGAAATACAGGAAATAGACCGGCAGAAGCAAGATTACATCCGTAAAATTGCTGATAATCAAAAGACGGAATTTAAATCTAAGCCGGAAAATAAAAATAAGAAATTCGACTACGCATCTGCATTAAAAAACGCCGCCGCCGAAGCTGCGCCCAAATTTGCCGAACTACAAAATGCAGTACTGGAAAAACAGGCTCAAGACAATCAGAAATTGATCGATCAAGAGATTCAGGGACTCAATGACTACTTGAAGAAATACGGGAATTATCAGCAAAAAAAGTTGGCAATAACCCAGGAATATCAAAAGAAGGCAGCCCAAACAACGTCGATGAACGAAAAACTGTCCCTCCGGGGAGAGTTTAAGAAAGCTATGTCGGAACTCGATGTCGAAGAATTTAAAAAGAACCTGAATTGGGAACAGATATTCGGCGACTTGGATAGAGTTGCGTATTCCACGTTGCAGAACCTTAAAAACAGCTTACAGCAGTACATCCAGGAGTCGAAAACGGCCCTCGATCCGACCGATCTCAAAAACTTGGTCGAAGCATACAACGAACTGGACAGGAAGATCAATGAGTTGAAACCGGGCGAAGCATTGAAAGCCGCTTTCGGCAATTATCAGAATGCAAATGCCGACTACCAGAAGGCCAAAGACGATCTCCGGAAAGTGGAATCCGGACAGACTGTGTATGCCGGGTTGGAATACGACCCTAAATCCCAAAAGCTCGTCGAAGTGGTTCTGGATTTAGCCAAAGCAGAAAAAAAGTTGACCGAGGCCGAACAAAGAAGATACGAAGCTCAGGCAAGATTAACGGAAGCCACCCATGAATATGCTGCTAAAGCCCGCGAAGGATTTGACGCCGCGAAAGCGTTTACCGGCGCGCTTGAAAGTTTTGGTGTTAATATCCCGGAAGAGATATCCGGAGCATTTAAAGGCGTCGATCAGATTATTTCCGGGCTTGAAACGGTCGATTTTAGCAAGCCTTTTTCCATCGTTACGGGTGGATTTAAAGTTATCGGAGGTATCGGTAAGGTGATAGGCAGCTTATTCGGTATTGGAAACAAGGACGCTAAGTTGTCGAAACAGATCAAGCGACTCCAGGAGTACGTGACGGATTTACAGGCTACCTACGAGAAGTTACAAAAGGTAATAGAACGACAGTTGGGCGGCACGACGGGGAGTCAGGCAAAAGCACAGTTGAATAACCTGAAGGCGCAGCGCGATGCTATCGATCAGATGCGGATCAAAGAGGAAGAGAAAAAAAAGACAGACCGCAACGCCGTCAAAGAGTATGAAAAACAGATTGCCGAACTCGACGATCAGATAAAGTACTTCTACGAAGATCTGTTCAGCCAAGAATTCGATGCAACCCTGAAGGATTGGTCGAGTTCCATTGCCTCGGCCCTTGTGAGTGCTTTTGCCGCCGGTGAAGATGCGGCAGCGGCATTCGACAACTCGGTCAACGACATCATAAAGAATCTCGTCTCCCGGATGATAGAACTACAAGTTATTCAACCCGCAATGGAAAAACTTCGCAAATACCTGTTTGGCGAAGATGGACAGAGCGGCGCTTTCGGTGACGGACAATTATCAGTGAAAGACATGGAAGGTCTTACGTCGCAATTTGCCGCCCTGCAAGGAACCGTAGGAACGTCGAAGAGTCTATGGAATAGCATGGTGAAAGCCGCTAAGGATGCCGGATTCGATTTGATGGGCGAAGCGGAGGGAAAGAAGCAGACAGGCACATCAAAAGGATATGAAGCCATGTCGCAGGATACCGGATCGGAACTGAATGGGCGTTTTACTGCGATTCAGTCGGATGTAAGGGGGATATATAACAATCTGAATGAACACATTGCGCGTTTCAAACAATTTATGATTTCACATACCGGCATAGATATGAATATAAGCCGGTTATTGACCAGATCAACCGAATTAAGATCTATGGCCGAAACGTCGATGATACACCTACAATATATCCGCAAGAATACGGAAGAGGCAGTGAATGTCATCAGGACAGAAACCAATCCGATATTAAAACGAATCAGTAACAGTCTTGGAGGAAGTTGATTATGAATGTATCCGATGAATTGAAAGAAAAGGCAATCGCGTTAGGCTTGTGTACGCCGTGGCAAAAAAGATGGCAAAACGAAGATAAACATTCTCTGTGTCAAATGTACATAAAAGGACTCGATTTCTGCATCGATCACGATTATCCGTCGTGCACATATATGAAAAAGCATTTCGACGGGATTATGCAACAACACGGAATATTCGTTGACGATGTTGTTAATACGTCCAATTTGCAGGAAGTCGTATGCAATGGATGTTGTGTAGGAATGATTGTATACGATGATTTCGGCACTGGAACCGTTTATGCACGTCACCAAAGCAATGTATCCATAAAGGCTAGCGGACATGCCCGTGTGTTTGTAAAGGTGTACGATCACGCGAACGTAAATGTTGTGTGTTCCGGTAATGCGACAGCAACCGTTATCTGTCATGGCGGGAACATAAACAGCACTGGAAATGTGAAAATTGTGAAATGTAACGATTAAAGCAATGGAAGGAGATTTTTACATCAACAATAAAGACGCCTGGAAGACATGGGGAGCGAATATGGGTGATAACTTTCTGGAAAACCTGCTCACCCCGCCTCCCGCAAAATCGTATGTAACAAACAAATCACGTGCTGAAGACGGGAAGCAAATCCTATACAATAATCCGCGCCTTGATGAACGGGATGTACAATTAACTATCACGATAGAGGGATCGACACAGTCCGAATACTTGGAGCGATACGAAAGCTTTCTTAACGAGATCGCTAAAGGAGAAATTTTGCTGAAAGTGCCGATCCTCAAACGTGTGTACAAACTGTATTATTCAAGTTCGCCAAGCCAAGTGATCGGAAAATTGGGATTCGGGAAATTTGTTTTTTCATTCAACGAACCGAATCCGAAAGACAGAGAGACGATATAAAACCTAAAACGTGACAATCTCCCGGTTGTCACGTTTTAATATTGGAAACTATGGCATAATGTGCCGCCCGTGATGATCTTCGCTTGCGTAACATGCAGGCTATGATTGAAATATATGATAGATCAAATGCGATATTGGTGGAAGTTCCTATTCTGGATACATCGGTTCGCCACCACGCATTGATGGGCGAGAATTATGTACGTCTCGACTTTGAACTCGCTGAAAACATCGAATTCCCGAAGGGTTGTTATATCATTTACGAAGGCTTTCGTTTTGAAATATTTACGGATGTAGATCCCGATTTTAACGAAGAGACCGGAGGATGGAAGTATTCAATCCAGTTCGAAGGAGTAGAAGGGCATCTTAAAAAATACAATGTATTTTATCGTGGACAGGGTTTCGAAGAAGCTGTATTCGCTCTCACAACGACTCTTACCAGCTTTGGCAATCTCATAGCCGAGTGCATCAATCACGAACTTGGATCGTCCAATTGGGTGGTGAAGGATGTTCCTGAAGATTTGTCGGAAATAACGAAGGGCATATCGTTTAGCGGGGATAAATTGTATGATGCCCTCGGAATGATTGCGAACGAATTCGATTGTGAGTGGTGGATTGAACAGAACGGGGATCTCGTCTACATCTGTTTCGGAAAACTGGAATTCGGAAGCGAAGAAATTTTCCGACGGGGAGAAGTCGTTGCCACTATGCCACGCAGATCCGGCGACAATAGTAATTACGGTACACGATTTTATGTGTTCGGATCGACGCGCAATCTAACCAGCGATTACGGGCACGCCTCTCAAGGCGGAGTTACCAATCATATTTCAGAGATTCGTTTAAGATTGCCCGACGGCATTCCTTACATCGATGCCTGGGAACCGCTTGCTAAAGAAGACATCGTAGAACAGCTTGTCTTTTTTGAGGACGTATTTCCCAAAAACACGGAGACAGTTACATCGGTAGAGACAGAGGAACGTGTCGATGATGAGGGTAATAAATTCACAGCATACATCATGTATGTTGCAAATACTCCATTCACGCCTTCTGACATCATCGAGGGCGAGACCATTCGATGTACATTTGAAAGCGGGCCGCTGGAAGGGCGAGAATTTGAATTAAGCATCAATACAAAGGCATTCGATAAAAAGTTCGAAATAATCGCTGTAACCGAGGGCGAAGGTTCTATCACGATCCCAAATGAAAACCTCAAACCCGAACCGGGAAATAAATTCATATTGACGGGTGTCAGGCTACCTAAACAACGCACTACCGAGGCCGAGCAGGAATTATTGAAACACGGTAAAACATGGGCCAAGAAAAACAGTAGCGATACGAATGTTTATGAATGCCCCACCAACCCGGTTTATTGTCAGGTAAACGATAAAAACTACGACTTGGGGCAAAAAGTAAAGCTCGTAGGCGATAGGTTCGGCTCCATTGGTAGAAGTTCGCGTATTCAGGCTTATGAAAAGAAACTTATCAATCCATACGAAGCCACCTACACCGTCGGCGACAATACGGTCTATTCCCGCCTGGGAAGCATCGAAACCAACATCAAGGAAAATCAGTACGCGGAGAGGATCGGCGTCGTATCCGGCGTAGGTATCTACATTATCCGTAAATACGACAATACGGCCCCGACCGACTATAACGTTTTCTCCGCGCTCCGTGCTATGGAGAACTTTCACCCTAAAGGCGGACGCAAAGCACTGGATTTCGCTGCCGGGAACATGAATGCCGCCGGAAGCCTGACGGTCGAAAAAGACATACAATCCGGAGGTGACATCCAGACGCAAAAGAGCATCACAGCCGGTCAGGACATCGATGCGAAGGGCAACGTTACCGCGCAGGGGAATATTGAGTCCGGCGCTGAAATTATCGCAAAAGATAAGTTCGCTACGGACAATTTCCGCAAGGGAAACATCAGCGGATCCGGCGCGGCCATATATAAAGATAGCACGGGTAGTAGCGTCGTGGAGGCGGACAAGATGATTATCCGTAAAGAAGCGGTATTCAACGAGCTCATCATAAACCAGATGTCTTTCAGGCTCGGAGAGACGGTATTTTCGAATGGTGGTTTCGAATGTACGTCCGTACAAGAGGAAAACACTTACTATCGCTGCTACTACGACAACAAGAACGGTACAAGATATAGCGGTATCGTCGTGGGCGATCAGGCAAGATGTCAGCGTTATTCCCCCGACAATAAAAGCATCATTAAATATTTTTGGGCGCTCGTTACCGGTGTGGGAGACGATTATGTGGATATCTCCAAAACAGATAAAGACGGCAGCGGCATCCCTGCGGAAGGGGACAATATCGTGCAGTTCGGTAACAGAACCGACATCGCCCGTCAATCGGCAATCGTAATCGACGCAAGGGACGGCGGATCCATTCAGGTATTAGCAAAAATCGACTCCTTCGACCTGACGGATAAGAACTATGTCGGTATCGGAGTGAATCCGGTGACAGGCCGGGCCTATCAGTATGTATACGGGGATATGTTCGTCGGGGATAGAAACCTGGATGATCCCGAAGCGACTTACATCACCTTCCAACAGGCCTCCGGCGACACCAGGCCGAGAGTGAAAATTAATTCCGATATAACAATCGGCAAAAACAGTTCGGGACTGAATAATCTGTCGGAGTGGCCGGCGGTAAAACAGGATATCGATACGGCGAAGGAGACCGCGCAGGACGCGAAAGATACGGCAAGCGCCCTCGACAAAACCGTTACCAGTCTGAAGAATTTCACCGACGAGGCGTTCGCCGACGGAGTGATAGACCGCGCGGAAGCCGCGGCCATTGAAAAGTATACCAATACCGTTGGCGAAACCAAAGAAAGCGTCGATACGTCATACAGCACCGTATATAATAATACGCTGCTGACCGGCACGGCCAAGACGAATCTTGCCGCGGCGAAAACCGCTTTCGACACGGCTGTCGCAAACCTATTGACATCGATCCAATCGGCATCGGCGGACGGCGTAGCCACTCCCACGGAGAAATCTGACGTGGATTCTAAATACGACATCTTCAACACGGCTTACGGCACATTTAACACCCGATTAGAAGAAGCAAATAAATACATCCAGACGGCAATCAACACTACTGCACAGGGGGCGTATCAACTGTCGCAGGAATTGCAAACGGCGGTAAACGTGCTTAACGATACGATCATCCCGGATTTGCAAAGCCAGATCGACGGATCGATTACATCTTACGAAGGGACGGAAGTGCCTACGCTCAATAATGCCCCTGCAAACGAATGGGCGAGCACCGAGGAAAAGAATCGCCATATCGGGGATTATTACGACAGATTTGTAGTCATTGACGGGGAAAATGTTACGGAGCGGTATAAATTTTCATATCAAAACAATACATACCAATGGCTACGAGTTGCCGATAGCGGTGCGGCGCAGGCTCTATCAGAAGCCCGCGAAGCATTGGGACTGGCCGGAACGAAAGCTAAGCTGTTTTATGGAGACAGCACCCCCGCCGTTCCGTATAGCGTAAATGATATATGGATTAAAACATCGGGAGTCATCTATGTTAGTAACGCTAATAAAGCCGAGGGTTCTACCGCTTCCGAATCCGACTGGGAAGATGTGAATGATGCCCAACTCAGGCTGCGTCAGATGGCCTCGGATAGCGTAATATCCAAAGAAGAAAAGGCCACGCTACGCAATAAAGTCGCCCAGATCGACAAAGAATACGCATCTTACCAGGACGATGCGACGACATACGGCGTATCGATTGCCGATTTGTCCGCCGCCTACAATACCTTGAAAAACTTCCTGTCCGGGACGGTTGCGGTCAATATAGATTCCGATACGACCCTGACCGATGCGCAACGGTCAAGTTACAATACTTATTTCGCTAACTATGACGCGGAAGTGAGCCGGTTCGCCAATCTCATCGCGGATGCAATGGCAAAAAATGCGGCTGACGCCGCGGTGGATGCCGTACAGATTGGCGGAGTGAATATTCTGAACGGCACAAAAAATTTTTCCGATCATTGGAGCGGAGAAGGGCAAATTCTGTCTGAACAATATTTAGGTCTAAACGTCGTATATTGCAAAGTTCCGACTTCCGCCGATTATGCAGAAGTTCGCCAGCAGGTGAATGTACCGTTCACGCCATCGGAAGAATATACTCTTAGTTTTTGGGCCAAAGGGGAGGGCTATGTCCACACCTACTGCCATCCTGTAATTAGTCAAAGAATTATAGCTACCAACGGAGATGCCTCCGTCGGTTCCGCTGTCGATACTCGTATGAGGTATGTTCTGACTTCGGAATGGAAGCGTTTTTTCGTAACATTCCTAACTTTGGGAACTGTCAGTCCGAGCGGAGATAACAGAGTATTATTTAGAATTCATTCAGGAAACAATGAAGTGTATTTGTGCGGAGCCAAGCTGGAGCAGGGCAATAAGGCTACGGCGTACTCCATATCTGACAATGACCAGAAGGAGTACTCGGACAAAGCCCTGGACGCCTTGGCCGATATCGCCAACGACGACAAGCTGACCCCCAGTGAAAAACAGGAGGCCAAACGGGAATGGGATATTATCCAGGGCGAGAAACCGATCCTCACAGCCCAGGCCGATACGATCCAACTGAGCACCGCCGATTATCTGAACGTCTACAATGCCCTGAGCGCATACATTACGCCGCTGCTGGCGGATATGACGACGACCTCGACGATCACCGGGTCGGTTTTCAATGCGAGATTCAAAACGTACTACGATGCGAAGACGACGTTGCTGAAAAATATTCAGTACTATTCGTCCGGGCAGTTCCGGATCACTACGATCGACGCTACGGCGCTCGATCCGGATACTTATTATCCGGTAACATTCACTTTATACAATGCTACAGATTATAAAGCGACTTTTGATATCGGAACCGTATTAGGCACGAGCGGGAAGCCTCCCTGGGCCACTCATGCGCAGGGATTCTCATGCAATTGCGCCTGGGAGTCGAACGGGAACCGCTGGGGCACGCTACCCGTCAAAAGGTATATCCATTCCTTTGCTTACAGCTTTGCAGAGAGTACGCCCGTCGGCAGCATCGGACAGGTGATAGAGATATCGATGGAATACATATACGTTCGCGGCGGCGGCAGGTACACGGTGCGTACCTCCGGCGTCCCTTTCATTGAATTGCATCCTTCCGGTTATCATTGGACTTCCGGAAGTTCGTCCGGAGATCTTCCCACCCGGACGTCGATAGAAATGCCGGTCGTGAATCTCGATGCAACGCAAAAAACAGCCCAAGAGGCTAAAGATGCGGCGGCATCGCTGAACACCACCGTCACAGGTCTTAAAAATTTCACCGACGAAGCCTTTGCCGACGGGATTGTGGATCGCGCGGAAGCGGCATCCATCGAAAAGTATATCAATACGGTCAACGAGGCGGGCTCCGCAGCCGATGCTACCTATGGCAAGCTATATAACAATCCCTATCTGGGAGGTTCGGCGAAAACGGATCTTACCACAAAGAAGAGTGCGTTTGACGCAGCTAAAGTAAGTCTTTTGAATGCCATTTCAGCGGCGATTGCGGACGGCAAAGCATCGGAAGCCGAAGTAAGGAACGTGAATGCACAATACACGGAATTCAATGCTGCATACAAAGATTTCACGAGAGCCATAGAAGATGCAAATCAGGCTATTCAGGACGAATTGAAATCCTATTCCGACGCCGCTCAGGATGCCGCCGATGCCGCAGCCGCAAGAGTTGCGGAATTGGAATTTCTGAAATCGGCATTTTCGGATATGACTACGGAGATATCGGACGGTTTGTTGCTTACAGGGTTTGTCGGCGTCCGCGATTCCGCATCGAATATCGTTGCGGGATTATCGGGTATTAACCCGTATTCCGATCTATCCCGATACCCGATACTGTTCGGCGGCGCCACTTCTGCAAAAGCGGCCAACGACGCTAAGTTTCGGTTTTATTCGGATGGGTATTTTGTATTGGGAGGCGACCGGCTGGTATTCGACCCTACAAATTCTTCTCTTACTGTCAGAGGGGCTATATATGCGAGCTCCGGAGAATTTCGGGGGAAGGTGTACGCTTCGGGCGGAGAGTTCACGGGAAAGGTGGTAGCAACTTCAGGCGAATTCACGGGGACAGTTCATGCTTCAGCAGGCGAATTTACAGGCACCATAACGGCGAGTTCCGGGAAAGTAGGTGATTTCGTTATCGACAACGGAAACCTTCTTAATACAAAGAATAGCGGCAATATTAAGTTTACCTATGGGGAATCCTATGTTGTAATAGGGAATAGTGTAGATTATGATGGTACTTATGGCGGGTTGATTGTCAAGGCAAGAGATACCCAGACTACCGCAGTGGGGATAAGTATCTTCGCCTGGGGAACTCCCAGTAGTATAGCCATAGATATTCAAAGAGGGGATCTTTTTCTGGGTAGCTCATCAAAAATACATGGGTTCGCCACTTCTACAAAATATTTCACTTCCGGCAGCATAGTATTAGAAAAACAGCACGATTATGTGGAATATGGCGGTTCTTCGGAAGGCTCTATTTTATTGCCTGACGGTCAAGACGGCAAGGTTGTTTGGGTTAAAAAATCAGGATCAGGCAATTTAGTAGTTAGATCTCGCACTTTAGGCAAGATCATCCGCATGGGATCAAGTCTTGTGGATAGTGTTGTAATTAACTGGACAACAGAATGTAAATTTACATTTATTGGATCTACTGGCTATTGGAATTACGCAAACTACAATAACTAAAATTATGAAGAACATCGATTTAACGAATCTGCGGGTTTATTTGGATTTTGCCAGGACGAAATCCGAGGTCAGGGATTACCGGGTATCTATTGCCGACGCAATCTATACGGGGTGTCCCGGCATAGAATATCACGCATTGGTACATAAAATTTACGATAACGAAGGGCCAATTCAGCTTTCGAATAGAGAGGCCGATCTCCTCCAAAAGGTGGCCGAGGCTTGCACTCCCGCCATATACGATGCGATCATGGAACAATTAAATTCTGAAGAATAACAAATCAAACGGGATCAGATGGAAACAGTATTGGCAATACTGGCTGCGGCTTTCGGCTCCGGATGGGCCATTCAAATAGCTTTCTATCGGTATGAAAAAAGAAAAAGAAAAGCAGAGGTCGAAAATGTCGAACTTGACTTGGATACAAAATATGATGAATTGCAAGAAAAACGGTTGGGTGAAGCTTATCAACATATTGACAGATTGCAAGGAGTTGTTAACTCCGAGCGTGATAAATGGATAAAACTGGCAAATGAAGTCGTCTTGTTAAAGGAAGAGTTATTGAATGAACGAGAGGCAAAAAAAATGGCTGAATTTGATCGATGCACAGTATCTAATTGCGATAAACGTACCCCCCCGAGAAAGTCGGTAAGCATAGAAAACAAATAGTAACAGAACAGTATTTTACGATTAAAGATATGGCAGACATCAATAAACTGGCCCCCTTTATCCGGAAATGGGAAGGCGGCTTCGTGGACGACCCTTACGATCAGGGCGGCGCAACGAATATGGGTGTGACAATCGCTACATGGCGACAGATAGGTTATGACAAGGATGGCGACGGAGATATCGATGTAGACGACCTTAAAATGCTTACATGGGACGAAGTCGTCTCCCGTGTATTGAAACCGCACTATTGGGATCGGTGGAAAGCCGACGAGATCCGCAATCAATCGCTGGCTAACATCCTGGTCGATTGGGTCTGGGCATCGGGAGCCAACGGCATCAAGATTCCGCAACAGATACTCGGCGTTGCAGTGGACGGTATCGTAGGCCCTAAAACCATTGCCGCACTGAACGCCCGCGACCCCCGCGAACTGTTCGCTCAGATCAAACAGGCCCGGTTAAATTTCGTGGACAATATCGTTCGAAAGAAACCGTCTCAGAAGCGGTTTATCAACGGATGGAAATACCGCATTAACGAAATCAAGTTCGAGCCGTGAAAAAACTGGTAGTTATATTGGGAGTGCTTGCCGTATCGTGCTGCCGCCAGGCAATGCCGATCCGCTCGGAGTCAAAAGACAGTGTCCGGGTCGAGTATAAGACCGAATACGCGGAGAAGATACGGATCGATACGGTAAGGGTTCCTGTCCCCGCACAGTCGGCGCAAATACAGATCCGCGATAGTTCATCACACTTGGAAACGGACTTTGCAGAATCGGACGCACGGATCGGTACAGATGGAACATTGTACCATGACCTACGGAACAAGCCGCACACATATCCCGTTGCCGTTCCCGTCAAAGATGCCGAGAAAACAATAATTCGGGATAGTATTGTTTATCGTGACCGGTACAAAGAGATTCCCGTCCCGGCAGATTTGACGAAATGGCAAAAATTTTCGATATGGGCCGGACGGCTTGCTTTATTGGCATTAATCACATGGGTGGGATGGAAAATTTGGGGGTTAACAAGGAAGATACGGAATCGTTAAAAAATACCCTTTTTGAATCAAAAGGTACTGCATTTGATACCTACAGACAGGAATAGTGCTGATAATCAATACAATTCGTACTGTATAAGGGAATCGAACCCTTATTTGTAGACTGAGAATCTACCGTCCTAACCGTTAGACGAATACAGCATTATTTGATGCAAAGATAACTAAAAAAATATTTTTGCAAAAAAAACGAAATGCATTTTTACATAAAAAGTCCGGAGACTCCCAAACGAAGTCTCCGGACAAACGGATACGATTCTCTCCTACGGCTTACCAGTTCAGTTTCGCCCAGCGGGTATTCCATTTACCCCATGACTCCGGACCAAAATCGAGCGTATAGGCATAACTGATATATTGCTGAACACCGAGTTTTATGTGCCCCTGCTCGTCTCCGCTCCAACCGCAGTTATGCGCGCCCGGCTGCAATCCTTCCCTGATTTCGGCGATCTTCTCAAACTTGATCCCGTCGTCGGACTGCCACAGCACGATGTAACTATTGGCAGACATTCGGGCCGCCGTATGCACGGCCTGGAATTTCCCGATATCCTCCCGGTATTTTACATCGCTGTGATCCGCCCCGCCGATAGCGCCTTTATCCATCGCCGTTCCATGGAACACGAGGTGACCGGGCCAGTTCGGATCGTCGGCCGACGCAGTCGCTACACGCGTGGTAACGCTCTGGTCGTCCCACGAATAATAGAAATAAACCGTATTGTCGAGAACGACTATCGACGGTTCTCCGGCTCCGAAATTCACGGGATTGCCGTCGTAACGGATTACCGGTTGTACGTCCGTTCCGGTTGTCCAGCCGGAACCGTTCCATTTCTCCCACGGCCCGTTCGGGAATTTGGAGCGGGCTACGTAGACATGGTTTTCGACCATCGCTTCATTTTCGGTGGAGGTATATCCGATATAATAATAACCGCCCCACCGTGCAACTCCCGGATCGCATACGGAAAAATGATCGGACGAAAATTCGGTCGGCAACAGTACCATCTCTTCCTTCGTCCATGTCTTGCCTCCGTCGTCCGAATGCTGGTAAGAAGCCTGATCCCAGAAATTATAACCGCTCGTTTTGTCCACGCTGTACTGCGCCTGCCAGTTCCGGCCGCTCACGACCTGCCCGTTTTTGTAACTGGTAACGCCCGAAACGCTTCCGGTAGCCAGCCAAACGCCCGATTGCTCGGTCAGCCCTTTGGACAGCTCCCACAAATAAGTCCCGGCCGGAAACTTATCGTCGTTGGTCACCCCGATCTTTTCCCCGTCTTTATAATCTTTGAACGTCGCAGTCGCTACCGGCGTCTGTTGAACGACCTGGCTGTAACTCATGCTCGCATCGTCCCACTTGTACAAATTAAAAGTAAAACCGCAGGGCTTCCCGTTCCAATTCGGGCTGGTTACGCTGATACTCCAGAACGGAGTTTTTGCGGTAAACTTCTGTCCGACCGTATTATTGCCGGTAATACCTTGCGCCTCATGCGTTCCGCTCTGATTGAACAGGTAATTCCAATCGCCGTACTGACCGCCGGATGCGGCAAACCACGCATCGATCGAACCGTCGTCATGAATCATGATCGACGGCCCATAACGGTAAGTGCCGGCCTTATAAATATCCCATCCGTCGGAAATGGTGGGAACATATTTCGCTCCTTGCTTTACGGTAATTTTCGCGCTCAGATCGCTGTTTTTGTCTTTGACGAGGACAAAAGCGTACCGAATGGCGTCGGTCTTGTCGAAAGGATCGACTTTCAGATGCAGCACGTCGGTCGACAGGCCTTTCGATCCGACCCGGGTGATCCATTGAACGGTATCGGGGATCTGCACTTCGTAATCGACGTTCTGTTGAAGTTCCACGTCGATCGTTTCGCCGGCAGACGGAACCGTATAAAAATCCTGCGTCAGAATCAGCGCATCTTTCTGTCCGCGCGTCACCGTAACGGTCTCGCTCGCGGTTCCCGCCGTAATGACGACTTCCGCTGAAAAGTCGTCGTACAATTCATAATCTTTTTTTGCCGTAACGGTTATTTTCACATCGCCTGCTTTCCCCGACTCGGGCGATATACTGCACCAGGAGGAAGCCTTCGTGTCGTTTACTTTCGCGCTCCATGCCACATTGGTGGTAAAAGAGATAACCCCGTTCCCTCCGGCCGCCGGTAAATTCACCTCCGGGGAACCGGTAATTTCGATTTTCGGATCCGGCGCAGGATCGTCTTCTCCTTTGTCGCCGCATTGCCAACAGGCGACGGCAACGAACACGATCAAAAAAGCAATTAAATATTTTTTCATTTCATTAAATTTTATTATACAAAAATAACAAATATTTTCAGAGTTTTACCCCGATTATCCGAATCCGACAGGATGAAACGATTCCGATCCATCCCTGACGCTCCTTTCGAAAAATCCGGAACCGACCGTAAAATACCGTAATAAAAAAGCGAAGCCGGATCATTTGATCCGGCTTCGCCAAAAAACTACTAACCTAAATGACTTTTCGATTAATCATTGCTGATAATCTTAAAGTACCATCCCTGAGTACATACATAAGACATGTACTGCGTCTCGCCGGTAACACCCGATGCGTAGCGTGCGGATTTACTACCGTCGAACATTCTTGCATAAGCTACTCCGCCATCGGTAAAGGTCGTACCGTCGTCCGACAGCAGTACACAGGTTTGATTGCTCTTGACATAGGTTGCCGTGAACTGCCCATTGACAAACTTCACGTCCACATCCGTATTGCTGTCGAATGTCCAGGCATCGGCGCTTGCGCTCAACGCAGCGGGCCAGTTGTCTCCGGAGGCAGCCGTACGAACGACCAACTTATTCCCCTTCATGGTATACAAATAAATCTGACCGTTATTCTCAACCACAGATACAGGAACCTCGCTCGCAACCACGGAAGCGTAATCTCCATCTCCCCAAGCAGAGCCGTCCCATTTAGCCCAAGAGTCTTTAATATTCGCAGTACGTGCTAACTTAACGTTGCCACCATCCGCAAAAGCCGCATAATAGTAACCGTCACATTTTACCACACGCAAATCCGTCGGAGAACATTTTTCGAGCCAACTTTCATTCAAAGAGAACACATAACTCTGATCTCTCCAGGTAACACCGCCATCCTTAGTTTCACGGTAAGCCGCACCTGTCTTACTGCCGCTGACATAATAGATGCGTACCTTCGGGCAATTGGACGATACGGCTTGGCCTGCCAAGAATCCCTGGAAACCGTCTTTAGCTCCTGCGGAAGCAGACCAAACTCCCGAACTTTGCTTCGTCGATTGCATTACAACCAGATATTCTCCTGCAGGATAAGTATTACCTTGATCCGCATTCAACAAACTAGGCCAACTATTATCCCCGTATGAAAGATCTTTTTTCTGATTCACGGGGTTGCGTTTAACAGTAGTAGCATAATCCGTATCCCAAACATACAAAGAAGCGGTCATTACTCCGTCTCCATGCTGTTGCGACCAAGTACAACAAGACACCTGCATGTCGGTAAATGGTCCGGCAGCTACGAAACGTACCCCGAATTCTCCATTTGCAGACAAATCAATAGGGCCTTGAGCATCTCCGTTCCACACATGCATTTCTTCCCTGTTAGCGCTGTATTGCTTAAACAGGTAGAATGCATTGAATGCATTTTCGCCCGTCTGCACGACACTCGGAGCCGTCAGATCCGAGCTCGATCCACGCATGATGAAATAACCGAAATCGCCTCTCTGTACGATTTCGATCCGGCGAGTTAAGGTCTCTTCCTTCTCATCGGCAACGATTTCCGTCACATACACATACCCCGTACGGGCATCCAACGCAGGATTGGACAGAACCGTTACGGTAAAGACCGAATCTTTCATCACCGCTTTGGAATCCGGCACAATGATCCAATCCTTGCAAGCGTCGTCCGCCTCAACGCTGAACGGGCGGTTCGTCTGTACGGTAAGAGCCACCGGTCCGCCGCTTTCGCCCACATTATAAGTGGTTTGCGGCAAGAACATCGCCGACGTAGAAAGCTGGGTAACTTTCAACGTTTTGGTTTCTCCTCCCGAAGTGATAACTACCTCGGCTTCGCGGTCGTCGTAATCCGGATTCTCGTTAAGGTTGAGCGTCAGGAACCAATGGCCCGCATTCCCGCTTTTCGGAGAAATCTCCAGCCATTCGTCGTCCACGGTTGCAGGAGCCACTTTGTATTTCACTTCAGCAGTCCAATCTCCCACGGTCGAAAAACCGATTACTTTCTTCCCTCCGATTTTCGCTGATTCGTACTCAGTCAGAGGAAACTTGAAAGAAAGCTCGCCGTCGTCACCATTCTCCTTGTCATCGTTGCATGCACCCAAGAGACCGGTAAGTGATAGACAAGCTATCAAATAGAACAATTTTCTCATAGTTTTTAGGTATTATAATAAAACAGTTATTTGTTAAAAATTCAAATTTCCTTTGAAAAGCGGGGAGCAACCGGTGCTCTCCATTAATTGCTCCCCGCTATAATACCGTCAGGTTTTATTCCACGAAAGAATAAGGCACCATCCTGGTCGGCCATGCCGTCTTGGAATACTGTCCGCCGTTCTGATAAATCATCAGGCGGGGAGTCGTCGACGTAATATGGCTCTGCTCGTTGCAGATGAAACGGGCATATTTGGCGCGTACGCGGATATTGTTCGAAAGCACGCCTTTCTGTTCCCATCCCGAGACGCCGTCTTTCGAAACCCATACGACCGAATAACTGTTCACATCCGCGATATTCACGCCGTGTACGGCTTGAAAACAATCCTGATCTTCGATATATCTTACGCTGCAACCATCGATGTTCAGCCCTTTGAAGGCCGTGCGGTCGATTACTTCGCCCTGATCGGTCATAGATGCCGGCCAGTTCGGATCGCTGGCGGCAGCCGTCATCAGCCGAACGTTGTAAATTTTCTGTTCATTGTCGCTGTACGTGTAGTACAGATAGATCTGATCTCCCTTCACGACCAGGCTCGGTTCTCCGGCTCCGAAGAACGTTTCGGTTGCCGAAAGCTCGGCATCGACCGCAGGAGCCGGATCTCCTCCCCACGACGAACCGTTCCATTTTTCCCAGTCTTTTCCGTTGATCGTCGCACTCCGGGCAACAAACACGTTGTTGTCCAGGCTTTCGTCCAGCGTAGCCGACCCGGTATAGGCCATGTAATAGTAATCCCCGACTTTCACGACCGACGGATCCTTGGCATAGTATTTATCCGCCTTATCCTTGGTCGGAGCTACCGCAATCACTTCGTCCTCAGACCATACGGCATTGATCGAAGCGGTAGGTGCGCTGTAATAACGAATCTGAGACGAGTATCCGACGTCGCCGGGAGCCGTATATTGAACGGAGTTCTCGTGCCCTGTTATACCGGATGTTTCGCTTCCGTTCACCCAGCAGATCATGCCATTAGCCGTGGCTCCGCCCCAGGCGCCCGGAGTACCTTCGGTTCTCTCCATATACAGCAGATAAGCCCCCATCGGGAATTTAAGACTTCCGGTCGCTTCGGTATAACCTCCGTTATCGGCGTTGAGTTCCAGCCAACCGGCTTCGCCGGCCTGGTCGTAATGCACGAATTCGTAGGTTGCGATCGGCGTACCGGTCAGGGTCGTCTGGTAATTCGTATCCCAGTTGTAAAGAGAGAAACGCATCGACGAATTCGGATTATCCCAGTTCGGACAGTGTACCGCCCAACCGTAAAACGATTGATCGAACATATAGTAAATCGCTCCGTTGCCCCCTTCGCCATGCCAGCCCTTGGCGCCGCCGCCGTCGCCGCTGCCGTTCAGTTTCGTACGCGCCGGCATACTTCCGTTCAGTCCCCCCGGAGTGGAATACCATGCGCTCATCGTACCGTCCGAATTTGCGATCATCGAAGCCGCATAACGGAAATTGTCGTTCGTAGGAGAGTAGATTACCGCCCCGCCATCGGTAATGACAGGTATCCCCGTTTCGACCACCTCTTCCGGGCGGGCATACTTATCCGAGATCGGACTCGGATCGGGCATACTATCACAGCTACTCATCTGTACCAGCAGCAGCGCAACTGCCGACAACTGTGCAATGTAAGTTAACTTTTTCATAATTAAAACTGATTAATGAACATTTAAATTTTAGTATTCGTTTTCGTTTTCGTTATCGGTAATGTAAGTAAGCCGTAACCCATCCGGCCGGATCTTTCCGGAAAAGCTTGAGCATTTCCGCGGCCGGCGTATTGCCCGACCGGTTTTCGGCGAACCCTTTCGCCTGATTGGCGATATCCACCTGCATAATCGCCTCGAAACGATCGATCAAAGCCTGCGGAATAGGATTCCCTTCGACGACATGCTTGCGCATCAAGTGAACCAGATTCGCTTCGCGGCAGTAGCACCGGATAGCGGTAATCATCTGTTCGAGCACTTCGATATCCTTTATATTTTCCGCCAAATAAGCGGCGTAAGGTTCGTCGTTCACCTGCTGTTGCGCTTTCCGGTAAAGATCGGCCGCCGCCAGCAATTTTTCGGAACTCGTCTCACAGCGCAGTTCGATATCTTCGAAGAACCACGGGTCGAGCGATTCGCTCTCGGTGGTCATAAACAAACTCCGGCGCGTCGATTTCCAACTCGGAGAAGGAGCTACGGCCCCTTCGATATGGGCGATGTCCCAGCGATGGTACACTTCGATCCCGGCCGGATTCTCGGTCAACAACCGGAAACGCCATGTAGCGTCCCACGGGAACACGGCAAGTCCCGTCGCGCTGGCTTCCCAAGCGGAAAGCACATCCGCGGCAGCCGTTCCGAACGGCTCGGCCAACTCCGCCAACGCCTGTTCGTTCGGCACAGCCAAGTCATGCAGTTTGATCCCGGCCATCAACTGATTCGGATCGTAACGGTCGGGAGTAAGTCCGAAATACTCTTTTACGCCCTGGATATTCGGGACATTTCCCACGGCATCCAACTCTTCGGCGACCAGACGCGGCGCGGCGATATGCGTCAGCGGCTGCAACTCCTCGTTAGCGCTGGCCATAAAAATTTCACCGACTACCGGAATGCCGCGTTCGGCGCAAAGCTGCACCGTATTTTTAAACCAGACATCCACCGGCCGGCTCAGTTGTACTTCCGCTATGTTGGAATGCAGAAACATCCCGAAGTTCCGAGTCGGAAGCGACGGAATGCAGGCATAGATCTGTCCCGCGGAAATTTCCCACGGTTCCCACCAGACCATCCCGTCCGGACTCACTTCGGCCCAGGCTCCGGTCAAAGCTTGTAGAAAGGCGGGAATACGTTCGTGCAACGGGATATCCCGGTCGGTCGGGCCGTTTCCGAACTCGTTGGCGACCCATGCGTCCTGATCGAACGTATAAACTTCGATATCGTCCAGCTCGGGAACCTCTTGCTTCAGCCTTTTCAACAACGAAACGTATTTGTCGACGATCTCTTTTTTCTGAATGCTGTTTTTTTCGGTGGCGATGTCAATCAGATCCGGCGTCAGGATCTTATACAGCGAATCGACTCTCGGGGCGCCGAAATGGAACAACGTCCGGAATCCCCATTTTTTGGCGATCCGAGCCCGTTCTTTGATAGCCTGCAAACGCTGATCGGCTTTTTCCCGGCTGCCGATTCCGTCGACATAAAGGATATCCTCCAGATTCAGCGGTTCGTCGGCCGGACGGGCTCCCCAGGCGATGTTCAACTGCAACGTATTATACCCCAAATTCTTGAGAGCCTGCATCTGGGACTCGTCGTACCGGATATCGGGATTCGACGGATTGCCGATGATCGCGACCTTGTACCGAAACGGGTCCTTTTGCTGTTGTTTACAGCAGGACACGCCCAGCAGACACAAAACCGACAATACCGCCCAATACAGCCAAGGTCGAGGTTTATTCATAGAGTCGCGTTAATCGTTAAATCAATAGTTTTCAGGTTATTCCGTTCCGTTCACCAAATGCCGCATATCCCTCGCGGCCAATACGTAATCCCACGGGTTTCCAAAATCGCCAAGGAAAATATCCGTCTCCGCCCCGCTTTCTCCATCGCCTCTTCTTCACCGGAAGACGCACTTCACCCATCCTATTTTCCAGTCCTCTACACCTTAATTTATAGATAACTGGCTGTAAAACGCGTGTAGATACGTAACAAAGATAATAATTCAGTCATAAATAAAAAATTTTTTCCGAGTTTATTTTTACAATTTCAAACATTATTTTTCACGACCATTTTACCAGTCCCGTTAAAAAACGATAGTTTTGACACCGCGCGCGATTGAAAGTTTGCTTTTTCGAAAACAAAAAATCGACTTATAATGTCAAAAATAGCACCTTCGACCCGTTTTTATCCGTTTATTTTGCATTATCCTAAAAATACGATCTTATGAGAACCTTTCGTCTGAGCCTATTGTGCCTGTTTTTTTGCGTTACGGCCGTGGCGCAGGAGCCGTCCGAATTCAAAACTCCCCCTACGAAATTCCGTCCCGATCCGCTATGGTTCTGGAACAATACCGACATTACCAAAGAAGGTATCGACGCCCAAATGCCCGGCTTTCTGGAAAAATGCGGCTACGGAGGATTGGCGATTTTGCCGTTCGGCCCCAATCTGACGCCCAAGTACCTGACCGAAGAGTATTTCGAACGTTATAAATACGCCGTCGAAAAGGCCGCCGAACTGGGGCTGACTCTCTCGCTGTACGACGAATACGGATTCCCGAGCGGCAGCGGCGGAGCGATCAACGCGGACGGAGTTCCCCGGTTTCGGAACCGCTTCCCGAACCTCACGATGAAGCGGCTCGACAAAATCGAAGAAGAAACCCGGGGCGGGGCCACCTACGTCAGCCCGGTCAGTAAAACGGGTCAACTGATGGCCGCCGTGGCCATGAACGCCGACACGAAAGAACGGATCGACCTGTCAGGCAACATCACCGAGGAAACCATCGTCTGGAAAGTACCCGAAGGGAACTGGAAAATCATGCAGTTCGTCTGCGTCGCGGACGACGATCCGAACATGGATTATCTGAGCGAAGAGGCGGCCAAAGCCTACATTTCGATGACGCACGAGGCTTACTACAAACGGATGCCCGAATATTTCGGAAAGACGATCACTTCGACCTTTTTCGACGAACCGACGCTGTACCGCGCGCAGGCCCGTTGCTGGACGCCGACATTCAACGAGACCTACATAAAAAAATACGGCTCCAGCCCGGCGCTGTACTATCCGGCACTCTGGTACGACATCGGCCCGGAAACGCAGGCCGCGCGGAACGCCCTGTTCGGTCTGCGGGCCGAGCTTTACGCAGCGGCTTATCCGAAAGCGGTCAGCGAGTGGAGCAAAGCGCACGGCATCGTTGCGACCGGACATCAGGATAACGAAGAGATCGAAAACCCGGTCGGAACTTCCGCCGACCTGATGAAATGCTTCAAATACCAGGATGTTCCGGGAATCGACAAAATCGGAGGCGACCGGCCGGCCGAGAAATTCTACAAAATAGTCAGCTCGGCGGCCTACAACTGGGATCATTCGCTGGTCATGTCGGAAACCTACGGAGCGATGGGTAACATCCCGTGGGACACCCTCTACAACGTAGCGATGGATCAATACTCAAAGGGGATCAACATGCTGATCCCGCACGCGGTATGGTTCAACGACCGGGACGTTACGTTCGAGCCCGAGCTGTCCCACCGAAACAGGCTGTACAACCAGGGACTGTACGAATTCAACACTTTCCTGGCGCGGCTGAACATGCTGCTGCGCAACGACGACCGCTTCGTCACCGACGTCGCGATGCTGTATCCGATCGAAACGATGCAGGGGGAGCACTACTTCGACGGACCGCTGGGAGCTTACGCGGGAGGCGTGAAGATCCCCGACATGGATTACGTGCAGATCAGCCAGCGGCTGACCAACGAACTCGGCCGCGATTTCCAGTTTCTGCACCCGGAAGTGCTGCAGGACGCCTGCCGAGTCGACAAGAACGGTCTGACACTGGCCAACACGAAACAATACAACACGTTCCGCACGCTGATCGTTCCGTCGTCGAAGACGATCAGCGTCGCGAATCTAGCCAAAATATTGACCTTCTTCGAAGCCGGCGGCCAGGTGATCTTCACAACGCAATTGCCGGTCAAGTCGACCGAGCCGAATGCAGACGCGCAGGTCGTAGCCCTGATGGACAAACTGCTGCCGGAAAAGCTGCGCAGCAGCGGCGAGCCCCATACGAATCCGGCGGGAGGCCGCGTCGTTTTCCTCGCCAAGCCCGGTGCCGATGCATTGCGCAACGCGCTGGCCCGTCCGTCGGAAACGTTCGACGTGGAATTTCCCGAAGGCATCGTACCGATGCGCTACATCCATAAAGAGCGCGCCGGAAAAGACATTTATTATTTTGCGAACCTCAACGGGAAAGCGTTCGATTCCGCCGTCGCGCTGCGCGGCAAAAAACGCTACGAACTCTGGAATCCGCATACCGGCGAAGTCACCGCTTTACAGCCGGAATACGCCAAAAAAGGAAAAGACCGGGTCAGCCTGGTAAGACTCCGCGTGGAGCCTTCGCAATCGGTATTCCTGGTCGAAACGAAATAAACCCAACTTCACTTAACCCAAACTTAACCTTTTTCGGGGAACCGCAGGGATCGTTTACAGCGATCCCTGCGGCCTTTTACGGACACGAGAAAAATCCTGATTCCACCCAGGTACAAAAAAAGGAAGCCCTGAAAAGAGCTTCCTTTCTGTTGACCCACCTGGATTCGAACCAAGAAAGGCAGAACCAGAATCTGCAGTGTTACCATTACACCATGGGTCAATGATTATTTTTACGGTGCAAATGTAATCAAAATATTTTTTTCGACGAACAATTTACGACAAAATTTTTCAGATAAAATGGTTCGAAGTAGGCCGTATCTTCGAATTTCTTCGCCGCAAAGGCCTTGAAAGCCGGTTTGACCAGTCCGCGAGCCGAAGGAGTGACCTCCGCAAAATGTACGCCCGGCTCGGTAAACAGCTCCCGGCTCTTCGCCGCGCCATTCCCGAACACCAGCAATCCGCCCTTTTCGGTACGTTGTTCCAGAAAACTTTCGGGCGTGACGATATGCGCCGTCACTTCCGAGAGCGGCTTCGCCGCCGCATCGAACAACTGGCAGTACACCTCCATCCGGCGGGCGTCGATCATCGGCAGCAACTTCATGTTCCGCATATCGTCCACGCCGAGAATCCCCGCATCGAAATCTTCCAGAGCAACGTGAACCAGCGCCTCGAGGCTGTTCACGGCGATCAGCGGAATCCCGGCGCCGTAACAGATTCCCTTAGCCAGCGAGACGGCGATCCGCAGCCCCGTATACGAACCCGGCCCCTTGCCGACCGCCACCGCATCCAGATCTCCCGCATCCAGGTCATGTTCCTGCAATACTTCCTGCACGTAAACGGCCAGGTTCTGCGCATGCTGTCTTCCTTCGAGATTCTCAAGCAGCGAAAGCAATTCGCCGTTTTTGGCCAGCGCCACCGAACCTACGTCCGTCCCCGCTTCTATACATAAAATAAGTGCCATTTTTCTGCCGTTTGGAAATGCAAAGTAAATGAATTTCGATCAAAAGCGCACCGCTCTTCCGTAAATAAAAACATGCGTTGCGCACCGGACTCCTACGGATTCGGCCGTTTATCGAAAAAGCCGTGACTGCGGAAACTGTAACAAGGCCCCGCCGTAACGATGATATGATCGAGCAGCGTAATGTCGAACAGCGAAGCCGCCAGATCGACCCGACCGGTCAGGGCTTTGTCTTCGTCGCTCGGCAGTTCGTTTCCCGACGGATGATTGTGCACCAGCACCAGCGCATTCGCCAGTTTTTCGACGGCCCGCTTGACGATCAGCCGGTGATCCACGACGGTAGCAGAAACGCCCCCCTGGCTGACCCGCATCCGGTCGATCACCCGGTTCGAAGCATTGAGATAAACCGCCCAGAACTCTTCGTAAGGCAACGCGCCGAGCTGCGGCTGGAACATCGCGACGATATCCTGATCGGTACGCACCGAATCGATCTGTTGTCCCTCTTCGATCCGAAGCCTGCGCCCCAGTTCCAGCGCGGCGGCAACCGTGGCGGCTCTGCGGATACCGAGCCCTCCCACCATGCGCAGGGCCGGCAAATCGCAACGTTCCATCCGGGCAAGGCTTCCGCCGAAGTGCGCCAGCAATCGCTCCGCCAGCCCGACGGCCGAATCCCCGGCATCGCCGTCCCGAAGCAGAATGCTCAGCAATTCGGCATCCGACAGCGCAGACGGTCCTTGCGCAACCAGTTTTTCGCGCACCTGTTTGTCCGTAACCGATGAAATATCCCGCATCATTCCGTTTATAACGTCATTCGCCGTCCGAACCTCCGGCTGCCTCGGAAAGCACCGATTCCCCCAGCCGTTCCAGCCGACGGATCGCCTCCTGACACGCCCGCTGTTCAGACTCCTTTTTACTGTCTCCCTCCCCGTCGCCGGACGGTCGGCCGTCTACCAGAACGGTCGTCCGGAAATGAGGCGATTTGGCCGTATACGACGCGCTGGGCGCCGAATCGAACTGCAAGCGTTTCCGGTTTTTCTGGCTCCATTCGATCAAACGGCTCTTAAAATCGGTCTCCTGCTCGGACATATCGTCCAGATCGACGTATTTCCGCAGAATCCCGTTGATAAAAAGCCGGTTCGAAAAATCGTATCCCTTGTCGAGGTAAACCGCTCCCATCATTGCTTCGAGCGTATCCCCGTACAGGTGTTTCTGGGCAAAGCCGTTGCCGCCCTGGGCGATCACGTACCGGTCGAGCCCGATCTCGATCGCCAGCCGGTTCAGCGACGAACGCCGGACGATCCGCGAACGCAACCGGGACAGAAACCCCTCATCCGCCTCGGGAAACTCGATGAACAGGAAATCCGATACGATCGACTCGATCACCGCGTCGCCGAGGAATTCGAGCCGTTCGTTATTGATCGGGGCCCCGTCGTCCAGAAACAAGGAAGCTGACCTGTGAATCAAGGCCAGCTTATAGAGTTCTATATTATTCGGACGAAGCCCGAAAATAGTTTTCAGCATTCGATAATACGCCTTATCCCTGCCGTAACGCAGCCTGAAATAAGACTGTATCGTTCCAAACATTACATCTTTTTGAGTACGACCGTCGAGTTGTGTCCGCCGAAACCGAACGTGTTGCTCAGCGCGCACTTCACATCGCGTTTCTGGGCGACGTTGAGCGTCAGGTTGAGCTTCGGATCGATATTCGGATCGAGGTTTTCGTTGTTGATCGTCGGAGGCACGATCCCTTTGGTCAGGGCCATCACGCAAGCCAGCGCTTCGATCGAACCGGCGGCGCCCAGCAGGTGCCCGGTCATCGACTTCGTGGAGCTGATGTTCAGGTTGTAAATGTGGTCTCCGAACGCGGCGAACAATCCTTTGATCTCGGCTATGTCGCCTACCGGAGTGGACGTTCCGTGCACATTCACGTAATCGATGTCCTCAACTTTCAGCCCCGCATCCGCAACGGCGTCGAGCATGGACTTTTTCGCGCCTTTCCCTTCCGGATCGGGAGCGGTCAGGTGGTAAGCATCGGCGCTCATGCCGCCGCCGGCTACCTCGGCATAGATTTTGGCCCCGCGGGCAACGGCATGCTCGTACTCTTCGAGCAGCAACGCTCCGGCGCCTTCTCCGATCACGAACCCGTCGCGATCGGCATCGAACGGCCGCGAAGCTTTCTGCGGGTCGTCGTTGCGGGTCGAGAGGGCCTGCATCGAATTGAAACCTCCGACTCCCGGAGGGTTGATCGCGGCCTCGGAACCTCCCGTGAGAATCATGTCCGCCTTGCCCCAGCGAATGTAATTCAACGAATCGATCATCGCATGGTTCGACGAAGCGCAGGCCGAAACCGTACAATAGTTCGGGCCCCGGAAACCGTATTTCATCGAAATGTGGCCGGCAGCCAGATCCGCAATCATCTTAGGTATGAAGAAAGGGCTATATCGCGGAATGAAACCTCCCTCGACATAGCTCTTTACCTCTTGGTAGAATGTTTCCAATCCACCTATACCCGATCCCCAGATAACTCCCACGCGTTCGAGGTCGAGCTTTTCGGGCTCGATCCCCGAGTCCTGCACCGCCTGTTCGGCGGCGATCAACGCATACTGCGAATAGAGGTCGTATTTACGCACCTCCTTGCGATCGAAGAAGTTATTCGGTTCGTAACCTTTGAGTTCGCAGGCAAATTTTGTCTTGAAGTTAGAAGGGTCAAAATGAGTAATAGGTCCTGCTCCGCTTACACCTTTTTCAAGATTAGTGAAGTACTCCTCAATGCTGTTACCTAAGGGGTTAATGGTACCTATCCCCGTAATCACAACTCTTCTCTGTTTCATAAAATACAACAAATTCGTTTGACAAACGCCCTGTCTCAAAGGCTCTTAATTATTTCTTGGCAGAAATGTAGTTAATAGCATCACCTACGGTGGTGATCTTTTCAGCATCTTCGTCCGGAATCGAAATCTCGAATTCCTTTTCGAATTCCATGATCAATTCCACGGTGTCCAGCGAATCCGCGCCCAGGTCATTGGTAAAGCTTGCGGCGGGAACAACTTCAGCAGCATCAACGCCGAGCTTGTCAACGATGATCTCAACCACTTTTGATGAAACGTCTGACATAATCAAATTAGTTTAAGTTTAACAATTGTGTTTATTCCAAAAATAACTTTATATTTCAAAGCCAAATTTTTGCAAAAGTAACACTTTTTCGATTATTTTTGATAATTCTTTCTTTTTTTTACGGATACGACACGTTAACTATCGCATAAAAATCTAAAAATGAAGAAAATAGCCATTTTCGCATCCGGGTCGGGTTCCAACGCGGAAAACATCGCCGGCTACTTCGCCGCCGGAAATACGGCCCGCGTCGAACTGATATTGACCAACAGACCGGATGCCAAAGTGCTCCGCCGCGCCGAGAAACTGCAGATCGAATCGGTCGTATTCGACCGGGACACCTTCTATAATAGCGACCGGATCGTCGTGCTGATGCGCCGGCGGCAGATCGATTACGTCGTATTGGCCGGATTCTTGTGGCTGGTACCCGAAAACCTGCTGACCGCTTACCCGAACCGGATCGTGAACATCCATCCGGCCCTGCTGCCGCGCCACGGCGGCAAGGGTATGTACGGAGACCGGGTGCACCGCGCGGTCGTGGAGGCCGGAGACCGGGAAACAGGAATCACGATCCACCGCGTCAACGAGCGCTACGACAGCGGCGACATCCTGGCTCAGTACCGCGTGCCGGTAACCGAAACCGATACGCCGGAGACGGTAGCGGCCAAAGTCCACGCGCTGGAATACGAGCACTTTCCGGCAGAAATAGAAAAAGAGATCGCCCGATTGTAAAGGCGTCTCGTAAAACACAGTATATCATGCGTCTACTGCTTATCAGTAATTCGACCAATGCCGGCGAAGGGTTTCTCGAATATCCGGTCGGACAGATCCGGGAGTTCCTGGGCCCTGTCCGGGAAGTGCTGTTCATCCCTTACGCCGCCGTTACGTTCTCTTACGACGACTACCAGAGCAAAGTACAGGCACGATTTTCGGAACTGGGCGTCGAGGTGCGTTCCGTACACCGCGAAAGCAACCCGGCCCGCGCCGTGCGTGCGGCCGAAGCGGTCGTCGTCGGCGGCGGTAACACGTTCGCGCTGATCCGGGCCATGCAGCAACAGGGTCTCGTGCAGGCGATCCGCGAACGGGCCTTCGACGGTATGCCCTATATCGGATGGAGCGCCGGCAGCAACGTGGCCTGTCCGACAATCTGCACCACGAACGACATGCCGATCGTCGAACCGGCGTCGTTCATCGCCGCCGGACTAGTGAAATTCCAGATCAATCCGCATTATACGGACGCCCATCCCGACGGTCATGCCGGCGAAACCCGCGAACAGCGCATTCTGGAATACATCGCTGCGAATCCGGAAACTTACGTCGCCGGACTGCGCGAAGGGTGCATGTTGCGGGTCGAAGGCGACCGGCTGTCGTTGATCGGCAACCGCCCGATGCGGATCTTCCGTTGCGGGACGCAGCCGTTCGAGGTGCATCCGGACGAAGACCTGAGTTTTCTGATGTAACTTCGCGGCATGTCGTCGATACGTATCGGACAACGCGGCGAGGAGATCGCCGCCCGCTTTCTCCTTTCGGAAGGTTTCGACCTGCTGCACCGCAACTGGCGCAGCGGCCGCTACGAGCTGGACATCGTCGCCCGCAAAGAGGGCGTGTTGCACATCGTGGAAGTGAAATCCCGGAAGGCGGACGGACTGACCGCGCCCGAAGAGGCCATGACCCGGAAAAAATTCAACGCGCTGTTCCGGGCCGCACAGCAATACGTCGCCCTGTACCGGATCGACGCGGATACGCAGTTCGACCTAATCGCCGTCGACCTGCTGCCCGATTCCACGCACCGGCTGCGCTACATTCCGAACGCGATGGTTCCGCGCTGGTAACCGCCGATCTGCCGAAACCGCTTGGCGGAATGAAGAAAAAGTAGTAACTTCACGCATTATTAGAGAACCTTTTAAATCTGTGAAGGATATGTATGCGATATTGGCTCAGTGCCCGCTGTTCAGAGGTCTGACGGCGGAACAGATCAGGGAAACGATCGGTGAAAGGGGCGAATTCTCCCTGACCGAATACAAGGATAAAGACTGCATCGCCCACCGGGATACCGCCTATTCGGGCCTGATGATCATCCTGAAAGGACGGGTGCACGGAGAGATGGTTTCGGGCGGCAAAACGATCGTGGTAGACCCGATCGAGGCCCCGCAGCTGATCGCCCCCGCTTTCCTGTTCGGCGGTTACAACAAACTGCCGATCGACGTGATCGCCGACGGCGACGTAACGATCATGACGCTGCACCGGGGCTATATTTTCGAATTGATGCAGGCCAACGTGCTGATTATGTCGAACTTTATCGACATCATTTCGAACCGCGCCAACGTCTGGTCGAAAAAAATCTTTTTCCTGTCGTTCCGGTCGCTGAAAGAGAAAGTCGCCACTTACCTGCTGGAACACACTTCCGAAGAATCCGGCTCGGTACCGGTACCCGACATCCGCGAAATCGCCGAATATTTCGACGCCACGCGCAGCGCGCTGCAAACCGTACTCATGGAACTGGAAAAGAAACACCTGATCCGATCCGAAGCGTCGTCGATTGCCGTACTGAACCGCAAAGGGCTGCGGGATATTCTCAAATAACGACCGATGCGGCTGCTCTACAACTCTGGCATCTATTTGACAAACGCCGCGATACGGCTTGCCGCCCTGTTCAACCCCAAAGCGCGACTCTGGGTGCGGGGACGGAAGGGCATTTTCGACAAACTGGCCCGGACGGTGGACTCCGGGGCCGACATCGCATGGTTCCATGCCGCTTCGCTCGGCGAATTCGAACAGGGACGGCCGGTGATCGAAGCGTTCCGCAAAGCATGTCCGGGTTACAAGATACTGGTCACCTTCTTTTCTCCGTCCGGCTACGAGATCCGCAAAAACTACCCCGGAGCCGACTACATCTTTTACCTGCCGCCCGACACCCCGCGCAACGTGCGCCGTTTCATGGCGATCGTGCGGCCTAAAATCGCCGTTTTCGTCAAATACGAATTCTGGGTCAACTACCTGCTGGCGATGAAACGGGCGGGCACGAAACTCTACTTGATCTCGTCGATATTCCGCGACGGACAGATTTTCTTCCGTCCTTACGGCGGACTTTTCCGCAGCGCGCTGAGAGCTTTCCGGCATATCTTCGTCCAAAACGACTCTTCGCGAAATTTGCTGAAAAGCATCGGCATCGAGCAGGTCAGTGTGGCGGGCGACACCCGCTTCGACCGGGTATACGAAATCGCGCAGCAAGCGAAACGGCTACCCGAAATCGAACGGTTCGCGGCAGACGCTCCGGTATTTATCGCCGGCAGCACATGGCCGCCCGACGAAGAATTGTTAGTGGGATTGATCGAACGGTATCCGGACGTGAAATTCATCGTCGCGCCGCACGAAATCGATCCCGCACGGATCGAAAAGTTCTGCGAGCGTATTTCCCGCCCGGCGCTGCGCTACACGCAGTTGACTCCGCAAAGCGATCTCGCCGCAGCGGGCGTCTTGTTCGTCGATACGATCGGGATCCTGTCGTCCGTCTACCGCTACGGCCGCTGGGGATACATCGGCGGAGGTTTCGGCGCCGGGATACACAATACGCTGGAAGCGGCCACCTTTGGACTGCCGCTGGCTTTCGGACCCCGTTACGGGAAATTCAGGGAGGCACGCGATCTGGTGACGCTGCGCGGTGCGGCGAGTATCGCCTCGGCGGAAGAACTGGAACGATGGTTCGCAGGCCTGCACGACGATCCGGACGCCACGGGACGCAGCGGAACGATTTGCAAGGAGTATGTATTGCAGCACAAAGGAGCTACCGCCCGGATCATGGACGAAATTTGCAGATAAAAATTTCTTGCACTATATTTGTCGCTCAAATCCGGTTCTGAAATAAGTTTGACCCATGGTGTAATGGTAACACAGCAGATTTTGGTTCTGTCGTTCCAGGTTCGAATCCTGGTGGGTCAACAAGACTATGTCGTAAACGCTTAACTTTTAACGAGTTGAGCGTTTGTTTTTTTAACGGGTACAACATAGGTAAAACATTGCTTTTTTGCGTCTTTTTAAAGATATTTATATGTATATCAACCGAATATGTTTATAAATATATAGAATTAGTTTCATAACTTCTGCCTACTATTTTATGCAAACCATGTGTCCCGTCGTACTCCGGTACCGACCGGCCGCAAGGTCAACTTCGGGCGTCCGCCCCGCGACAGGTTATCCCGTTTCTGTTTTTATTTGCCGTTTCGTATACTCGGGAATTAAAATTTTGTATCTTTGCTCTTGCGAATCATATATTTATTAATTGTTACTATGGTGCTCGATAAAGCAATCAATTTAAAAAGGTATGCGCAGAGCTGTTGGGGTTTAGCGACCCGCGAATGGCACTTTATTGAGCCTGTAACAAGGGGATATATGGTTCGCAACTGCGCATTTTTTATTTTATGCGAACCATGTATCCCGTCCGTACTCCGGTACCGACCAGCCGCAAGGCCAACTCCGGGCATCCGCCCCGTGACAGGTTATCCCGTTTCCGTTTTTATCTGTTGATCTGACAAATGCCTGTCGGTCAAAACTTTATTCGCTTTGCCGCAGTCCGTGCGCGGCAAAGCCGGAACCTTTATTCCCTAAACTTTTAAAATTGATAAAAATGGAAACGATACCGAATTTTTTACAGAAACAGGATTTTTTGCAGGAAAATTTATTCCGGGATGCGGACGAACAATCCGCCGAACAAGCGGTCGGACAACCTGCGGTCGCTGCGAGTTACGATTCCGGCGAGCTCGGCCGGATCGTCCGGGCGATCCCGAACGGGTCGTTCTGTTCGGCTCGCTGGCCGGTGCGATGCCGTTCAGCGAAATGGCGGCTTACGACCTGCTGGTCGTTACCCCGATGCATCCCACGATGGAATGGCTCGACCTGCACGGTTACCTCAAATTTAAATATCCTACCAGGAGTCGGGCGATCTCTTTTATCAACCTGCACCTGTATTCGGCAGCCGAGGCCGCCGGCAAAATGAAATGGTTTTACCGCATGGCGTTGTCCGAAGGGAAGGTGCTGTACAGCCGGGAAACGGTCGTCCGGAATCCCTGCAATTACGAGAAATTTTATTTCGCGGCGCTCGACCGTTACGAGTTGTTTTCGGGGCAGGCCGGGGGATTCCTTACGGCCGCCGGGCGGAGCCTTGTAGCCGGGGATTTCCGGCAGACGGCGTTCCTGACCGCCTGCGCGGCCGAAATGCTGCTGCATGCGCTCTACGGCGTTTATTACGCCGCAGATACCGACCTGCACACGCTGACGACGCTGCTGCTGCGTATGCGGACGATCTCGCCCGAGTTGTACCTGCTGCTCGATCCCGAACAGACCTCCAACAGCCGGATGCTGAGCCGGCTGGACGTATACCGCAGGGATGCGCTTTTCCTGTTCCGGTGCGACCCGTGCCGGGCCGAGATCGGCGGATACGTCGAACGGACGCAGAAAATGAAGGAACTGATCGAACGGCTGTGTAAAGCGCGTCTCGCGCTTTACAATGAACGCCGCTGACCGTGAAGTTTGAATAGAAGCGGGGCCTCTGGGAAATCTTCACGATTCCCGGAGGCCCCGCCCGTTAAACGGGATATGGAAATCAGAGCTCCTCTTCCTTGACGGCGGAGATCAGATCCAGATCGGCCAGCGTCGAACTTTCGATGTAGCGTGCCGCCGCGCTGTTCTGAGCCTCTGCGTATTTCACGTAGAGTTCCGCGGAGTTGCGGTAGTCTTCCACTTCGCCGGCCTGGCGCATCAGCAGGTAGCTGATGATGATGTGCGCGGCCATCTCCACCATGCGGCGGGCATGGAAGTCGATAAACTCGTTGTTCTCGGCCGAAACGACCTTCTGGACGCTCTGTTCGTACTCTTCGCGCAGGGCGACCAGCTTTTCGTGCAGGTGTTTCTGTTCGTAGGTCTGGGCCTCGTATTCCTTGATCTGGGCGAGGTAGGTGCCCGTGGTGACGTGGCGGATCGCCGCAACGACCTGCAACTGCGAAGTGCCCTCGTAAATGTTCGTGATACGCGCGTCGCGGTAAATGCGCTCGATCGGGTAGTCTTTCATGTAGCCCGAGCCGCCGAAAATCTGGATCGCATCGTAGGCTAGCGAGTTGCAGTATTCGCTGCTCATCAGCTTCAGCATCGGCGTGAAGGCGTCCGCAAGCCGGGTGTAGGCTTTCATCTCGGCGCGTTCTTCCGGCGTGAGCTTGCGGTCGTGGCTGATGTGGGTGAGGTCTTTGTAGATCTCTACGAAACGGGTCGTCTCGTACAGCATCGCGCGCGATCCCTGCAGTTTGGCCTTCATGTTCGCCAGCAGTTCGCGGATTGCCGGAAATTCGATGATCGCCTTGCCGAACTGCTGGCGTTCGCGGGCGTATTTCAACGCTTCGCGGTAAGCGGCTTCCGACAGGCCGGTCGATTGCGCGCCGATGCCCAGACGGGCTGCGTTCATCAGCGACATCACGTATTTGATCAGCCCCATCTTCCGGTCGCCGACCAGTTCGGCCGGGGCGTTCGTGAAGACCAGCTCGCAGGTCGGCGAACCTTTGATACCGAGTTTATTCTCGATGCGGCGCACCTTTACGGCCATGTGGTTGCGGTCGTAAACGAACATCGACAGTCCGCGCGCGTCGGCCGTTCCCTCTTCCGAACGGGCCAGCACCAGCGAGATGTGTCCGTCGCCGTTGGTGATGAACCGTTTCACGCCGTTCAGCAACCAAGTCCCTTTCGCTTCGTCCCAGTGGGCCTTCAGCATTACGGCCTGCAGGTCGCTGCCGGCGTCGGGCTCGGTCAGGTCCATCGCGCAGGTTTCGCCCCGCGATACGCGCGGCAGGTATTTCGCTTTGATCTCTTCCGAAGCAAACTCGTTCAGCGTTTCGGCGCAGTCCTGCAAACCCCAGATGTTTTCGAATCCGGCGTCGGCGCGGGCTACCATTTCGTTCGCCATCACGAAGTAGATCAGCGGAAAGTTCAGTCCTTCGTACTTGCGCGGCAGCGTCAGGCCGAACAGACCGGCTTTGTTCAGCGCCTCGATGTTTCGGGCCGTTCCCGGGGCATAGACCACATGGTCGTCCACCACCTTCGGGCCTTCGTGGTCGACGCCTTCGGCATTCGGGGCGATCACGTCGCCGCAGACCTCGCCGATGATCTCCATCACGCGGCGGTAGCTGTCCTGCGCGTCCTCGAAATCGGTCGGCGCATAATCGTATAAATCTTTGTCGGCATAGCCTTTCTCCTTGAGTTCCACGATCCGCTTCATCAACGGATGGTTCATGTGGTACTGGAGGTCTTTATTGTCTAAAAAGAAATTAGCCATCGTTTATTGTGAATTAGGCACGTCGTGCGTTATTTCGAGTTCTGTTTGTAGTATTTGATCATTTTCGGGATCACTTCCGTCACGTCGCCCGTGATCGCGTAATCCGCGATTTTGTTGATCGGCGCGTCCGGATCGGTATTGATCGAGATGATCATCGACGATTGATCCATACCGGCCGTATGCTGGATCTGGCCCGAGATACCGCAGGCGATGTACAGTTTCGGACGCACCGTAACGCCGGTTTGTCCGACCTGCCGGCCGTGTTCGGCCATTCCCGCGTCGACCGCCGCGCGCGAAGCGCCTACCTCGGCGCCCAGCACGTCGGCCAGTTCGAACAGCAAGTCGAAATTCTCTTTCGATCCCATGCCGTAACCGCCGGCTACGATCACCGGAGCGCCCTTGATATTGATCTTGCGCTCTTCGATCTGCCGGTCGATGATCCGTACGACGAAATCCGCGTCGTTCACGTATTTCTTCGGATCGACTTTTTTAACGATGCCTTTACCCGGCGTTTTGGCCTTTTCTTTCTTCATCACGCCTTCGCGGACGGTGGCCATCTGCGGACGATGATCCGGATTGATGATCGTCGCGATGATGTTGCCGCCGAATGCAGGACGGATCTGGTAAAGCAGGTCTTTATACTCTTTGCCGCTTTTCACGTCGGTGTGCGAGCCGATTTCGAGGCTCGTGCAGTCGGCCGTCAGGCCGCTGTGCAGCGTCGACGATACGCGCGGGCCGAGGTCGCGTCCGACCGGCGTGGCGCCGAACAGCGCGATCTGCGGTTGCTCTTCCTTGAAAATCCCGCAGACGACCGCCGCATGCGGCAGCGTGCGGTACGGGGCGAGGCATTCGCAGTCGGCAACGTGCACCCTGTCGGCGCCGTATTCGGCCAGTTCTTTTTCAATTCCGGCGAGGTTGTGTCCCAGCGCCAGCGCTTCGAGTTCGCACCCGAGCGTGTCGGCCAGCACGCGGCCTTTGGTCAGTAGTTCCAGCGACACGTCGGCCACCTTGCCGTCCTCGATTTCGCAATATACAAATATGTTGTTCATCAATATGCGTTTTATCAGTTTACGATTCGGGTTATCCTAAGGTATGACTGGCGATCAGTTCCTGCATCAGGGAGTCGATGTCCTGGTCGGAAGCGGTCAGCTTCTTGGCTTCCTTGGCGGCGAACACCACGTTCTCGATCTTTTTAACCTTGGTCGGAGAGCCGGAGAGGCCCAGTTGCCGGTCGTCGGCATCGACGTCGGCTACGTTCCATTCGGTAATATTCAGGTACGGGCGCTGTGCGCGCAGGTCGGCGTAGCAGCCCACTTCGTCCTGCTGGCATTCGCTCGGCGTAATCGCATATTTGTATTTCATCACCAGTTTGGCGTGGCGCGGACGGCATTCAGCGGCCGAGCCGTTGACCGTCATTACCAGCGGCATACGGCAAGCTACCGTTTCGATGCCGTGTTCGAGCCGGCGACGGATCACCAGTTCGTCGCCTTCCACGCCGACGATCTCTTCGGCGTAGGTTACCTGCGGCAGGTTCATCTTCTCGGCGACCTGCGGGCCTACCTGGGCGGTGTCGCCGTCGATGGCCTGACGTCCGGCGATGATGATGTCCGGGTTCATTTTGGCTGCGGCGCGGGACAGAGCGTAGGAAGTGGCCAGCGTATCCGATCCGGCGAATTTGCGGTCGGTCAGCAGTACGCCGCCGTCGGCTCCGCGGAACATGCCTTCGCGGATAATTTCCGCCGCCCGTCCGGGGCCCATCGTCAGGATGTCGACGCGGCTGCCGGGAAACATGTCCTTCAGGACGAGGGCCTGTTCGAGCGCGTTGAGGTCTTCCGGGTTGAAAATGGCCGGCAAGGCTGCGCGATTCACCGTTCCGTCGGCTTTCATGGCGTCTTTGCCGACGTTGCGGGTGTCGGGAACCTGTTTGGCCAGAACAACTATTTTCAACGTTTTTTTCATTGTTGAGTTTGTTTATTTAGTGATTAGTTTTGCTCGGAAAAATCAGTCATAGCCTTGCAAAATTAAGACTTTTTTGCGAATATCAAACCATTCGGTTTTAAAACCGCCGGAGAGCGTTCGCCGTCCATTTGCAACGGATATCCCGGCTTCGGCACGGAGCGTCGGGGAAAGGCTATTCGGCAGCTCCGTTCAGCACTTCCAGCAGAATCTCGCAGGATTCGCGGATCTCCGCGTCGGTGATTGTCAGCGGCGGGGCGATCCGCATTGCCGTGTCGTGAAACAGGAACCATTCGGTCATCAGCCCCCGGTCGATCGCCCGCAGCACGATCCGCGCGGTCAGTTCGCTGTCGCCGAATTCGACGCCCAGCAGCAGACCCGTCCGCCGGATTTCGCGGACGAGCGGATGTCCGGCGAGTAGGCTTTCGTACAACGCTCCTTTTGCGTCGGCTAGCTCCGTCAGTCGTTCGGACAGGATGTATTCCAGGGCGGCGAGCCCGGCGGCGCAGCAGACCGGGTGTCCGCCGAACGTGGTGATGTGGCCCAGTACCGGGTTGGTTTTCAGCACCGACATGATTCGATTCGACGCGATGAACGCGCCCAGCGGCATACCGCCGCCGAAAGCTTTCGCCGTGCACAAGATGTCCGGGACGATGCCGTACTGCTGGAAAAAGTAGAGGGTGCCGGTACGTCCGAGTCCGGTCTGGATTTCGTCGTAGATCAGTAGCGTTCCGGTCTGGTCGCACCGGTCGCGTAGCGCCTGCAGGTAGTCCCGGTCGGCCGGGAAAATACCGCCTTCGCCCTGTACCGGTTCGATGATGACGCAGGCCGTGCGCGGAGTGACGTATCGCAGGTCTGCGGGTTCGTTGAACCGGATTTGCCGGGTGTCCGGCAGTAGCGGGCGGTATGCGTTGCGGTACTCCTCTCCGCCCATCACGCTGAGCGAGCCGTGCGTACTGCCGTGGTAAGCGTTCTTGTAATAGATGATTTCGGTTCGTCCGGTATAGCGTTTGGCCAGTTTCAACGCCCCTTCGACCGCTTCGCTGCCCGAATTGACGAAATAAACCGTGTCGAGCGGATCGGGCAGCAGCGATGCGATGCGCTGTGCGTAGCGTACCTGAGGCGATTCGACCGCTTCGCCGTAGACCATCAGGTGCAGGTAGTCCTGCGCCTGCGAGCAGATCGCGTCGATTACCTGCCGGTTGCCGTGCCCTACGGCGCTGACCGAGACGCCGGAGATCAGGTCGATCCACCGTTTCCCGTCTCGCCCGTACAGGTAGATTCCTTCGGCGCGCTCCACTTCGAGCATCATCGGGTTATCGGATGTCTGTCCGACGTGTTCGAGGAACAGTTGTCTGAGATTTGTCGTCATGTCCGCATGATTTTACCGGCAAAGATACGAAAATCATCGGCCCGCCGGTTCGCTCCGGGGCAATCAGTCCGGCGGGATGCGTTTCCGGACGTTTTTGTTGAAAAAGCGCCAGATGTTGAATTTGGAACTTACTTCGACCGCGTCCAACGCCTAATCGGGCTGCATTCGAGCGTACATTCGGATTCGCCGGCCAATTCTTTTGTGTAGACCGCGAAAGCGGGCCGGGCTCCGACATAACTTGCCGGAATCGTATCGCCGATGTGCAATTTGCTATGGGGAATATTGAACGCGCCGTCCTGATCGGCGATCCCGCACACCCTGCCGTTGAGATAAATGTAGGCATAGCTGAGTTTCTTTTCTCCTGAAACGGCTTGAACCTGAAAGTTCTGTGCTTGCAGCGCGACCGTCCAGCCCAGTGCGACGAGCGATAGTATAAAGGCTTTCGTAATCAATATTTTCAAAGTACATGGCTGTGCGCTTCTCAAAGTTAAGAAAATATTGTTTTTAATACGAAGACTGTTCGTTTTTTGAAAATAGGGTGTGTATTGTTGAAATGTGATTGTTTGTCGCGGGGCTTGCCGGCCGGTGTACGGATGATGCTGTTTTGACCGGATATGCGGCGGATATTTAATAAAAGACTGTCGGAAAAACAGGCGGTTTCAAAATTGAGAAAGGAAGTTTCGCGCCGTTGCGTAACCGACGGATTTATTTTTTCTTCGGAGAGGACAGGTGGCTCTGCTGGTTGCTTTTACGTTCGAGGGCGTTGATCAGCGATACGGTCAGGTCGACGCCCGTCTGGTTGGCGACGTTCACCAACGCCCACAGGATATCGCCGATCTCGTCCGAAACCTCGTACCGGAAATTCGGCTCATTGGCGTGATCGTTGAAACGGCGCACCATCACGCGGGTCAGTTTGCCGATCTCTTCGGTCAGCAGCGCCATGTTGGTCAGTTCGTTGTTGCGGACGTTGTTTTTCGCCGTCCAGGTTTCGATCAGTTCCTGAGCCTCTTTGATAGTCATAGTTTTCGCGTATTAACTTATTCCCGGTTTTTGGAGTCGATCCAGATGGTTACCGGACCGTCGTTGACCAGTTCCACCTGCATATCGGCGCCGAAGACTCCCGTTTCGATCCGGTGTCCCATCGCCCGTTCGACCGATTCGACGAACCGTTCGTACAGCGGGATCGCCGTTTCGGGACGTGCAGCCCGTATGTACGACGGCCGGTTTCCTTTTTTGGTCTGTGCATACAGCGTAAACTGGCTGACGATCAGTATGTCGGCCCCGGTTGCCTCTGCCGACCGGTTCATCGCGCCGGATTCGTCGGCAAATATACGAAGTTTTGTCAATTTTCCGGTCAGCCATGCGATATCTTCGTCGTTGTCGGCCTCTTCGATGCCGACCAGGACGAGCAGCCCGTTGCCGATAGCGCAATGGGTTTGTTCCCCGATCGTTACCGAGGCGCGTCGTACTCGCTGGATCAGAATACGCATAATTTGTCGTTATTAAAAACAACCGGAAACAGGTAGGCCGGTTTGCCGAAGGCTCCCTGTTTCCGGCTGCGGTTTACGTTTTCGTGTCTTAAGCGGGAATATTGGCTTCCTGCATAAAGCCCGACCAGTCTTTCCATACCGGTTCGAACCCTTTGGCCCGGACCGCGTCGAACACCTCGGTCGGCGTGCGATCGTCGTTGATGGCCCACTGTTCGAGCTCCTGCGTCGGGTGCGCATAACCGCCCGGCGTGGTTTTCGAACCGGCGCTGATGACCGTCACGCCGAACGGCAGCACCGTGTCGCGGCAGGCGGCGCTTTCGCGCGTCGAGATCGACAGTTCGACGTCTTCGCTCAGCAACCGGTAGGCGCAGATCAGTTGCAGCAGGTTGCGTTCGGTGGTCGGGTGTTCGGGATTGAACCCGTCCTCGCCGAAATAAGGGCGCAGCCGCGGGAAGGCGATCGAGTATTTCTGCCTCCAGTAACGGTTTTCGAGGTAACGGACGTGCAATGCCGTGAAGAACGCTTCGGTGCGCCAGTCCTCGAGGCCGATCAGGTTGCCGACGCCGACCTTGTACACCCCGGCTTCGCACAACCGGTCGGGCGTTTCGAGCCGGTAGCGGTAGTCGGCTTTGCGGCCGCGCAGGTGGTAGACCGGATAGCGTTCGCGGTTGTAGGTCTCCTGATAGACGTAGACCGAATGCAGGCCGTGGTCCATCAGCATCCGGTATTCGTCCGTTTCGAGCGGCTGCACTTCGAGCGAGATCTGCTGGAAATACTGTTTGACGATCTCCATCGAATCGGCCATGTATTGTACGCTCGATGAGCGCGGCGCTTCGCCCGTCACCAGCAAGATGTGTTCGAACGGATCTTTTTTGATGGCCTGGCATTCGGCGTGGATTTCGTCCGGCGTGAGGATCGCGCGGTGGATCTTGTTCGTGCAGTTGAAACCGCAGTAAACGCAGTGGTTCTGGCAAATATTCGCGAGGTAGAGCGGGATGTACAGTTGCATCGTGTTGCCGAAACGGCGGCGAGTGATGCGGTAGCTTTTGGCGGCCATTTCGTTCAGGTACTTGTCCGCCGCGGGGGAAACGAGCGCCGCGAAGTCGTCCATCGACGGGCGGTCGTGACTCAGGGCGCGTTCTACGTCGGCCTCGGTCGAGGCGTAGATCTTACGCCGCGTGGTTTCCCAGTCGTACTGGAGAATGATGTCGTAATAACTCATTGTTGCAGACCTTTAATGCCTTCCAAAAACGGGTTTAACGGGCTGGTGGCCGATGCGGCGGTCGTTTGCGGCGCGAGCTGCGCCTCGTATGCCATGCGTCCGGCTTCGACGGCCATTTTGAAAGCGACGGCCATTTGTACCGGGTCCTGCGCTACGGCGATTGCGGTGTTGACCAGTACGGCCGACGCGCCCATCTCCATCGCTTCGGCGGCGTGCGACGGAGCGCCGATTCCGGCGTCGACGACGACCGGGACGTTGCTCTGTTCGATGATGATTCTCAGCAGGTCGCGGGTTTTCAGTCCCCGGTTCGATCCGATCGGGGCGCCCAGAGGCATGACGCAGGCCGTGCCTACCTCTTCGAGCCGTTTGCACAGTACCGGGTCGGCGTTGATGTACGGCATCACGATGAAGCCGTCTTTTACGAGCTGTTCGGCCGCGGCCAGCGTTTCGATCGGGTCGGGCAGCAGGTAGCGAGGATCGGGATGGATTTCGAGTTTGATCCAGTTCGTCCCGAGCGCTTCGCGCGCCATCTGCGCGGCGAAAACCGCTTCTTTGGCATTGCGTACCCCCGATGTGTTCGGCAGCAGGTTGACTCCCGGCAGGTGCAGGTGACTGAGCATGTCGTCCTGCGGGTTTTCGAGTTCTACTCGTTTCAGCGCGACGGTTACCAGTTCGCTGCCGCTGGCGGCGGTGGCTTTGCCCATCAGTTCCGCGGATGAAAACTTCCCGGTTCCGACGAAGAGCCGCGAGTGAAACGTTTTGTTTCCGATAATTAAATTTTCCATTGTTTTATAATAACGTATTGTTTTGTTATCTGTCGGCCCGGCCTGCGGTTCATGCGTTCCGGATTGCGTTCAGAAAATTCGCGGTCGTCGTGGCGGGCGAGTCCGCGCGGGCGATCGCTCCGCTGAGGGCGATCCCGTCGACCCCCGTCCGCATGATCTGCGGTATATCCGGCAGTTCGATGCCGCCGATCGCCACGACCGGCAGGGGGATATTTTCCGTCCGCATACGTCCGAGGATCGTGCGGTAACCCTCCGTGCCGAGCACCGGCGACAGGTTTTTCTTGGTTGTCGTGAAACGGAAGGGTCCCAGTCCGACGTAGTCGGTTTCGCCGTCGTTGCGCGCTGCGATCTGTTCGAAGGTGTTGGCCGTCGAACCGATAACCGCTCCGTCGCCGATAATCCGCCTCGCTTCGATGGGCGGCATATCGGCTTGACCGAGGTGCACGCCGTCGGCGCCGATCGCGACCGCCAGTTGCGGCGCATCGTTGACGACGAGCACGGCCCGGCGTTTCCGGCACAGGGCGAGCATCTCTTTGCCCCGGCAGACGATAACCTCTGCGGAGGCGTCTTTCATCCGCAGTTGGATCCAGCGTCCGCCCGCGTCGAGGAATTGCGCGGCGACGGAGAGGTCGCCGTCCGAGATCAGTTGTAGCGTTCCTCCGGCCGCTTTCCATTTGCGGTTTAGGATATGGTAATTTTTCAGGGTGCGTTCGGTATTGACAGCCTTTTCGTCCGCGCTCCATGCGGCCCCGAGTACGGCGGCCCCGTCGAATCCGATCCGCCTTACCCGTGCGATGTTCGCCGGACGGATCCCGCCGAGCGCGACGATCCTCCCTTTGCGGCGCCGTAACCGTTCGGCGGCTTCCGCCGGGTCAATCGCGCTGTGGTAGCCCGGCTTCGAGATCGAATCGAACAGCGGGCTCAGAAATACGTAGTCCGCGTCTGTCGCCGCGCGTTCCGCTTCCGTCCAGCCGTGCGCCGAACAGCTCCGCCGCAGCCCTTCGCCGGCTCCGGCAAGCAGTTCTTCGATGCGCAGGTGCACGCCTCCGAGCCCGTATTTGCGGGCCAGCGGTTCGTTGTAGTGAATCGTCAGCCGCGACATGTCCGCGCCGAGGGCCTGCAACGTTTTCAGCAACTCTTCGATTTCCGGTTCGGACGCCTCCGGCTTGCGGATATGGATGACGGAAACTCCTGCGCCGCACAGTGCGGCCAGCGTCTCCGCCTCGTTTTTCAGAATACGGGGCAGCGTGATCAGGATCGGAGATTCCGGGAAAATATCTGCAACCATTGTTCTATCCTCCCTGTGTGGCGCGGATCAGCGTGATTTCGGCCTGGTCGGCGACCGGCGTAGCATCCCACTCGTCGCGGCGGATTACGCGGAGCCCGATGGCGACGGCCAGCCCGGCGGTAGCGATCGACTGTTCTGCGATCAATTCCGAAAGGGTCGACGCCTGCGTCGGGGTTTTCACTCCGTTCAGAAATATTTCCATACGAAAAACGATTTGCAGAAAGAGAGGCGGCGAATGCGCTATCCTTTGGAAAAACTCCCTCCGACGGTATTAACCGTATCAGGTGTTGGGGTTTGATCTCAGCCGCCGGTTCTGCGGCACCCCCGTCTTCCTTCCTTGATTTGTCCTGCAAAGTAATAAAAAATAATTCGTATATTGTGGAAAATAAATAAATTTGTGCGATGTTCGAATGTTAAAACGCTGATAATGAAATTTAAAATTGGTTTGCTCGGGATTGTTGCGCTGGCTGTGGCCGCATGCGGCGGAGTGAAGAAAGACAATCAGGTAACCGTAATCGACGGTTTCGCACAGGGGGGAACTTATCATATCGTGATAAAAAGCGACCGGCCGGTAGATTTGAAAGGTCAGGTGGACAGTCTGTTGCGTGAGATCGACAATTCGATGTCGCTGTTCAATCCCGATTCGCGGCTCAGCCGCCTGAACCGCAACGAGACCGATTCGGTGGATGCGTTCATTGCGGATTGCATCGCCGAAGCCGAGCGGCTGAGCCGCGAGACGGACGGCGCATACGACATCACGGTCAAACCGCTTACGGCGGCTTACGGGTTTGCAGGCGATTCGGTCGTGCAGCAGCCGAACGTCGATTCGCTGTTGCGATTCGTCGGGTATCGGAAAATCGCGGTCGATGGCGGCCGGTTGCGGAAAGAAGATCCGCGGATGCAGCTCGACCTGAATTCGATTGCGCAAGGAGCGACTTCGGACTATATCGCCGCCTATTTCGACAGCCTCGGTCTGACGGATTATATCGTCGAAGTGGGGGGAGAGATTTTCTGTCGGGGGTCGAATGCCGAAGGGAAACCCTGGCGCGTCGGAATCGACCGTCCGGCCGAAGGGAACGTGCTGCCGGGGGCCGACCTGGAGACGGTGATCGGACTCAGCGGGCAGGGACTCGCCACTTCGGGCAATTACCGGAAATTCTATACCGACGACAAAGGCCGTAAGATCGTGCATACGATCAATGCCCGAACCGGCGAGCCGATCATCAGCAACCTGCTGTCGGTAACGGTCGTGGGGCCTACCGCGACGTTGGCCGACGCTTACGGCACGGTTTGTATGATCCTCGGCCTCGAAAAAAGCAAGGAGTTCCTGGCCGGGCATCCGGAGTTGCACGCTTACCTGATCTATTCGGACGACCGGGGAAACTATCAGACCTATCTTACTCCCGGAATGGAGGCGATGATCGCCCGGCAGGCGTCGACCCGGCAATGACGATATCATTATGGTTCAGAAACGTGAAAAAAGATGCAGAAAGTCAGATTCATTTATAATCCCAAGTCCGGAGAAACCGTGATTTCGGAGTGGCTCGACCACATCATCGAGATTTACCAGGGGCACGGTTATACGGTCGTGCCGTACCGGCTTTGTTTCGGGGATACCGAGGAGACCGACATGTTCGACGGGGTCGATCAGAGCTACCACCACGCGCTGATCGCCGGCGGCGACGGAACGGTCAATTACGTGGTGAACGTGATGAAGCGGCGCGGGCTCGACGTTCCGGTGGCGGTGCTTCCGACCGGGACGGCCAACGATTTCGCCCATGTGCTCGGAGTGCCGTCCGATCTGGCGAAAGCCTGTCGCCGGATCCTGAACGGGGAGATCAGAACCATGGATCTGGGGCGCGCCAACGACGAATACTTCGTCAACGTGTTTAGTTGTGGGCTGTTTACCGACGTTTCGCAGAAAACGCCGACGATCCTGAAAAACACGTTCGGGAAACTGGCCTACTATTTCGGCGGGCTGGGCGAACTGCCGAATTTCCGTAAAATGCATATTTCGATCGAGTCGGCGCACGGGAATTACGAAGGTTCTTCGCTGATCTTTTTCGTATTCAACGGACGCACCGCCGGGCAGATGCGTTTCGCTTACTTGTCCGAGCCGGACGACGGCCTGCTCGACGTGATCGTTATCAAGGGCGACAGCCCGATCGAGACGATCCGGACGATTTTTCATTTCATCAAGCGCAACAATGGCAGCTACCCTCCGGGCGTGGTGTATTTCAAGAGCGACGACGTGACGTTGTATTCGTACAGCGAGGAGTCGACCGACATCGACGGACAGCCCGGGCCGCGCTTCCCGGTGCATATTACCTGCGAGGCCGGGGCGCTGCGTGTGATATGTCCCGTTGCGGATCGCCGGAAAAAACGGTCAGGGAAGTAATGCCGGAGCGAGGTTGTAAAAAACGATGCTGCCGATCAGCGCGAAATAGATCAGGCCGGGAATCCAGCCCCGGTAGCGGATGAAATAGGGCGGGATGATGATTGCCAAAGGGACGGCGATCATCGGGAAATCCTGTACCGACCGGCCCGGAAAAGCGAACGGTACCGCCGAGAAGAGCAGAATCCACAGAAAGTAGATGTAGGATTTATAGGCCCGTGTGCGGATCGTGTCCGAGCGCCGGATAAACGAGATCAGCGAAAGCACGACGGTCGTCAGGCACATTCCCCAGAAGACCGGCAGTTCCGGATGGCGCAGGACGTCGGGGAAATCTCCGCCGGCAAGCAGGTTCCCGAGGTTCCCGGCGAGCAGGCCGGTTACGTGGCCGAATGGATACCCCATTCCCCAGTAGACGTACGAGCAGATCGCCCACGGCAACAAAAAGCCGACCCATGCCACGATCCATTCGCGGCCGCCTTTTTTGAACAGGATCAACGAAACGGGCAGCAGAAACGCATAAACGACGGCGTGCGACCAGACCAGGGGTGCAAGACCGGCCAGCAGCGCCGCATTGAATAGCTTTCCGTATTGGACGGCTCTCCGGAACGAACCCAACATCTGATCGAACGAGCAGACTGCCAGCAGCGAAACGGTTATGGCGCCGAGCGCCGAGCTGCCGAAACCGCAACCGGCAGCGACGAGCAGGTAGACGATGATCGGCATGTAGCTCCGGTCGGTCAGGATCATGTTGCGGGAGACGATCCGCAGCAACAGGATGCTGTTCAGGAAAAGCAGTACGGCAGCCAGCGTTTTCGCCGCAATCGGATATGTCGCGGAGAACCGGTTCAGCAACGATCCCAGCGGCATATCGGCGCCGCCCGCCGCTGTCGGTAGCAACTCCGACCGTCCCCAAAAAAGCCCCAGGAACAGTCCGAAGAACAGCAGCGTCCAACTCAGGTTCAGGCGGGTGATCTCTCCCATGGCCTTCCCCTGCCGTTACAGCAGGTCTTTTCCGATGTCCGTGCGGTAGTATTTCCCTTCGTAGCCGATTCCTTCGATCGTTTTGTAGGATTTGCCGACGGCGTCCGTAATGTTGTCGCCGAACGACGTGACGGCCAGCACGCGCCCGCCTGCCGTAAACGTTTTGCCGCCTTTGGCCGTGGTTCCCGCATGGAAGACGATGCTGTCTGCCGTGTTGCCGAGTCCTTTGATTTCCATGCCTTTGGCATAGTCGCCCGGGTAGCCGCCGGATACGCAGACCACTGTGGCGGCGGTCGCCGGGGTGATTTTCAGTTCGTATTGGTCGAGTCCGCCGTAAGCGATGCCCTGGAACAGTTCGACGATGTCCGATTCGATGCGCGGCAGCACCGCTTCGGTTTCGGGATCGCCCATGCGGACGTTGTATTCGATCACATAAGGATCGCCTTGCACGTTCATCAATCCGATGAAAATAAATCCTTTGTAGTCGATCTTATCGGCAGAGAGCCCTTTGACGGTCGGTTCGACGATGGTCGATACGACCTTGTCCATAAATTTTGCGTCGGCGAACGGAACCGGCGATACGGCCCCCATGCCGCCGGTGTTCGGGCCGGTGTCCCCGACGCCGATCCGCTTGTAATCTTTTGCGACGGGCAGCACGCTGAAATTCTTGCCGTCGGTGGCTACGAAAACCGAACATTCGATTCCCGACAGGAACTCTTCGATCACGACCGTGTCGCCGGCGTGCCCGAAACGCCCGTTGAGCATCGTATCCAGCTCGGCTTTCGCCGTTTCGAGCGAATCGACGATCAGCACTCCTTTTCCGGCGGCCAGTCCGTCGGCTTTCAGCACGTAAGGCGCTTTCAGCGTTTCGAGAAAGGCTTTGGCTTCGTCGGCGTTTTTCTTTGTGAAACTACGGTAGGCGGCCGTCGGAATACGGTGGCGGATCATGAAATCCTTGGCGAAATCCTTACTCCCTTCGAGCCGCGCCCCGACCGTCGACGGGCCGATCACGGGGATGTTGCTGATCTGATGGTCTTCCTTGAAAAAATCGTAAATCCCTTTTACCAGCGGTTCTTCCGGGCCGACGACGACCATGTTGATGTTGTTCGACAGCACGAACTGTTTGACGGCCGCGAAATTGACCGGATTGATGTCCACGTTCGTCCCGCATACGGCGGTGCCTGCGTTCCCCGGAGCGATATACAGCCGCGCCAGCCGCTTGCTTTGAGCGATTTTCCATGCAAAGGCATGTTCACGGCCCCCTGAGCCCAATAAAAGGATATTTACTGATTCGGGATATTTCATCGGTTTTATCGTTTTATGACTGTTTTTCGAATCCGGTTGCGGACCCGTCCGCTTCGGGATGCGTCTTTCGCCGGTTCCGGTCTTTTCAAAATGAATACAAAAGTAACCCTCTTCCCGGCAATTTCACCATATTTCCTGCCAAAAAAATAAACAAAATACTAAAAAACGGTCGAAACGTTTGATATTTTGTTTTTTGCGGCCCGTTTTTTCAAAAGGACATGCCGGCCGAAATCATTCGACGCAAGGGGCGGTAAGATCGTCTCCGCTTTTCACGGTTTTACTGATAAAGCCGACGGCAGACCGTGACGGATAGACCGTTTTACCAGCCGGTTTTATATTTCGAATCTGCTCCGTCGGCTTTCAGCCGTTGGATACATGGGGTAATTCTGCGGTATTGTGGAAAATGCGGTTAAATTTAAAGCGCTGCGCGGAAGATTTTCATGATATTTGTTATGATTCACCATAATCGTGAAAAGTAGAACGACTGTTTTGTCAAAACCGATACATTAAAAAAATACAAATGAAAATAACATTTTTCGGAACACAGCCTTACGACCGGGATTCGTTCGACCGGGCCAATGCCGCCTTCGGATTCGAGTTCAACTACCACCGGAGCCATTTGAATCTCAATAATGTGGCTCTGGCGCAGGATACCGACGTCGTGTGTATTTTCGTGAACGATACGGCCGATGCCGAAACCATCGGCCGGCTTGCCGCCATGGGAGTGAAGCTGATCGCATTGCGTTGCGCGGGTTTCAACAACGTGGATTTGAATGCCGCGGCAAGGCACCGCATTCCGGTGGTGCGCGTGCCGGCCTATTCGCCTTATGCCGTGGCCGAATATGCCGTAGCGTTGATGCTGGCGCTCAACCGCAAGATCCACCGCGCCTACTGGCGTACGCGCGACGGTAATTTCTCATTGCACGGCCTGTTGGGGTTCGATATGCACGGAAAAACGGCCGGAATCGTCGGAACGGGCCAAATAGCGAAGGTGTTGATCCGCATATTAAAGGGTTTCGGGTTGAATATACTGGCGTACGACCTTTATCCCGACCGGGAGTTCGCGGCGAACGAAGGAGTGGAGTACGTGCCGCTCGAACAGTTGTTCCGGCAATCGGACATCATTTCGCTGCATTGTCCCCTGACCGAGCAGACCCGGTATATGATCAATGAAAAAGCCATCGATCAGATGAAAGAAGGGATGATGCTCATTAATACGGGGCGGGGACAACTGATCCATACGGAGGCTTTGATCGAGGGGCTGAAAAAGAAAAAGATCGGTTCGGCCGGTCTCGACGTTTACGAGGAGGAAGCGGCTTACTTTTACGAGGATACTTCCGACCGGATCATGGGCGACGATATGCTGGCGCGCCTGTTGTCGTTCAACAATGTGATCGTGACCTCGCACCAGGGATTTTTCACCCGTGAGGCGCTGGATAACATTGCGCATACGACCCTGCAAAATGTCCGCGATTTCTCGGACGGGCGGAGACTGACGAACGAAGTGCGTCCGGGAGCATAGGCCTGACTGCCGCCCGGCGAAATTTCCGGATTGTCAGATTTCCGGAATGAATACGAATCAGGCGACGGAATTTCAGAGTTTCCCGTCGCCTGATTCGTTTCCGTATGTCGTCCGGACAGACTGGAGCGTCTTGCCGGGAGGATCGTGCGTTCGATTGGAAAACACATGAACGCGTTCGTCCGTGTATCTCCGCTTTTTGGATGAATCCGGCCGTCTATTCCGTTTTTACCGGCAGCCAGGTGCATATTTTGGCTCCCTCCCATCCGTTGACCGAGGCGTAGTCGGTCATCCGGATCTCGCCGTCGGCGGTCGGAACCGCAAACTCTATTCGTGTGGTCGGCAGGGTCGGGTTCACTTTTTTGATTTTGACGATTCCGTTTTCGTCGGCGATTATCCGTACCGGCTTGTCGTAATCGGGATCGATGTTCTGGTCGCGGGCCAGTACGATCGGGCCCCAGACGACCGCCTGGAAATTATCTCCTTTGCGGTTGCTGCCGTGCGGCGCGTCGATGACGCGGCAGGTCATGTCGAAAGCGACCTCGATGCGGTCGCCGGCCTGCCATTTGCGCGTCAATTCGGCGTAGGTGCCCGGCGCGACTTCCTGCGTCTTTCCGTTCACTTTGACGACGGTATTCGCGCTCCAGGAAGGAATGCGCAATTTTAGGGTGAATTCTTCTTTCTTTTCGGGCGTGACTTCGATGATCACGTTGCCGGTCAGCGGGAAATCCGTTTCGAGGGAGAGTTTCAGCGGGCGTTTACGGGGCGTCGTCATGTCGATTTCGCTCGCATTGTACAGATTGACGATCGGCCCCCGATCGTCTTCCATGACGGCTACGTACGGAATGTAGGCCAGTCCCATCGGACCGTTGAGGTTGCAACAGGTGACGTAAAAATCGCCGAAATGCCAGCCCCAGCCGTAATTGACGACCTTGTTGCCGTTCAGCAGATTCACGTAACTGAACCCGTCGCCCGAAGGTTTCATCGCCCCGAGCAGGCCGTTATAGACGTATTTTTCGATCTCGTCCACGGGCGAGGGATCGCCGGTCAGGCGCATGATCTGGGAGCAGAATTTCAGCCAGGTTACCCCCACGCAGGTCTCCATCATGCGGGTGATGTCGGGGTTGGTTTGTTCGAAAGCGGTGTTGCCCCACGCCTCCCCGGCGACGTAGGGGTGGTAGGGCTGATCGGCCCCGGCGTTGCCGATGATGGTGAGTTCGTTTTTCCGGATGTTGTCGTACAGGTTCATGAATGCTTGTTTGCAGCGCTCGTCGCCCGTTGCCCGGTAGTATTCTACGACCCCTTCGAACATCGACATCATTTCGTACGCCTTGGGGTAATGGCCGCTCATCTTGTAAGGGAGAGTGTTGTCGCAGGCTTGCTGGATCAGATCGAAATGCTTGGTTCCGCCCGATTCGACGATGTACGAGGCGAAGTCCAGGTACCGTTGCTCGCCGGTCCAGTTGTACAGCCGCATGAAGGGTTCCAGCAGCGTGCTGGATTCGATGTGGCACGCTTCGTGGCCGATGTTGGTGGCGCTCCAGCCCAGATCGACGATTTCCGTCTTGGGCGCATGTCCTATTTGCGCGATGAGGCAGTCGGCGTGTTTTTTCAACGCCTCCAGTACGGCGGGGTTCTGTTCGACCCAGCGATAGTATTCATCCAGTCCGAGCATGACGTACTTGCGCTCCCACAGGTCGCCGTTCTCCCCGCCGGGCTGCTGCTCTTCGGGCGTACAGCTGATACTGCCGTTGGGATTCTGTACCGAAAGCAGGTCTTCGACCGTCGCCTTCAGGATGCTTTTGAGTTCCGGGTCCTGGGTGTATCGGTAAAACATGCAGCCCGAGCGCACCGCTTTGCCCCACATTTCGCCGAGGGCGAATTGGGGCGCAGCCTGGGAACGGAAAAATTCCACGAATTCGCGGTAGGGCAGTTCGCCTTTGTTCCAATGTTCGATCGAGTTCCGGATGTCGTTTTCGAGAAAATTGGTCAGCCGGACGGCGCCTGCCGGAAGCGGCGCGAACCGGTCCGTAACGGTTTGCGCCGATACGAAAAGTCCCGTTCCCAGTAGTACGGAGAGGGTGCAGATGCCTGTTTTCGCAATGCGGCGGGCCGGAATCCGGCAAAAAGTAGAAAGTTTCATATCAGTTTGGTTAAATATTTTAGGTATTCCGATTTGATCCGGGTTGCGGCAATATCGAAAAAAAAATGCCGAAAAGCAACATTCCCGGTGAAAATAACGGGATGTTACCGGGCCGTCGGCGTACCGATGAACGGTTTGAGCAGCGCGTTCAGCTTGTCGTATTCGACCAGGAACCCGTCGTGGCCGAACGGCGAGTCGATCAGCCGTAGCTGGCATTGCGGGATGTGACGGTACAGGAAGACCTGTTCCGAGACGGGAAAGATCATGTCCGACGAAATTCCCACGACCATCGTCGGGCTCGCGACCGATCCGAGCGCGCTTTCGATGCCGCCGCGGTAGCGTCCGACGTTGTGCGAGTCGAAAGCCTGCGTCAGGCGGTAGTAGGAGTAGGCGTCGAAACGGCGGCACAGTTTGTCACCCTGGTATTGCTGGTAGGTCGTCGCCCGGAATCCGGCTATTTTGTACAGGTTGTCGTTTTCCTGCTGCGTGGCGTTGTAAGCCGACGAACCGCGGTAGCTGAGCAGACCGATCGACCGGGAAACCCGCATACCCTTTTTCCCGGCTTCAGGGTCTTCCTGTCCGAAACTGGCGTCCGTTTCGATGGCCATGCGCTGCGATTCGTTGAAAGCGATGGCCCACGGCTGGCTGCGGGCCGCCGTTGCGATCAATACCAGTTTTCGGGCGAAGTTCGGTCGCGTCAGCGCCATTTCGAGGGCCTGGAATCCGCCGATCGAACTGCCGACGACGGCGTGAGCCGATGCGATGCCGAGGTGGTCGGCCAGCAGAAAATGGGCGTTGACCATGTCGCGTACCGTGATGAAGGGGAATGTGCCGTAGTACGGCTTCCCGGTCGCGGGATCGATGCTCAACGGACCGGTCGATCCGTAATGCGAGCCGATGATGTTCGCGCAGACGATGAAATAACGCTTCGGGTCGAGAAACCGGCCCTGTTCGACCGTATGCGGCCACCAGTCGGCTACGTCCGAGTTGGCTGTCAGCGCGTGGCAGACCCAGACCGCGTTGTTCCCTTTGAACGTTCCGAACGTGTGGTAGGCGATGGTCAGCTCGGGAAGCTTCTCTCCGTTTTCGAGCGCGAAAGGTTGGTCGTATTTGAAGTAGCGTACCGGCATCTGTCGTCGGGTTTAGTTTTCTGAATAAAATCGAATATTCTGCAAATTTACTTGATTTTCCATGAGATTCATGTGCGCCCGCGAAAAAAATCGCCTAAAAAGTAATTTTATACATTTTTGTCCGGGTTGTTTGGTATGTCGATATTCTGAATCGGATACAGTGCCCGGGAAGCGGATTTTGGAAGACGGGAGAAACCGAAAAGCCGGCGAAAATCCTTTCGAATTTTGCCGGTTTTACCGACGGATCGACCGTCCAGGAAAAATAATGCTTCCCGGAGGGCTTTATTGTTTTCGGAAAATATTCAAGCGGCTCAGGATACGGCTTTTCCGTTCGAGCATGACGAATTCGATCAGTAGCAGCAGCAGTCCGATTCCGATCAGGTATTGGTATTGTTCGTTGAAATCTTCGAAAACGCTGGACGATAGTTGTTTTTTCTCGACTTCGTTGATCTTCTTGACGATTTCGTCGAGTCCGAGGCTGCGGTTCGTGGCGCGGATGTAAGCGCCTCCGGTCGACAGGGCGATCTGTTCGAGCGTCGCTTCGTCGAGTTTCGATACGACCATGTTTCCTTTTTCGTCCTTGATGAAATTCCCGTCGATCGGGATCGGGGCGCCTTCCGGACTTCCGATGCCGATCGTATAGATCTTGATCCCCTTTTCGGCGGCGGCCTTTGCTGCGGCAATGGCGTCGTCTTCGTGGTTCTCGCCGTCCGAGATGATGACGATGACGCGGCTGCCGTCGCTACCCGACGAAAACGATTGGGACGCCAGGTCGATGGCCGCGCCGATGGCCGTTCCCTGTCTCGAAACCATGGTCGGGGAGATGTTGTTCGCAAACGTGCGGGCGATGACGTAATCGGAGGTGATCGGAAGCTGCATATAGGCATCGCCGGCGAATACGATCAGTCCGATTTTATCCTGATGAAGCTGTTCGATCAGCCGGTCGATCGCGAATTTGGTGCGTTCGAGTCGATTCGGTTCGAAATCCTGCGCCAACATGCTGTTCGATACGTCGACCGCCAGCATCATTTCGATCCCCGTGCGCGTGACCTCTTTCAGCTTGGAACCGAACTGCGGTCGCGCCAGGCCGATGACGATGAAGACCAGCGCCAGCGCGAAGATCGTGAACTTGGTGCGTACCCGTTTCGGAGAGGCCTCCGGCATCAGTCCCCGGATGGTTTCCGGGTCGCCGAAGCGTTCCAACGCCCGTCGCCGGACGCGTACTGAGTACCAGTAGACGCCGATCAGCACGGGGACGAGGATCAGCAGGTAGAAATATTCGGGTGTTGCAAATCTGAACATAGTCGTACGGTTTTACGGAATCTGGCGCAGCCACAGTTTACGGATCAACATTTCGCAAACCAGCAACGCGAGCGCGGCCAGCGCGAAAAGGGCGAACCGTTCGTAATAACGGGTGACGTTTTCCACCTCCACGCGGCTTTTTTCCATTTGGTTGATCTCTTCGTAGATGTCGCGCAGTTTGTTGTTGTCGGTCGCCCGGAAATATTTGCCGCCCGTTTTTTCGGCGATTTGGGTCAGCATTTTTTCGTCGATCTCGACTTTCATCGGTACGTAGCTGATGTTGCCCCACATGTCGAGCGCCGGGTATGGAGCCGTCCCTTCGCTGCCGACGCCGATCGTGTAGACACGGATGCCGAGCGTTTGGGCGATATCGGCCGCGGTCAGCGGAGCGATCTGCCCGCTGTTGTTGACGCCGTCCGTGAGCAGGATCACCACCTTGCTTTTGGCCGAGCTCTCGCGCAGCCGGTTGACCGCTGTGCCGAGCCCGTTGCCGATTGCCGTGCCGTCTTCGATGATGCCGCTTTTGACGGTGCCGAGGATATTGACCAGCGAGGCTTTGTCGGTGGTCAGCGGACTCTGCGTAAAGCTTTCGCCGGCGAATACCACCAGGCCGATCCGGTCGTTCGGACGGTCCATGATGAAATTGGCGGCCATCTCTTTCGCGGCCGAGATCCGGTCGGGCTGGAAATCCCTTGCCAGCATACTGCCGGAGATGTCGAGCGCCAGCACGATGTCGATCCCCTCGGTCGAGCTGCTGGTGTTTTTCGATGTGCTTTGCGGGCGGGCCAGCGCCACGATCAGCAGCGCCGTCGCCAGGCATCTCAGAACGAACGGCAGGTGCTGCAGGTAGTATTTGGGCCCGTGCGGAAGCCGCCGTACGCCGGCTACGGTCGATATCCGCATCGTAGCCTTCCCCTGCCGCATCCGGTAGATGTAATAGGCGACCATCGGCAGCAGCAGCAGCAACAGCCATAATAATTTGGGATTCGCGAATTTTGTTATGTCCACCACGTCGATTGCTGATTTAAACAGATTTTTTCACCGGACGGCCCTACCAGTTTTTTCCCGAGTTTCCGACGGTCACCGCCTTCTTTTCGTCCACTTTCTTCTTTGTCTTGTCCTCGCTACCCTGGACGGCGTCGAGCATCCGCTCGGCTTCTTCGCGGCTCATGCTCCCCTGCGGCGGTTGCTGTCCGCCGGACGGAGGCTGCTGATCCTGTTTGTCGGGATCGTTGCCGTTTTGATTATTATCCGGATTGTCTTTGTTTTGGTCTTTATCCGGATTTTGGTTCGGATCGTTTTTATCGTTTTTATTTTGGTCGTTCCGGTTGTCCTTGTTCTGGTCCTTGTTTTGATCGTTCTTGTTCTGATCGTTTTTGTCTTTGTCGAGCAGTTTTTTTGTGTAGGCGTAGTTGAACTTTGCTTCCATATCGGCCGGATTCAACCGCAGCGAGTTTTTGTACGCTTCGAGGGCTTCCTGCAGTTTGCGCTGCTGGAACAGGGCGTTTCCCTGGTTGAAATAGGCCGAAGCCGCGTTGTCCAGACGGGCCGAGTCGGCAGCCAGTTGTTCGTTCAGTCCGGCCGCTTCGTCGTAACGTTTCTGTTTGTACAGCGCGTCGGCCAGGTTGAAGTTCGCTTCGTAGGAATCGGGCTGTTTTTCCAGCGCTTTGCGGTAGGAGATCTCGGCTTCGGAGTACTCCGCTTTCCCGTAAAATTTGTTGCCCGAACGGATGTCGCGGCGTTCGGGGTATTTCTGTCCCGCCGCCATCCCGGCCGCCAATAGCAGCAGACAGGTTATGATCGTATGGCGTATCATGCGTCGTCCTCCTTCTTTTCCTCGGTTTTGATCGGTTCGATCTCGGCGGCGGGCTGTTCCACCTCGACCGCTTTGGTCTCTTCGATGAAATAGTAAGCGTCCGTGTAGACCGTTTCGTTCTGATCCGCATCCGGTGTGAATTTGGCGAATTTTACGAAATCGGCGGTGATCAGGATGTCTTTGAGCCGCTTGATCGATTTCTCCGGTAAGGATTCGCGGATCATCCTGTCCAAGATCTCTTGCGAAGTCATTTCCAGCGCTTTGACCGGGTAACGGGTGCTCAGGTATTCGCGCAGGATGTCGGTGATGCCGGTGTAATAGGCTTTTTGTTTCCCGCTTTGCCATAGTTTCTGCGAGTGCAGTTTTTCGAGCTGCCGGATCGCCGTTACGTGCGGCGGTTCGGCCGGGACGCGTTTGCCGCCGGACTGCCGTTTGCCGCGGAACCGTTTGACGAGCAGGAAGACGACCAGGGCGATCAGCGCGGCCCCGAGCAGACCCGTCAGCAAGTAGCCGCCGTATTCGCCGAACCGGACGGGAACTTCGAGCGGGAGCTTGACGTCGTGGATCGTCTGCGTGGCCGTGTCGACCGACAGCGTATTGACGAAAATCCGCAGCGAATCCATCGACCACAACGTGTCGATTATGTTTTTATTGATGTAAAGCACCGGGAACTTTCCGATACGGTAGTCGGCCTCTTCGAAACAGGTCAGCAAGTAGGATTTTTTCAGCGTAATCCGGCGTCCGTCGGTTTTCAACGTATCGACGGGTCCTTCGGCGAGTATTTCGATGTCGGTCGAATCGCCGCCCAGATGTCCTCTGTCGAAAACGGGGAATTCGACGACCTCCATCACGTCCTTGTCGACCTCGATGTCGAGCCGGAACTGGTCGCCGATCAACACCGAGTCGGCCGAGAACCGCGCCTCGACGGACGGCGTTTTCGGTTGTGCGGACAGCGAACCTGCGATCAGCAGCAGAGCTACGGTGAATATTTTTTTAACGTAAAACATACGGTTTGTCAGCTTGGCGCCGGTTACCGGCGTTTAAAGAGTTTCATCAATGACGTGACATAGTCTTCTCCCGTCGCGATCTTCACGTTGTCGACCCGGCAGCGTTTCAACGACGAATCGATCAGCGCGCTGGTCTGTTCCCAGTTACGGGCGTAGGCGTCGCGGACGGCGCGCGAAGCCGTGTCGACCCACACTTTTTCGCCCGTCTCGGCGTCTTTCAGTTCGAGGATTCCCACATCCGGAAGCTGCTGTTCGCGGCGGTCGTAAACCCGGATTCCGACCATGTCGTGTTTGCCGGAGGCGATTTTCAGCGCGTCTTCGAACCGGGCGCGACCGTCGGCCGTGTCCATGAAGTCGGACAGTACGAAGGCCGTCGAACGTTTTTTCAGGATATTGGTCAGGTAGCGCAGCCCTTCGGAAATGTCCGTGCCGTTATTCTCGGGCATGAAGCTGATCAACTCCTTGATGATCATCAATACGTGCGCGCGGCCCTTTTTCGGCGGGATGAACTTTTCGACGCGGTCGCTGAAGAAGATGCAGCCCACCTTGTCGTTGTTCTGCGCGGCGGAAAAGGCCAGCACGGCGGCGATCTCGGTGATCGTGTTTTTCTTGAGCTTTTCGGTCGTGCCGAACATGCGCGAACCGCTGACGTCGATCAACAGCATCATCGTCAGCTCGCGCTCTTCCTCGTAGATCTTGATGTGCGGCTGGCGGCTGCGGGCGGTGACGTTCCAGTCGATATCGCGGACGTCGTCGCCCACGCGGTATTCGCGCACTTCGCTGAAGGCCATACCGCGCCCTTTGAAAGCGCTGTGGTATTTGCCGGCGAAGATATCGTTGCTCAGCCCCCGCGTCTTGATCTCGATCCTGCGGACCTGTTTGAGAATATCGCTGCTGCTCTCCATGACGGTTTACGGACTAAGGTACTTCGACGTTGTTGAGGATTTCGGTGACGATCTCTTCGGTGGAGACGTTTTCGGCCTCAGCTTCGTAGGTCAGTCCGATACGGTGCCGCAGCACGTCGTGGCATACGGCGCGCACGTCCTCGGGGATCACGTAGCCGCGCCGCTTGATGAAGGCGTAGCTTTTGGCCGCCTTCGCCAGCGAAATGCTCGCGCGCGGCGAGCCGCCGTAGCTGATCAGCGAAGCGAGCCTCGCCATGTTGTATTCAGACGGTTCGCGCGTGGCGAAGATGATGTCTACGATGTATTTCTCGATTTTTTCGTCCATATAGACGTCGCTGACCACCTCGCGGGCTTTCAGAATGTCTTCCGGCGCGATGACCCGGTTCGGTTTGGGCAGCCCGCCGCCCAGCATGTTCAGTCGCATGATGTCGCGTTCTTCTTGTTTCTTCGGATAGGTGATCCGCGCTTTCAGCATGAAACGGTCGACCTGCGCTTCGGGCAACGGGTAGGTGCCTTCCTGTTCGAGCGGGTTCTGCGTGGCCAGTACGAGGAACGGTTCCGGCAGTTTGTAGGTCGTGTCCCCGATGGTAACCTGACGCTCCTGCATTGCTTCGAGCAGCGCGCTCTGCACTTTGGCCGGGGAGCGGTTGATTTCGTCGGCCAGGATGAAGTTGGCGAAGATCGGCCCCTTCTTCACCGAAAACTCTTCGGTCTTCTGGCTGTATATCAGCGTACCGATCAGGTCGGCCGGCAACAGGTCGGGGGTGAACTGGATGCGGCTGAAGTGGGCGTTCACGGCCTGCGCCAGCGTCGTGATGGCCAGCGTCTTGGCCAGTCCCGGGACGCCTTCCAACAGGATGTGGCCGTTCGACAGCAGGCCGATCAGCAGCGTGTCAACCAGGTGTTTCTGGCCGACGATCACCTTGCTCATCTCCAGGTTCAGCGTATCGACGAAGACGCTTTCGCGCTCGATCCGCTCGTTGAGTTCCTTGATATTGATTACTTCACTCATATCTTGAAAAATTACGTATAATCCGTATGCCGTTCTCTGTTTCGGGCATTGATTTAAACGATTGACACGCAAATTTATTGTAAAATTTTTAATTTATGCCCTCTTGTGCCAAATTTCAGACCGTTATCCGTTTCGGCGGTCGTTTGCGCGCCGTCCGCCGGAGGGATTTGCTCTCCGAAGGGACGTTTTTGCGAAAATTTCCGGATTCTAATGCTTACCTTTGCGGCGTTAATAATGTCGATCGTTGTGTCTGAATATATCCAAAAACTGAACGATGCGCAGCGCGAGGCCGTCGTCAACTTCCGGTGTCCGTCGCTGATCGTGGCCGGGGCCGGTTCCGGCAAAACCCGCGTGTTGACCTGCCGCATCGCCTATATGCTCGAACAGGGCGTAGCCCCCGATACGATCCTCGCGCTGACTTTCACGAACAAAGCGGCGGCCGAGATGCGCGAACGGATCGGGCAGTTGCTGTCGCCGCAGGCCACTCGCCGGATCTGGATGGGAACGTTCCACTCGCTGTTCTCGCGCATCCTGCGCGCCGAGGCCGACAAGCTGGGCTATCCCTCTTCCTACACGATCTACGACGCGTCGGACGCCCGCAACCTGGTCAAGCAGATCATCCGCGAGATGAATCTCAGCGACGAGACTTACAAGCCCGGCGATATCGCCGCCCGGATCTCGCTGGCGAAGAACAACCTGATCACGCCGGGCGCTTACGAGGCGAACGCTTCGTTGCAGGCCGAAGACCGGGAACGCCGCCGACCGCAGTTCGTCGATATTTATAAACTCTACGTGCAGAAATGCAGGCAGAACGGGGCGATGGATTTCGACGACCTGCTGCTCAATACGAATATCCTGTTCAAAGATTTTCCGGACGTGCTGGCCCGCTACCAGGCGCAGTTCCGCTACATTCTGGTCGATGAGTATCAGGATACCAATTTCGCGCAGTACGTGATTATCCGGCGGTTGGCCGAGCAGCATTCGAACGTCTGCGTCGTCGGCGACGATGCGCAGAGCATCTACTCGTTTCGCGGAGCGAAGATCGAAAACATCCTGCGGTTCCGCAACGACTTTCCGGATGCGCGGATTTTCAAGCTCGAACAGAATTACCGTTCGACGCAGACGATCGTCGATGCGGCGAACAGTATCATCGAAAAAAATACGAAGCAGATCCGCAAACGCTCCTTCTCGACTGCCGAGCAGGGCGAAAAAATCAAGGTGATCAAGGCCTATACCGATAAGGAGGAGGCGATCCTGATTGCCGGCGACATCGCTTCGACGGTGCGAGAAAAGGATCTTTCTTACAGCGAGATAGCGATTCTGTACCGTACCAATGCGCAGTCGCGCTCGCTCGAGGAGTCGCTCCGCGGGCGAAACATTCCCTATAAAATCTACGGCGGCGTGTCGTTCTACCAACGCAAGGAGATCAAGGATTTGCTGGCTTACGTGCGCTTGGTCGTGAACCCGAAAGACGACGAGGCGTTCCGCCGGGTAATCAACACCCCGGCGCGCGGGATCGGCGACGTGACGGTGAACCGGATTGCGGCAGCCGCGGCGGAACGGAATCTGAGCCTGTGGGAAGCGGTCAGCACGCTTTCGTCGGACGATATGGAGATGAAAGGGGCCGCCGGTAAAAAAGTGACCGCTTTTGCGGGGATGATCGGCGAGTTGTCCGGTATGCGGGCCACGGCCGAAGCTTACGAGCTCGGTCTGGAAATCGCCGTCCGTTCCGGAATTATCGGAACCTACAAAATGCAGCAGACCCCGGAAGCGGTCAGCGCGCTGGAAAATATCGAAGAGCTGATCAACTCGGTCAGGGCCTATACCGACGAACAAAAGCGGATCGCGGCCGAATCGGGCGACGACGCGCAGGCGCGCGTGACGCTCGACGAATGGCTGCAAAACGTTGCGCTGCTGACCGATATGGACAACGAGAAGCCCGAAGAGCGCAACAAAGTGACGATGATGACGGTGCATGGCGCCAAAGGGCTTGAGTTCGAATACGTGTACGTGGCGGGACTGGAAGAGAACTTGTTCCCGAGCATGATGAGCCTCGGCAACGAGGAGGGGCTCGAAGAGGAGCGCCGGCTGTTTTACGTGGCGTTGACGCGGGCCAAACGGGGAGCGGTGCTCTCGTTCGCCGAGTCGCGTTTTAAATGGGGCGAAATGACTTTTTGCCGGCCCAGCCGTTTTCTCGGCGAGATCGACCCGAAGTTTCTCGACATCCAGTTCGACGCCGACGACCTGTCGGCGCCGGAAGGAGGGAACGACGCTCCGGTGCGGACGGCATACGGCGGCCGGGGCGGTTACCGGAAACAGGAAGCCGGGCGCAAGGATTATACGGGGAACGCCCGGACGTATTATTCCGGCCGGGAGCAGTCCCGCGGGGAACGTTCGTCCGAACGTCCTGCGCAGGGAGGGTTTCGACATGCGGCGGCTCCTGTCCGGGAGATGTCGCCGGTCGTGCCCGACAGCCGTTTCCGCAGCGTGGGCAGCCGCCCGCAGGTCGAACCGGAGCAGCGGATTCCGTCCGCTCCCCGTCCGGCGGAAAGTGCCGGCGCGGGAGACGAGTTCGAGGTCGGAATGTTGGTGCGGCACGACAAATTCGGAACGGGACGCGTGACGCAGGTCGAGGAGTGGTCGGGCGACGTGAAAATTACGGTCGAGTTCGACGGAGCGGGACGGAAAACGCTGCTCCGGCGGTTCGCGAAGTTGACCCCGTTGCGGCGGGGGTGACGGGTCGCGTCCGGCCTGTGCCGGCCGTCGGACGGTATGGAATGGGTAAGGCGGATGAAAGTCGACCGAAAGGTTTCTGCGTATTGTATTTTTATTTAGACTAGTTCCTGAAAATGTACGGTATATTTCTGATTTTGTTGTTTTATCTGCTGGGATGCTTCGTCGCGGCCCTGATCGGGAATTTCGTTCCGGGCAGCGTGATCGGGATGATCCTGCTTTTCTGTGCGCTGTCGCTGAAGTGGGTGCGTCCGGGGCATGTGAAAAAGGTGTCGATGTTCCTGCTCGACAACATGATGTTGTTCTTTATTCCGGTCGGCGTCGGACTGATCACGTCCTACACGTTGCTGAGCCGCTACATGCTGGCCATCATCGTGGCTTCGTTGGTCAGCACGGTGCTGGTGATCGCGGTGGTCGGGCTGGTGGAGCAGAAACTGGAGTCGAAAAAACGGTCTAAAAAAGAAGATGATGATAAAGGAGATCGCTGATTCGCAGGTGTTCTTGCTGACGCTGACCGTCGGCGTTTACATCGGCGCGATGTGGTTGCGCCGCAAGGTCAACTGGGCGCTGTTGCATCCGATTTTCGTTTCGATCGTCGTGCTGATCGCCTTTTTGCGGCTGAGCGGGATCGAATACGAGCATTACATGCGGCAGACGCAGGTGATCGATTTTCTGTTGGGATTGTCGGTCGTCGCGCTCGGGTATATCCTGCACGATCAGATTTACAACATCCGGGGGAACGTGATTTCGATCGTCGTGGCGATCCTGGTCGGCAGCGCCGTGGGGATCGTCAGCGTCGCGTTGATCGCCCGTTGGATGGGGGCCGAGCCAGCCGTAGTCGCTTCGCTCGAACCGAAGTCGGTTACGACGGCGATCGCGCTGTCGGTGTCGGCCAACTCGGGCGGGATTCCGGCCCTGACGTCCGTGGCGGTAATCGTGGTCGGCGTGTTCGGCGGCATCGTCGGGCCGTGGGTGCTCCGCCGGGTCGGCGTCGAAAGCCGGATCGCCAAAGGACTGGCGATGGGCGCGGCGGCTCATGCGCTCGGAACGGCCCGCGCGATGGAACTGGGGGCCGTCGAGGGGGCTATCAGCGGGTTGGCCATCGGGTTGATGGGGCTGGCTACGGCGATCCTCGTTCCGATCCTTGGAAAAATATTGTAACTTTGTCATTGTCATAGAATAATCTATCCGGTTTCGAATTATTTAAAATCGATTTGCCATGAGACTGACTGAACGATACGCCCGAATCCTGGAATGGTTTCAGCAGAATATGCCCGTCGCCGAGAGCGAATTGCGCTACAAAGACCCGTACCAATTGCTGGTGGCGGTCATCCTGTCGGCGCAGTGCACCGACAAACGGGTCAACATGACTACTCCGGCGCTGTTCGAGCGTTTCCCGACCCCGCAACGCATGGCCGAAGCGACGCCCGAGGAGATCTATCCTTATATCAAAAGTATTTCTTATCCGAACAACAAGGCGAAAAACCTGGCCGGCATGGCGCGGATGCTGGTGTCGGAGTTCGGCGGAGAGGTGCCGTCCGACCTCGATCAGTTGCAGCGATTGCCGGGCGTGGGGCGCAAGACGGCCAACGTGATCGGGATCGTCGTTTTCAACGAGGCCGTGATGCCGGTGGACACGCACGTGTTCCGGGTGTCCGACCGGTTGGGGCTGACCACGGGGGCCAAAACGCCGTTGCAGACCGAGCATCAGCTGACGGCACATATTCCCCCCGAATTGCTCCCGATCGCGCACCACTGGCTGATCCTGCACGGGCGTTACGTATGCCAGGCCCGTAGACCCAAATGCGATCAGTGCGGCCTGACTCCGTGGTGTCGTTATTACGGGCGAAAGGAAAAGTGATTTTTTGCGACGATCTGCCGATAATTTACTATTTTTGTAAAATGCCGGATCAGGCTGCCTTCGGGCGGTCGGCGTCCGGGGACGGAATTGTCGGATTAAAACCGGAGTTATGAACGGACTGAAAGGGTGGTTTGCCGTGCTGGCGGGTTTGGCGCTGATATCCTGTGCCAAAGGCCCTTCGGAAGGGGGAGCGTCCGATCCTGCTACGGATGCCGCCGCCAACCGCTGGATCTATTCGCAGATGATCCGGCAGTACCTCTATAACGATTATACGAAGACGATAACTCCCGATTACAACCAGTCGTGCGAAAACTTTTTCACCGGACTGTTGTCCTCGCGTCCGACCGACAACGACGGGAAACATACCGGGACGGATAACTATTTTTACTCGTCTATGGAGCGTAGCGGAACGTCGAAAACGGCCGTTTCGGGCAAGGTCGCCACTTACGGGATCGAATACAAGTGCTATTATACCGACTATTCCAGAACGTATGTGGCGGCCCGGGTGCAGTTCGTGGTGAAGGGATCGCCCGCCGATAGAGCCGGAATACGGCGCGGGGACTGGATCTGTCTGGTCGACGGAAAACCGATCGGGTCGAACAACACGTCGGTACTGCGGCGGGGCGGAGCGGTCACGCTGTGGGTGGAGCGGATGGAAAAAACGATGCAGGGCGGGTTCGAAATTTATCAAACCGTTTACGAGAAATCCGTTTCGATGGACGCCGCCGAAACGCTGGACGTCTCTCCGGTACTGACCGATACGCTGATCGTACGCGGTTCCCGGCGGATCGGTTATCTCGTATACAACGAATTCCTGTCGGAGCCTGCCGGGGCGTCGGACGGGCGGTACGACGAACAACTCAAAGCGGTATTCACCGATTTCAAACGACAGCATATCAACGAACTGGTGCTGGATCTTCGTTATAACGGCGGCGGTTACGTCAATACTTGTCGGTTGCTGTGCAGCATGATCGCGCCGCAGAGCGCGCTGGGACAGGTTTTCTGCATCGAACGTTTCAACGACGACCTGCATGCGCTGTACGGCGAGACGGTGCTGCGGTTCCTGCCGGAAGGCGAGGTGGGCGGCTGCAACCTGAATCTCGCCCGGCTTTATGTGCTGACCGGCCCGTGGACGGCTTCGTCGAGCGAGTTGGTGATCAACAACCTGCGGCCGTATATGCCGGTGAAGGTGGTGGGAACGACGACGGAAGGAAAAAACGTAGGATCGTCGGAGATCCGGTCGAACGTTTACGGGATCGTTTTACGTCCGATTACCGGCCGGGCTTTCAACCGCGATTACGAATCGGATTACGCGGACGGTTTCGATCCCGATTATCCGGCGGACGACGACGATAATCAGGATCAGATGCTCGAATTGGGCGATCCGGACGAGTTCGTATTGCAGTATGCCTTGGCGGACATAGCCGGGTCGCCGGTCGCCGCGACGTCGAAGGCGGACGACCTGCTGCGCGGGCCTTATACGCCGGCGGGCGAACCGCAGCCGGAAGGAAGGATACGGGGGATGATATTTACGGCTCCGGGAGGAACGGACGGGCCGTTCGATTAAAAAAAGAAAAATTTTTATGGTAATTACGGAACAGAAACTGGATCAACTGCGGGAGATATTGGGCGGCGCTCCCAAAAAAATGGCGCTTCTTTCACATACCAATCCGGACGGCGATACGATCGGCGCCGCGCTGGCGTGGCGCGCGTATCTCGAACGTCTGGGGCATACGACGCGCTGCATCGCGCCGAACCGGTACCCTTATTTTCTCGAATGGATGACCGATATCGGGTATATCGGGGTTTTCAAGGAGGATGCGGACGGGGAGATGGCGAAGTTCATCGGCGAGGCGGACGTGATCTTTTGCATGGATTTCAATCAGATCAACCGGCTCGACCGGGTGACCGATACGGCGACGGCCAATACGACGGCCCAGCGCGTACTGATCGACCATCACCTGCATCCGCCGGTGGACGGTTATACGGTGCAGTTTTCCGATACGCACTCCTGTTCGACTTCCTATATCGTCTATCAGCTGATCGAGGCGCTGGCCGGAACCGATGCGATCGACCAGGCGATGGCCGAGGCGCTGTATGTCGGCATCATGACCGATACCGGCAATTTCAGTTTCAGCAACCTGACTTCCGATCTGTTCCGGACCGTAGCGGTGCTGATCGACCGCGGAGTGAACGTGCCGTACGTCAACAGCAGCGTGTACGACAATTTTTCGGAGGGACGGATGCGGCTGCTCGGGTACATGCTGAACGACAAGATGGTGACCGACTATCGGTACGGCGTGGCGTACGTGTCCCTGACCGAGGAGGAGATGCGGCGCTTCAACTTCATACAGGGCGACAGCGAGGGATTCGTCAATTATCCGCTGTCGATCCGGGGTATCCGCATGTCGGCGATGTTTATCCAGACGAAGCACAGCATCCGGGTGTCGCTCCGTTCGCGGGGCAGCGACGTGGACGTCAACGTGTTCGCGCGCCGTTATTTCGACGGCGGGGGACACCGTAACGCCGCCGGCGGCAAATCGTACGTGTCGATGGACGAAACGCTGAAAAATTTCCATACGTATCTTAAGGAGTATTTCGGGGCGTAGTTTTTTCGTCGGAAAATCGTTTTTTCACATTTGATGTAAAATAAGATCGTCGCCGGAAACGTTCGTAAAACGTATTGGATCGATGACCGAAATAGGTGATTCGTTATGAAAGTGGTTCTGAATTTTCTTTTGTACGCCGCGCTTTTTTTCGTCGTGATTTTCGCGATTACGTACGGGGCGGAAACATGGGCGTTCCACAGCGGCAAAAACATGCAGTCGATGCTGGTCGAATCCGGCGTGGCTGCGGCCGTTTTCGCCGTTTTCCTATGTATGGTAGCCGGCCGGGCCGAACGGGAGAAAGAGCGCAACGACAAAAAAAGGGAGGAACGCAGAAACGCGGCCGGGAAAGGATAATCGCCAGCCGTCTTAGGGAGGAAGTACCGATGGAAAAAAAATATAAATACCGCTACGACCGGCGCTGCCGGCGGATTACGGCGGCCCTGTTGTTGATTCTCGCCGGGCTGTTCGTTTGGTTTCATTTCGTCCTGGGAGGCGATTACCTGCCGGCCTGGGGACTCTTTTTCGTCGTCTGCATCATCACGCTGTACATCCTGTCCATTCCGCGTTACATCCTGCTGGACGACGCGGCGCTCGAGATCCATTGCATCGTCGACCTGACGCGGATTCACATCGAGGATATCGAACTGATCCGGCGGATCGAACGCAGCGAATTCCGCCGGCTGTGGCCGTTGCTCGGCAGCTACGGGTTCTGGGGATATTACGGCTACTATTTCAGCTTCCGGGAGTGGACGCTGTACAAGGTCTATGCGGCGGAGCGGAACAACCTGGTGCTGATCGAGGATATTTACGAGGATACCTACATCGTCAGTTGCGACGACCCGGATGGGCTGATCGCTTTCGTTTCGGAAGCCCGCGACCGGAAACGGGCCGAGATACTCAGGCACACGGCCGGGCAGATCGCGAAATGACCGTTCCGCAGAGCCGATAAATCCGTCGGGAGCGGGGACTCTTTTTGATAAATTGATTATCTTTGCAAAACGGGAGAATTTCCGTTTTGCGTTTTTATGCCCGTATCGAAAAGCAGGGTAATTTAATAAATATAGAGAAAATGGTATTTGACATTGAGTTGATTCGGAAAGTTTACGGCTCGTTCGCCGCCAGGGTGGAGCAGGCCCGGAAAGTGAAAGGAACGTCGCTGACGCTGGCGGAGAAAATCCTCTATGCGCACCTGTACGATGCGTCGGATGCGAAAGCGTTCCGCAGAGGGGTCGATTACGTGAATTTCCGTCCGGATCGCGTGGCGATGCAGGATGCCACGGCGCAGATGGCGCTGTTGCAGTTTATGAACGCCGGCCGCGACCGTTCGGCCGTTCCGGCGTCGGTGCACTGCGACCACCTGATTCAGGCCGACCGGGGGGCCGCTTCCGATGTGTCTACCGCCAACGATTCGAACCGCGAGGTGTACGATTTTCTCAAAAGCGTGGCCAATCGCTACGGGCTCGGTTTCTGGAAAGCCGGGGCCGGTATCATTCATCAGGTCGTGTTGGAAAACTACGCTTTTCCGGGCGGCATGATGATCGGGACGGATTCGCATACGCCGAACGCCGGCGGGCTCGGCATGGTAGCTATCGGCGTCGGCGGGGCCGATGCGGTGGACGTGATGGCAGGGATGCCGTGGGAGCTGAAAATGCCGAAGATCATCGGCGTGAAACTGACCGGGCGGCTCAGCGGCTGGGCTTCGCCGAAAGACGTGATCCTGAAACTGGCCGGGATACTGACCGTCAAGGGCGGAACCAATGCGATTCTGGAATATTTCGGCGACGGGGCGGCTTCGCTGTCTGCGACCGGCAAGGCGACGATCTGCAATATGGGCGCCGAGGTGGGGGCCACCACTTCGCTGTTCGCCTATGACGAGTCGATGGCGCGCTACCTGCGCGCTACCGGACGCGAAGAAGTGGCCGCGCTGGCCGACGGCATAGCCGGTTCGCTGCGCGCCGACGCCGAAACGGCCGCCGAGCCGGAAAAATATTACGACCGGGTGATCGAAATCGACCTGTCGTCGTTGGAACCCTATATCAACGGGCCTTTTACGCCCGATGCCGCGCATACGATCTCCGAATTCGGCGCCTGGGTGCGCGAAAAAGGGATCCCGCAGCGGATGGAAGTCGGCTTGATCGGATCGTGTACGAACTCTTCGTACCAGGATCTGAGCCGCGCCGCTTCGGTGGCGCGTCAAGCGGCCGCCAAAAAGCTGGAGACGAAAGCGAAGCTGCTGATCAATCCGGGTTCGGAGCAGGTGCGCTATACGGCCGAACGCGACGGAATCTTGCAGTCGCTGCTTGAGGCGGGCGGCACCGTGATGGCCAATGCTTGCGGTCCGTGCATCGGGCAGTGGGCGCGGCACGAGCCGGACAACACGCGTCCGAACTCGATCGTGACGTCGTTCAACCGGAACTTTGCGAAGCGGGCCGACGGCAATCCGAATACGCACGCTTTCGTGGCTTCGCCCGAACTGGTGATGGCGCTGACCATCGCCGGCGACCTGACGTTCAATCCGATGAAGGACACGCTGCAAAATGCTGCCGGACAGTCCGTGATGCTCGACGAACCGAAAGGGGACGAGTTGCCCGCCTCCGGGTTCGACGTGAAAGACAACGGGTACGTCGCGCCCGATCCGCACGCTTCCGGCGAGGTGGCGATCGCCGCCGGTTCGAATCGCCTGCAACGGCTGGAGCCTTTTGCCGCGTGGGACGGGAACGACTTTACCGATTTGCGGCTGCTGATCAAGGCGTCCGGCAAGTGCACGACCGACCATATCTCGATGGCGGGGCCGTGGCTGCGCTTCCGGGGACACCTCGAAAACATTTCGGACAACCTGCTGATGGGAGCCGTCAATAAATTCAACGGACAGACCAATTCGGTGCTCAATACGCTGGACGGCAGTTACGACGGCGTGTCGTCTGTGGCCAAAAAGTATAAGGCGAAGGGGATCGGTTCGATCGTCGTGGCCGAGGAGAACTACGGCGAGGGATCGTCGCGCGAACATGCCGCGCTCGAACCGCGCTTCCTGAATGTGAAGGTCGTGCTTGTCAAGTCGTTCGCGCGAATCCATGAAACGAACCTGAAAAAACAGGGTATGCTGGCGCTGACGTTCGCCGATCCGGCCGATTACGACCGCATCCGCGAGGACGACCGGATCGAAGTGACCGGCCTGAAAACGTTTGCGCCGGGCAGCCGGATGACCGTTACGCTGCGCCACAGCGACGGAACGTCCGAGTCGTTCGAAGCCAATCATACTTACAACGAACAGCAAATCAAGTGGTTCAAGGCGGGAGCCGCATTGAACTGCTAACGAATTGCAGCGGTATTTTCCGGCCGGACGGCGCGGATCGTCCGTCCGGAATTCCCTGAAAGTTCGAAAATATCACGGGTTTCGAGTGCAAAATATTGTTTTTTCAACGGAAAGCGTTATCTTTGCCCTCCCAAAGTGCAGGAATCTCTTGCGAGGACGTAGGGGCCCGCAATATTCCCACTATAAATTTAATTGAAAAGAGATGGATAATTTAATCAAGATCGCCCAGGATTCGATGTGGGTGAAGCCGGAAGTTCCCTCGTTCAAAAGCGGCGACACGATTACCGTGACCTACAAGATTGTCGAGGGTAACAAGGAACGTCTCCAGAGTTTCCGCGGCACGGTCATTCAGATCAAGGGCAGCGGTATTACGAAGATGTTCACGATTCGTAAAATTTCGGACGGTATTGGCGTGGAACGTATTTTCCCGGTTTACTCGCCGCATATCGACCGTATCGAGGTGAATAAAGTGGGTGTCGTTCGCCGTGCGCGTATTTACTACCTGCGCGAACTGACCGGTAAAAAAGCCCGTATCAAAGAGAAGAAAAGAGTGGTGGCCAAATAGTCCGGATAGCTTTTCGGATACGAAAGATTCTATACGACGGGGAACCAGCAGGCTGGTTCCCCGTTTTGTCGTTCCCGTCCCCGCCGGGCGGATAGTTGTTTTCGGCAGCCGGGACAGGACGCTTCGCCAGCGGCGGGGACGGTTAATCTGAAAATTTTGTATATTTACAAAATATTCGAACTCCGTTCCACTGTTAAACGGCTATTCTGCAATGGTTAAAGAGATACTGCTGATCATATCCGTCATCCTGCAAATCATTGCGGCGATCGTCGCTATCGGGCTGACGCGCCGTACCAAATACAACCTGTCGTGGATGTTGTTTACGGTCGCGCTGACCTGCATGGCGTTTCTGCGTCTCGGGGAGTACGTTCAGATCACCGATCTGAAGGAGTGGCGGTTGCCGTCGGAGTTCTTTATCTGGACAGGGATCGTTACTTCGCTCTGTTTCGCGGTCGGGATGCTCCTGGTGCAGAAAATTTTCAATTACATCGCCCGTGCCGAGCGTCAGCGGCGGATCAGCGAACGGCGGATACTGAACACCGTGTTGCGTACCGAGGAAAAAGAACGGCAGCGTTTTTCGAAAGATCTGCACGACGGATTGGGGCCGTTGCTTTCGTCCGCAAAGATGTCTATTTCGGCGCTTTCGTCCGGCGATACGGATGAACGCAACCGCGAGATACTGCGCAATGCCAACTACGTGATCGACGAAGCGATCCGCAGCCTGCGCGAGATCTCGGTCAATCTCAGCCCGCATATCCTGAACGATTTCGGGTTATCGCGGGCGATCTCGAATTTCATCAATAGGCTGCCGCGCGGCGCGATGCGGATCAATTTTTCGACGAACCTGCGGACGGAACGTTTCGATATGGATATCGAAGTGATCCTGTACCGGATCGTGTGCGAGTTGATTAACAACAGCCTGAAACACTCCGGGGCCTCGGTCGCTACCGTTTCGCTGGTTTACGCCGACGGCGTGCTGCGGCTCGATTACCGCGATAACGGATGCGGGTTCGACGTAGCGAAGGTCGAACAGAAAGGAATGGGAATCGCTAACATTCAGTCTCGGGTCAGTTCGCTGAAAGGCGATTTCGCGTTGAAAAGCACGCCCGGCCGCGGAATGAATGCGGTGGTCGAGGTGCATGTGTAAAAAAGGACGGTTATGGAAAGAACTTGTAAAATAGTGTTGGCGGACGATCATACGCTGTTCCGCAACGGACTCAAGACGTTGTTGTCGGGCATCCGGAATTTCGAAGTGACCGGGGAGGCTTCCGACGGTTGCGAGTTGCTCGAACTGCTGGGGCGCGAAACTCCGGACGTCGTGCTGTTGGATATCGAGATGCCGAAAATGAACGGCATTGTGGCCGCCGAAGAAGCGCTGAAACGTTGGCCCGACCTGCGGATTATCACGCTCTCGATGTACGGCGACGAGGATTACTATTTCAAAATGGTGTCGCTCGGCGTGAAAGGTTTTATTCTGAAAAATTCAGAAATCAAGGACGTCGTAGCCGCGATCGAAACGGTGGTCGACGGAGGAAGTTTTTTCTCGCAGGAGCTGTTGTTCAATCTGGTAAGCAACCTCAAATCGACTCCGTCGTCGGTGCCGGAGGATAGTCCCGAACAGCTTTCGCAACGCGAGTCGGAGATCCTGCTGCACATCTGCCGCGGCGAGTCGAACAACGAGATCGCCGATGCGCTGTTTATTTCGAAACGCACTGTCGATAAGCATCGGTCGAATATCCTGGCTAAAACCGGATGCCGGAATACGGCGAACCTGGTCGTCTATGCGATCAAGCACAACCTGGTGGAGATATGAAACGAAACACTCCCGGAACGCGTTACGAACGGTTCCGGGAGTGTCGTATAACGGGGACGGCGTTTAGAACTTGAGTCCCGCCGACAGGGTGATCGTGTTGCGGTTCTGCTTGGTATCGACGGCTCCCGACTGGATGGTGTATTTATCTTTATCGTCGTAGAAGTAGAACATCTGGTAGGGAGCGTATTTGTACGCGGTGTAAATATAGGTCGCGTCCAGGTAGAAATTCTGGAAACGGAATCCCAAGCCGGCCGAATAGTTCTCGTAAGAACGGACGTTCGCCTGGTTGATGAAGGCGTCCTTCGTCCGGATGCACTCCCCGTAATTGGCATAGCCGACCCGCACGTAGAAGTTTTTCAGCGGAGTCGCCTCGACGCCCACCCGGAAGTTGTTCGCCGGCTGAAAGAACGACTTGATGTCCTGGTTGAGATCCTGTTCGAATTCCCAGTTGTTTCCGTTCATGTTTCGGATCTTCATGTTGTCGTACCATACCCGTTCGTAATCGGCCGTGATCAGCCCTACGCCCGGGAGCGTGAACGAAATACCCGTGAGCAGCCGCGTGGGGGTGTTGATGTTGTACTGGTTGGGAGCGTACGGGCTCTCCTGCCAGTTTTGCTGGGTGTTGAATTCCGCCGACATGTATTCGGTGTACTCCTCGTTCATGCTGACGTAGGTCGGCGTATGGACGGCCACGCCGATCCGCAGGTTGTCGACCGGACGGAGGATGGCCCCGAACTTGAAATTCACGCCGGTGCCGTCCTGACGCAGCGTCCGGATGTAATTCAGGCGATTCAGCGGCAGCGTATTGTTGCTGTAAGTTTCGCTGTAATTGTTTTCGTTCCGGAAGTAAATATCCTGAATCCCGACCGTAAATCCGAGGTAGAGGATATTCTGGAAGTTGAATCCGCCGGAGATGTCGTATTCGCCGATACTTCCCTTGTTGATGTTGTACAGCGACGGGTTGATCCGCGCGTCTTTCGAAAGGTTGTTCCACGGGGCGTAATAGTTGTCGCCTACCGGGTCGAGCACATAGGTGTTGTAGGCCAGAATTCCACCCCATTGTCCGATAGCGAGGCTCTGGAACGGACTGATCGGGTCTTCGGGAGTCATTCGCAGCGTCGATTCGCTGACTCCGCGGATATCTTCCGCGAATACTTCGGTCATCGACTGTCCGATCCCTTGTCCGTAAGCTGCCGACGTGGTATTGAAATCGGCCAGTTTCGTATAACCTACGCCCAGCGTGAAGCTGGTCAGCGCGCCTGTTCCCTGGTAGAGGTTCAGCGCTGCCCCGACATTGCCCAGCGAAAACCGGGTGCGCGAATAGTCGTTGCTCCGTCCCTGAAAGCCGCTTTCCATGTTACTCCAGGTCAGCGACGGCGATATGCCGACTTCCGATCCCCGGTAGATTCCCAGACCTGCCGGATTGATGTTCATCGAAGAGAGATCCGCGCCGAGCGATGTGAAAGCTCCGCCGAGCGCCGCGCTGCGTGCCGTTCCGAATGAATAGTTGTACTGGGATAGATTCAGTAGGTCGCCCGGAGTCTGGGCGGTCGCCGTTGCGAACGGAAGCGCCGCGATGACGCATAGCGTGACGAATTTGTTTTTTTTCATAATTCGTTCTTTGATTAATTCGATGTTGAGTTTCGTGTTCGAGGTTTGTCGTTGCCGGAAGCCGGCCGAAGATTATCTCCGATAGCTTGCGCCGCCGCCCGACGATTGTCCGCCGCCGGTGTATCCTCCTCCTCCGCCCCGGTAGCCGGACCCGGTGCTCGGCGAGTAGCTGCTGCCCGAAGAGGGAGCGGTGCTTCCGCGCCGGTACGACGATCCCGAATTGTTGTTAACCGACGGGCTTACGGTGGTAGTCGGCCCCGATGCGGTTCCGCCGCGCCGGTAGGACGAACTGCCCGAAGACGTTCCCGAACCGGTGCTGCCGATCGAACTGCCGCTCGAGGTCGTACCGCCCCGGCGGTACGACGAGCCGCCGTTCAGCGACGAGCCGGTAGTCGTTCCGGGCCGGTAGGTCGATGAAGTGGTTCCTCCCCGGCGGTAGCTGGGTCCCGACGACCCCCGCCCTGCGGAAGATACCGTGCCGCCCGTTCCGGTTCTCGGACGGTTCCAAACCGTGTTCTTATTATTGTATTTAGGGTAATAATCGTATCCCCAGTGATGATGCGGGCCGTACCATCCTCCGTAATAGGGCGGATACCAGCCGCCGTACCATCCTCCGTACCAGCCGTTCCAACTGTTCCATCCCCAATTCCATCCCCAGTTCCAACTGTTATAAGGGTAGTATCCCGAATACCAACTCCACGACGGGCTCCATCCCCACCACCACGGGCTGCTCCAGTTCCATGCGGGGGAGCTCCATCCCCACAGTCCGAGATTGATGTTTACGTTGGCTGTTCCCCAGTCGCCGTACAAGGAGGGGGCGTATTTGGGTTCTACGAGCACCTGGTCGCCGAGTACCGTCACGTCGTAATAGGCCGGATCGTAGGCGGAGGCATAGCGTCCCGAGGTGTTGGCATTTTCGTTTTGGACGTCGCTCTGCCTGTCGTCGCTCAGCGAACCGAGACTTTTCAGACGGCTTGCGTAAGAATCTCCGCCGTAACCGCCCGCGATCAAGCTGCTGCGCGATTCGTCCTCTTGTCGGTCGTTCAGTTCGGATACGGCCCGGGCCACTTCCTCGCGGCGGGCCCGTTCGGCCTCTTCCGCGGCGCGCTGCGCTTCCTGCTGCCGGATGAGACGCTGCTGCTTCTCGGCGGCGATCGCTTTCCGGTTGTGCGTTACGTATAAATCGTCGGTGGCAGCGGATGAAGTGCTCGAATAGACGGTTGCACTGCATCCTCCCAGCAGCGTGGCAACGACCACGCTGCCCAATACGGTTATTAATTTTCGGCTTTTCATGGCACTCTATTTTTTCTGTTTCGCGGAATGGCGGCCTTTTCGCCGCCGCCGCATTCCATCATATATAGGTATAACGAAAATTATACCCGAAAGTTATTGCTCCGGAAATAAATTTCACGGTTCCGGAGGGCGCGCGCGCCGTTTTTAAAAGATGCATCTGCGCCCTCCGAACGTTGCGTGGCGCGGGTCGAATGTTTTTCCTTTTTCCAGGGAAAAACCGATCCGGCCTCGTTGCCAAAGATATTCAATTTTTACGATTTTTGGAAAAATACTATACCTTTGTAAATTCACAAACCGAAGTATTTTAAGACTGAAAAGTAGTTTGATATGGCAAAAGAGCTGAAAGAGTTGACATCACGGGACGAAAACTATTCGCAGTGGTATAACGATCTGGTGGTAAAAGCGGGACTGGCCGAGAATTCGGCAGTTCGCGGATGTATGGTGATCAAACCGTATGGTTATGCGATCTGGGAAAAGATGCAGCGTGCGCTGGATCAGATGTTCAAAGATACTGGGCATGAAAACGCTTATTTCCCGCTGTTTATCCCGAAGTCGTTTTTCAGCAAGGAGGCGCATCATGTCGAGGGGTTTGCCAAGGAGTGCGCCGTGGTGACCCATTACCGGCTGAAAAACGATCCCGACGGCAAGGGCGTGATCGTCGATCCCGATGCCAGGCTCGAGGAGGAGCTGATCGTCCGCCCGACCTCCGAGACCATTATCTGGAATACCTATAAAAATTGGATTCAGTCGTACCGCGACCTGCCGATTCTTTGCAACCAGTGGGCTAACGTGGTGCGTTGGGAGATGCGTACGCGCCTGTTCCTGCGGACGGCCGAGTTCCTGTGGCAGGAGGGGCATACGGCGCACGAAACCCGGGAGGAAGCGATGGCCGAAGCGAAAAAAATGATCGGCGTCTACAAGGAATTTGCCGAAAAGTGGATGGGGCTGCCGGTGATCGTGGGGCACAAGAGCGACAGCGAACGTTTCGCCGGGGCCGACGACACGCTGACGATCGAGGCGCTGATGCAGGACGGGAAAGCGCTGCAAAGCGGAACGTCGCACTTCCTCGGACAGAATTTCGCAAAAGCGTTCGACGTGCAGTTTACCAATAAGGAGGGTAAGCTCGATTATGTGTGGGCGACCTCGTGGGGCGTTTCGACCCGTTTGATGGGGGCCCTGATCATGGCGCACTCCGACAATAACGGGCTCGTGCTGCCGCCGAAGCTGGCTCCGATACAGGTCGTGATGATCCCTATTTACAAAGGCTCCGAAGAGCTGGCGCAGATATTGGCCCGGCTGGACGAGATTGCCGCCGAACTGAAAAAACGGGGAATCAGCGTTAAAATCGATGCGCGGGACAATGTCCGCACCGGTTTCAAATTCGCGGAATACGAGTTGAAAGGCGTACCCGTTCGCCTGGCGATGGGGCCGCGCGACTTTGCCGGCGGTACGATCGAACTGGTTCGCCGCGATACGCTCGAAAAAGCGACCGTTCCGCAACAAGGGCTGGAAGATGCCGTCGAACGGCTTCTCGGCGAGATACAGCAGAATATTTATGATAAAGCGCTGAAATTCCGCGACGGTATGATTACGCGGGTCGACACGTACGACGAGTTCAAACGGGTGCTCGACGACAAAGGCGGCTTTATCCTGGCCCATTGGGACGGCTCGCCCGAAACGGAAGAGCGCATCAAGAACGAGACGAAAGCGACGATCCGGTGCATTCCGGTCGACGCCCCCGCCGAAGAGGGAGTCTGCATCGTCAGCGGAAAGCCTTCGCACCGCCGCGTCCTTTTTGCCAGGAGTTATTGATGTTTCTCTCTTTTAGATGAATAAGGCCTCTGTAAAAACAGAGGCCTTATTCATGGATGAGGGAATAATTGTTGTTTCAATGAAGATTCCTTAAATGTTCTTTTGGGTGCAGTGCAACGGTTTGTCAATTGTTTTGGTCAACTGTAAAGAAACGGTCGAGAATTCCCTGCAAGTAAAGACTGGTGACCGATGGAAGTGCTTTTTCTGGAATGAAAACAGCACTCATTGTCATATCCGGATTAAGAACAAAACAATAGGGTGTATTTAATTCGTCTAATTTGGATACTTCCGTTATGCTGTAACAAGGCCATCTTTCGATATTGTAGGATCTGCTGTTTTTCTTGAACAAGTGAAAATCCGGATATTCAGTCATGATAACGGGTGTTATACCGTATTTCTTTGCAAAACTTATCATTCGACTAAATGCAAATGTTATAAATATTGTAAAGGTAATAGTTCGATTAATATAATGTCTATATATACCTTAAATACTAAAAGAGCGAAGTTGCCTATTTGATTTGTATTGCCAGATGTTTGATCGATTCCGATTAAGTATTTATCGGTTGGAGATTGAATATTCCAATGATCTCTATTGACGATTCGCTTTAAAAGAATGCAGACCTTTGAGAAAGAATGAAATTTAAAAAAGATGAATATTTGAAGGATTGATAATTGTAGTTAATATACAATAATACAGATTTTTATATGTATTGAAATGGACGGATGAGATGAATGCATGAATAAAAAAAACAAAAAAAGATCGGATAAAATTTGCAGGATAAAAAAAAGTCTCTACATTTGCACCCGCTAAACGAAAGTAAAGCAGTTCTTTCAAAAGGTTGTCGAAAATAAAATTTGCAAATTTTGCAAAGAAACATTTGGAAATTTAAAAATCCGCCGTATCTTTGCAGTCCGATTCGCTCTTAAAATCAGAGCGATTTTTTTAGCGGTCTTTGCGAACTTTTCGCAACATGAAACAGGTTCTTTGAATTATTGGTAATATTTGAGAAAAACAAGTAAATGTAGTATTTATCAATTCCTAAATTATTTCAGGAAATTCAAGTAGTCAGGACTCTAATGATTTAAATTTTTTACAATGGAGAGTTTGATCCTGGCTCAGGATAAACGCTAGCGGCAG
>NZ_JAQDED010000010.1:34180-102837 GCF_027665465.1 Candidatus Alistipes pullistercoris | reverse complement strand
AGGGTGTCCGTCCTGTGCTCGGTCGCATCCACGAGGTATGCCTTGAACCAAATTTTGTCTCCGGCCCCGTAGTAGGGTTTGTCCAGATGAAGCCACAACTTCTCCTGATGCTGGCGTGCCGTGCGCTGGAAAAACGACTCGATGGACGGTAAAAGATCGTCGGTAGGATTGGACGAATCCGATATCTGTGCGAAAAGATCAGTCGCCAGCATCAGGCAGACCGACACGAACAGCCGGGAGAGACTTTTCATAATGAACGAATTTAGAAACCCGTTCATAAAATTAAACAATAAAAAAACTAATTCAAATATTTATACGCTTTTTATTTATATTTATATGGTCGTTGGGCGGTTATTTTTTATCGTTCTGTCGGTTCAGCAGGGATTCCGCTTCTTCGAGCGCCTGGAAAAACGGTTCTCCGAAACGGCGCACGATCGCCGTGCGCAACGCGCGATAAACCGGAACGCCGTATTGGCGGCCTTGCAGGCAGGCGCTTTTGCAGATGTTCCAGCGGTGGTAATTCAGGCCGACCGATCCGTTGCCGAATACGGCGACCCGGATCGGGTAGAGGTGGCACGAGATCGGTTTGACGAATCCGGTGCGACCTTCGTTGTACGCCCGCTCGATGGCGCACAGCGTGATCCCGTTCTCCTCGAACGAGAAGGCGCATTCGGCGTCGCCGATCAGCGGGGTGGTGTAGTCGCCGTCGCGGTCGACGACCATGAATCCCTGTCGTTCGATGGCGGCGATCCCTTCCGGTTTCAGGTAGGGTTTGTAGGTTTCGTATTCGCGTTCGAGGATTTCGATCTCTTCGGCTTCGAGCGGAGCCCCGGCGTTGCCTTCCACGCAGCAGGCGCCTTTGCAGCGGGACGGATCGCAGCAAAATTTTTCGGTCAGCAGGTCGGTGCTGACGATTTTGTCGTCGATCTGGATCATTCTGCCTGTTTTGAAGTGTCTTCGATAATTAGGTCGTACAGTTGCCCGACGGTCATGCCCATCGCCTGCGCTTGCTGGGGAATGATGCTGTGCGCGCTCATGCCCGGAATCGTGTTGACTTCGATCAGGTAGGGGCGGTCTCCCTTGACGATGAAATCGATCCGCACCACGCCGCGGCAGTTGAGCGTTTTATAGGCCGACAGGGTCATCGCGTTCACTTTGCGGACGATCTCCGCGTCGAGCGGGGCCGGGGTGATCTCTTTCGAAAGGCCCTTGTATTTGGCGTCGTAATCGAAAAATTCGGTTTCGCATACCAGTTCGGTGATCGGGAACAGGTATTCTCGGCCGCCGGCGATCAATACGCCGCAACTGATTTCGCGTCCTTGGATATACTCTTCGATCAGCACGTGATCGCTCTCGGCGAATGCCTTCTCGACCGCCGGCAGGATTTGATCCGCGCTTTTGACTTTCGTTACGCCGAAACTGCTGCCGCTGGCGTTCGGTTTGACGAACAGCGGCAGGCCCAGTTCGCCGGCAACGGCAGCCGGGTCGATTTTCGTATTCCTGCCGACCAAAATTTCCCGCGCCAGGTCGATGCCTGTTCCGGCGAGAGCCCGTTTGCAGGCCGATTTGTCGAATGTGATGACCGATGTGACGAATCCGCACGAAGAGTAGGGGATTTTCATCATGTCGAGGTATCCCTGCAGGCGTCCGTCCTCGCCGGGGGTGCCGTGAATCAGGATCAGCGCATAGTCCGGTCTGATCTTTTCGCCTTTTATTTCGATCGTGAAATCGTTGCGATCCAGTTCCGAGACGACGCCGTCCTCGTCCATGTAGTTCCAGCGGCCGTCGTGCAGGATGATTTTGTAGACGTTGTATTTGGTGCGGTCGAGATTTTGTTCGACCAGCGAGGCTCCTTCGAGTGCGATCTGCCATTCGGACGATTCTCCTCCGGCGATCAGTGCGATGTTTTTCATAAAATCCGGGTTTGAGTTGAAACGACGCAAAGATAATGTTTTCGCCCGGAACTCCGGTTACGGATTGTACAAATCGAAGTGGCGGAACGCGAAAATTTCGCGCAACAGCGCAATGTAGGCGTCCGCTTCGGGGTTGTCCGGACAGAGTCGCTTCGCGCGTAGGAAATCGTTCAACGCGCAGTCGAATCGTCCGGTTCGGTGTAGCAATTTGCCGCGTCGGATCAACAGCCTCGCGTCGTCGGGCCGCTGCTCGATGGCGCTGTTCAGCGCTGTTATTTCATCGGTCAGTTCCTGCGGAATATCCATAAAGCCGGTGTTTTTTGATATATTCCCACACGCCGCCGGGCAGCTCCGTTGCGGGATTTTCTCCCTGCGCGATCCGTGTCCGGACGTCGGTCGCCGCCTGCGGCAGTTCTTTGAGATTCGTTAAGATCGTAAAGCCGTCCGACCGGGCGGATTCCGGTGTCGGATAACCCGGACGCGGATAGACCAGCACCCGGTATCTGTCGAGAATCTCTTGGGAATGCATCCATTTCGGGAAACCGGCCATGTTGTCGCTGCCGATCAGCAGGCTGAATTTCCGGCCGGGATATTCCGTGCGTAGCTTTTCGAGCGTGCGGATCGTGCGGTTCGGCTTCGGCAGCCGGAATTCGATGTCCGAGACGGCCATGCGGTCGCTATGAACGGCGCTTTGCAGCGCGATGCGCGCCATTTCGATCCGGTCGGTTTCGGGGGCGAGTTCTTTGCCCGCTTTAAACGGGTTTTGCGGCGATACGACGAACCAAAGCGCTTCGGCTCCCGTCGATTCCAATACGGCATCGGCCACGGCCACGTGCCCCCGGTGCACCGGGTTGAACGACCCGAAATAGAGTATCGTTTCCGCCTGCATGAAACGGCCCGTTATCCGATGAACGCTTCGGTGATCCGCTCCGCCTCGGCGACAGCGGTAGCCAAGCAGTCGTTGACGACCACCCGGTCGAATTGCGGCGCGAAGGCGAGTTCCTGTTCGGCTTTCGCCACGCGGCGGGCGATCGTTTCGGGCGAGTCGGTGCCGCGTCCTTCGAGCCGCCGTTGCAGTTCGTCGACCGACGGCGGCATGACGAATACCGACAGCGCCTGCGCGCCGAAAATCCGTTTCAGGTTGACGCCGCCTTTGACGTCCACGTCGAACACGATCACGTGTCCTTTGTCCCAGATACGTTTCAGTTCGCTGCGCAGCGTGCCGTAGCACGTTCCGGCATAGACTTCTTCCCATTCGACGAACTCCCCGGCGGCGGCCCGCGCCTTGAAGTCGTCGTTACTCAGAAAATAGTATTCGCGTCCGTCGGCTTCCGTCCCGCGCGGCGCGCGGCTGGTCGCCGAGATCGAAAATTCGAGCTGCGGGAAGCGTTCCAGCAGACGGCCTATGATCGTCGATTTGCCCGATCCCGACGGGGCGGAGAAAATCAGTACTTTTCCGGAGACTGTTTGCATGTGTCCTGAGTTGTGTTGGCGCGACGTCCGATTCCGAAACGCCGGCTGATGGATTCGATGGATTTCGACAGAAAACTTTCTGCCGGATTTTCGGAAACAAATGTAGTTACTTTTGACCGAAAAGTCAAAAAAACCGTATCTCGCGCTCCGGAATCTGTGGAATTGCTGCGGAACGGGTTGTTTTTTCGTATAGCGCGTCTATCTTTGTAGAAAGACCGTTTTACTAACCCGTTTTTTATTTTGCTATGAAATACCTGCGTCATTTGTTTTGTTCGGCATTTTTTTGCGCCGTTTTTTCCGCTTCGGGCGAAGAGATGCCCAATATCCTGCGTAACGAGGCACTCTCTTTCGAAGTCGGAGGACATGTCGGCGAACGGTTGTCTGCGAACGAAAAGACGTGGCTCGTTCCGCTGCTGGAAAACAATCCGGACCTGTTCGGCGCGTTCCTGCGTCCCGATTCGAATACGTTGTTCAAGTGCATGTGGCACGGTGAATTTCCCGGTAAGATACTTGCGGGCGTGGCGCAGACCTACCTGGCTACCCGGAACCCGGCTACGCTGACCGTCGGTCGGCGGATGACGGAACTGCTGGCGCGTTCCCAGCGCAGCGACGGATACCTGGGCCCCTGGTCCGACCGGGAGCGTTTCGACAATCCTCCTGAAAAATGGGATACCTGGGGGCATTACCACTGCCTGTACGGACTGTATCAATGGTACCGGGTGACCGGCGACCGACAGGCGTTGGAGGTCGTCTGCCGGGCGGCCGATTGCCTGTACGATTATTTCATCCTGGGTAAGCGGACCTTCGCCTCGCAGAATTGGGGAGAATGCAATTTTGCCGCGAGCCACATGTTCGCCCTGCTGTACGAACAGACCCGCGATCCGCGCTATCTGCAAGCGGCCGAATACATTGTCCGTACCGAATGGACGCTTCCTTACCATGATTTTTATACGAACAGTACGTTGTCCTGCAACTGGCTTGAGTCGTCCCTGGCCGGGACCCCTTTCTGTTATTCGGCGCAGAAGCGCTGGGAAAGCCTCTATACGCTGACCACGCTGGCCGTTCTCTACCGAGTAACCGGCAACCGGGATTATGCCGACGCGATGGAGTCGTTGTGGTGGGGGATCGTGAGCCACGACCGCCACAATACCGGCAGTTTCGGAACCGGCGAGGGCGCTACCGGCGATATTTACGGCGCGGGCAGCGAAACCTGCAATACGGTGGCTTGGATGACTTTTTCGACCGAGTACCTGAAGTTGAGTAAAAATTCCTACGTGGCCGACGAACTGGAGCTTTCGTATTTCAACGCTACGCTGGGGAGTCAGTTGGGCGACAAGGAGTTCGTCTACATGAACTCGTCCGATGGGCAGCGTGTCAGTTCGCAGATCGAACTGGCGCCCCACAGTTATGAGGGAGGGCGCGAAATGAACTGTTGCCAGGCGAGCGGCAACCGGGGCCTGAGCCAGTTTACCCAGTGGGGCGTGCTGAACGACGACCGGGATATTTATTTGAATTATTACGGACAGTCGAACGTCCGGACGCTTACGCCGAAAGGGCATCCGATCGGAATCGTGCAGCAAACCGATTACCCGAAAAGCGGTTCCGTACGGATTACGCTCGATCCCGGCCGCGCCGAACGTTTCGGACTGAACCTGCGAATCCCCGTGTGGTCGTCCCGGGCCTCGGTGAGGATGAACGGCGTACCGTGCAGCGGCGTAACTCCGGGACATTATTACCGGTTGGAGCGAAAGTGGAGGTCGGGCGACGTCGTGGAACTCGATTTGGATATGCGCGTCCACTACTGGGTCGGGGACGGAAACATGGCCGGTCGTACGTCGGTTTATTACGGTCCGGTATTGCTTTCCGTAGCAAAGCCTTCCGAAGAAGCGGTGAAATACCGGTTCACTCCGGAATCGTTCGACGCACTGGCTTTCGAAAAACGGCCGGGACATTGGTTTTATGCCCGGGTAGCTACTGCCGACGGACATACCGTTGCCGTCGAGGACTATGCCGCCAAACCCGCGAATACTCCGTATACGACCTGGTTGAATGTCGATACCGGCCTGACTCCCGTCGTTTTCAGCCGGGACACGATTCCGGTTTGGAGCAACCGGCCGTAACCGGGATTGTGGAGCGAGGGTTAAAGGATATTGAGTACCTGCTCCTTGATTTTTTCGAGTTCGTCCTTCATTTCGACGACCTTTTTCTGGATCGTGGCTTCGTTGGCTTTCGACCCGAGCGTGTTGATCTCGCGGCCGAGTTCCTGCGCGATGAAGCCGAGCTTGCGGCCGGGAGCCTCTTCGCCGCGGGCTACTTCGCGGAAATATTTGCAATGGTTCTGAAGTCGTACTTTCTCCTCGGTGATATCCAGTTTCTCAATATAATAGATCATCTCCTGTTCGAGCCGGTTCGCGTCGAACGGGATGCCGAGCGATTCGATGTTTTCGCGGATGCGCGTTTTGATCGTCTCGGCGCGCGCCTTTTCGAACGGGACGATCTCCTCTTTGAGCTGTTCGATCCGGTCGATTCGGCGCAACAGGTCGGCGATCAGGATCGCGCCTTCCTGAATACGGAACTGTTCCATGTGGTCGACCGCCTCTTCGACGCACCGTTTCAGCGCTTGGGTTTCCGCTTCCGAAACGGTCTGCTGGTCGTTCTGGATCACTTCGGGCAGCCGCAAGACGGCGGGTACGACGGCGGCGTCCAGCGCGCTTCCGTTCCAGTCGATCCCGTTTTCGGCGGCGATTTCGCGGATTTGCCCGAAATAAGCCGTAAAGGTCTTCCGGTCGATGTTGACCGGGACGCTGTCGCCGGTTATTTCGTAAGAGACGTAGGCGTCGATCTTTCCCCGCTGGAGCCGCTTGCCGATCCGGTTGCGGATTTCGTATTCGCTTTGCCGGTAGACGGCCGGAACCTTTACCGTCAGGTCGAGCTGCTTGCTGTTCAGCGAACGGATTTCGACGGTTATCTTTTTGTGATCGAGGACGGCTTCGGCTTTGCCGTAACCGGTCATGGATTTTATCATCGGGATGCGTTGTTAGATGAGGTTTGCAAAAGTAGCTTAAAAATGGGTTAAAAAAAATAAAAGAGCTCGCAAGCCGATTAAAAATACGTTTTTTTTGCGTGTTTTGGAAATAATTTAATAACTTTGGAACCTGTTAATTCCGATTCCGAATACTAAACTTAATATGTCTTAAAACTATGAAAAAACACAATTTCAATGCAGGTCCTTCGATTCTTCCGCGCGTGGCGATTGAGAATGCGGCAAAAGCTATTTTGGATTTTGAGGGTTCCGGATTGTCGTTGCTGGAGATTTCGCACCGTACCAAAGACTTCGAGGCTGTCAACAACGAAGCCATGGCCCTGTTCCGCGAATTGCTGAATATTCCCGACAACTATAAGATCCTCTTTTTGGGCGGCGGCGCCAGCACGCAGTTTTTCGAAGTGCCGTACAATTTCCTCGAAAAGAAGGCCGGATACGTGAACACCGGCGTATGGGCCAAAAAAGCGATCAAGGAAGCCAAAAATTTCGGCGAAGTGCAGGTGCTCGCCTCGTCCGAGGATAAAAACTTTACTTATATTCCGAAAGGATATGCGATCCCGACCGATTTGGATTACCTGCACATTACGACCAACAATACGATCTACGGTACCGAATACCACACCGATATCGACTCGCCGGTGCCGGTGATCGCAGACATGAGTTCCGATATCCTGAGCCGTCCGGTGGACGTTTCGAAATACGGCATGATTTACGGCGGCGCGCAGAAGAACATCGGTCCCGCCGGGGTGACGTTCGTGATCGTTCGCGAAGACCTGCTCGGCAAGGTGTCCCGTCCGCTTCCGTCGATGGTCGATTACCGCAACCACATCGCCAACGATTCGATGTTCAATACGCCCCCGGTATTCGCGATCTACGTCGTGAAAGAAACCCTGAAGTGGTTGAAGTCGATCGGCGGCGTGAAAGAGATTCAGAAACGTAACCGGGCGAAAGCTGAGCTGCTGTACGACGCGATCGACAACAGCAAGGTATTCGTCGGTACGGCCGTGAAGGAAGACCGTTCGCTGATGAACGTTTGCTTCGTGATGCAGGAAAAATACGCCGACCTGGCTCCCGAATTCCTCGAATTCGCCAAAGGCAAAGGCATGGTCGGCATCAAGGGACACCGTCTGGTGGGCGGTTTCCGTGCGTCGATCTACAATGCGCTGCCGATCGAAAGCGTTCAGGCGTTGGTAGACTGTATGCGGGAATTCGAAAAAATGCACGTAAAATAATCGGTAAAAACGAAAGTTATGGGCCTTGTTACGACATTACGACCTACGTTGGCGAAAAAGGCCGTGTTTTTTCAATCGTTAATTAATGTAGAAACTATGAAGATATTGGTAGCTACCGAAAAGCCGTTTGCGAAAGCGGCGGTCGACGGAATACGCGAAATCATTGAAGGGGCGGGTTACGAACTGGCCTTGCTGGAAAAATATGCGGACAAGGCCGACCTGCTGGCGGCCGTGAAAGATGCCGACGGGCTGATTATCCGCAGCGACAAAGTGACGGCCGAAGTAGTCGCCGCCGCCGAGAAACTGAAAATCGTCGTTCGCGCCGGTGCCGGTTACGACAACGTCGACCTGGCCGCCTGCACCGCCAAAGGGATCGTCGTGATGAATACCCCGGGGCAGAACTCGAACGCCGTGGCCGAATTGGTCGTGGGCATGATGGTTTTTATGGCGCGCAATCAGTTCACCCCCGGCACCGGATCGGAGATCAGCGGCAAACGGCTCGGAATCCAGGCTTACGGCAACGTCGGCCGCATCGTGGCCCGTTACGGCAAGGCGTTGGGCATGAAGGTGTGCGCTTTCGACCCGTTCGTCCCGGCCGACGTTTTCAAAGCCGACGGCGTGGAAGTGGCGGATTCGGTCGAAAAGCTGTATGCTTCGTCCGACTTTCTTTCGCTGCACATTCCGGCTACCGATCAGACTCGGAAGTCGATCGGTTACAAGTTGCTGACCTCGATGCCCAAGGGCGCTACGTTGGTCAATACGGCGCGTAAGGAGGTGATCGACGAGGCCGGCTTGATGCAGGCGCTCGAAGAACGCCCCGACCTGAAATACATCACCGACATTGCCGCCGATGCGCAGCCGCAACTGGCCGAAAAGTTCGGTAAACGGGTTTTCGCAACGGCGAAAAAGATGGGAGCCGAGACTGCCGAAGCGAATGTCAACGCGGGGCTTGCCGCCGCTAATCAGGTGGTTGATTTCCTGAAGAACGGCAACCGTCGTTTCCAGGTCAACAAATAGACCTGAATTTTAACAACAGGGCCCCCGGCAGTGTGCGGGGGCTTTTTGTCTTATTGAATTGAGGATTAATTGTAAATAGTGATTTCATGGTAAGAATAAAACCGTTCAAAGGGATTCGCCCGCCGAAGGAGTATGCCGCCGAGGTGGCGTCGCGCCCGTACGACGTGCTCAATTCGGAGGAGGCGAGCAAGGAAGCGACCGAAAAATCGTTGCTGCACATCATAAAACCGGAGATCGATTTCAGCCCGATCGCCGACGAACATTGCGCCGAGGTTTACGATAAAGCTGTCGAGAATTTCAAGAAATGGCGTGAAAAAGGGTGGCTCGTGCAGGACGATACGGAGAAATATTACGTCTATGCCCAGACGATGGACGGACGGACGCAGTACGGGCTGGTAGCCGCCTGTCATTTCGACGATTACCTGACCGGTAAGATTAAAAAGCACGAACTGACCCGTCCCGACAAAGAAGAAGACCGGATGATCCACGTGCGCAATCAGAATGCCAATATCGAACCGGTATTCTTCTCGTATCCGGCCGATACCGAGATGGATATGATCGTGCGCGGAGTGGTGGAAAACAACGCGGCCGAATACGATTTCACCGCGGCCGACGGGTTTCGCCATCAGTTCTGGGTGATCGACGATCCGGCCGTGCAGCGACGGATTACCGAGATTTTCGAACAAATTCCGGCGTTGTACGTGGCCGACGGGCATCACCGTACGGCCGCCGCCGCGCGGGTCGGGCAGGAGAAGATGAAGACCAATCCGGCGCATACCGGAGACGAGGAGTATTGTTTCTTCCTGGCCGTTATTTTTCCGGACAGTCAATTGAAGATCATCGATTACAATCGCCTCGTAAAAGATCTGAACGGCTTGACGCCCGAGCAGTTGCTCGCGGCGCTCGAGAAAAGTTTTGCAGTGGAGGACAAAGGTACGGAAATCTATCATCCGACCGAGTTGCATAATTTCGCGATGTACCTTGGCGGCCGCTGGTACAGCCTGACGGCCAAGGCCGGGACGTACGACGATAACGATCCGATCGGCGTGCTCGACGTGACGATCCTGTCGAACCTCGTGCTCGACGAACTGCTCGGCATCAAAGACCTGCGCACCGACAAGCGGATCGACTTCGTCGGCGGTATCCGCGGGTTGGGCGAGTTGCAGCGCCGCGTCGACAGCGGTGAAATGCAGGTGGCTTTCGCCCTCTATCCGGTGTCGATGAAGCAACTGATCGACATCGCCGATACGGGCAATATCATGCCTCCGAAAACGACTTGGTTCGAACCGAAACTGCGTTCGGGACTGGTGATCCATTCGTTGGAATAATCGGGCTGAAAATACTTTTTTACCGAAAACAGGGGGCGTTAAGCCTCCTGTTTTTTTGTTCGGTACCCGGCTGAGTGCAAGCGGGAAACCCTGCCGCAGCGTCATTTTTGGTGTCGTAGCAAAGTCCGGAAAGCGTCTCCGTTTTGCAGTCCGGCGTACTATTTTTGACTGAAATTAAAAATTGGATATGGCTAAAATCAAAGGAACCGTAGTGATCGAGCGCGACCGTTGCAAGGGTTGCCGGGTGTGTGTCGAGGCGTGTCCGATGCGGGTGCTCGATCTGGCGGCCGAAGTGAATGCGAAGGGATATAATTACGCGCGGATGGTCGATCCGGACGCCTGTACCGGTTGCGCGTCGTGCGCGCTGGTATGTCCCGACTGTTGTATTACGGTTTACCGGCAGAAAAATCCGGGAGTTTGATTTATAAGGAAGGAGGTATGGAAGAGATACGATTGATGAAAGGGAACGAAGTGGTGGCCGAAGCCGCCGTGCGCTGCGGTTGCGACGGCTATTTCGGTTATCCGATCACGCCCCAGTCCGAAATACTGGAAACGCTGACCGCGATGCGGCCGTGGGAGACGACCGGTATGGTCGTGTTGCAGGCCGAGAGCGAAGTGGCGGCGGTGAACATGCTTTACGGCGGCGCGGCCTGCGGTAGGCGGGTGATGGCCTCGTCGTCGAGTCCGGGTATCAGCCTGATGTGCGAGGGGCTCAGTTACCTGGCCGGCGCCGAACTGCCGTGCGTGGTGGTGAACGTATCGCGCGGCGGGCCGGGGCTCGGGACGATCCAGCCGTCGCAGGCCGACTATTTTCAGGCAGTCAAGGGCGGCGGCCACGGCGACTACCACCTGATCGTGCTGGCTCCCAATTCGGTGCAGGAGATGTACGATTTCGTACCGCTGGGTTTTGAACTGGCGTTCAAGTACCGCAATCCGGTAATGATTCTGTCGGACGGCGTGATCGGCCAGATGATGGAGAAAGTGATGCTGACCGAACCCCAGCCGCGCTGGAGCGACGCCTATATTGCCGAACACTGGGGCGGCTGGGCTACGACCGGCAAGCCGGCCGACCGCAAACGGAACATCGTTACGTCCGTCGAACTCGATCCGCTGCGCCAGGAGCGGTTCAACCTGAAACTGTCCGAAAAGTACCGGACGATCCGCGAAAACGAGGTGCGCTACGAGGCCGTGCAGTGCGACGATGCCGATTACGTATTGGTCGCTTACGGGTCTTCCGCGCGTATTTCCCAGAAAGCGGTCGAGCTGGCTCGCGAGGAGGGACTGAAAGTCGGACTGCTACGGCCGGTTACGCTCTATCCGTTCCCGACCGGAGCGATCGACGAACTGTCGCAGCGCGTCAAAGGTTTCCTGTCGGTCGAAATGAGCACCGGGCAGATGATCGAGGACGTGCAGTTGGCCGCCCGGTGTCGCGTTCCGGTATTCCATTTCGGGCGCACGGGCGGCGTGGTGCATTCGCCGAGCGAGGTGCTGGAGGCGCTGAAAAAGAATTTTTCGTTAAAGTAGAAGTTTATGGCTGAATCTGAAATAAAATTGATCCCGGAAAACCGGGTCTATGCGAAGCCCCGGCTGCTGACCGATGCCGTGATGCACTTCTGTCCGGGGTGCAGCCACGGAACGATCCACAAACTGGTCGCCGAAGTGATCGACGAAATGCAGGTCGAGCACGACGCGATCGGCATTACGCCGGTAGGCTGCGCGGTGCTGGCGTACGACTACGTCGATATCGATTGGGTGCAAGCGGCGCACGGGCGCGCGGCGGCGGTAGCTACGGCGATCAAACGGCTGAATCCGTCGAAGCTGGTCTTTACGTACCAGGGCGACGGCGACCTGGCCGCGATCGGAACCGGCGAGACGATCCACGCGTGCAACCGCGGCGAGAACATCACGATCATCTATGTCAACAATGCGATCTACGGCATGACCGGCGGGCAGATGGCTCCGACGACGCTGCTTGGCATGAAGACCGTGACGACTCCCGAAGGACGCGATCCACAGTTGCACGGTTACCCGTTCAAGGTGGCCGATATGTTGGCGCATCTCGACGGGGTGTGCTACTTGACGCGGCAGAGCGTCCACACCCCCGGTGCCGTCCGTAAAGCGAAAAAGGCGTTGCGTAAGGCCTTCGAGAATTCGATGCAGCGGAAAGGGCTGTCGTTCGTCGAATTCGTAGCGACCTGCAATTCGGGCTGGAAAATGTCGCCGACCGAGGCGAACCGGTGGATGGAGCAGAACATGCTGCCGCTGTATCCGCTGGGGGATATCAAAGGATAATAATTTGTTTACCGAACGCGTTTAATCGTAGAGATATGTTTAAAGAAGAGATTATCATAGCCGGTTTCGGCGGACAGGGCGTGCTGTCGATGGGCAAAATTCTCGCCTACTCGGGCGTGATGCAGGGACTCGAAGTGAGCTGGATGCCGTCTTACGGCCCGGAAATGCGCGGCGGAACTGCCAATGTGACGGTGATCCTGAGCGACCGGCAGATCAGTTCGCCGATCGTACACGATTACGATACGGCGATCATCCTGAACCAGCAGAGCATGGATAAGTTCGAACCGCGCGTCAAGCCGGGCGGCGTGCTGATTTACGATCCGAACGGGGTGGTGCGCCCACCGCAGCGCAAGGATATCCGGGTGTATGCGATTCCGGCGACCGAAGAGGCTGCCCGGCTGGGCAACATACGCGTTTTCAATACGATGATCCTGGGCGGCTACCTGAAAGTGAAGCCGGTCGTATCGCTCGACAACGTTTTCCGGGGACTGGCCAAATCGCTGCCGGAACGGATGGCGTCGCTGATCCCCGCTAACGAAGCGGCCATACAGAAGGGCATGGAGATTATCCGGGTGCCCGAAATGGTGGCCTGAACTGCCGGGAGCTGACCTTTTGTTCCGGAGTCCGCTGAGGGAGAGGAACGGCTTTCTCGTGCACGGAGGGTATCAGCCTTTCGAAAAATGCCGAATTGTCGGAAATTATTGTTAGTTTTGTAACGATATAATTCCGAACGAGCATGAATTTCAGATATCTGATAACGGTATCCCTGTTATTTGTTTTGACCGCAACCACGCTCCACGGCCAATCGCGCAGGCGCCGTCCGGTCGTTCCGGCGACGTTGCACATCGAAGATCTGCCGCAGCAGCCGTTGGATACGCTGGCGACCGACGATCCCGAAACCCGGATCATTATTTTCAGCAATAATACCTGGCGTTACTACCGTCCCGCGCTGAAAGTGCGGGATTCGCTGCCGGTCTATATGCAGCATTGGGATACCTCGCAGGTTTTCGCTTATAAAAGCATCGCTTACGAGGATCTACCGTCGGTGGTGGATCTGAATCTGGTAAAGGATCTGTCCGGATTCAAAGCTCCGGTAGTCGGCTCGGTGCTGTCGAAATACGGCCCGCGCGGCCGCCGCAACCACAACGGCGTGGATATTCCGCTGAAGATCGGCGAACCGATTTACGCCGCGTTCGACGGCAAAATTCGTTATGCGAAGTACAATACGGGCGGTTTCGGGAATCTGGTGATCGTCCGGCATGAAAATGGCCTGGAAACCTGGCATGCTCATCTTTCGAAGCTCAATGTCAAGGTGAACGATTACGTTAAATGCGGGCAGGTAATCGGATTCTGCGGTTCGACCGGGCGCAGCCGGGGACCGCATCTGCATTTCGAAATGCGTTACTGCGATCAGACCTTCGATCCCGAATTTATCGTCGATTTCCAGACGGGGCAGTTGAAATACCAGACTTTCGCCCTCGAAAAACAGTTCTTCAACATTCATTCCCGCGCTTCGGAAATTCTGGAAGAGGACGACGACGACTTTCCGTTGCTGGCTTCTGCGGAAGGGGATACTGCCTCCGGCGACATTCTGGAACGGATCGCCGCCGCCCAGAAAAAGGAGGAGCAACAGACTAAAACGGCGACCGTCAGTTCCAGCAACGCCGTTTACCATACGATCAAACAGGGCGATATTCTCGGTCGGCTGGCGCTTAAATACGGCGTTTCGGTCAGTCAGATATGCCGCCTGAATAACATCACTCCGAAAACCGTGCTGAAGCTCGGCCGGCGTCTGCGGATCAAGTAGCTTTGAATCCGGATGTTTTTATGACATTTTTGTCTTATAGGTAGTTGCGCGCTCCGAAGATGTAGCTTCCGATACGCACCATCGTGCTGCCGCATGAGACGGCGATCGGATAATCGGAGGTCATGCCCATCGAAAGCGTATCGAAATCGCGGTCGAAATACTCGTTTCCCAACCTGACGAACAATTCGTGCAGACGGGTGAATTCGGCGCGGATCGTCTCTTGATCCTCGGTATGGGTCGCGACGCCCATAAGTCCCCGGAAACGAACGGAGTTCAGGTTCCGGTAGGCGCCCGTTTGCAGGTAGTCGACCAGGTCTTTCTCGCTCCATCCGTGTTTCGACGCTTCCCGTGCGATGCGTATTTCGAGCAGGACGTCGATCGTTCGGTCGTTTTTGACCGCTTCTTTCTGGATCACGTCCAGCAGTTTCGCCGATTCCACCGAATGGATCATCGCGACGAATGGGGCGATGTATTTGACTTTATTGGATTGCAGGCCGCCGATCTGATGCCATCGGATGTCCTTCGGCAGGGCATGGTACTTCTCGACGAGTTCCTGCGGGCGGTTTTCTCCGAAAGCGCGTTGCCCGGCCCGGTAGGCTTCCAGAACGGCTGACGGCGGATAGGTTTTCGATACGGCGATCAGTTCCACGTGTTGCGGCAGCGCCGCGCGGAGCCCGGTGATTTTTTCGGCAATCGACATGATATTTCCTGTAACGTTTCAGTATCCAAAGTTAACGAAAAAACGGCAAACAAAAACCGACGATACTCCTTTTCTGCACACGAAATTCATGCAGACGGCGTATGTCGGAATCGGTCTGTGCCGAACAGGCGTTTTCGCCGGAAACCTATTTGATCAGCCTGTTGGTCTCCGTGTCGGGAAAAACGACCCACGGCTTGAACGTTTTGGCTTCTTCGAAGTCCATCAGCGCGTACGAGATGATGATCACTACGTCGCCGACTACGCAACGGCGCGCCGCCGGCCCGTTCAGGCACACGGCTCCGCTGCCGCGCTCCCCTTTGATGATATAAGTTTCGAGACGTTCCCCGTTGTTGACGTTCACGATCTGAACTTTCTCCCCGGCGATCATATTGGCAGCATCCAGCAAATCCTCGTCGATGGTGATACTCCCCACATAACTGAGGTTGGCCTCGGTTATGGTCACCCGGTGTATCTTGGACTTGAATACCTCTATCTGCATTGCTTTGTTCCCCAATTAGTTAGTGCGGCGTAGGCCGCAGTTCTCCTGATAAAAACATGTTACCGATCGGCAAATTTAACAAATATATTTAAATCCCCAATCTTTTATCGGCCTCGTGCGATTTTCTTAGGCCACAGTCGTTTGCGTGTTGTTATAAGCGTTTATATACCATCCTGTTACAAGATCGCGATATTGTCGATCAGCCGCACGTTGCCGGCCTGGACGGCGATGCAGCCGCGCATCGGGAACGTGTCGCTCCACCGGTCGATCCCTTCCAGCGTATCGGCGTTGACCACTTCGAAATATTCGACTTGCAGCAGCGGGTCGGCGTCGATCCGTTCGACGACCCGGCGTTTCATTTCGTCCACCGACATGCTGCGCGCGCTTTCGACCCCTTCCTTCAGAGCTTTGTAGATCAGCGGCGCGGCGGCCCGGTGTGCGGGTGTCAGCAGCGCGTTGCGCGAACTGAGCGCCAGTCCGTCGGTGTCGCGGACAATCGGACATGCGACGATTTGCAGCGGGTAGTCGCACTGACGTACCAATTCCCGAATCACGGCGATCTGCTGGAAATCCTTTTCACCGAAATAGGCCTTGTCGCAGCGGACGATGTCGAACAGGCGGCTCACCACTTGGGCTACGCCGTTGAAATGCCCCGGCCGGTGCGCGCCTTCCATCACCTTGTCCAGCAGCCCGAAATCGAATACTCGCGTATCTTTTTCCGGATAAATGTCTTCTACCGAAGGGGTCAGCGCGAAGTCGGCGCCTGCTTTTTCGAGCAGTGCCAGATCGGCTTCCACGGTTCGCGGGTAGTTTTTCAAATCGTTCGGGTCGTTGAACTGGGTCGGATTGACGAAAATGCTGACGACGACCGTGTCGCATTCCCGCCGGCACTGTTCGACCAGCGACAAGTGCCCGTTGTGCAACGCTCCCATCGTCGGGACGAAACCGCACGTGCCCGGGTGCCGTTTCAGTTCGTCGGAAAGCGCTGCGTTCCTTGTGAAAACTTTCATCGAAATCGTTTTTTCAGGCGATATTACCGCCTTTATTTTAACGGCACAAAGGTAGAAAATTGCTTATAATAATCTAATTTTTTCGGGAAAAAGGTTGTAACTTTGCGAAGAACCTAAGTTTTCTTTTATGAAAAGAATCTTTACTGTTTTACTTATGACGATACTTGCTGCGGGCGTCGGGGGATGCCGGAAAAAGATAACCGAAGAAAAATTCAATTGGGTGGCGGACCGCTTCGACGACATCCGGGTGCTGAAATACCGGGTTCCTGGGTTCGATACGCTTGCCCTGAACGAGAAGTTGCTGATCTATTACCTGAGTCAGGCCGCTCTGAGCGGGCGCGACATTTTGTTCGACCAGAACGGGCGTTACAACCTGCGGATCCGCCGTACGCTGGAAGCCATCTATCAGGGATATGCCGGCGATCGGAAAGATCCGCGTTTCAAGCAGTTCGAGAAATACCTCAAGAAAGTGTGGTTCGCCAACGGCATCCACCATCATTATTCGACCGACAAGTTTCGGCCGGAATTTACCGAGGCCTATTTCGACGAGTTGGTAGCCGGTACGCCGAAAACGGATTTTCCGATGGATTTCGGTTCCGTGGAACGGGTGATAGCCGAGATCAAACCGGTCGTTTTCGACCCGGAGGTGATGCCCAAACGGGTGAACCTCGCTGCCGGAGAAGATATTATCCGGGCGTCGGCCAACAATTATTACGAAGGGGTCTCCCAGCAAGAGGTCGAGGAGTTTTATGCCGCCCGGATGGACCCGAACGACCGGACGCCGGTTTCCTACGGATTGAACAGCAAGTTGGTCAAAGGCGGCGACGGACGGTTAGTGGAGCAGGTTTGGAAAGTGGGAGGCATGTATTCTCCGGCGATCGAAAAGATCGTTTACTGGTTGCAGAAGGCTTCGGAGGTGGCTGTGGGCCGTCAGAAGGAAACGATCGATGCGCTGATCGCTTTTTATAAGAGCGGCGATCTGAAGCAATTCGATAAGTACAGCATCTTGTGGGTCGGGGATACGGCCTCTAAAGTCGATTTCGTGAACGGTTTTATCGAGAGTTACGGCGATCCGCTGGGGTATCGCGGTTCGTGGGAGAGCATGGTGAACTTCCGGGACGAGGATGCGACCGAACGGACGAAGATCATCTGCGAAGCCGCCCAGTGGTTCGAGGATCATTCCCCGGTCGACGAACAGTTCCGGAAAAAAGAGGTGAAAGGCGTTTCGGCAAAGGTAATTACCGCCGCCATACTTGGCGGCGACTGTTATCCGGCCACGCCGATCGGCGTCAACCTGCCGAATGCAGACTGGATCCGCCGCGATCACGGTTCCAAATCGGTGACCGTCGGCAACATCACGTCCGCTTATGCGGAGGCTGCCAAGGGTAACGGTTTCGACGAAGAGTTCATATTCGATTCGGAGACGATCGAACTGCATAAAAAGTACGGCTCGCTGGCCGACGACTTGCATACCGATCTGCACGAGTGCCTCGGACACGGTTCGGGACAACTGGTGCCGGGCGTGAAGGGCGACGAACTGAAAAATTACTCTTCGACGCTGGAAGAGGCGCGCGCCGACCTGTTCGCGCTGTACTATCTGGGCGATCCGAAAATGGTCGAACTGGGACTCGTTCCGTCGTTCGACGTGGCCAAGACGGAGTATGCCGTTTACATGATGAACGGGATGATGACCCAGTTCGCGCGGATCGAGCCGGGCAAGACGGTCGAGGAGGCGCACATGCGCAATCGGAAGCTGATCGCCGAGTGGTGCTATGAGAGAGGCAAAGACGAGCGGGTCGTCGAAAAAGTGGTGAAAGACGGGAAAACCTATATCGTGGTGAACGATTATCAGAAATTGCGGGGGCTTTTCGGCGAACTGCTGAAGGAGATTCAGCGGATCAAGAGCACCGGCGATTTCGAGAGCGGCCGGGAGTTGGTCGAAACCTACGCTGTGCAGATCGATCCCGAGTTGCACAAAGAAGTGCTCGACCGTTATCAAAAGCTCGGTCTGGCGCCTTACAGCGGCTTTGTCAATCCGGTTTACCAACCGGTCATGGAAAACGGGGAGATCGTCGACGTCAATGTCGAATATACCGACGACTATGCCGGTCAGATGATGGAGTATTCGCGCGAATATTCGTTCCTGCCTTCGGTAAACTGACCGGAAATGCGAACCGTCTCCGCTACGAAAAATCGTATCTTGCTTTACGGCCTGGACTGGTTTACCGAGCAGCATGACGCCGGTATGGTTTGCGTGAAGGGAAATGTCCGTTACCGGGATGCCGTTTACGAAGGGGCCGCTTTCTGTAGACTGGTCGCTTCCGCGGCTGCGGATGCCGGCGCCTTCGGGGAGTTCGTTCGGGAGTTGAACGGCTGTTTTGCCATCGTCCTACAGCGGGACGGCGCATTGTGTGCGGCGACCGACCGACTTCGTTCTTTTCCGTTGTGCCGGACCCGGTTCCGGGACGCATGGCTGGTGACGGACGACCTGCTGCGGGCGATGGAAGATACCGGAATGCAACCGGAAATCGATTCCGGGGCAATGGAGCAGTTTCTTCTGTCGGGTTTCGTCATTGGACAGCGGACGGTGTTCCGGGACATTTTTGCCGTGCAGGCTGCCGAGATAGTCCGCCTGCGGGATGCGGAGACGGAATCCGAACGCTATTTCCTTTACGATCCGAAAATGAACGTGACGCCCGACCCGGCGGAAGGGGTACGGACAGCGGATACGCTTTTCGCGCAGGCGATCCGGCGGATGACCGAGAGCGCCCCCGACGTGCGAAACTGGATCGTCCCGTTGAGCGGGGGACATGACTCCCGATTGATTGTCAATTATTTGTATAAGGCCGGTATCCGTAACGTCGTTTGCTATTCGTACGGCGTTCCGGAAAACCCGCAGTCTCGCCTGAGTCGCGAAGTGGCCGAAGCGTTCGGGTACGAATGGCATTTCGTAGAGTATACGCGCGGACTGTTCGATGCGATCCGGGAGCAGGGATTGCTCGATCGGTATTTCCGTTTCGCGTCCTGTTGCGCGTCGAGTATGCCTCATACGCAGGATTTCGCGGCTGTTTACGAACTCGGCCGGCGCGGCATTCTACAGCGCGGCGATCTGTTCGTTCCGGGACATACGCTCGATTTTCTGGCGGGCAGCCACCTGACCCCGCAGGTTTGCGCTATCCAGACGTCGACACAGGCGGCGGAAGCCGTGCAGAGGCATTTCTCTAATTGGGGTTCCCGGCGGCCGGATCGTGCGCTGCAACGCGAAATCGGGCGGATACTGAACGATACGGGCGTTTCGTCGAACGGTTTTCCGGAATGTTTCGACTGGCAAGAGCGGCAGGCCAAGTTTATCATGCACAGCCTGAGGGTATACGAATTTTTCGGTTACGGATGGCGCACTCCGTGGTGGGATAACGACCTGACCGCTTTTTGGCAGGATATGGACGTGCCGGCCAAACTGAACCGGAGCTTCTTTTTTTACGGCGAGAAACACGGTTGGTTGGATGCGAAGCTGAAGGGTATCCCGTTCGAAAACGAACTTTGTCCGCCGCGTGCGTCCAAACCGTTGAGCCGCCGGATCATCGAAGCCGTCCCGCCGTCCGTCCTGTCGCGATTGCTGCGTGCGACCGGTTATACGCGCAAATTCCGGATCAACGAGGGATTGCACGACCTGTACGGCGATATTCCGATCGAGCGGTTGCTGGCTCCGTTTTCCGTGCTTCCGGGATACCTGCGCCGGCACATCGCCCCTTACCGGAAACGACTGGCCTCGCAATACGACTATCACCAGGTGACGTTGGCCTATGCGATCCGGTGGTTGTTTTTCGGATCGGTCGGCCGGTAATTCTCGTTCCGGGCCGGACGAAATTCCGGAATTTTCCCTGTTTTTTTCATTTTGGCAAACATTTGGTATTCCGTAGCGAAAGGGGAACCGCCTGCGGCCGGGAAAGTCGCGTTCGAAGCGGTTTATCTCGTTATACTTCGAAAAAACGGAATGATTATGAAAAAAGTTGTGATTATCGGTGCGAGTGGATTCGTCGGTTCGGCCATTTTGAGCGAAGCGCTGGAAAGGGGATTCCGGGTGACGGCGATCGTGCGCCATCCCGAGAAAATGACCGTCCGCCGACCCGAACTCGAAGTCGTCTCCGGCGACGCTTCCGACCGGCAGTTCCTTGCAGGAGCGGTTTCCGGCAGCGATGCCGTGATCAGCGCGTACAATCCGGGTTGGCGGAACCCGGATATCTATCGGGAAACGTTGCGGGTTTACCCGCTTATTATCCGGAGCGTGAAGGAAGCCGGCGTCCGTCGGTTGCTGATCGTCGGCGGGGCCGGAAGCCTGTACGTTGCGCCGGGGGTGCGCGTGATGGACCGGGGTGTTCCGGAAGCGTTCGCTCCGGGCGTCAAGGGACTGGCCGAGGTCTACTATTCGTACCTGATCCCGGAAAAGGAGCTGGATTGGGTCTTTTTCAGTCCGGCCGCCAACCTCGTTCCGGGCGAACGCACCCGAAAATTCAGGCTGGGCAAGGACGACCTGATCCGTAGCGTTTCCGGAGAGAGCCGGATATCGGTAGAGGACTATGCCGTGGCGATGATCGATGAACTGGAGAAAGAGATGCACCACCGCGAACGTTTTACGATCGGGTATTGATCCGGGGTTACGAAAACGACGAAGCCGTTTCCGCAATGGGAACGGCTTCGTCGTTTGGTAAAGGGAGCGTTTACCGGATCGGCCGTCCGCTGAAATCGACCAGCACCGGATCGCCCAGTCCGAGGGATTTCACCCCTTCCAACTGCGTTTTGGCGTCGCCCACGACGACGACGGTCATGTCGTCGAAGTTCAGGTACTTTCCGATCACGGTTTTCGCCTGGTCGAGCGTAAACGTTTTCAGCGTGTTTTCGTGCTGTTTGACGTAATCGTCCGGCAGGCCGAACAGCACGATCGTGCGCAGCATGTTTAGCTGTGCGTTAGGCGTTTCGAGGGCGCCGTTCATCGTGCGCAGCATGGCTTCTTTCGAATGGTCGAGCCACTGCTGCGAGTAATCCGTCCCGTAGTTTTTCAGAATGTCGCGCAGCAAGGTCAGCGATTCCCGCGTGACGGTCGCCTGTACGCTCGACCACGCCTGGAACGTGTTGATCAGGTTGCCTTGTGAAAACCCTGAATAGGCCCCGTAAGTATATCCGTGCTGCAGGCGCAGGATTTCGAACAGCAGACTGCCCGCCGATTCGCCGAGTTTGTCGTTGACGATCACGGCCGGGTAGGCGTCCGGATCGGCGATGGGCATGGCTTTCGATCCGACGATAACGTAGGACTGGCGGGCGCCGGGGTAGTCCGCAAAAAAGACCTTGGCGGCCGGTCGCGCCGCATTATCGTCGATCAGCGGTATGCTGACCGCTGTCGCTTCCCATTTTTCGGTCAGCGGAGCCAGCGCCCGTTCGACTTCCGGGCGGGTCAGTCCCCCGACGAAGCTCATTCGGGCCGCTTTTGGCGTGAAGTGGGCCGCATAGAACGCTTTCAGGTCGTCCAGCGTGATCGTCTGTACGGACGCCTCGGTTCCGGTCACGTTGTTCGAAAGAATGTTGTTCGCTCCGAAAATGACTTTGTTGAATACGTCCGATGCGATCGCTTTGGGTTCGGCACTGCGCTGGCGGATGTTGTCGAGCGCCCGCTCTTTGACCACGGCGAACGATTTTTCGTCCCAACGCGGCGACAGCAGCATTTCTCCGACCAGCGCCATGACCTGCGGAAAGTTCCGTTTCAGGCAATTTCCGGAGACGGTCATCGATTCGCGCGCGGCGGCGACCCGGATCTGGGCGCCGAGTTGCCCGATCGCGTCTTCGAGTTCTTCGGGCGTCCGCGAAGCGGTGCCTTCGTTGAGCATCTGTGCGGTCAGGTAGGCGACTCCCACCTTGTCCGGATCGTCGAGCAGCATACCGTCGTTCAGTTCGATCGTGAAATTCACGAGCGGCAGTTCGCAATATTCGATCCCTTTGACCGTCATTCCGTTGCCGAGCACTGCGCTCCATATTTCCGGGATTTTCAGTTCGGGCGTGTTAGGCAGCAGGTCCGGTTCGACGCTGCGGTCGAACCGCGACGGCGTTTTTTCGTACGGATCGTCTGCGACGGCTCCCGATTCGGCGTTCATCTGCTGCTCGCCGATCGTCTCCTGCTCGGGTGCTATCTGTGTCGATCCGGTCAGCGCCAGAGAGGCTTCTCCTTCCGGGTAGATACTGACGGCGAGTAGGTTGCGGCCTTTGACGTATTTTTCGTAGACGCGCATTACGTCGTCCGCCGTTACGGAGCGGTAAGCGTCGAGTTCTTTTAGCATCCGGTCGGGCGTTCCGCCGAATACGTTGTCGTGCGCCATGGCGAGCGCCTTGCCGTTGGTCGAAGTCAGCCGGTTGTAGGTGCGCGTCTCTTCGGTGATCTTATACCGTTCGAGGTCTTTCGGGTCGATGCCGTCCCGCTCGAAACGCGCCAGCGCTTCGTCGTAAGCGGCCTTCACGTCGTCCAGTTTTACGCCGGGGAATGTCTTGGCGTCGAATACGATCATGCCTGATATTTCGAGCTGGTAGTTGAACATCTCCACTTCGGGCGCCAGTTTGCGCTCCTCGACGAGTACTTTGTACAGCGGGGATTTTTTATCTCCGGCGAGCAAGTTCGTCAAAAAGTCGAGCGCATAACCGTCCCGGTGGTAGGCTTCGACGCCCGGGTAGGCGAGAATCAGCATCGGCGCATTGCAGAACGTGTCCTCGTAAGAAATTTTGCGCGTCGCGTCGAGTTCGACGTTCCATGTTTTCGGGGCCTCCGGAACGGGCCGGGCGGGAATCTCCCCGAAATATTTTTCGATCAGCGCTTTGGTCTGAGCCGGGTCGAAATCGCCGGCGACGACCAACGTGGCGTTGCCCGGAAGGTAATACCGTTCGTAGAACTCCTTGACGTCTTCGACGGTCGCGCTTCTCAAATCGGGAATTTCGCCGATCACCGTCCAACTGTACGGATGTCCTTCGGGGAACAGGTTTTTGAACACCAGGTCGAAAGCCAGTCCGTACGGAGCGTTTTCGCCCTGTCGTTTTTCGTTCGATACGACGTCGATTTCGCGTTTCAGTCCGCCTTCGGTCACCGTGTTGATGAAATAGCCCATCCGGTCGGACTCCATCCACAGCACTTTTTCCAACGCATCGCGCGGGACGGTTTCGTAGTAGACGGTGCCGTCGTTGCTCGTGCCGCCGTTGAACGTTCCGCCCATCGCGTCGATTTTTTGGAAAAAGGCGTTGCGCGGCAGGTTTTCGGAGCGCTGGAACAGCATGTGTTCGAAGAAGTGCGCGAAACCGGTTTTGCCCGGCTTTTCGCGGTTGCTGCCTACGTGATACTGGATGGCCACCGACACTACCGGGTCGGAGTCATCGTGGTGAAGAACGACCTCGAGGCCGTTCGCGAGGACGTATTTCTCGTAATCGAGCGATACGCTGTCGTCGTTGTTTTTATTTCCGCAACTATTCATACTCAAAAGGGTACATGCCAGCAACGGAAGCATCAGTTTGTTTCTCATGGATCCGATCTGTGTTTAACGTCATTTGGTTTCACTTTTAAAGGAACGTACAAATTTAGCATATTATGGTTCCGAATGAAGAAAAAGAGTGAAAAACCTGGCCGCCGACCGGATTTTTTGTTTTCCGGCGCAGCCGGTTTTTGTATCTTTGCGTCAAAAGAGCGACTATGACCCGACGCGAATTGTGGGACTGCATATACGATGCCGCCGCCGGCGTTTACGACCGGCGGGAGGCGAGGGCGTTCGCAGCGTTCGTTTGCGAAGGACGGCTGGGTATGCGGTTTACCGATGTGATCGTCGAGCCGGACGCTCCTTGTCCCGACCGGGAAGACCTGCCCGACATCCTGGCCGAGATACGCGACTGTCGCCCGGCCCAGTATATTGCCGGGTTCGCCTATTTTCTCGGCAGGAAGTTCGCCGTCCGCGAAGGGGTGCTGATTCCGCGTCCGGAGACTGAGGAGATGGTGCGTCGCATCGTCGACCGATACAAAGGACGCAGCGGAATGCGGATTCTCGACGTCGGGACGGGAAGCGGTTGCATCGCCGTGACGCTTGCGGCGGAACTGCCCGACGCCGAAGTGACGGGGATCGACGTTTCCGAGACGGTGCTGGCCGTCGCCGGGCGAAACGGAAGCCTTTGCGGCGGCCGCGTCCGTTTCGAATGCTGCGACATCCTGACGCGGCAACCCGGGGGACGATTCGATCTGGTAGTCAGCAATCCGCCTTATGTGACCCTCGGCGAGAAAGCCGAGATGCGTCCGAACGTACTGAAGCACGAGCCGCACCGCGCGCTGTTCGTCGGCGATGACGATCCGTTGCTGTTTTACCGCGTAATCGCTGAACGGGGGAGGAGCTTGCTGGCGCCCGGCGGAGCGCTTTGGTTCGAGATCAACGAGCGTTTCGGGGACGAAGTGACCGCGCTGCTCGGCTCGCTCGGTTATGCGGATGTGAAACTGACGGCCGACCTGTTCGGAAAGCCGAGAATAACGGAGGCCGTATGGAAGTAAAAAGAACGAAAACGCCGGAACAGGCTTTGAGGATGCTGATGTACCGTTGCGCCAAAAGCGAAGTAGCCGTGTCGGACGCCCGTCGGTCGCTTGTTCGGTGGGGCGTTGCGGAGGCTGACCGGCAGCGGATCGTCGATACGCTGCTGCGCGAAAGGTTTATTGACGAACGGCGCTACGCCGAGGCCTATGTCCGGGAAAAGACCGGTCTGAGCCGTTGGGGCGTTTACAAGATCCGCGCGGCGTTGCGGGCGAAACAGATTCCCGAAATGTTGATCGAAGAGGCCCTTCGTCAGATCGATCCGCAGTTTATGCGCGGTAAGCTCGAAGAGCAATTGCGCCGGAAGATGCAAGCGATCCGGGCCCGCAACGGTTACGAATTGCGCGGCAAATTGTTGCGCTACGGTGTCGGACTCGGTTTCGATTTCGAAACGGTGGGCGGTCTGGTCGACCGGCTGGTTGACAATGGGGAATAAATTGTCTGTTTGACAAAGTAAACGGGTTGAAAAAGGTTTTCGTCGGTGCCCGGGCTGACGAATCGAACGTAAACGATACATAATAGCTGCTGAATGAAAAAAATACGGAAAATCAAACAGAAAGTTTCCTGTGGCATCAAGCCGGACGGACGAGGAATATGTCGTGTTTTTCGTCGCCTGACCGTTTGTTTCATGATGGATCGGCCTTTTGTAATTTTCGGGATAATATGTTGTTGCGTTTCGATGCTGTCGATCGCATGCCATACGGAAACCGAATCCCGCAGGGCGTATTTCAAAGTTGATCCGGCTGACCGTAAAATAATGATTCCGGTCGGTTTGAACGACAGCCTGTCGGTCGATCTGGTCTTCGATACGGGTGCTGCTTTGGGATATCTTTCGATCGATTCTTCTTTTTGTGCAGAATATCCTTTGGATGCATGGAAAGGGGCTCCGGACGTGATGGCTGAAATGGTGGACGTCGGGTGGACATATGATAAGTCGTCGTGTTCATTATATTGGCATCCGTTGGAACTGGCCGTTTGCGGCGACCGCATGAAATATGGATATTGCTTTGTTAAAAATTGGAAGAGGATCATGAACAATGCCGCCAACAACGGGGCGTTCAATATTCCGGCTAATGATACTACGCGCGTTTGGGAGTTAAATTTCGAGCACGATTACCTGGAAATTCATCCGGCTGCCGGCTTCGTATTGCCGGAAGAGTGTTTTCTGCTTCCTTTCGTGGAAGGACAGAGAGATAGCACTCTTTATGTCCGGATTCCCCTGAAAGTCACGTGTGCCGACGGTGATACGCTGACGATCGACCGGACATTTATGATCGACACAGGAATGCCGTGGGACGTCGTGCTGATGCATCCTGCCGAAGAATTGGGCCTTTTCGAAGAGAAAGAGGCCGTATATACCGGTTATGGAAATGGTAGTTCTCGTCGTTATACGGTCGATGCTAGGATGTTTGGGAATTTCGCGATGGATTCCTTGCGGATTTATACTTTCGACGATCCGCTTATGGTAGGTACGCAATATCTGATCGGCCAGAATTTCCTTAGGCGTTTCAATGTGTTTTTCGATATGAGGAACGGTCGGCTGGGGTTGCAACCCATCCGGAATTTCCGGCGGGTGGTGAATCCGAATCACCGTCGGTTTCATCTTTTGGTGCGACCCGATACCGATGGGAGATTTATCGTGGTTAAGATAGCGGACTATGCAGAAAATCGTTACAAGCAGGCGGGACTGAGAGAGGGCGACGAGGTGGTGGCCGTGAACGGTTATCGGTACGAACGGGGAAAGGGGTTGTCCGATGAAAATGCTGCGGTAATTTTTAAACAGGATACGAAGGTGTTTGATATTGTTCGCGACGGAAAGCCTTTACGAATAACGGTAACGGAAAACCCGAACGAGGATCAGGGCGATTAATAATATGAAAATGGTGAAAATGGTTTTTGCAGGAAGTAAAATGAAAAAATGGATTGTATTGTCGGCGGCGGTTTGTTGCGCCGGAGCGTCGCCGGCCCAGTATACGCCGCATCCGGCGATGGCCACTGAGTTCGGATTCGTTTCGCCGGTCGCTTTCTCGATGCTGTTGTCGGCCAATTACGGGGAGTTGCGCGGCAACCATTTCCATTCGGGCATCGACATCAAGACTCAGGGCGTGATCAACAAGCCGATCCGTGCGATCGCCGACGGCACGGTCGTCCGCATCGCCGTCAGTCCGTCCGGATTCGGCAAGGCCCTGTACATAAACCATCCGAACGGTACGACGAGCGTTTACGGTCACCTGGAACGTTTTTCGGACTCGATCGAGCGGTATATCCATGAGATCCAGTATGCCCGCAAATCGTTCGCTGTGGATGTTACGCCGCCTGCCGGCAAATTCGTCTTCAAGCAGGGCGAACAGATCGCCCTGTCGGGCAACCGGGGTTCTTCGGGCGGCCCGCACCTGCATCTGGAAGTGCGCGAAACCGATTCGCAGCGTCCGCTGAACCTGCTTGCGCGCGGCATGTTGCAGGTCAGGGATACGATTCCGCCGAAACCGGTCGTGCTTTATTACATCGGGGTCGACACGGTTCAGGGTGTTCCGGTACATACGGTGCGCTGGAAACTTTCGGTGCGCCGCGATGCGCGGGGAAATTATACGCTGCTCGATACGGCCGCGTTGCGTGTCGCCCGCAACGGGTATTTTGCCGTCGAAGCCGAGGAGAAGAAGAACGGCACCGACAACCCGATGGGCGTTTACGCTTTCGACGTGACTTACGACGGTAAGCCGGCTTTTTCGATGGTTGTCGATCGGATCGGGTTCGACGTGGGGCGCTATTGTTACGCGGCGGCGCTCTATCCGCAGTCCCGCGCTACGCGCAACGGGGTTTACCGGCTTTACAAATTGCCGAACAACCGCCTGCCGGTGTACCGTAAGACGGTGCGAAACGGCTTGCTGACGCTCGACGACGACGGTCGTCACGAGGTCGGGATCGAACTGACGGACGATTGCGGCAATGCGTCGCGGCTCGCTTTCCGGGTCGTTCGGGGGTTGTCGGCGCCTCAGGTCGTTCCGGACGGGATTCCGGTCGACTGGACGAAAGATTTTCGCCATCAGCAAGGCGGCCTGTCGCTGTCGGTTCCCCGGGGCGCGCTTTACGAATCGATTCTGTTGGATCTTTCGGAAAAGCCGAAGCAGAGATACGCCTACTCGCCGCTGTATGCGATCCATACACCGGACGTGCCGTTGCAGGGCGCGGTGACGGTCAGCATCGACGCGTCGGAACTGCCCGCGGAACTGCGTAGCAAAGCGTTGCTTGCGACGGTCGGACGCGACGGCGGTCGCAGCGCCGCCGGCGGAGCCTGGAAAGAGGGGCGCGTGACGACCGAGACGCGCAGTTTCGGAACGTATTACATTGCGGTGGACACGGTCGCTCCGCGGATTACGCCGCAGTTCAAGAGCGGCGACGACTTCGCGTCTCGCAAAACGCTGTCGTTTAAGATATCGGACGACTTTTCGGGGATCGGTTCTTACAGTGCGACCATCGACGGCAAATGGGCTTTGTTCGAATACGACCCGAAGACCGCTACGCTGACGCACTATTTCGACGACGGCCGTTGGAGTCGGGAAACGACGCATGTCCTGGTGCTGACCGTGGCCGACGGCAAGGGGAACAAAACCGTATTTAAAGGCAATTACAGAAGGTGAAAAAATGAAAACGGGCTATTCGGGGATCATTTTCGATTTCAACGGCACGCTTTTTTTCGATTCGGACAAGCAGGAAGAGTCGTGGGAGATTATTTCGATGCGTTTGCGCGGGCGGGCGTTCGGGAAACAGGAGATGCAGCGGCGTATGCACGGCCGCAGTGGCAAGTCGATTTTCGAATACTTGCTCGAACGCGACGTGCCCGACGACGAAGTGCTGCGGCTGATGGCCGAGAAAGAGGAGATTTACCGGGAACTGTGTTTGAAAGACCGGGAGCGTTTTCACCTGGCTCCGGGAGCGGTCGAATTGCTGGATTGGATCAAAGAGCGTCGAATCCCCCGTACGATCGCGACGGCTTCGGAGATCGTCAACGTGACCTTTCTTCATCCGTAGTTTCGGTTTGGAGCGTTGGTTCGATCCGGAAAAGATCGTCTATGACGACGGAACACTGCCCGGTAAGCCGAATCCGGACATTTACCTGAAAGCGGCTCGCACGATCGGGCTTGCTCCGTCTCGTTGCGTGGTCGTCGAAGATGCCGTTTCGGGGATCGAAGCCGCCCGGCGGGCCGGCGCCGGATACATCGTGGCAATGGATTCCGGGGCGACGGACCCTGCGGTGCTGGCGCGACTGGACGGCGTCGCCCGGGTGATTCGCAGTTTCGACGATTTCGACCGAAATCTCTTAACGGTTGGCGCATAGGAAGCAGGCGGATTTCCGGCAGGAAATTTACCTGGGAATAAGCATGGTCTACCGCATGACTTTGTCGAAAGTGCGGTAGCCGAAGGCGTGCAGTAGGATGATGCTGTTGCGCAGGATACCGTGCGGGCGCGCGACGCGGTGCCGTTGGATCGCACGTCTTTTTTCGTGCAGCGATTTCCGCTGCCTGTGAAAATCGATGTGGGCCCGGAATACCTTTTTAAAGAAGTCGGGGTGGCCCTGAACGAGGAACACGAGCGCCGCCATACCGTCCAGTACCATCCGGGAGAACAGTACCGGCCAGAAAGTGCCGGGCGACAGATTCTTGAACAACATGCAGAGATTGTTACGGAAATTCAGGTAAATTTTCTGCGGACTGTTGTTCGGCAACGTTCCGCCGCCGACATGGAACACCGTGCTGCGCGGTTCGACCCGGATCCGGTATCCGGCCAGTTGCGCCCGCCAGCAGAAGTCGATCTCCTCCATGTGGGCGAAAAAATCGCCGTCGAAGCCGCCGAGTCGTCGGAATACTTCGCTGCGCACCAGCATACACGCTCCCGACGCCCAAAACACTTCGCGCGGGGCGTCGTATTGCCCCCGGTCGGACTCGATCGTGTCGAGGATTCGCCCGCGGCAGAACGGATAGCCCAAAAAATCGATGAAGCCGCCGGCGGCCCCGGCGTATTCGAATTTGCCGGGATTGGCGTAGGAACGGATCTTGGGAGCGACGGCCGCCGCCGCCGAGTCCCGTTCGAGCAGTTCCACCAGCGGAGCGAGCCATCCTTCGGTCACCTCGACGTCCGAATTGAGCAGGACGCAGTAGTCGGCTTCGATCCGGGCCAGGGCCCGGTTGTATCCTTCGGCAAAGCCGTAATTCCGATCCAGCAACAGCAGTTCAACCTGCGGAAACCGCGCCCGGATGAAATCCGCCGAATCGTCCGTCGATCCGTTGTCGGCGACGACGATGTCTGCGCCGGGGGTACGGGCGACCAGCACCGGCAGGAACCGTTCGAGGTGCGAACGGCCGTTCCAGTTTAGGATAACGACTTTGACCGGTTTCATAGGCGGGTTATCGGGCTTCGGTTTCTTTTTCGGAATGGGTGATGTCGTAATCCGCGGGTTTTTTATGCTTCCACCGTCGGTGCGACCACATCCACAATTCGGGCGTTTCCCGAATCATCGCCTCGAGCCGGCTGATGTAGCGTTCGGTGATTTCGTGCGGAGCGACCGCTTCTTCGCCGTCGTAGATTCGTTGCAGTTCCGCTTCGTAATGCTGCGGCGAGGTTTTGCGGACATACATGAAGTAGACCGGCATTTTCAACCGCAACGCCATTTTTTCCACGCCCGAAAAAAATGGCGTGTCCTGTCCCAGGAACCGGTACCAGTGCTTGATTTCGTGCCAAGGCGGCGTCTGGTCGGCGATCAGCGCGACACTGACCGGCCGGGCCCCTTTGCGTTTGGATTTCAGCGTTTCCTGCAGGATGTTGTTCATCGGAACCGGCTGCGTGCCGAAACGGGATCGGGCTTTGTGGTAGAAGAGGTCGAACGCCTCGCTGTGCAGCGGGCGGTAGACGGCCAGTACCCGGTGGTCGCTGTGGCAGGCGTAGTTGATCGTCAGTTCCCACGATCCGTAGTGGGACATCGCCGAGATCCAGTTGCGTCCGCGCATGGCCTCTTCCTGCGCTTCCACGTCGCGGTAAACCATCCGTTCGAGGATCTCCTTGCGCGAGATCGTCGCGAGTTTGATCGTGTCCACGAAGACTTCGGACAGGTGGCGGTAGAATTTCGTTTCGATCTCACGGAGTTCCGCTGCGCTTTTTTCCGGGAATGAGTTCGACAGGTTCGTGCGCACGACGGTCAGCCGGTAGCGGACGATCCGGTGCAGGACGAAACAGATGAAAGGGGCTAGCGCATGATACAACAGCCGGTTCGGGAACATGCCCGTTATCCGGCATGCGCCCATCAGCAACGCATATTGTATCCTGCCGCCCGTAGTCATCGTACTTTTTGCTTGAAGTCTTCGTAAATGTTCGGCGTGCAAGCGATAATCTGCCGTCCGAACAGATAGTCGTCTCCGCCTGCATAGTCGGTGATCCGCGCTCCGGCCTGCCGGGCAATCAGAACGCCTGCGGCTACGTCCCACGGGGAGAGTCCCGTATGGTAAAAAGCGTCGCAGCGTCCGCAGGCCACATAAGCGAGGTCTGCGGCGGCCGATCCTACGCGTCGGATTCCATTAGTGGTGTTCTGAAAATGGACGAGGCTGTCCACGAACCCGTCGGTCTTGTTCAGCGCCGCGTAGGAGAATCCGATGGCGATCAGCGCGTTTTCGAGTTTGTCGGTCGCCGAAACCCGGATGCGCTGCCCGTTCAGATAGGCGTACGATCCGCGCCAGGCGTAAAACAGTTCGTCCCGGGTCACTTCGTAAATCACGCCCGCCGTCAGCTCGTCTTCGTCCATCAGCGCGATGCTGACGCAATACGGCGAGAAATCGTGCACGAAATTGGTCGTGCCGTCCAGCGGATCGACGATCCATTTGAGCGGCTGTCCTTCGACGGCGGCGGTCACGGTCCCTTCTTCGGTGATGAATCCTGCGTCGGGAGTCAGTTCGCGAAGCCGTTCGACGATCATCTTTTCGGTCTGCTTGTCGACATATGAGACCAGGTTCTGCGCGCCTTTGAACTCCACGTCCGCGAACGTGAAACTTTTGCGCTGTTCGGCGATGTAGGCGCCCGCTTCGCGCGCCAGGTCGCATGCGCTGAGGCATATTGCTCGGTAATCCAGCATTTTATTCCGTATATAGTTTTAAACTGTCCGTTTTGGTTCGTACCCGCAGCCATTGCTCGATCCGTTCCCGTTCTCCGGCTGCGAGTTTTTTTCCTTTGTTCAGATGCATGACGCAGAGCACCAGCGTGTCGGCCGGCGTTTTGTCCGTATTGTAACGCACCGCTTTCGAAAGCGTTACGTCGTGCAGATCGGGCACCAGCGTGCGCATTTCGACCGTGATGTCCCGGACGGCCAGCGTGTCGGTCGCAAAGGCCGACAGTTTCGTTTCCAGTTCCCTGATCCGAATGTTTTTTTCGGATAGCAGTTCCTGATAACCGGTTTGCAGCGTCGAAAAATTCAGGTTGTCCGTTTCGCCGCTTTGGCGGACGACCAGACGGACGTCCCGCAGGTTGTACTGCGGCATTTGCAGTCGTGCGTTTTCGATCATTTCGTCCGAGATCGGTTCGCCGATCAGGTAAATCTCCACGTAACTCTCCCCGTTGTCGGGCCGGTAAATGCCGGTATGTTCGATGACCTTCGTTTTCGGGAACTGGAATACCGTATTCACGTATCGTTTTACGTCGTTTTCGAAAAGGCTGCGTTTGACGATCCGGTAGCCGATCACTACGCTCGGGATGATCGTGACCAACACGATCAGCAGGATCGAGCGTCTGACCCGCATTTCGCGGTTTTTGTCGACGAACTCCTTTTTCGAGTAGTGCAGAAAGCGCACGACGATGAACGTGGCGATCGCGATGAAGACCGTATTGATAAAGAACAGATAGAACGCTCCGATGAAGTATTTGAATTGCAGGGTGGCTAATCCGAATCCGGCCGTACACAGCGGCGGCATCAGCGCCGTAGCGATGGCTACGCCGGGGATGACCGTAGACGTACGGTCCTTGCGCGATTGGGCGACGATTCCGGCCAGGCCGCCGAAAAAGGCGATCAGCACGTCGTAGGTCGTCGGTGTCGTGCGTGCCAACAGTTCGCTCTGGGCCCCGCTGAGCGGCGAAATGAAAAAGTAGAGCGTCGAGGTGAAAATGCTGGCCAGCACCATGAAACCGAAGTTGCGCAGCGAGCGTTTCAGCAACTCGAAATCGTTGATCCCGACGGACAGTCCCATGCCCATGATCGGCCCCATCAGCGGCGAGATCAGCATGGCTCCGATGATAACGGCCGTCGAGTTGACGTTGAGTCCCAGCGAAGCGACGAACGTGGCGAAAATCAGCACCCATAGGTTCGTGCCCTTGAACTCCACGCCCTTGCGGATGTTGTCGACCACCTCTTCCTCGGAAGCCTTGTCGGCGCTGAGATCGAACCGGCTGCGGAGAAAGCTGCGGAGGGCTTCGGACAAGTGGTGCGGGGAACGGTTGCTCATGGTTCTTTCCTAAGATATTTTATTCTGTCTCGTGATTGCTCCTGTCGTCCGTGCGTTCCCGGCGCGGCTTGCCGGCGACGATCAGGACGATTTCGCCTTTGGGCTCGCGTTCCGAAAAACGGCGGGTCAGTTCGGCGAGGGAGCCGCGTACGGTTTCTTCGAATTTTTTGGTTAGTTCGCGCGATACGGATGCGGGACGGTCGCCGCCGAACAGTTCCGCGAACTGCTCCAGCGTTTTTACCAGCCGGTAAGGCGATTCGTAGAAAATCATCGTGCGTTCTTCGGTCGCCAATTGTTGCAACCGTTTGGAGCGGCCCTTCTTAGGGGGCAGGAAGCCTTCGAAACAGAACCGGTCGCACGGGAATCCGCTGTCGATCAGCGCCGGAACGAATGCCGTAGCGCCGGGCAATGTTTCTACGTCGATGCCGTGTTCGATGCAGGTGCGTACCAGTAGGAAACCGGGATCGGAGATGCCGGGCGTGCCTGCGTCGGAGATCAGCGCTATGTTTTGTCCGTCGACGATCGTCTGCGCGACCGCTTCGACGGCGGCGTGTTCGTTGAACTTATGGTGGCTCCACATCTTTTTCTCGATTCCCAGATGTTTTAGTAATACCTGGGAAGTTCGGGTGTCCTCGGCCAGGATCACATCGACCGACGAGAGGACTTTGACCGCCCGCAGCGTGATATCATCCATGTTTCCGATCGGGGTCGGGACGAGATACAGCCTGGCCATCGGCATCAACCCAGTTTACGTTCCAGCAGATCCACGAGCAGCCGCACTCCTTCGCTGTCCGGATCCCACTGATAGTTTTCCTGAATGTACAGCAGCGCGTCGTTCAGGTCGGTAAAGGCGTTCAGTTGCGCGATGGCCGCCGCATACTGGTCGGCATTCCCGTTGAACAGGCTGCGGATCAGCATGAAGCGGTCGTTGATCCCGATACATTGGCGCAGGTCGCCGCTGATGCTCTGCGATTGTAGTTTGGAAGCCACGTCGGCGTGTGCCGTTTGTTTTCCGAGCACTTCGTTCATCGCGACTCCGTTTCCGTTGGCGAAAGTTTCGCCGAGCACTTTTTTGTGGGCGGCCGTGTCGGAAGCCGGGCCGTTTTGTCCGGCCGGTTCCGGCGCAGCAACGGGCGGGGCCGGATGCGGAGCCTCGTAGGAGCGTGCCTGCGGCGTCGGGTTATGCGGGTGGGTCGGCTGCGTCGGAGCGTCCCCGTACAACGACAGGATCACCTGTTTGTCCATGCGCGGACGGACGGTCTGCTCGTCTCCGAAAAGCTGCTGTTCGACGGAGACCGTCGTTTCGATTTCCGCGACCGGCGGCGCGGTCGGTTCTACGATCGGCGGGACGTTTACCGTTTCCGGAACGATTTCGTTCCCGATGACGGGTTCCTCCGTCGGGATCGGCACTGCGGCGGGCGCTGCCGTGTCTTCCGCCGCGCGAATAGCACATTCCGTTTCCGCAACGGTCGGCGTCGGCTGCGGCGGCAGCAGTAGCATTTCGTAAAGTTTTTTCAGTTTATCGAGTACGATCCCTTTTTCGATCTCGGGCGTTTTGTCCGTTTCCTTCCACGTTTCGGCAATTTGCCGGATGCTGTCAATCTCTTCAATCAATTTCCGAATATCCATCTTTACAGTACTTTAGGCGATTCATTCCGTTGCCGACGGACTTGTCCGGGCCGGACGGGCCGCCGGATGTGCGTCCGTAGCGGACGGCGAAATTTTTTTCAAAGTTAAACTTTATACCGATTATTACAAACACCTGTATGCTTCATTTTGCAAAAAAGGAATTCGGTATGCGGACTGTGAAATGATAAAAAATGAATCGGAGATTGTATTTTCAATAAATTATTATAATTTTGAAAATCTTAATTCATACGCAATCCCGGTAATTTGCGTGTAAATAAATGGTTTTTACTGATTTATAGAACAAATATTGAGAAAAGATAAATGGTATGATATCACCTTTTGAATCCCGTAGGATCGGCATTTTTTACGACGGGAATTTTTTGTTGCACGCATCGAATTATTACAATTATATTCATCACATGAAACGGCGCCTTTCGTTGGGAGGATTGCACCGTTTTATCCAGCATCGCGTCGCCGAGGAGGAAGGGGTCGAACCGTTGCAGTGTCAGATTGCCGAAGCGCACTATTTCAGGGGGCGCCTGAACGCTGCGGATGCGGCTCAGCGCGGCAACCAATTGTACAATGACCGCGTTTTCGACGATATCCTGATGGCCGAGGGCATACATCCGCATTACCTGCCCCTGCGCAACCTGCTCGGAAAACGCGAGGAGCGAGGGATAGACGTATGGCTGTCGCTGGAGGCTTTCGAACTGGTGATGATGCGGCGGCTGGATATCGTCGTGTTGATCGTCGCCGATACGGATTATACGCCTCTGCTGCGCAAATTGATGTCCTTCGGCGTGCGGGTCATGCTGCTGAGCTGGGATTTCGAGTATACTACCGACGAAGGGGTGCGGATGATTACCAAAACTTCGCACGAACTGTTGTCGATGGCGACTTATCCGGTCGCGATGCACGACGTGATCGATTACGGGATCGAGCAGAACAATCCGCTGATTAACGACCTGTTTGTTCCGGTGGATCCTTCCCGACAGCAGACCGAGCGAACCAAATCGTACGAGGTCAGCGAAGTGCTGAGCCTGAAAAACGGGTTCGGGTTTATCAAGTATCCCAACAACAACCTGTTTTTCCATTATCAGGACGTGGTCGGCGAGTTCAGCGATCTCTCCGTCGGAGACAAGGTGGAATTTACCGTCGAGCAAAATCCCCAGAAGCAGGACGTTGCCAAGAACGTGCGAAAACTTACGCCCGAGGAGGTGGAGAATTTGGAGTCCGACGAGCAGCCCGATTTGTAGCAGAGATTTAACTCATACCTATAAATAGCCATGAATCTGAAAGTGTTGTCCATCGTGATGGGCCTGCTGTTGTCGTTGTGCGGATACCGTGCGACGGCGAAGAGTTCCGAACAGAATGTCGAATGGAAAGCCAAATGGATCAGTTCGGGGACTACCCGGGAGCAGCCGAACACCTGGCTTAATTTCCGCAAAGAGGTGAACCTGCCGAACGTACCGACTTCCGTGATCGCACGGATCGGGGCGGACAGCAAATACTGGCTATGGATCAACGGGAAGCCGGTGGTCTTCGAAGGCGGACTGAAACGGGGCCCCAATCCGCTCGATACCTATTACGATGAGGTGGAGATTGCTCCTTACCTAAAACGCGGCGAGAATACGATCGCCGTGTTGCTGTGGTACTTCGGCCGGCCGTCGTTTTCGCATAACGACAGCGGGAAAGCCGGGTTGTTGTTCGATTGCCAGACCCCTTCGTTCGATATCCTGAGCGACGATTCGTGGAAATGCGAGGCGAATCCGGCTTACGGAACCTGTCCGCCTCCCGATCCGAACATGCGGCTCGCCGAGTCCAATATCCGGTACGACGCCCGCAAGGCGGGACGGGCATGGCACCAGCCGGACTTCAATGCCGACGAGATGCCGCAGGCCGTCGAAAACGGAACCGCAGGCAGCCGGCCATGGAACAAGCTGGTGTTGCGGCCGATTCCGCTGTGGAAGGTGGGCGAGTTGCAGGACTACCCGTCTCAGGTTCGCAACGGCGATACGATCGTTTGTACGCTGCCTTACAATGCACAGATCACGCCTTATATCAAACTGAAGGCCTCGTCCGGGGATAAAGTGCAGATATTTACCGATAACTATTTGAAATACAACGGCGGGGATAATTACCTGCGCTGCGAATACATCGCCCGCGACGGCGTGCAGGACTACGAGAACAAAGGGTGGACGAACGGACACCGGGTTTACTACGTAGTGCCTGCCGATGCGGAGGTGATGGAGCTGAAGTTCCGCGAGAGCGGTTACGATACCGAATTCGTCGGTACGTTCGAATGCTCCGATCCGGAGTTCAACCGTTTCCTGACCAAAGCCGTGCGCACGCTGTATATTACGATGCGCGATACCTACATGGATTGTCCCGACCGCGAGCGTTCGCAGTGGACGGGAGATGTGGTCAATGAATCCGGAGAGGCGTTTTACGCCCTGTCCGAGTCGGCCAACCGACTGACCCGCAAATGGCTCCATAATCTTGCCGGATGGCAGAAGCCCGACGGCGTGATTTATGCCCCCGTTCCGTCGTCGAATTGGGACAAGGAACTGCCGGGCCAGGTGATGGCTTCGCTGGGTTACTACGGGTTGTGGAACTACTATTGGTATACGGGCGATAAGGAGACGCTCGCCGAAGTGTATCCGGCCGTACAGCGTTACATCGCCCTATGGAAAAAGGGCCCCAAAGGAACCGTATTGCTGCGCGACGGCGGATGGAATTGGGGCGATTGGGGCGACAATATCGACATTCTGCCGTTGCAAAATGCGTGGTATTACTTGATGATCAAAGGGATGCGCAATGCGGCCGAAGTGCTCGGCCATGCGGCCGACGCCCGGTCGTATACCGAAGAGATGGCGGCGCTGAAGCAGGCGTTCAACAGTCATTTCTGGAACGGTAAGGAGTACCGCGATCCGGAGTACAAAAAAGCGACCGATGACCGCGTTCATGCGTTGGCGGTCGTATCCGGGCTGGCCGATCCGGACAAATATCCGGCTATCCTGAACGTATTTCGTTCGCAGGAGAACGCGAGCCCCTATATGGAAAAATACGTTTTCGAAGCCCTGATGCAGATGGGGAACGGCGACGAAGGTTTTGCACGACATAACCGCCGTTTTTCGAATATGGTGCGGAACGACTATTTCACCACGCTTTTCGAGGGGTGGGGGATCGGTAGCGAAGGATTCGGCGGCGGCAGCGTCAACCACGCGTGGAGCGGGGGAGGCCTGACGGTGGCTTACCGGTATATTTGCGGTATCCGTCCGATGGACGTGGCTTACAACAAGGTCGGGGTGTTGCCGTTGCCGTCCGGCCTGTCGTGGGCGAAAGCTTCGGTGGTCACTCCGATCGGCCGGGTAACGTCGGCTTTCGAATCCAGTCCGAACGTATTTGTGTTGGATACGGAGTTTCCGAAAGAGTACGAAGGGGTGATCGGCGCTCCGAAACAGGGCGTGCGCGAAGTGAAGATCAACGGGACGACCGTCTGGAAGAACGGCAGTCCGGTACGCAATAAAGTGGCTCGTTTCATCAAAAAACAGCCCAGCGACCTGCACCTGAGTTTCGAAGTGAAGGGTGGCGCTTACAAGCTGATAGCCGTCCGTTGACCTTGGCTGTGCCGGAATATCGGTGGATGCTATCGGAAGATTTCTTTCGAGGCGAACGGGACGGAGTCGGGAAGGGCTTCCGGAAAGCCGGAGAACGTTTCGGTTCGGAAATGAAATAAATCCGGTTAGAATATCGAAAAAGGAGGGAAAATTTCCCTCCTTTTTCGATACGGTACAGTTTGTCGTTTATTCCGTTTTCTGCAACGGGATCGAGAAACTGAACGTCGAGCCTTTGCCTTCTTCCGATTCGAACCAGAGGCGTCCTCCGTTCTTCGTCGCAAAATCCTGGCACAACAGCAGGCCGAGTCCCGATCCTTCTTCGTTTTTGGTGCCGAACGTGCTGAAATGAGTGCTCGGTTTCATCAGTTTGGCCTGATTCTCCTTGCTGATGCCGCATCCGCTGTCGGACGCTTCGACGATCGCCGCCTGTGCATCCTGCCGGACGCGAATCGTGATGTCGCCCCCTTCTGGCGTGAATTTCATCGCGTTGCTGATCAGGTTCCGGATGACGGTTTTCATCATGTCGCAGTCGGCGTACACTTCCAGCGTGTCGGGAATTTCGACCCGGAGCCGGATGTTTTTCAGTTCGGCCGCGATCGAGAATATTTCGATGACCCCTTGTATGATCGGGACGAGGTCGAATTGCTGATAGACGACATTCAGCCGTCCGATCTGGCTTTTCGTCCATTTCAGCAGGTTGTCCAGCAACGAGAAGACCTCTTCGGTCATGCGGTTGGCCATGTTCAGCATTTCGTGCATATCCTTTCCGATCGACGAAGCCGGAAGGTTCAGCAGCAGCATGTTCAGAACCATTTTGATCGAACCGATCGGCGAGCGCAGGTCGTGCGCGATGACCGAGTACAGTTTATCCCGTCCCGATATCGTGCGCTGCAGCTCTTCGGTTTGCCGGATGATGATCCGCCTGGCGGCGATCAGCGAGATCTGATGGGATACCCGGATCAGCAGTTCCTCTTTGTGGAAAGGTTTCGATATGAAGTCGTTGGCCCCGGCTTTGAAACCCCGGACGACGTCGGACGTAGCGTTCAGCGCGGTCAGAAAGATGATCGGGATGTCTCTTGTTTCCGGATTCTCTTTCAACTTTTCGGCGACCTCGAATCCGTTCAGACCGGGCATCATGACATCCAGCAGGATCAGATCCGGCTTTTCCGTCTCTACGGCCGATAGCGCTTGCAGGCCGTCGTTCGCGGTGGCGATTTGGTAGTTCAGGTTCTTTAGGAGCACTTTCAGGAGCAACACGTTCGATACGACGTCGTCCACGATCAGAATTTTATATTCCGCAGCGTTGAAATCCAGGCTTGTATCCATTGAAAATCAGTTTAAGTAGGGCTTCCGGTCCGGTTATTTGATTTTCAATTCCTCTTTGAAATATTTCATCATTTTTACCAGTCCCTGTTCGAGGAGTATGGTGGGACTCCATCCGAGGTTTTCCTGCGCGGTCGTAATGTCCGGTTTTCTGCGCTGCGGGTCGTCGGCCGGCAGCGGTTTGAGGATGACGCTCGCCTTCGACCGCGTGATCTCCAGTACGAGCGTCGCCAGTTGGCGGATCGTGAATTCGCGCGGATTTCCCAGGTTGACCGGGCCTGTAAAATCATCGTCCGTCGCCATCGTGCGCACCAGGCCTTCGACGAGATCGTCGATATAGAGAAAACTGCGGGTTTGAGAGCCGTCTCCGTAGACCGTAATGTCCTGGTTCATCAGTGCCTGTATGGTGAAATTCGAGATTACGCGTCCGTCGTTGAGACACATGTTCGGGCCGTAGGTATTGAATATGCGAACGATTTTAATCGGAATCCGGTATTGCCGGTAGTAATCCATGCACAGCGTTTCCGCGCAACGCTTGCCTTCGTCGTAGCATGAACGCGGCCCGATCGGGTTGACATTCCCCCAGTACGTTTCGGGTTGGGGATGCACGGCCGGGTCTCCGTAGACTTCGCTGGTAGATGCTTGTAGCAGCTTCGAGCGTTTCTTAATGGCCAGATCCAGCATGTTGATCGCGCCGAGTACGTTCGTTTTCAGTGTCTTGATCGGATTGTACTGGTAATGTATAGGCGAAGCCGGGCAGGCCAGATTGTAGATCTCGTCGATCGGACCGTCCGGACAATAAGGGGTCGTAATATCCTGTTCCGCCATTTGGAAATTCGGATTGGCGGTCAGGTGTTGGATGTTCTTCGGCGATCCGGTGAGAAAATTATCCAGGCAGACAACCTGACAACCTTCGTTGAGCAGTCGAACGCACAAATGCGATCCGATAAAGCCTGCGCCTCCCGTAACCAATATTCTTTTCATAAAAACAGAGCGAATTTAAATTGCCTAAAATCGTTACACTGCATGGTTGACCCGGATGGCGCCCCGGAGCAAGCAGGCCGGAATGGACGGATGAACGTCCGAATTGACGACAAAGTTATTATTTTTTCTTCTGTCTGAACGATTATATTTTTTAAATGTTAATAAAATTATATGGAAAACGGCGTTTTCCGAAGGTCTGATATGACGATAAAAATTAAGGTGTTGAATGTGCGGGGATCGGTCATTTGGAATATTGAAAAAATGGGAATTGGGTTTTTTCAATTTCGTGTCATTATATTGCGATATTCTTTTATCTTTGCGATGTCGGTATGGTGGCGAGGCTTAAAAGGTTGTCGATGGAAACGTTTAGATTTGAGATACAATGTCCGTCCAGGGATCGTGGATTGTGCTCGGGAAATTTATTGCTGGTCGATCGGGGCGGGATGTGTGTGCATGCCCAGCTCCAGACCGAAGACCGCTATCTGAGCAATCGGATGGTGGGGGAGAATATTTTCGACCTTTTTCCGGCTTCGGCTTCGGGCTCGTTGCGCGCCGGATTTTCAACCTTGTGGAGCGGACGGAAAGGATTTTGCGAAGATCTTTACGAATGTGCGGGGGAAACGGGGGAATTGTCCGTTTATTATGTGATTTCGATGAGCCGATACGACGACTTCCACGCTATGATCCGGCTGAGGAATATTTCCTATTATATCAATAAGCACGAGCGACTGCTGCGGCAGGAGGAACAAAAGGTGGAAGATCTGAAAAGGCTCGCCGGGATCGGCGTGTGGAAGTACGATTCGAAAAAGCAGCGGCTCGAATCGAAGGGGTATGCCGATCCTATGTTCCAACCGGGCGAATACCGGGAGATGGATATGGCCGAATATTTTTCTCGGATGTCTGTGACGGACGTGGAAAAGGTCAAGGAATATATCCGGGGGTTGGACGCCGGCCGTCGGCAAGAGAGTATCCAGTATATGATGCATTACCAGTACGGGGATGTGGTGCTGCGGGTCGAGCCGATCAGTTGCCGGCCTTCCGACGGAGGCTATCTGTGGGAAGGTTATGTGCAGAATGTTACGGATCTGATTACCGGACAGACGCGCATCGAGATGTTGCGGCAGGCTATCGATTCCGTTTCTGAGGATGTTTTCGCCGTCGAACCCGACGGTTCGTTGGCATTCGCCAATAAAACGTTTCTGGAACATAACGTGAGCGATCGCCCACGGGATGTCATCGGCGAGAAGGTGTTCGACCTGAATAAAACGCTGGTAGACAAGACGCAATGGGGCGATTGGCTCAGGAGCCTCCGAGAAAACGGCGGCAGTTGGAATTTTACGCAGGACAGGGTGTCGGACGGTCAGGGAGAGGCGATGACTTTCGAGAATTACTCTTACTTGATTGAGAATCAGTTGCACCAGGAATTGATCTGGGTGTTCGCCCGGGATATTTCCGAACGTCTGAAGCGGGAAGACGAGATCAACAGTCTGCAATACCTGACCAATTCGATTATCAATAATATTCCGGTCGGCCTGTATGTCAAGGACGTCGCCGATGATTTCAAGTACCTGTTCTGCAACCGGTCGGCATTCGATTTCCTGCGGTCCGGCCGCGAGGACGTGATCGGAAAGAACGATTTTGAGATATTCGGCCGCAGCAAAGCCGAAGCCATCCGAAATGAAGACCTGCAGCTTGTTTCCGACCGGACGAAGATCGAACGTACCGGGCAGGTCGGCGGAGCCTCCGGTTCTCCTGTCACGTACGAGGAGGTGCGTATCTATTCAGAGAAGAAAGACGGCACGCCTTTGATTATCGGTGTGTTTTGGGATATTACTTCCCGCGTCGCTTTGGAGAAAGAACTCGTAGAGGCCAAAGAGAAAGCCGAAGAGTCGGGACGCCTGAAGTCGGCGTTCCTGGCCAATATGAGCCACGAGATCCGGACTCCGCTGAATGCGATCGTCGGATTTTCGAATATCATTGCGGAGACTCAGGATATGGAAGAACGCCGCGGAATGTATAAGATCGTAGAGACCAACAACGAACGGTTGTTGTCGCTGATCAATGAGATCCTGGACATGTCGAAGATCGAGGCGGGGATGCTGGAACTGTCGTCCAAGCCGGTCAATATGCGGGTGCTGTGCGGGGAGTTGCTCAATGCCAACCTGTTCCGTTGTCCGGGCAATGTGATTTTCTCGTTCGACGGATCGAGTCCGAATCTGGTGACCCGTACCGATCCGAACCGCCTGTTCCAGGTTTTTGCGAACCTGATTACCAATGCGTTCAAATTTACAGATTCCGGGCGTGTGACGTTCGGGTACCGGCTCGACGGACCGAATATCGTCTGTTATGTGGAAGATACGGGATCGGGGATTGAGACCGACAAGCAGGATAAGATTTTCGACCGGTTCGTCAAAGGAAACGATTTCGCTCAGGGAACGGGACTCGGCCTGCCTATCTGTAAAGTATTGATCGAAAAGATGGGCGGACGGATCGGCGTGGAGTCGGCGATAGGAAGAGGCACGAAGTTCGTATTTACGATTCCATATGTTCCGCCGGTGAACGAGCGTGTCGGTTCGGGAAATCCGGGCAGGCTGAAAACGTCTGTCCGGAAAGCCGGGGCACGGAAGGCTGTTTCCGGTACCGTGACGGTGCTGGTCGTGGAGAGCGAGCCGTCGGATTTCGATCTGCTGTGCGATACTTTCGGAGACGGGATCTTTTTCGTACGGGCCGACAGCGGCGTAGAGGCGGTTACGTTGTTCGAGCAGTACCGCCCCCAGTTGGTTTTGTTGAATGTCGCCGTGACGGATATAAACTGCGCCGAGGTCGCCGGAATCATTAAAGAGGTATCTCCCGGGGTTCCGGTCGTCGCATTCGGCAATTCTGCGCCGACGGACTGTTACGATGATTTCATGGCTGTTCCCTGGAGCCGGGAACAAGTCGAACGGTTGTTTAACAAGTATCTTTAAATTCGGATTGTAGGTTATTTCGCGCTATGGAATTGTCGGAAGATAATTTGGATATTCGGAAAATGCGGTGTCTGCTGGACGCGGCGCAGGTGGGATGGATCGAAAAAGAGTCCGGAGGAGGGCGTTGCCATTTTTCTTCATTGCTGGGGGATGCTCTTGATCTATCGAATGATACGTTGAGCCAGAATGATTTTTTGCAGTTGGTCCGGACGGATTTCAGAAGCCGAGTGGACGCCAGTGTGTTGCTGTCCGATCACGGCGATTCGAAAACGGCGATTGAATTTCCGATCGCCGTTTCGGCCGGGGAACAGTGGGTGAGGTGCGCGTATGCCGGGGAACACGGCGGAAAGGCGCTTTTCTCGGTGTTGTTGTTGCCGAAGGGAGGTGAAGCAAGCAGACGGCAGGTCAACGATATATTGCAGCAGCAAAAGCATATATCCCGTTTGTTGTTCTCTTTCCTCAAGACAAAGGATCTGAAACATGTATGCGAAAATATCCTGAAAGAGCTTTTGAAGCGTTTCCATGCCGACCGGGCCTATATTTTCGAACTGAACGAGTCGGAAAAATATCATAGTTGCGTTTACGAAGCAGTCGCCGAAGGCACTTCGCCGCAGATCGACATGTTGCAGAAGATGCCTTTGGAAGAGAGTCCGTGGTGGAGCGGGCAGGTTCTGAACAAACGGCCGATTATTCTCAATACGCTGGACGATCTTCCGCCGCAGATCGTTCAGGAAAGAAATATTCTTGACGCACAGAACATTCGGTCGTTGATGGTGGTGCCTATGATGTCTACGGAATCCGTTTACGGATACATGGGAATCGATATGGTGCGGGAGTCCCGTAACTGGAGCCGGGAGGATTACCAGTGGTTCTCCTTTCTGGCCAACATCATTTCCATTTGCATAGGGCTTTATTACAGTCGAAAAAAGGCGGAACGGGAAAGTTTGTATTATAAGGAGCTGTACAGTCACATGCCGATCGGATTCTTGCGCAGCCGTTTGGTGCGCGACGGTTCCGGCAAAGTTACGGACTGCCGGTTCGAATACGCCAACCAGATGGCTGAAAAACTGATCGGTCTTGCCTGCGAGGAACTGGCCGGTCTCCGGGCTTCGGATATACTTTCTCAGGAGGAGGTGAACACCAGCCTGTCGATCATCCGGTCGACTTCTCCGGAGCAAAAATTACAGTACAAGCGCGATCGTTATATCGAACGGACGGGAGTGCACTGCAAGGAGATCGATTATTTATCCGGTCCCGACGAGGTGATTACCCTGCTGAAAGACGAGACGGAAACCGTAAAAGCCAATGAAGAATCCAAGCAGCACGAACGAATGCTCGATAACTTGTTCCGGAACATTCCGGTCGGGATTGAACTGTACGATCCGGAAGGCAGTCTGAGAAGTATCAATCCGAAAGATTGCGAGATTTTCGGCGTCCGGCCGGACGAGGTATTGGGAATCAATATTATGGACAACCCGCTGGTGCCGGAGCAGGTGAAAGAGAAGATTCGGAACAGGCAACCGGTCGATTTCCGGCTGGACTACCGGTTCGGTCTGCTCAGCGATTATTACAATACGTCTTTCGAAGACCGGGATACCCGTAAGGATATCGTCGCCAAGTATGTTCCGCTTTATGACGGCGGCAACCGCCTGCTTTACCATCTGTGCATCGTGATCGATAACACCGATACGGTCAATATCCAGAACCGGATCCACGATTTCGAGCATATCTTCTCGCTGGTCGCCGATTTTGCGAAAGTAGGATATGGGAAATACAATTTCGATACGCAGACTGGAACGGCCATTCCGCAGTGGTTCCGAAATCTGGGCGAGCCGGTCCATTCGAGCGTGCGGGAGGTGGCCGGCCGGGGATTCCGCTATGTGCACCGGGAGGATCGCAAACACATGTATGCGTTCTTCGCTGCGGCCCGGAACCGTAGAGTCGATTCTTACCAGCGGGAAGTCCGGGTCAAAGGGCCCGCCGACAGGAAATGGCGGTGGCTGCGCATCGACATGATCGTAAACTCCCTTGCCGACGGGTCGACCGAGGTGATCGGGGTGAATATCGACATTACCCAGATCAAGGAGACCCAGCAAAGCCTGATCGTGGCCAAAGAGAAAGCGGAAAAAATGGATCGGTTGAAATCCGCGTTCCTGGCGAACATGAGCCATGAGATCCGCACTCCGTTGAATGCGATCGTCGGTTTCTCCCAGATGTTACTGAGTCAGGAAGCTTTCGAGAAGGAAGACCGGGAGCATTATATGCAGATCGTGCAGGATAACAGCGATTTGTTGTTGCAGTTGGTCTCGGATATTCTCGATCTGTCGAAGATCGAAGCGGGCGTTTTCGAATTCAATTATGCGGACGTGCCGTGCAACAGGCTATGCCGTGAAATCGTTATGTCGCTACGGATGAAAACGCAGCCCGGCGTAGAGTTGATTTTCGACGAACCGGCGGCGGAATGCGTCGTACACAGCGACAAGAATCGGATTGCCCAGGTGCTGGTGAATTTTATCAACAATGCCGCCAAGTTTACCTCGAAGGGCAGTATTCATGCGGGACTCGTGCCGCATAAGAACGATGTGGAGTTTTATGTCCGCGATACCGGCGTCGGGATTTCCAAAGAGCAGCTCGGTCATGTTTTCGACCGGTTCGTGAAGTTGAACAGTTTTATTCAGGGAACCGGATTGGGACTGCCTATCTGTAAAAGTTTGATCGAGCAACTGGGCGGTCGCATCGGAGCCGAGTCGAAAACGGGCAAAGGTTCTTATTTTTGGTTTAAATTACCTTATAGGATTAAAAAAAGAACGATTATTAAATAATTTATTTACATTTGTCTGACGGATTCGGGTATGTTGCGCTCCGCCGGGAATATTGCGATTTTAAAATCGGAAGTTATGAAGAAAACGATTTTGCTTTTGGACGATAAGGAGTCCATAGCGAAAGTGGTGGCGGTTTATTTATCCGGCGAATACGATGTCGTTTATTTCGACAATGCATTGAAGGGGATTCAGTGGCTACAGGAGGGGAATAAGCCCGATCTGATAATTTCGGACATTCGGATGCCGGTTATGCGCGGCGATGAGTTTCTGGAATATGTCAAGAACAACGAGCTGTTCAAATCTTTCCCTGTGATTATTCTGTCGAGCGAGGAAAGCACCTCCGAACGGATACGCCTGCTGGAAGTGGGCGCTTCCGATTATATCGTCAAACCGTTTAATCCCATGGAGTTGAAAATCAGAATCCGGAAGATCATCGAAAATGAGTAAAGAGTTCGATCTGCTTTTTGTCGGACCGGATTCCGTATTGAAAGAGTATTTTCGCGATATTGCCGACGGGTATTCGTTTCGTGAAGCGGCCGACGGCAGTAATTCCCTGCAACAGGTCGGATCAGGCGATTCGAAAAGCGAAATCGTCGTTCTTTGGGAAAAAACGACGATAGACAGGGATTTGTCCGCGATCAGGGCTTTTCGGAAAACCCGCGGGAATGTTTACCTGATTCTGATAGGAAATGAACTGACGCCGGACGAGAGGAGCGGATACCTGAAAGCGGGCGTGAACGATACCATGCTCCGGCATATTCCGAAAGAACAGTTCGTAAGCCGGCTTTCGTTTATACAGCAGACCCGGGAGATGATTCTCGGAAAAAGGGAGAAAGCGTCGCAGGAAGCGATCTGCCATTTTCGCCTGCCTTTATGGAAAAGGCTTTTCGACATCTGTTTCTCGTCGGTCGCTTTGCTGTCGCTGTCGCCGTTGCTGCTGCTGACGATGCTGGCAATCCGACTGGAAAGCAAAGGCGCGGCGGTTTATCGTTCCAAGAGGGTGGGAAGCAACTACCGGGTGTTCGATTTCCTGAAATTCCGGTCGATGTATGCGGGGGCTGAAAAGCAATTGAAGCATTACGAGCAGTTGAACCAGTATAAATTCGAGAAGACGACCGATGAGGACGGCGGAAAATTGAATATTTCCGGAGATTTTTTGGCAGACGGCGTTTTGCCCGACGGGAATTTTTTGGTCGGCGACGACGACGTGGTGTTGGTTTCCGATGACGAGGTGATTTTAGAAAAGGAATACATCGACCAGAAAAGCTATGAACAGGAAAATGCATTCGTGAAACTGGAAAACGATCCGCGGATTACGCGGGTCGGGCGGTTCATTCGCAAATACAGCATCGACGAACTTCCGCAATTGATCAATATCCTGAAAGGAGATATGTCCGTTGTGGGGAACCGTCCGCTGCCGTTGTACGAAGCCGAACGGCTGACCAGCGACGAATATATCGACCGTTTTATGGCTCCGGCCGGGCTGACCGGGTTATGGCAGGTAGAGAAGCGGGGCGATTCGGGCAGTATGTCCGCCGAAGAGCGGAAGAAACTGGACATCGAATATGCCCGGGATTTTTCGTTCGGGATGGATTTCCGGATAATCTTAAAAACGATATCAGCGTTCGTACAAAAAGAAAATGTATAGTATGTCGAAAAGAGTTTCGGGTTTGATCGCGCTGACCGCGATTTTGTGTTGCGGGGCGGTTACGGCCCAGCAACCTGATAGTTTGGATGGAGCGGTTCCGGCGAGCGCCGCCGCCACGGATACGATCGACGACCTGGCCGGTTTCGGGCCTTCGGGCTATGAGTTGGGCAAGGTCGTTCTGCCGTCGCTGGAGCAGCTCTATGCCAATGCGGAGCAGAACCCCGGCGTGCTGGCGCTGGAAAAACAGAAAGAATTCGAGGAGTTGCAGTTGAAACGCGAGAAACGGAATTTCCTCTCTTTTCTGAACGTCAATGCCAATTATTATTACGGCAACGGGACGATGAGCAGTCATCTTTACGATGAGAGCGGTATGCCGATTCCGCAAAACTATTCCCGGCAGTCGCAGTCCAATTACAACCTGGGCGCATCGGTTTCGATTCCGCTGGAAAAGTTGTTCGATTTGCGGGGAAGCGTGAAACGTCAGCGCAAACAGGTGGAAAAGGTCGAATACGAACGGCAGAGCGCGATCGAGGAGCGGCGGGTAACCATCGCAACGATCTACTCGAAAGTGCTCAGTTACATGCCTATTCTGAAGGCGACGACCGAGAAACGGGTATTTGCCGATGCTCAGTATGCCATCAGCCAGAACGATTTTATCAACAGTAAAATCGGAGCGTCGGAAATCAATGTCGAAAAGGAACGTCAGATCAAGGCCATCACCGAATACGAGAATGTGCGTTCGGAACTGTACGGTTTGCTGTTGCAACTGGAGATTCTGTCGAATACCGAAATCATTTCGAAAAAATAAATTATGAAATACGTGCTGTATATTCTCCGGTTCTTTTACCGGATTCGTTTCTGGCTGATCCTGCTGCCCGTGCTGGCGGCTTGCTATATGATCTGGAAGACCCGCGATATCGCCCGTTACTACGAGGTGCGTACGACCGTTTATACGGGCGTCGTGTCGGGGTACGATATCGAGCAGGCGTCAGTCCGCGAGGCCGACTGGAATACGAAAAACAGCACGATCGTTAATATGATGGATATCCTCAAGAGCGAGGCCACGTTGCGCCGGGTATCGATGCGGTTGTACGCCCGCTGCCTGATGAACGGCGATTCGATGAAAAACAATACGTACATCAATGCGGACACTTACCGCTGGTTGATGGACCGTACGCCCAAATATGTGTTGGATTTGATCGTAAAAGGCGACGAAGACAAGACGGTGGAGAATTTCTTCGACAACATGAAACCCGACAACCGGGATCATTTGTACGGCCTGTTCATGTGGGAAGCCAGCCGATATTTCGGATATAAGGATTTGGAACAGATCCGCGTCGACCGGATCGCTTCCAGCGACATGCTGAAACTTTCGTATCAGAACAGCGATCCGGGGATCACTTACAATACGGTACTGATCCTGGTCAAGGAGTTTTTCGATCAGTACCAGACGTTGCGTTTCGGCGAAACGAACGATGCGATCGCTTATTTCCGCAGGGAGCTGGCCGAAGCCGGTACGAAGTTGAAAGCCGCCGAAGACGAGCTGACCAGTTACAATGTCGAAAAACGGGTAATCAATTATACCGACGAAACCAAAGAGGTCGCTTCGATCAACAAAGAGTTCGAGATCCAGTATCAGGACGTGCTGATGAACTATGCGAAGGCGGATGCGGCCGTTTCGCAGTTGGAAGGTCGGATTGATATGAATATCAATAATATGCGTAGTAATTCGGCGTTTATGGAGAAGTTGAAGCTCATCTCCGAGTTGCAGACGCAGATTACCAATATAGATGCTTTCGGGCAGAAAAACGAGGCTAATCTGGAGAAACTCGCTACACTGAAAAAAGCCCTGAAAGCCGAAGAGCGGAGCGTCTCCGAATTGACCAAAACCATCAATGAAAACAAGTATTCGAAAGAAGGCATCGTGAGCGATCGGTTCGTTCAGGATTGGCTGGCGCAGACGTTGGAATTATCCAAGGCGAAAGCGCAGAAGGAGGTGATGGAAAAATGGCGGCGGGAGTTGAACGAAAAATATACGTATTACGCTCCGATCGGTTCCACGATCAAATCGAAGGAGCGTGAAATCGACTTTACCGAAAGGACTTACCTTTCGTTGTTGGAAGGTTTGAATTCGGCCATCCTGCGGTTGAGGCAGTTGCAGATGACGACCAATACGCTGAAAGTGACCGATGAACCGTCTTATCCGATATCTCCGCTGCCGCACAAGCGGAAGATGATGGTGCTGCTGGCCTTTGTTTGCACGGCGATTTTCGTAGTGGCTTATTTTCTGTTTCTGGAGTTGGTCGACCGCACGCTGCGCGACCGCATCCGGGCGGAGCGTATTACCGGCCGTAAGGTGCTCGGCGTCATGCCGCGGAATTCACGGCGTTACCGTCCGTTCAATCAGCAGGCCAAAGAGATTGCCATGCATTGCTTGGCTAAAGCCCTCGTACCCTATTTCGGACGGGAAAAACCGGTTGTTATCAATATACTGAGTACCGAAGAAGGCGACGGCAAGCATTTCGTAGCGCAATACCTGCGCGACTATTGGCAAAAGTCGGGTTTGAAGGTAGGCCTGCTGTCCTACCGCGAAGAATTCAATTGCCGGAGCGAATCTTACTTGTTGGCGAACAATTTGACGGATTACTGTCAGGCGGGCGACGCGATGATCGTGCTGGTCGTTCACCAGCCGCTGACCGAGGAGAGCGTGCCGTCCCCGTTGTTGGAAAGTGCGAACCTGAACCTGATGATCGCCCGTTCGGACAGGACGTGGACAACCATCGATCAGGAAGTCTTCGAGAAAGTGGGCGAGCAGAGCGGGGAAACTCCGTTGTTCCTGGTGTTGAATCAGACGGCCTGGGACGTTACGGAAGATTTCACGGGGCTGTTGCCGCCTTATTCCCGTTTCCGTCGCTGGCTTTACCGGCTTTCCCAGCTCGGGCTTACCGCTCGGGATACGAAAAAGAACGAATCGGGAGTTTAAACAGAAAATGCCGCAATGAAATCGTCCGGTGCGATAAAAGAGCGTCCTCGCTTTTTCGTGATCGTCGTCCTGCTGCTTGGCGTACTGGTCGTAAACGAATTGCTGGTGCGTGCGGGAACGGTACAAGGCGTTGCATTCATGCTGTTGCCGGTTTTCGCGCTGCTGGGTTTCGCTTTCGCACTGAGACCGCATGCCACGCTGTGGCTTTATATCGCCGTCAATTATTACATCCTCGGTCTGACCCGTTACGTCGACCTGAAAGGCGGTATGCTGATGATGGGATTCTCCGTATTGTTGCTGGTGGTATTGTTCGTCAGCCAATGGCTCGGAAAGGTGGAGTGGCGCAGGGGATTCAATCAGCTTACCCTTTACTGGACGATTTGGTTCGTGTACTGTACGGTGCTCGCTTTCCTGCCGAGCGCTCATTTCGACGCTTGGATGATTGCGATCAACCTGTACGCTTTTATCCCTTTGCTGCTGGTATTCGCGGTGCCGATTATTTTCCGCAGGTACCGCGACCTGAAGATTTTCCTGTTCGTCTTTTCGTTGCTTACTCTGACGGCCGTATGCAAGGCGCTGTGGCAGAAAACGGTCGGATTCGATACCGCCGAGAAGATTTTTTTGTATCAGGAAGGCGGAGCCAGTACGCACATCATCTGGTCGGGAACCCGTTATTTTTCCTTTTTCACCGATGCGGCGAATTTCGGTTCGGGAATGGTGTTTTCGATGGTCGTATTTTCGATCGCCTCGGTTTACGTCCGGGGGTGGCTGCGGTTTTACTATCTGGCTGTCGCTGTCGCCGCCGCTTACGGTTTCGGACTGTCGGGTACCCGCAGCGCGGTGATCGTGCCGTTCGTAGGTTACGCGCTGTATATTCTGACCACGAAGAACAAACGGATCTTGTTGGCCGGTGTCGTGACGTTGGCCATCCTGTTCGGCTTCTTTAAATTTACGCATATCGGGGACGGCAATGTCATGATTTATCGGATACGTTCCGCATTCAATCCGACCGAAGACGCTTCTTTCCAGGTGCGGCTCGAAAATCAGGAAAGGCTGAGGAGGGTTATGGCCGATAAGCCTTTCGGGGTCGGGCTCGGGTTGGGCGGAGGCAAGGCGAGCCGTTTCGACGACACGGCCGTTACGTCGTGGATTGCGACCGACTCGTGGTATGTGATGGTATGGGTCGAAACCGGAGCCGTAGGCGCTGTGCTGTACTTGGTTCTGCATGCTTTGATTCTCGGGGTCGGGGCGTGGCGGATCATGTTCCGGATACGGGATCCGCAGTTGAAGGGGTTGCTGGGAGCCCTGCTGGCCGGGGCCGGGGGAATGATGGCGGGGTGTTATGCCAACGAGATCATGAATTTTCCGAACGGACCGATGGTCTATATCTGCGAAGCGTTCGTATTCGCCGGTTGCTGGTACGACCGGGAATTGGCCGCAAGGAAACAAAAGGAACTGTCGCATGGGGACGAAGCCTGAGCTGTCGGTCATTACCGTCAATTATAACGGATACGGGGATACGGTAGCGCTGATCGACTCCCTGAGAAAATATCTGGCGGATATTCCGTTCGAGGCGATCGTCGTCGACAACGCTTCGCGTACGGACGAAGCGGAAGCTATCCGCCGGCATTTTCCGGACGAGGAGCGGCTGGTGTTGATTCGTAGCGAGCGGAATCTCGGATTCGCCGGAGGAAATAACCTCGGGATCGGAGCGGCGAGGGGCGATTATCTGCTGTTGCTGAACAACGACGCCTTCGTCGAGGACGGTTCGCTGCGGGAGTTGATCGCCGTGTTGGAAAACGATTCCCGGATCGGATGCGTCTCCCCGAAGATCCGTTTTGCCGATTCTCCGCGCGATATTCAGTTCGCCGGGTATACTCCGCTCAGCCGCATTACGTTGCGAAATTCGCTGATCGGTTTTGGAGAACCCGATCGGGGACAATATCAGGCTCCGCATGTCACTCCGTATTGTCACGGCGCCGCCATGATGTTCCGCCGGGAGACGGTAGAACGGGTCGGACCGATGCCGGAGGCGTATTTCCTCTACTATGAAGAGCTGGACTGGTGCGTTCGGATCGCGCAGGCCGGATACCTGTTGTGGTACGAGCCGAAAGCCACCGTATTTCATCGCGAAAGCCGCTCCGCCGGACAGAACAGTCCGCTGCGGACTTATTACCTGACCCGCAACCGGCTGCTATTCGCGCGGCGAAACCTGAAGGGAGCGTACAGGTGGCTTTCGATCCTCTATCAGACGGCGGTGGCGGTTCCGAAAGCGTGCCTTGCGGCGACGTTGAAAGGCGACCGGCGGAACGTCTCGGCGGTGCTGAGGGGGTGGCGGGATTTTTGGAAAATCTTATAATTTTATGTCATGGCGGTTTTGTACGAAATAGCCGGTTGGGCCGATATCCTGTTGTGGATCGTTTTTGCAGTGCAGGTCGCGTATCTGCTGTTTTTCGCCTGGAAGGGCGGGATGCTGCGACCGTGGAGCGCCGTGCGGCGGCCAGTCCGCAGCAAGCGGCGTTTCGCCGTGTTTTTTCCGGCCTACAAGGAAGACCGTGTGATCGTAGAGACGGTGGAGTCTTTTTTGCGGCAGGATTATCCGGCCGATTCTTACGAAGTGGTCGTGATCTCGGATCGGATGCAGGATCGGACGAACGAACGATTGTCCGGATTGCCGGTAACGCTGCTCAGGGTAGATTTCGAAAACAGTTCGAAGGCCCGGGCGCTTACGTTCGCCGTCGATAAGCTGGATCGGAAACGGTACGACGTCGCGGTAGTGATGGATGCCGACAATACGGTGCAGCCCGATTTCCTGCGACGGCTGAACGAAACGTTCGAGACGGGTACGCGGGCCGTCCAAGCGCATCGTCAGGCCAAAAACCGCAATACGCCGACGGCCGTTCTCGACGCCGTCAGCGAGGAGATCAACAATGCGGTATTCCGGGCCGGGCATATCCGCAGCGGGCTTTCGTCGGCGCTGATCGGTTCGGGGATGGCTTTCGATTACGGATGGTTTCGCGATAATATCCGCAAAACGTGTACGGCCGGCGAGGACAAAGAGTTGGAAGCCCTGTTGTTGAAGCTGGGAATATATATTCATTACCTGCCGGACGTTCCGGTCTACGACGAGAAAACCCAGCGCGGAGAGGCGTTCGGCAACCAGCGTAGGCGTTGGCTGGCGGCGCAGTTCGGCGCGTTGGCGAAAGGCCTTCGCGACCTGCCCGGGGCGATTGCCGGCGGTAATTTCGATTACGCCGACAAGTTATTCCAGTGGATGCTGCTGCCGCGGGCGGTGCTGATTGCCGGCATTCTCTTTTTCGGGGTACTGTTTACGGCGGCCGATCCCGTTTGGGGCGTCAAATGGGGAATCCTGCTGTGGCTGCTCGGGTTGGCGGTGGCGATGGCGATCCCGGATTCCCATGCGGACAGGCAACTGAGCGGGGCGCTGCGGAAGGTGCCTGGCTTGGCCGCCGGGATGGTGCTGAACCTCTTCCGGTTGCGGGGCGTAAACAAGCGTTTTATTCATACCGAACACGGTGACGAATCTGTCGTAAACTGATTATTATGAGTTTGAAAGAGAAAATAAAGCAGAATCCGGAGCTTAAGCGCCGCCTGCTGAATGCGATGGTGCATCCGGTCAAAACTCGGCCGCGGGGATGGTTGCGCCTGTTCCGGCGGTTTTATACCGAACGCGGGAAAGGCTCGGTCGTCTGCCGCAACGCGCGGTTGGATATCGTTCCGTTCAATCCGTTTTCGCTCGGCGCGCGTTCGGTGATCGAGGATTTCAGTACGGTCAACAATGCGGTCGGCGCGGTGCGTATCGGCGACCGGAGCCGCATCGGACTGGGCAATACGATCATCGGGCCGGTGCGTATCGGCGACGACGTCAATCTGGCCCAAGGAATTACCGTGTCGGGGCTGAATCATAATTTCGAAAATATTTGCGCTCCGATTGCGGCGCAGGGCGTTTCGACGTCGGAAGTCGTGATCGCCGACGACGTATGGATCGGAGCCAACGCCGTGATTCTGGCCGGGGTCAGTATCGGTTCTCACAGCGTCGTTGCAGCCGGTGCCGTTGTGACGAAAAACGTCCCGGAGTGTTGTGTGGCGGCCGGAAATCCGGCGCGGATCGTAAAGTATTACGACCGGGAGGCCGGTTTGTGGAAAAAAAATTGACCGAAGGGCCTGTGGATCCGTTCGGAATGGAAAACGAAATGGAGAAAGGTAAGCCGAAAGTGAGCGTCGTGATTCCGGTTTATAATACGGAAAAGTATCTGGAGGCTACGTTGCAGAGCATCCGGAATCAAACTTGTTGCGAAATCGAGATCATCGTGATCGACGACGGTTCGACGGATTGCAGTGCGGAGATCGTCCGCCGGGCCGCGGACGAGGACGGCCGGATCGTTCTCGTTTCGCAACCGAACCGGGGATTGTCCCTGGCGCGGAATGCCGGGATCGCACGGGCCTCCGGCGAGTTCGTTTATTTTATGGACAGCGACGACCTGCTGGAGAAAGACGCTTTGGAGACATGTTATCGGAAATGTACGGAACAGCGTCTCGATTTCGTGATTTTCGACGCAGAGGCGTTTTCCGACGAAGGGGCGGATATTCCGGGGATCCGGTACGAACGAACGCAGGGAATGCGGGATCGTGTCTACGATGGCCGGGAGCTGCTGGCTCTGTTGCTGCGCGAAGGGCGTTACCTGCCTTCGGCCTGTTTGAGTTTCGTTCGTCTCGGTCTGCTGCGGGAATCCGGACTCCGTTTTTACCCGGACATGCTGCACGAGGACGAACTTTATACGCCGATGCTGTATCTGTATGCCGCGCGAGTCGGCTGTATCGAGCGCGCTTTTTTCAAGCGTCGGGTCCGCGAGGGTTCGATTATGACGAACCGGATTTCCCGGCGCAATATGGAGGGGTATTTCACGGCGTTCCGTGAGATGCGCTTTTGGAAACGCTCGCATCCGGGCGACAAGCGGTTGGTCGGGCTGTGGTTCTCCTATATCGTCGATCCGGTGATCTGGAAAGCCCATGCGCTGCCGCTGCGTGACAAATGGCGGGTCGTCCGGGCCGGGTTTCCCTATTTCGGTTACGTGAAAGTGAGAACCTTATTCGTATTTTTGTTCAAACGCTGAAGGGAACGGGGCATGTCGCTAAAGAAAGATTTGTTTTCGGGGGTATTCTATACGGCGGTCGCCCGGTATTCGGGCCTGATCGTCTCGCTGGTGATCGCCGGCGTACTGGCGCGCCTGATTCCGCCGGAGGATTTCGGTGTCGTAGCGGTGGCGACCGTAATTATCAGTTTTTTCGGCATATTCAGCGATCTGGGAGTCGGGGCTGCCGTGATACAGAACAAGATCCTGACCGACGGAGATCTGTCGAAGATTTACTCGTTCACGGTGTGGACGGGCGTGTTGTTGGCCGTACTGTTTTTCGCCGCATCGTGGCCGATTGCCGCGTATTATGAAAAAAGTATCCTGAAAAGCCTGTGTCAGTGGCTGTCGGTCAACCTGCTGTTCGCTTCGGTCAATATCGTGCCAAACGCTCTGCTGCACAAGGCGAAACGTTTCCGTTTCCTGGCTGTGCGGAATCTGGTCGTTCAGGTCGGAGGCGGAGCGGTTTCGATCGTAGCGGCGCTGTGCGGCGCCGGTTTGTACGCGCTGATCGTCAATCCGATTCTGTCGAGCGTCCTGCTGTTCGTCCTTTCGTACCGGGCCTACCCGCAGCGGCTGCGGCCGACCTTCGGGCTGGATGCGATCCGGAAGATATTCAGTTTTTCGGCTTACCAGTTCCTGTTCAACGCGATCAACTATTTCAGCCGGAACCTGGACAAACTGCTGATCGGTAAGTGTATGGGGATGACTCCGTTGGGGTATTACGAGAAATCGTACCGACTGATGATGCTGCCGCTGCAAAACATCACGCATGTGATCAGTCCGGTCATGCATCCGGTATTTTCAGAGTTCCAGCACGATTTGCAGCGGGTGCGCACGTCGTATGAGAAGATTGTCCGCTTGCTGGCTTTCATCGGTTTCCCGCTGTCGGTTTTTCTGTGGTTCGCCGCTCAGGAAGTCGTGCTGATTATTTTCGGATCGCAGTGGATGCCGTCGGTGCCGGTCTTCCGGATTCTGTCTCTTTCGGTCGGCGTACAGATCGTGCTGGCGTCGTCCGGCGGGATTTTCCAGGCGGCTAACGATACGCGGAGCCTTTTTGTCAGCGGGGCGTTTTCGGCGACGCTCAACGTGGCTGGCATTCTGGTCGGGATTTTCGTTTTTCGATCGTTGGAGGCGGTCGCATGGTGCATTTGCGTGACGTTTACGATCAATTTCGTGCAGTGTTACTGGATGATGTACCGGGTGACGTTCGCGAAAAGCCGCCTGTCGGGGTTCTGCCGACAGCTCGTTTCGCCGCTGGCGGTAAGCGGGATACTCGTGCTGTTGCTGGGAGCGACGACGGCCCTGACGAAAGATTCTCCGGAACTTGTCGGCATCCTGGCGAAAGGGGCCGTTTTTTTACTAACTTTGTTTGTATACCTGCAGGTTAGCGGGGAATATGATATTTTGGCCAAACTCAAACGTAAAGGTAATCCGTCATGAAAATCCTGTTCCTCGTATTCCACGGTTTCGATGCGTTCAACGGAATCAGTAAGAAGATCGGCTATCAGATCGAGGCGTTGCGGATACTCGGTCATCAGGTCGAGCTCGGTTCGCTCGCTGTGGACGAACGGGGACGCTGGAAACGCATGGGCGGCGACCGGGTCGTGGAGGATCTCGGCGCCGGGATCGTCGGGAAATTAAAAAAAAGATGGCGTTACGGTTCGCTCGCCCGTTACATCGTAGAGGACGGTTTCGATTTCGTTTACATGCGTTCCGATCATAACGCCAATCCGTTTACGATTCGGATGGCCCGGCGTGTACGCCGGGCCGGCATCGCGATGGTGATGGAAATTCCGACTTATCCCTACGATCAGGAGTACCGGACGCTGGGGCTGAAAGAAAAAACGGAACTGGCGATCGACCGTATTTACCGGCGCGCGCTGGCCCGCCAATTACGCGCTGTGGTGACATTCAGTGATCTAAGCTCGATTTTCGGACAGCGGACGATCCGCATATCCAACGGGGTCAGTTTCGAACGCATTCCGGTCCGCCGGGAACACGATCCGGTTCGCGGCGAAGTGCATCTGATTGCAGTAGCCGATATCAGTTTCTGGCATGGGTTCGACCGTTTGGTACGGGGGATGGCGGCTTATTATGCCTGCAAACAGCGCCCGGCCGACGTGTACCTGAGCATTGTGGGCCGCGGCCGGGCCGAGACGCTCGACGAACTGCGCCGGACCGTTCGGCAGAACGGATTGGAACGATGGGTGCGTTTTACCGGCCCGCTGTTCGGAGAAGCGCTGGATCGGGAGTTCGACCGGGCCGATATGGCCGTCGGCAGTCTCGGGCGGCATCGTAGCGGAATTTCATATATCAAAACTTTGAAGAACAGGGAGTATGCGGTTCGGGGAATCCCGTTCGTTTATTCCGAGTGCGACAGCGATTTCGAGCGGATGCCTTATGTGTTGAAAGCGCCGGCCGACGAGTCGCCGCTGGACGTCGGCGCATTGGTGGCCTTTTGTTCCGGACGCCGTTTCTCTGCCGCGGAGATCCGGGAGTCCGTGCGGTTTCTTTCGTGGGAGAATCAGATGCGCAAAGTGCTCGACGAATCGTTAAAGACGGCATAAATGGCAAAAAAAATCGTATATCTGATTCCCGGGCTCCATTTTCCGAGCGGCATGGAACGGGTACTGACGCTCAAGGCCAACTACCTGGCCGACGAGTTCGGTTACGACGTGACGGTGATCCTGACCGAAGAGAAGGACAAGCCGTTCTATTATCCACTTTCGCCGAAGGTCAAAACGATCAATTTCGATTTGAACTTCGACCGGATGTACGGTTTGCCGTTGCATCGGCGGCTGGTTTATTACCGGAAGCGACTGCGGAAGTTCAAAAAAATGCTGACCTCGACGTTATGCGAGTTGAAGCCGGATATTACGGTTTCGTTGTTGCGCCGGGACATCAATTTCCTGAATACCGTTCCGGACGGCAGCGTGAAAATCGGGGAGATCCACTTCAACCGTTCCAATTACCGCGACTTCAATAACCGGATGCTTCCCGGTTTCGTCCGGGATGCGGTCAAAAAATACTGGAACGCGCAGTTGATCCGGGAGTTGAAAAAATTGAAAAAATTCGTGGTGCTGACCCGCGAAGACGAGGCGCTGTGGACGGAGTTGGATAATGTCACGACGATCCACAATCCGTTGCCGTTCTATCCGGGACCGGACCGTGTTTCTCCGTGTACGGCCAAACAGGCGATTGCCGTCGGCCGTTATACGTGGCAGAAGGGATTCGACCTTTTGATCGAAGCGTGGAAACGGGTGGCGGTCCGTCATCCGGACTGGACGTTGCGAATTTACGGGGGAGGGGATCCGACGATTTATGCGCGGATGGTCGAAGAGGCCGGATTACGGCGAACCTGCCGTTTGGAAGGCGTTACCGACGATGTGGTCGGTAGGTTTTGCGAAAGTTCCGTTTTTGTGCTTTCTTCGCGTTTCGAAGGGTTCGGGCTGGTCGTGGCCGAAGCGATGGCCTGCGGAGTACCTCCGGTTGCGTTCGCCTGTCCCTGCGGGCCGAAGGATATTATCCGTGACGGCGAGGACGGACTGCTGGCGAAAAACGGGGATGTGGAGGACCTGGCCGAAAAGATATGCCTGTTGATCGAACGGGACGAACTGCGCAAACGGATGGGGAGCCGGGCGAGGGAACATGTGCGGCGGTTCGATATCGACACCATTATGCAGCAATGGAGACAGCTTTTCGATGAGGTGACTTCGTAAAGGATCATGCCGGAAATATGAAATGGTACGAAAAATATCTGTCCGTTTACGGAAAACCGTACGCGGGTGTGCCTGCCGAGGTTATGGACGGAATCCGCAACCGGCTTCGGACATTGCAGAGCGACGAGCCGCTGGTTTCGGTCGTGGTGATCGCCTATAACGAAGAGAAGCACCTGCCGGCATGCCTGTGGTCGCTTTCGGAAAGCGTGTGCGAATATCCGATGGAGATCATCGGCGTGAATAACGATTCGGCCGACCGCACGGCGGATGTTTTCGAAGCGTCCGGAATTCCGTATCATACCGAACTGCAACATAGTTGCGGATATGCCCGCCGGTGCGGACTACAATATGCCCAAGGGAAATATTACATTTGCATCGATTCCGACACGATGTATCCGCCGGGGTATGTGCAGGCGATGGCGGATGCGTTGCAAAGACCGGGGATCGTCGCCGTTTCGTCGCTGTGGAGTTACATGCCGGACGAAGGTCACCCGTGGCTGGGCCTTAAAATTTACGAGTTTATGCGCGATACGCACCTGTGGATGCAGTCGTTCAAACGGCCGGAACTGAGCGTCCGGGGGTTGGTGTTCGCCTACAATGCCGACTACGGCCGGAAAGTGGGATACCGGGTGGATATTATCCGAGGCGAGGATGGGTCGATGGCATTGGGCTTAAAGCAATACGGCAGGATCGGTTTCGTACGCAGCCGGAAAGCCCGTGCGGTGACCGGTTACGGGACGGTCGGCGCCGACGGTTCGTTCCTGAACAGTTTCCGGGTGCGGATTGTCAAGTATCTCAAGGGTATGGGAAGTTATTTTACGAAAAAGGATCGTTACCGGGACGACGAGTCGAACCTTGTCCGCTGAAAGGCTGGATGGGAACCGAATTATAGTGGATTCGATAGGTTATGAGATCAGGTGAACCTTACGTGCGTTTTTCCTGAACAAACGGACGCCGGAAATGGTGCGGAAAGTGTCTCCTCCGCGGAGTGCCGGTTCGGAATTTAAATCCGTTTCGAATGACCGAACCCGTGCGGCGGCGCTATTCGGCGAGCGTAAATCCCATGAAAACGGGATTGTGGTCGCTCCATTCCTGCGGCAGCGAATAGTAGCTGACCGGATGGATTCCCTGAGAGTATAGGATGAAGTCGATGCGCAGCAGGTCGAAAAAGCCGTGGAACGTATATCCGTACCCGTTTCCGCAACTTTTGAAACCGTCTTTCAGCAGGTCTCCCCGGATTGTTTGGTAGGTATAGGATACCGGCGTGTCGTTGAAGTCGCCGCAGAGGATCAGCGGGGAGCGGGTCGATTGTACGATGGCATGTACCTGGCGGGCCTGCTCGGCTCGTTTCACGAAATTGCTTTGTATGGTGTTTTGCAGCTGGTTGACGCCGTGCAGGTCTCCGATGACGTAATTCTCCTTGATGCCCTCGATGAGCGCCCGGCTCTGCGTGATGCTGGTCGTCTGCATGTGCACGTTTACGATTCGGACGGGTCGGCCGTCGATCGAAAGGTCGCACCACAAGCCGTCGTTGCAGCTATTCTCGAACGGGATTATCTGCCAGTCCGTGATCGGATATTTGCTGAATACGGCCAGGAGCAGTTTACCGTCGCCTCTGTCCGGTTCGCTCCGGTACGGGTAAGCGCCGAACAGAGAATCCAGACCGGGCATCCCCCGGATGCCGTTGAATTCCTGAAAACAGATGATATCAACTTCCTCCTCGCGGGCATGCAACAGGATGTCGTCCAGAATCAGACGCACTTCTTGATGGACGGCTCCCGCATTCAGCGTCATAATTTTCATCGTTTTGCCTGCGGCGGACGCCGGGGGCGAGTACTGGAACATACCGTTCAGATACCGGTAGTTCGCTGCGATCGCCAGAATGGGGAACAGCAGCCATATGAATTGTCGTTTGAAGATCAGCCAGATAATGAACAGCGCGCAGAGGATCAGCAGGGCGGGGATCGCCAGACCCAAAAACGGCATCGACGGGTAAACGGCCGGGTCGGCGTACGGTACGAAATATCCGGCCATCGTAATCAGCGATACCAGGCAGATGACCAGATTGAAGGTCAGTTTCATAAATGTTCCGACGGCTTTTTTCCCCATGGCGCGGCGATGAATGAATCGCAAATATAGTGTTTTTAGCGATTTTCGGAGGGGGAGCGCGAAATTTAAGCCGGATTTATTCCGTTTCGGTCGCCGCGGTTTTCCGCACACGCGGTAAATAGGGTATTTCTGTTGCCGGATATTCGTACGCTCCGATAAATAAATGCTGCAAACGGCTTGGAATATCCGGGATAATGTGTTTATTTTGACAATCGGTTATCGGAGGGGTGCGTCGAGCGAAACCGGTGTCGTTAAATGCTGTCTGTCAGATATTTATGCAGAATAAAGGGAAACAGTCCATCCTGGAGAAAATCAAGCGCCCCGTCGATCCGAAATTGTTTATCAAGGAGATCGACGGTCTGCGTTTTCTGGCCATCCTGACGGTATTCATGCTGCATTTGAATAATTATGTCAGCCGGAGCGTCGGCCGGAACTTCAACGCCGGGATTTCGGACTTTTTTTCATGGGACTGGTTTATCAACCGGTTCGGGTTCGGGGTCGAGATCTTTTTTGCCATCAGCGGTTTCGTGATCTCCTTGCCTTTTCTGCGGCATTACATGTATCACGAAAAAAAAACGGAGCTAAAGGTTTATTACCGGCGTCGGTTTTCCCGGATCGGCTGGCCGTTCCTGCTCTCTTGCGTGATATTTTATACGCTTTATGTCGTAGCCAACCGTTTGTCGCTGGCCGGCGAATCCCCGCACCTGTTCAGCGCCGTGGCTTATGTGCATACGCTGATTTACGGGGCATGGGCTCCGTTCAATCCGGTCACCTGGAGCCTGGAGGCGGAAGTGCAGTTCTATCTGATCGCGCCTTTTCTGATCGGTTTTATATTTTCGAACCATTCGCTCATGCTGGTGAAACTGCTGGGACTCGCGGCGGCGGCCATCGTCGTACGGGCTTTGTTCCTGGACGATATCGCGCGGTTGCATCTCGACCGGACGGTGTTCGTATTCCTGCCGCTGTTCCTTTCCGGGTTTCTGCTGGCTTTTATCTATTTGCGTCATAATGATTTCCTGCTTCGGAAGTCATACGTATGGGATGCGGTCGCTGCGGCCGTCTTTTTCGGTATGTTGTGGACGACCTACGCCCCGAACCGCACTGCCTTTACGGTCTGCTGTTTCGTTTTCCTGGTCGCCGTATTCAAAAGCCGTTTGCTGAACCGGATGCTGACCCATAAGGCCGTTTATGTCCTGGGCGGCATGAGCTATTCGTTCTATTTGTTGCACTATCCGATGTTCTACTTGTTCGGCAAAGTATTCGGACAGCATCTGATGTGGTCGGAAAGTTACGTGGCGAACTATTTTACGCATGCTCTGGTTTTCTTCCCGCTGACGATTCTGGTCGCTTCGGTGTTTTACTGGGTCGTGGAACGGCCCTGTATCGCCAGGAAGCGGAACGTCCGGCTGAGAGCTGCAAACGGATTTGCAGGGAAACTGAATGTGAATTAATCGGTACAATACCATGAAAATAGCTATCGAAGCCCAGCGCATTTTCCGCGTGAATAAGCATGGGATGGATTTCGTCGCGCTGGAAGTGATCCGGGAATTGCAGAAGATAGATCGTGAAAACGAATATTTCATCCTCGTCAACGCGGGCGAAGACCGCTGCCTCGAGGAGAGCGAGAATATGCATATCGTGACGGTAAACGCTCCGCTCTATCCGCTTTGGGAACAGGTCTGCCTGCCGGAAGCGGTGCGCCGGATCGGGCCCGACATCCTGCATTGTACCGGCAATACGGCGCCGCTGCGGTGCGACGTTCCGCTGGTGCTTACCCTGCACGATATTATTTTCTTGGAGAAACGTTCCGGTTCCAGTCCTTCGTGGTATCAGAACATGGGGTGGTATTACAGGCGCTTCGTCGTCCCGCGTGTTCTGCCGAAATGCCGCCGGATCATCACCGTGTCGAACTACGAGCGCGAGCGGATCGGGAGTGCACTGCAGATCGGCGGCGACCGGTTGGTTGCCGTTTACAACGGGTACGGAAGTCATTTTCGTCCGGTCGAATCTCCGTACGAGGTGACTCGCAAATACCTACCGGAGAAAGAATACCTGTTTTTTCTCGGCAATACCGATCCGAAGAAAAATACGGCGCGCACGCTCCGCGCCTATGCCCTGTATGCCCGGCAGACAGAGCGTCCGCTGCCGCTGCTGGTAGCGGATATTCCCGAAAACGTGATTGACGGAATATTGAAGGAGCAGCAGATTTCCGACGTCAAACCGCTGCTGCGCCTGCCCGGTTACATTCCCAACGGCGACCTGCCGTCGGTATATTGCGGAGCGAAGATTTTTCTTTATACGTCGTTGCGCGAGAGCTTCGGAATCCCGATGCTGGAGGCGATGGCCTGCGGAACACCGGTCGTTACTTCCGACACTTCGGCGATGCCCGAGGTCGCTGGGAGCGGGGCCGTGCTGGTCGATCCGACGGACGAGACGCAGATCGCCGGAGCAGTGCGGCGGTTGCTGGACGATCCGCAACTGTACGAACGCCAGCGGGCTTACGGGTTGGAGCGGGTAAAACAATTTTCGTGGCGAAAGACGGCGGAACAGACGTTGGACGTTTATAAATCGGTCGGATTATGAAAGCATTGGAGATCGTATTCTGGATTTCGGTATTCGTCGTTTTTTATACTTATATCGGTTATGGCATCGTGTTGTGGGTGCTGGTAAAGGTTAAGGAGACGTTCCGTCCCCGGAAGGAGCCGCGGATGCCGGACGAATTGCCGGAAGTGACTCTGTTCGTTGCCGCTTACAACGAAGAACGGGTCGTGGACGAGAAGATGGCGAATACCCGGTCGTTAGATTACCCGGCCGATCGGTTGAAAGTGGTTTGGGTGACGGACGGAAGCGACGATTCGACGAACCGGAGACTGGAGGCCTACCCGGAGGTCGAGGTATTTTTTCAGCCCGAACGTCAGGGGAAAACGGCGGCGTTGAATCGCGGGATCGAATTCGTCGAAACGTCGCTGGTGGTGTTTACCGATGCCAATACGATGTTGAACCGGGAGGCGATACGTGAGATCGTGCGCTGCTTTTCCGACCCGACGGTGGGATGCGTGGCCGGCGAAAAGCGGATCGCCGTGCGGCGGCTCGACGGCGCGGCTGCCGGAGGCGAAGGCCTTTACTGGAAATACGAGTCGGCGCTGAAGCGGCTCGACTGGCGGCTGTACTCCGCGATGGGGGCGGCCGGCGAGTTGTTTGCCGTGCGGCGCGGCCTCTTCGAGCGGATGGAGAACGATACGCTGCTGGACGATTTCGTCCTCTCGCTGCGGATCGTGCAGAAAGGATACCGCATCGCTTATTGCGATACGGCCTATGCCATCGAAGGCGCTTCGTCCGACATGAAGGAAGAGCAGAAGCGCAAGGTGCGTATTTGCGCCGGCGGCCTGCAGTCGATCGGACGTCTGCGACCGCTGCTGAATGTCTTTCGTTACGGCGTGGTCAGTTTCATGTTCTTATCGCACCGGGTGCTGCGTTGGTCGCTCACTCCGCTGCTGCTTTTTTTGCTGTTGCCGGTCAATGCGGCGCTGGCCTTTAGCGGATCGCCGTTGTACATTACGTTCCTGGCGTTGCAACTGGCGTTTTACGCCGCCGCCCTCGGAGGATATTACCTGGCGACCCGGGCGATCCGCAACAAGTACTTGTTCGTGCCGTATTATTTCCTTTTTATGAACGTGAACGTGATCCGCGGTTTCTGCTATTTGCGGAAAAAACGGGGATCGGGTTCGGGCGCGTGGGAAAAAGCAAAGCGGGCCTGATCGCAGACCCGCCCGATGACGTCCGGAAAATCGGCTTAGATGTATTTTTTGATCATTGCGGTCAACTGTCCCACGACGATGGGCTTGGCCATGTAGTCGTTACAGCCTGCGTCGATCGCTTTTTGCTTGTCGCTGTCGAAAGCGTTGGCAGTAAGTGCGATGATCGGGATTTCCGGATCGATATCCCGGATTGCGCGGGATGCTTCCAGTCCGTCCATCTCCGGCATTTTGATGTCCATCAGGATCAGGTCGGGCTGCTCTTTTTTGTAAACGTCGATGGCTTCGATGCCGTTGTATGCCCGTAAAACGGTATACTCTTTCCTTAAGATGATGGACACCAGCAGAAAGTTACTGTCCGTATCTTCCGCAACCAATATTTCCTTGGGTCGATTGTCTGCCATTACTACCGATAGGATTAATTAAACGTTACAAAATAAGCCAATTTTTTCCATAAAAGCAATGATTTCCACGGAAATTGCTTTTTTTCTGGATTTTGCGCTTTTTGGGGATACAACACGTTCTGGACGAGCTATTTCCTTATTTTGAAATGCCGCTCCGATTTTTTGGGATAAATGTCGCTGATCGTAATCAGTATCCCGGTCTCCTCGACATTCCCGAAATCGGGGTTGACGACCGTTCCGAAAACGCGCATCGATGGCGAAAGGCTCATGTACGAGTTGATCAGCGGCGGGATGTTTTCACGGTAATTGCGGATCTCGCGGATCAACGTTTTGTAGTCTTCCGCATAGCTGCCGCCGCAGAACAGCGCTTCCATCTTTTCGACGTCGAAATCGAGGACGATCGGGTGAATGGCCTCGACCAGGTTTTCGCGATCCGGGAAATGTTTGCGCAGGAAATAGAGCAGGATGTTGCGGGCTTCTTTGTCGTACGAGCCGTACATGGTGACTTTGCCGAAAAAGTAGCGCATGTCCGGATTGTTCACGACCAGCGCTCCCAGTCCGTCCCACAGGTTGTCGAGCGAGTAAAGCCCTTTCGGGTTGCTGCGCGAGCCCTGGTAATGAGGCTGTACGAACGACCGTCCCAGTTCGATCGTGTAGGGCAGGTATTCCTCGCGGAATTTGTCCGTGAAACGAAAATAGTGTTCCGTCGACATGCATTTCGGATGCGACGAATGCGAAATGATGAAGCGGTATCCGCCGACGATCTCCTTTTGTTTCGGATCCCAGACGATCAACTGCCGGTATCCTTCCGGATCGAGGTCGTATTCGTCGATGTCCGTGTCGGCTCCCGTGCCGCCTCCGCCGTCGCGGAACGACACTTCCCTGAGCCGTCCGATTTCCCGCATTACGTTCGGGCTGTCGCCGGCTGTGACGACGTATATTTCATTGTCTCCGTTATTGGTCGGGCGCAGAAAGCGTTCCCGGGTCAATTCTGCTTCTATCAAATCGGTCGGGACGGGGTCGATCAGTGGTTTCATCGGGTGTTTTGATTGGATGAGCAAAAATATAAAAACAAATCGACAAAGTAATATTTAGCCGTTTTTTTGTTCGTTTTTAAGTTTATATACGTATTCCCGGAGCCGTTCCGCCCATACTTTCGCGGGCTTCCCGTCGTCGAGCCGCTGCCACGGCACCGGTTTTCCGAAGCGGATGCGGAAATCTTTTCCTCGCTGGCGGAACATCTCGTCGGGCAGGTAGAGCATTTCGAGATTGGCCCGGATGCCCACGGCGGTGCGGAAGTTGGACAGGTTGTAAAAAAAAGACGACAGTTCCCCTTCGAAATAGACCGGAACGACGTCGCGGCGGCTTTCGATCGCGTTTTTGATGAAACTGGGTCGCCACGGGCAATCCCGCACGACGCCCCGGTGCCGGCGCGAGCAGAGCCCGGCCGGGAACGTGGCGACCTGCACGTCGCTTTGCAGGTTTTCCCGGAGCAGTTCGGCGTACTGCGCCTTCTGCCGGCCGTGCTTGTTGACCGGGATGAAGAGCGGATTGAGCGGCGTGAGGTGCATCAACAGGTCGTTGACGATGATTTTGACCGATCCGAAATGGCGCTCCAGTTCGTCGCACAGCATCATGCCGTCCATGCCGCCGAACGGATGGTTCGAAGCGAACAGGTAGCGTCCTTCGCGCGGCAGCTTTTCGAGCCCGACCGCCCGGTAACGGATACCCATATCCGCCAGCGCCGCGCGGATGAACGGGATCGGTTCGAGGTGCGAATAAGCCTGCAAAATACGGTTGATTTCGTCCTGGTGGATCGTGCGTTTCAGATAGGCCACTACGAAGCGCGGTAACAAACGCGCCAGCGCCGGATTTTTATCCCGGATCACTTTCTCCAGATCGACGGTAAGCGTTTTCTCGTCGGACATCACGTTGGGTTGATTTTGCGCAAAATTAAGATATTCCCGGTTCATTGGAACGGTTTCGGGTAAATTTTGTACTTTTATCCGCGAAATTTTAACCTTGTCGTTATGGAGTCCTACCATGTGCCGGTGCTGTTCGCCGAAAGTATCGATTTGCTGAACATACGTTCAGGCGGGGTTTACGTAGACCTGACTTTCGGCGGCGGCGGGCATTCGCGCGGGATTCTGGAGC
>NZ_JAQDED010000010.1:0-34170 GCF_027665465.1 Candidatus Alistipes pullistercoris | reverse complement strand
TCTGGAGCGGCTTTCCGCAAAGGGGCGCCTGCTGGGGTTCGACCAGGATAGCGACGCCCGCCGCAACGTCCCCGACGACGCCCGCTTCACGTTCATAGAATCGAATTTCCGTTTCATGCGGGGGCAATTGCGCCTGCACGGATACGAACAGGTGGACGGGGTGCTGGCCGATCTGGGCGTGTCGTCGCACCATTTCGATACGCGGCAGCGCGGATTCTCGTTCCGTTTCGACGCTCCGCTCGACATGCGGATGAATCAGCGTGCCCGGCTTTCGGCCGCGGACGTAGTGAACCGTTACGAAACGGGAAAATTGATCCGGATTTTCCGGGATTACGGCGAACTGGACGCTCCGCACCGGATCGCAGGATGCATCGAGCGGGTGCGCCGCGAGCGGCCGCTCGCTTCGATCAGCGACCTGATCGAAGCGGTTGCGCCGGTAACCCCGCGCGGGGCGGACAGTAAGTTTCTGGCCAAGCTGTTCCAGGCGATCCGCATCGAGGTGAACGGCGAGATGGATGCGCTGGAGATGATGCTCGAACAGGCGCTCCGCGTACTGCGTCCCGGGGGACGGTTGGTGGTGATCACTTATCATTCGCTCGAAGACCGGCTCGTCAAAAATTTCATGCGTAGCGGAAATTTCACGGGCAAACCGGAGAAGGATTTTTACGGACGGCCCCGGACGCCCTGGGAACTGGTCGTACGCAAGGCGATCGTTCCGTCCGCCGAAGAGACCGAACGGAACCCGCGTTCGCGGAGCGCCAAACTGCGGGCCGCCGAAAAACGCTGATCGTCCGAAAGAACCGGATTCCGCACGATCGGCGATTTTACTGTATATTTTAGCCTGTCGCCGGGAAGGCTATTGATAAATTTTGTTAACTTTGCCGAGCTGATAACAAGAACCGATATGAGAAAAAAAATGTTGAGTTTCGGGGCCGCGCTGTTGTTGCTGGCGGCTCCTGTTTCTCAGATAGAAGCCGCGCCGCGCGAGGCGCAATCCCATTACGATAAGGGTATAGCCCTTTACGAAAAACAGAAATACTCCGCTGCGCAGACCGAGTTCGAGAAGGCGGCCCGCGGCGCAGGCGCCGACGATGTCGGGTTTTCGGAGCGGGCGGCTTATTACATAGCTTTGTGCGCCGCCGAGATGCGGCAGGGAAACGCCCGCGAGATGCTCGACCGTTTCATTCTGGAGTATCCGGGTTCGATCTATGCGAACGACATCCGGTTTTCGCTCGGCACGCTGTTGCACGAGGAGGGCGATTACCAGGCCGCCTATGCGCAGTACCAACAGGTCGATCCCTATGAGCTCGACTTTTCGCGTTTCGACGAATATAATTTCCGGACGGGATATGCCGCCTACATGTGCGGGGACACCGACAAGGCCTACGGCTATTTCAAGAACTGCAATACCGATCCGCAGTATAAGCCGCACGCCACGTATTACATCGCTTATATCGACTATTCCCGCGGCGATCTGCAGGCGGCCAAGCGGGAGTTCGCGTCGATCGCGGACAATCCGGCTTACGAACCGATCATTCCGTTTTACCTGTTGCAGATCGAGTTCCGGGAGAACAATTACGACTACGTGGTGGCTAACGGGATTCCGTTGCTGGCCAAGGCGACCGAAGCCCGTCAACAAGAGATTTCGCGGATCGTCAGCGAAGCTTATTTCCACCTGGGCGACTATCCGAAGGCGCTGGCCTATATGGACAATTACGCCAAATTGGGCGGTGAGATGGGGCGCGAGGAGCTTTACCTGGCCGGTTACTGCAATTACGTCGACCGCGACTATCCGAAAGCGATCGACCGGCTCACGCAGGTCGCTTCGGGCGGCGACGAACTGGCTCAGAACGCCAGCTTCCACCTCGGCGACGCTTACCTGCAGATGGGGGACAAGAAAAAAGCGATGAGCGCTTTCGCGCTGGCCGCTTCGGACGATTTCGACCAGGCGATCCGCGAAGAGGCCATGTTCAACTACGGAAAGTTGCAGTACGAATTGGGCGGCGGTATTTTCAACGAAGCGATCACCACGTTGGATAATTATATCAAGGAATTTCCCGATTCGCCTCGGATCAACGAGGCGCGCGAGATCCTGTTGGCTGCCTATTTCAATTCCCGCAACTACAATGCGGCTTACGAGGCGATCCGCCAGTTGCCCGATCCGGACAACAACGTGAAGATGGCGTTGCAGAAGATCGCTTATTTCCGTGCGCTGGAGTGTTTCGAGGCCGGCGACTACGACCGGACGCTCGAATTGCTCGATGTGGCCGACGCCAATAGATATACGGCCAAGTATACGGCGCTGACCAAATTCTGGCGGGCCGAAACCTATGTCCGCAAAGGGGATTACGCCAAAGCGCAGCCGCTTTACGAGGCTTATGTGGCGCTTTCTCCGAGTAACGAGCGAGAGAACCGGATGGCGCAATACAACTTGGGATACTGTTATTTCAATGCCAAGCAGTGGGACAAGGCCGCCGCGAGGTTCAATAGTTTCCTGAACGCTTATCCCGCCAAGGACGATTTGCGGGCGGACGCTTTCAACCGGTTGGGTGACATCGCTTTCGCCCAACGCGAGTACTACAAGGCGATCGAAAATTACGACAAGGCGATCAGCCTGTCCACGGTCGGGGCCGATTACGCCCGGTTCCAGCGGGCCGTGATGCTCGGTCTGGTTGATAAGTACGACCGCAAGGTCGAGTCGCTGATCGCGATTATCGGCGACGGCAAGAGCGACTACGTCGACGACGCGATGTTCGAGTTGGGGCGCACCTACGTGCGCCGTGAACGCTTCAACGACGGCGCCGCCGTACTGAAACGCCTGGTGGACGGTTATCCGCAGTCGCCGTTCGCCGTGAGCGCCCTGTCCGAGTTGGGACTGATTTACCAAAATCTCGGCAAAAACGACGAAGCGTTGAAATATTACAAGAAGGTGGTCGACAACTATCCCTCTTCGCCGCAGGTGAAAGATGCGATGATCGGTATCAAGAATATTTATGTCGATAAGAACGATGTCGATACCTATTTCGCTTTTGCCAAACAGAGCGGTATCGAGACGAACGTGACGGTCGTCGAGCGCGATTCGCTTTCGTTCATGGCGGCCAACCGGGTTTACCAGAGCCGGGATTATACGCGGGCGCTTCCGTTGATGGACAATTACCTGCGCCAGTATCCGCAAGGGGTTTATCGGGCGGATGCGCTGTATGCGCTCGGCGACTGTTCGCTGCAGGCTGGAAACCGTGCGGGGGCGTTGGCGGCTTTCGAGGAGGTCGGCAACATGCCGAGCAACCGTTACCAATCGCTGGCGCTGCAGAAAGCCGCAGCCATGCAGATGGAGGATAAAAATTATGCGGCCGCAGCCGAGTCGTACAAGCGGCTGAGCGTGATCGCGCCGCAGAAAAACGTGGCATCCGAAGCGTTGGACGGCTACCTGAAAGCGGTCGTGGCGTCCGGGGATATGACTGCCGCGGGCAATGCCGCCGACGAAGTGCTGGCTTCTTCCCACCTGACCGACGATCTGGCGCATACGGCCAATTTCTTGAAAGGCCGCGCGCTACAAGCCGCCGGGGACGACAACGGGGCGCTGGCGCACTACCGCAAGATGATCGACGCCCGTACGCGGGATGCGGCCGAGGCGCGTTACCAGATCGTTTCGATCCTGTTCAAGCAGAACAAACTGAAAGAGGCCGAGAAGGAAGTGTTCGCGTTCTCCGAAAAGAACCTGCCGTACGAGTACTGGATGGGAAAGGCCTTTCTGATTCTCGGCGACATTTACGTCAAGCAGAACGACGCGTTCCAGGCCAAAGCCACCTATAAAAGTATCGTGGACGGCTATTCCGACAAGAATGACGGCGTCGTAGCCGAGGCGCAGCAGAAAATGGACGCATTGAAATAGATTTTAAAGTAACCGACAGAGAGTGATGAAAAAAACAATCATACTGATCGCAGCGGCGGTGGCCGCATGTCCCGCCTGGGCGCAGAAGCCCGAAGAAGGGGATCTGAACCGCCAGATGGAAGTGACGCGCGATTACGAACCGACCGTGAACGAAGCATCGAAACTGAATGTTAAACCCGATATGAACGATACGGTGGCGCTGCGTCCCGAGGTGACTTACAAGGTTCATCCGAACCCGATCAGCTACGGGTTCGAAGTGACGCCGATTAAACCGGTGTCGGTCAGTCTGGACAACTACCGGCAGGATCGCCCGTTGTACCTGAAAGTCGGCGTCGGCGTTCCGTTCCAGAGCGTGGTGGACGCTTATTTTTCGTCTACGAAGAACGTCAACGGCAAGTGGGGCGTACTGGTCAACCATTACGGCAGTTGGAGCGATCGCAAGAACGACAACGGGATCAAGACTCCGGCCGGGCAGACGTTCAACCGGATCGGGGCGTACGGCGAGCGTCGTTTCGGCCGTTTCGGGATCGGCGGCGAACTGGGGTACGATTACGATAAGATCAGCCGCTACGGGTACGATACGACCTGGACGTTGGAAAACTTTACCGGACGGAATATCGACGCTTCGGCATCGGCCCTGCGGCAGAACTTTTCGACCGTGCACGGGAAAATCTATTTCGGACATGCGTTCGAAGACCTTTCCTATTTCAATATCCGTTTCGGCGCCGAGGGAGCTTATTTTCAGGATCGTTTCGACATGAAGGAGGCCGATGTGAAGACGTTTCTCGATCTGGGAAAACGTTTTGGGCAGCGGCATGGGGTGACTCTGCACGCCGGTTACGATGTTTATAAAGGCAGCGGCGAGTTGGACGGTTACAAGGATAATATCCTGACGGTACGGCCGATGTACCGTTTGCAGGGCGGAAAGCTGGAATTTGCACTGGGGGCCAATTACGTGCTCGACAACGACGGGGATCGCAGCGAAAGCGCCTTCTTCCCGCTGTTCGAACTCAAATGGCGCGCTTCGGACGGTTTTACTCCTTATCTGAAGATCGACGGCGAGTACTTGAACTACGGTTACCGTAATACGGTGACTTGGAATCCTTACGTGTTGCAGGGCGTTACGGGGCGTAATACCAGCGAATACAACGGTCGGATCGGTATCCGGGGCGGCGTTTCGTCGTCGTTCGCGTACCATGTGTTCGGCGGCGTTTCGCGCTATCTGAACATGAATTACGGATTGAATGCCTACCTGATGTTGCTGGGGGACGGGGCGAATGTGTATCAGGCTCTTTACCAGGGAAACGTGTTCGGAGTGTCGCAGCGCGACGTGACGATGTGGACGATCGGGGCCGAGTTGGAAGGACGTATTTCCGGCGCGTTCGGCTTGCTGTTCAATTTGCAGTACCGGGGTTACGACGTGAAAAAAATCGAAGATCAGAGCGCCCATATCGGGTTGCCGAACCTGACGGCCGGACTCGCTCTGAAATACAATTACCGGGATAAATTGCTGCTCAAGACCGGAGTGGACGTGTACGGACCGCGCGATTTCGACATCTTGTTTATGTATACGGACGGGGCGAGCGCGTCTGCCGGACTGGGCCGGACTCATGTGGATATGCAATTCGACGTATATTTCGGCGCCGAATACAACATTTCGAAGAGGATCGGCGTGTTCCTCGAAGGGCGTAACCTGGCCAACCAGCGGATTTACCGTTACAATCAGTACCGCGATCTGGGCATCAATATGCTCGCCGGCGTGAAACTGCAGTTTTAGCGTGTGACGGGGAAACGAAAGAGCCCGGAAGCGATCGCTTCCGGGCTCTTTCGTTCATCGGTATCGTTATCGGATCTGATGCGCTCCCTGGGAAATGTTGACTTCGATAATGCGGGGCGCCTTGCCGAAGCGGTGCGTGAATTTGTCGGTGACTTCGGCCAGGTAATCGGCATAAGCGGCATCCCTCACCAGGTTGATCGTGCAGCCGCCGAAGCCGCCGCCCATCATCCGCGCGCCGAGCACGCCGCTGTTGCGGTGTCCGAGATCCGCCAGAAAATCGAGTTCCTCGCAGCTCACTTCGTACCATTTGCTCAGTCCGTCGTGCGAACCGTTCATTTTTTCGCCGAAAGTCGCGTAGTCCCCCTTTTCGAGTGCGTCGCAGGCGTCGAGCACCCGCTGGTTTTCGTTGATGACGAAGCTGCAGCGGCGGTAAACCACGTCGTCCATTTCGTTTTTGTAGGTGTTCAGCATTTCGAGCGTTACGTCGCGCAGCGACTCGATGCCGCCCACGTGTTTCAATATCACGGCGACGCCTGCCTCGCACTGTGCGCGGCGCACGTTGTATTCCGACGAGGCGAGCGAATGTTTTACCTGCGTATCGAACAGCACGACTTTGCAGCCTGTCGGATCGAACGGTTCGAGTTTGTATTCCAGCGAACGGCAGTCCAGCCGGATCACCTTCCCGTGATCGCCGAACAGCGAGGCGAACTGATCCATGATCCCGCAGCGCACGCCTACGTAGTTGTGTTCGGTCATCTGGCCGATTTTGGCCAGTTGTTCGCGCGAAAAACCGAGGTTGTAGACCGTGTTGAGCGCGAAGCCCACTGCGCTTTCGAGCGCGGCCGACGACGAAAGTCCCGCGCCGAGCGGGACGTCCCCGCCGAAAGTCATGTCGAACGGACGGATCAGCGCCCCGCGTTTCTCCATCTCCTGCACTACGCCGTAGATGTAGCGGGCCCACTGTTGTGCCGGTTTTTCGCCGTGCAGATCCATTTCGATCGACTGGTCGTAATCGACCGAATGGATCCGACACTTCTGTCCGTCGTTGGGTTTGACGCCAACGTAGATTGCCTTGTCGATAGCACCGGGCAACACGAATCCCAGGTTGTAGTCGGTATGTTCGCCGATCAGGTTGACGCGTCCGGGCGAAGCGAAGAACGACGCTCCGTCGCCGTACATTTTTTTGAATAGTTCCTGAATTTTAGTTTTCATAGCGGTTATAAGATTAGTTCGTATCGTCTGAAATGTAGATCGTTTCCGGATAGGTCACCCGGCTCAGAAAAAGCCCCTGCGGCGGGGCCGAGCTGCTCGCCAGCGAGCGGTCGCGCCCGGCGATCACGCTGCGGAAATCTTCCGCAGTCAGCTTGCCTCGGCCGACGTCGAGCAGCGTGCCGACTACGGCGCGTACCATGTTGCGCAGGAAGCGGTCCGCCGCAATGGTGAATACCAGCAACCCGTCGTCCTGCCGCTGCCATCCGGCGCGGGCGATGCGGCACAGGTTCGTTTTATTGTCCGAGTGCAGCTTGCAAAAACTGGTGAAATCCTGTTCTCCCGGCAGCAGGGCTGCGGCTTCGTTCATGCGGCACAGATCGAGCGGCCAAGCCAATTGGTACGCGGTGTCGCGGTTGAACGGGTTTTTACGCGGTGAAATGTAATATTTGTACTCCCGTTCCAATGCGTCGAACCGGGCGTGTGCGTCGTTCCGCACCCGTCGCAGTCGTTGCACGGCGATGTCGTACGGCAACAGCGCATTCAGGTGGTAGCAGAAATCTTCCGGATCGGCGATCGGTGCTTCCGTGTCGAAATGGACGACGTAGAAAGAGGCGTGCACTCCCGTGTCGGTGCGCCCGGCGCCTACGGTTTCGACCGGGCGGCGGAGCAGCGTGCCGAGGCTTTGTTGCAGGGTTTGCTGCACGGACGGGGCGTTGGGCTGGATCTGCCAGCCGTTGTATGCCTTGCCGAGGTAGGAGAGTTGTAGAAAGTAACGCACGGTTGTCGCTTTAGGTTTACAAAGATAGCATTTTCGGCGAAATGTAAAAATTTTGTCCGTTTGAAATACATAAATTTTCCTGCGCCGTTTTACGAAACAGAGTCGTTCGTCCGGTTGGTTCGACGCCTTTTTCAGAAAATGCAGAGCGGTTCGAAAAAACTTTATTACCTTTAAATCCGACTGAATCGACTAATTCTGACTCTATGAAAAAAAATCGTATGTTGCTTGCTGGATTGCTGCTGTTATTTACGGCGGCGAAACCCGCTTCTCCGGAAGTTTCGCTCGGAACTTTGCTGCGCGAAATGACCGACCGCGACGAGATCGCCCGGTGGCCGTCTCCTGCGTTCGCCTGCCGTCAGGCCAGCAGCACCGATCCCGCCACGAAAACGCCGGATCAGCCGGGCTGGTTCGGCAACGGGGACTGCACCAATTTCATCCGGCAGGAGACGACCCCGCACGGAACGGAATACGTGATGCTCGACGCCGACGGTCCCGGTGCCGTCGTCCGTTTTTGGATGACTTTTTCGGGAGCGGGTTCCGGCGAAGGTATCCTGCGTATTTACCTGGACGGCGACAGCGAACCGGTCGTCGAGGGCCGGGCCCGCAGCCTGATCGGCGGCGCCGGCCTGGTCGGGGCCCCGTTGTCGATGGGCGTGTCGACGCTTACCGACTCGATGCACCGGGGATTGAACCTTTACCTCCCGATTCCGTTTGCCGAAGGTTGTAAAATCACTTACCAGAGCTCCATGATCGATTTTTCCGACAAAGGCGGTATTCAGCCCGGTCACGAAGGGGTTTTTTACAACATCAATTACCGGAGTTACGAGCCGGGAACGCGCGTTGTCAGTTTTTCCGCGGAGGAACTTCGTAGGAACCGGACGCTGCTATCGGAAGTCCGGCGGAAGCTGAGCGACCGGGATCGGGGATTGGACGAACTGAAACTGCGGGAAATCCCGCTGGACGGAACGCTGGCTCCCGGCGACCGTAAAACTTTTACGATAGAGGGCGAAAAGGCCGTCCGACAACTGTCCGTGCGTCTCGATGCGGCCGCACGGCAGCAGGCGTTGCGTTCGACCGTGCTTGAGATCCGTTTCGACGGAGAACGAACGGTATGGTGTCCGGTCGGGGATTTCTACGGGATCGGTTATCTGCCGCTCTATACCAATACGTGGTACGCGTATGCGGAGCCGTCCGGACGAATGGACGCCTACTGGGTCATGCCTTTTCGGCACAAGTGCGAGATTACGTTCCATAATCTGGGAACGCAGCCGGTGCGCCTATGCGACGGTCGGGTACGCTACGCTCCGTGGAAATGGGACGACCGGTCGATGCATTTCGGGGCTTCGTGGCATCAGTACGGAGCTGTTTCGACCGGACGGGACAAGCATCAGAATACGGACGATACCGGCGGTCCGTCCGATCTCCGCTTCGTCGCGCTGGACGGACAAGGCGTTTATGTCGGCGACGGCCTGACGCTGTTCAATACCGAATACGCCTGGTGGGGCGAAGGCGACGAAAAAGTCTATGTGGACGGAGAGACGTTCCCGTCGCATTTGGGAACCGGAAGCGAGGACTATTACGGTTACGCCTGGGGACGGCGCGAGCGTATTACCGACCATCCGTTCATCGCCCAGCCGGAAGGCGCCGGCGCGGATAGCGCCGGATTCGTGCAGAATACCCGGCTGCGGGTGCTGGACGGGATTCCGTTCCGTACTTCGCTGCGGTTCGATATGGAGCTCTGGCATCACCTGCGGGCCGTCGTCGATTACGCTCCGACGACTTACTGGTACCTGCGTCCGGGCGGGCGCAGCTTGGTCGAACCGAACGAGAAGGAGGCCGCCCGCAAAGTATCGCTGCACAGGGAAGACCTCGTTTCGCAGAAAATGGAGATAACGGTCGAGGCCGAACATATGGCCGTCGTGAGCAAAAGTCCGGAAGATCTGCTGAATTACCATCATCACGGGATTCCGTACCGGGATATCTGGAGCAACAATGCCCAGCTTTACTGGCACTGCAATCGGCCGGGCAACCGGTTGACGCTCTCGTTCGAAAGCGTGTTGGACGGCGAGTTCGACCTCACGTTGATGTGTACGGCTTCGCCGGGTTACGGAGTGGTCGGGATCGAGGTCAACGGTACGGCTGTTGTTCGGGAATTGGATCTCAATGCGCCGAAACCGCATGTCGTTCCGATTTCGCTCGGCCGGCATGTTATTAGTAAGGGAATCAATACGCTCGCATTCGAAATGGTCCGTTACGGGGAACATATTCCCGCCGGAACCGTCGGATTCGACCGCCTCGTTTTCGAACCTTGATCGAAACGGTCCATTTCCCGCGGTTCTTTGTTTTCGGCAGGGGCGACCGTCCGCTCGGCGTCGCCTGCCGAAAGAAGTATTTTGCGTTTTATGCGGCGCCGGGTAAAGGATTATTTAAAAATTAGCGTAAATTTGCGAAAACATTCGTACGTATTATGAAGATTGCATTGATAGGCTACGGCAAGATGGGAAAGGAAATCGAACAGATCCTGATCTCCCGGGGCCATACCGTTACGCTGATTATCGACATCGACAACGCCGGCGATCTGAATGCCGAAAACCTTCGGAAAGCGGATGTCGCTATCGAATTCACCACTCCCCATACCGCTTTTCAGAACATCGTAACCTGCCTGGAAGCCGGCGTGCCGGTGGTGTGCGGTACGACCGGATGGCTCGACCGGTACGCCGAAGTCGAAAAGCTGTGCAACGAGCGGAAGGGCACGTTCTTCTACGCTTCGAATTACAGCGTCGGCGTCAACGTGTTTTTCGCGGTGAACCGCCGACTGGCCGAACTGATGGAGCGTTTTCCGGAATACGACGTGACGGTCGAAGAAACCCATCACACGCAGAAAAAGGATGCTCCGAGCGGAACGGCGATCACGCTGGCCGAAGGAATTCTCGGGAACCTGACCCGCAAAAAGAAATGGATATGCGGTACGACGACCGAGCCCGCCGAGTTGGAGATCACCTCCGTACGCCGCAGCGTCGTTCCCGGGATTCATACCGTTACCTACGAGTCGGATGCCGACCTGATCGCCATTACGCACAGTGCCAAGAGCCGCAAAGGATTGGCTACCGGAGCCGTGCTCGCCGCCGAATTCATCTGCGGCAAGCGGGGTATTTTCACCATGAAGGATCTAATGGGAATCGATTAACCGGCCGACTGTGAATAAATTTCTGAACAAACTGAAAACGATTTGGGGTAACCGCTGGGTAAAATTCGGCGTGGTATCGGTCATTTACCTGCTGTGGTTCGTGGTCTGGACGGGCAACCTGTGGTTGTTGCTGGGACTGGTCGTGATTTACGATATTTATATATCGAAGACGATGTACCGCTTGTTCTGGCGGAAGCACAAGGAACGCAAGCGAACCAACAAGACCTACCGCAAGACTTCCGAGTGGGTCGAAGCGATTCTGTTCGCGACGGTCGTGGCTACGCTGATCCGGATCTTCGTCTTCGAGATGTACGTGATTCCGACGCCGTCGATGGAAAAGAGTATGCTGGTCGGCGACTATCTCTGCGTCAGCAAGACGGCCTACGGTCCGCGCATCCCGAATACGCCGATTTCGATGCCGCTGGTGCACAATACGATGCCGTTTTCTCAGACCAAAAAGTCGTTCGTCGAATGGATCAAGTGGCCGTACCACCGACTGAAAGGATTCGGAAACGTAAAACGCAACGATCCGGTCGTATTCAACTTTCCGGAAGGAGATACGGTAAGTCTGGCTTATCCGTCGGACAGCTATTATAACGCTTTGCGGCAGTACCAACGTCGTTACGGCGACCGGCGCGGCCGCCAGATGCTGATGGACGAGGGGATCGTCGTCCGTCCGGTCGACAAGCGCGAAAACTATGTCAAACGGGCGGTCGGACTGCCCGGCGATACGATTTTTATCGAACACTCCGAAATGTGGATCAACGGACAGCCGCAGGCGGATATTCCGGGTAAACAGTACAATTATACGGTTGTAACGAACGGTACGCCGGTCAATCCCGACGTGTTCGAAGACATGGGCGTTGCCAAGGACGATATTCACTACGATGCGGCTAACTACGCGTATGTGGAATTGCCGCTGACCGCTGAAAATGCGCGGCGGATGCGTTCGATGGGGAACGTGACGGCGATAATCAAAAGGGAGGGCGAGGGGGCCGATCCCGATATTTTCCCACAGAGCGAAAACTATCCGTGGAACGTCGATAATTTCGGGCCGCTGTGGATTCCGAGCAAAGGCTCGACGGTCGATCTGACCGTCGAGAACCTGCCGCTGTACCGGCGGATCATCGAAACTTACGAAGGGAATAAGCTGGAAATCAAAGACGGGCGAATTTATATCAACGGTACGCCGGCCGACAAATACACGTTCGCGATGGACTACTACTTCATGATGGGGGACAATCGGCACAATTCGCTGGATTCCCGTTATTGGGGGTTCGTTCCGGAGGATCATATCGTCGGAAAACCGTCGTTCGTGTGGATGTCGCTCGATAAGGATAAAAGTTTTCCGGCCAATATCCGCTGGAACCGGATTTTTTCAAAAGTGAAATAGACCGACGATGGAACCCGCCGACGACAGCTATTATACGATCGCGGCCCCGGCCGAAGCCATCTATAAGGACAAGGGAAGCAAGTTTTTGGCCTATGCCTGGCCGGTGACCGACGAGCGGCAGATCCGCGATGCGCTGGACGGGTTGCGTAAGCGCTATTACGATGCGACGCACCATTGCTATGCATGGCGCCTGGGGCCGGAAGGCGAAAACGTGCGGATGAACGACGACGGGGAACCCTCTTCGACGGCTGGACGGCCGATTCTGGGGCAGTTGTTGTCGCGGCAGGTGACCGATGCGCTGGTGGTCGTGGTACGTTATTTCGGCGGAACCAAATTGGGCGTGCCCGGATTGATCGCCGCTTATAAGGAGTCGGCGGCGGCGGTTCTGGATGCGGCCGAAGTGGTGCAGCGTACGGTGAATACCGTGTTGCGGATCGAGTTCGGCTACCTGGCGATGAACGACGTGATGCGGATCGTCAAAGAGATGCAGCCGGAGGTGCTCGGCCAGCAGTTCGACAACGCGTGCACGATGACGCTTTCGATCCGTCGAAGCCGGTCGCAACAGTTGCTCGAACGATTGCGGAACGTGGAGAGTATGAGCATTGATTTAAAGTAAAAATAGAGTTCTATGGGAAAGAAAAGTCTTGTTTCGATCACCGATTTTTCGTGCGATGAAATTCTGAAGATTATGGATCTGGCCGCCCGTTTCGAGGCCGATCCGCACCGACAGGTGCTGGCCGGGAAGGTATTCGCGTCGCTGTTTTTCGAACCATCGACACGGACGCGGCTGAGTTTCGAAAGCGCGATCAATCGTCTCGGGGGCCGGGTGATCGGTTTTTCGGGGACTTCGAATACCAGCGTTTCGAAAGGCGAAACTTTCCACGATACGATCATGACGATCTCGAACTACTGCGATATGATCGTGATGCGTCATTCGATCGAAGGTGCGGCCCGCTATGCCAGCGAGATTTCTCGCGTGCCGGTGGTCAATGCCGGAGACGGGGCCAACCAGCATCCGAGTCAGACGCTGCTCGACCTTTATTCGATCAAGAAAACGCAGGGTACGCTCGAAAATATCAATATCGTGATGATCGGCGACCTGAAATACGGCCGGACGGTGCATTCGCTGCTCGAAGCGCTGTCGTTCTTCAACCCGACGTTCACGTTCGTCGCTCCGGACGAGCTGAAAATGCCCGACGAATACAAGCTGTTCTTACGCGGGAAAGGGATTCCTTACACCGAAACCCGCAGCATTGAAAAGGCGCTCGGCGACGCCGATATCGTCTACATGACCCGCGTGCAGCGCGAACGTTTCTCCGATCCGATGGAGTACGAACGCGTGAAGAACGTTTATATCCTCAAAAACAGTATGCTGGAAAATACCAAACCCAACATGCGCATCCTGCATCCGCTGCCGCGCGTCGGGGAGATCGACACCGACGTGGACGGCAATCCGAAAGCCTACTATTTCAAACAGACCGAGAACGGCGTCTATACCCGCATGGCTATCATCAGTTACCTGTTGGGCGCCGTCGAATAACCGTTTATTTTATAGTTTATCGCAATCATGAAAAATACGGGAGAAGGAAGGCTGGAAGTTACAGCTATCGAAAACGGAACGGTCATCGACCATATTCCGGCCAGCAATCTTTTTAAAATTATCAGAATACTGGGACTCGAAAACGAGAATCACCGGATTACGTTCGGAACGAACCTCGAAAGCAAACGCATGGGAACCAAGGCGATCATCAAAATCAACGACCGTTTCTGCAAACAGGAGGAGATCAACCGGATCGCGATCGTCGCGCCGATGGCGGTCGTCAATATCATCCGGGACTTCAAGGTGGTCGAAAAGCATGCCGTTACGATTCCGGAGACGATCCGGGGATTCGTGAAATGCGCCAATCCGAAGTGCGTCACCAACAACGAACCGGTCGAAACCTCGTTCCTGGTGATCCGTAACGGGGACGAAATCGCGCTCCGCTGCCGATACTGCGAAAAGATCACGCACCAGGAGCAAACCGAGATCGGAAAATAGAACGGATTGATTTTTTATGCGAACGCGGGAAGTGCTCCGCGTTTTTTATTTTTTCGATCCGGTTTTGAAACGGATCAGCGTGTTTTTGATCGGCCATCCTTCGGTAGAAAAAAATCCGATGCTCAGTAAGTTTATTTGATATTCGAAATTTGGTTTTAGCGCGATGTCGATAGTAATCGTTCGGTCGTTCGGATACCCGTTGACCTTTTTCAGCGGGAAATGTTCCTGTCCCAAAGGCCCGTATCCGAAACCATATCCTCCGAACATCGGCCGGTCGAAACGAATGGTCAGCGTTTTCAGATCGGGATCGACCTGATTGTCGCCGTTTTCGAACTCTTCGATCGAGACGAAACGGGGCCACCGGTCGATCTGATCGGCCGTGTTGTTGAAAAATTCCACGATGCGCGGCATGAAGCTTTCCATGGTCGGATAGGCGTTCCGTTGTTTTTCGTAGGTTGTCAGCAGACGCGACAATTTGGACATCCACAGAAACCCCTGCGCGATATCCTGCTTGACCTGTCGTGTCGCGGCCGTCGTATCCCCGTGATTGAGCAGGTAGCGGATGACGGAGACTCTGACCAGCGATTCGGAAAGCATGATCGTGCTGTTGGCGTAAGCTTGCCGTTTCATCGCTTCCGATACCTGACCGAATATTCGCCCTGCCGCTTCCCCGAGATCGTTTTCATGCCGTCTGATGTGTGCGTTTGCGAACGAATGGCCGAATTCATGCACGACCGTCGGGAGCATTTCCGGCGTGAATACGGGATTGCCGTCCGCGTCGAACATCCATGCGCCCATGATCGAAAAAATATCCCGTGTACGGTCGGGCCGGTCAATGGATAGCCCGTAGCAATTGCTGCCGTTGCCGAGCCCGACGATCAGGTGGAACGTGTCTTCAGAATTTATGCCGTAGTATGCGGGAAACCATTTCAAGTCAATGTGCCTTAGTTGTTTGTTGTACGCTTTTTCGGCGTGCTCGTACCGTGTATGCTGTGAATCGAAAAAATCACCGCAACGAGTTTCTGCATAAAATTGTCGTAATAGGTCGATGAATTTTTCCGCATTTTCCTTGCTCCATCTTTCTTCCGGAATCCGGTTTGTAAAAGGAACGATCGGCTTCAGACCGGGGGGCTGTCCGAGATGAAGGGCCATACGGACCACTGCGTCGTAACCGATCGAATTTTCTTTTTTTAGCCGTCGCATCAGTTCGATCAGCGGATGTGTTTTGTACCGGTCGAAATGCGCGTGTATGTCGGCGATGTAGGGGGCGTTGTCATTCCGGCAATATTCGGGATATTCGGCCAGCCGGGCGACGATGCCCAGTAATTCGACGCGTTTGTCTACTTTGGCTGTCAAGGGCGTGTCGGCATAGACGGCCCGGAGTCCGGAAAATAATATGGACAGGAAGAGCAGCAGGGGGGATCTTTACGGATTCAGAAATGATTAGTTGGTCATGTAAAGTTACAAAATATTGTTTTCAAATACTCTTCTGTCATTGTTTTTCCGAATACGGCGATGATAGAGTCCGGTGTCGTGTATCAATTTTTGCTGAAAAATCGTTATCTTTAGCGATTAATTTTTTTAGAATGCAGAATCCGAAAGAGGAAAAATATATTCATGTCAAAGGCGCGCGGGTGCACAATCTGAAGAATATCGAGGTTAAAATTCCGCACAATCAGTTGGTTGTCATTACGGGATTGTCGGGATCGGGCAAATCCACGCTCGCGTTCGACACCATTTTCGCCGAGGGGCAGCGGCGCTACGTCGAGAGCCTGTCGGCCTATGCGCGGCAGTTTCTGGGTAAGATCAACAAGCCGGACGTCGATTTCATTACGGGGATCGCGCCGGCCATCGCCATCGAGCAAAAGGTCAATACGCGCAATCCGCGATCGACGGTCGGTACGTCGACCGAAATTTACGACTACCTGAAACTGCTGTTCGGCCGTATCGGGCGTACTTATTCGCCGGTGTCGGGACGCGAGGTACGTTCGCATACGGTGGCCGACGTAGTCAACTACATCGCCGCGCTGCCGTCCGGAACCCGCGTGCTGGTCGCTGCTCCGCTGAAAACGGCCGAAGGACAGGGACTGATCGAGAAATTGACGCTGTTGGTCAAGGAGGGCTTGCAACGGCTTTATATCGACGGACAGTCGCTTTTTATCGAGGATATTATCGTGCAGGCGGACGATTACGCCGGACGCGCCGACTTGCGGATCGTGGTCGACCGGGCGAAAGCTACCGATGACGAGGAGACGCTCAGTCGCTTGGGCGATTCGGTGGCTACCGCATTTTTGCAGGGCGACGGCGTGTGCGACGTGATCGTTCAGCAAGCGGACGGCGACCGTGTCGAGTCGTTTTCGTCCCGTTTCGAGTTGGACGGCATCGTTTTCGAGCATCCGTCGGAACATATGTTCAGTTTTAATAATCCGATCGGCGCCTGTCCGCGCTGCGAAGGATACGGTAAGGTAATCGGGATCGACGAGGATCTGGTCGTGCCGGACAAGAACAAAAGCATTTATCAGGATGCGATCGCATGTTGGCGCGGCGAGACGATGAAGTGGTGGCGCGACCAGTTGGTAATCAATGCCCCGAAATTCGACTTTCCGATCCATCGTCCGTTCCACGAACTTACGCGCGAAGAGAAGAGGCTGCTATGGAAAGGCAATGAGTTTTTCCACGGACTCGACGAATTTTTCAAATTCTTGGAGGGAGAACGTTACAAGATCCAGTACCGGGTGATGCTTTCTCGCTATACCGGCAAGACCGTTTGTCCCGACTGCGGCGGCGGGCGGTTGCGTAAGGAGGCGTTCTACGTGCAGGTTGGCGGAAAGCATATCGGCGAGCTGGTGACGATGCCGGTCGACGAACTGCAACGTTTTTTCGACGGTTTGCGGCTCGACGACCGCGACGGGAAAACCGTTGCGCGGGTGCTGACCGAAATCCGCAACCGGCTCGAATACCTCAATGAGGTCGGTCTCGGCTACCTGACCCTCGACCGGCTGTCGTCGACGCTGTCCGGCGGCGAGAGCCAGCGGATCAATCTGGCTACTTCGCTTGGCAGCAGTCTGGTAGGATCGTTGTATATCCTCGACGAACCGAGTATCGGTCTGCATCCGCGCGATACGAACCGGCTGATCGCCGTGCTGAAAAAACTGCGCGATTTGGGCAATACGGTGATCGTCGTCGAGCACGAGGAAGAGATTATCCGGGCGGCCGATACGATCATCGATATCGGACCGCTGGCCGGTTACCAGGGCGGCGAGGTGATGTTTCAGGGCGGTATCGATCGACTGGCTTCTGCGAAGGACAGTCTGACGGCGAAATACCTGACTGGCGTCGAACGGATCGAACCGCCTGCGAACAAGCGTCGCTGGAATAGCTACGTCGATGTGATCGGAGCCCGGGAAAACAACCTGAAAGGGATCGACGTGAAATTCCCGCTCGGCGTGATGACCTGCGTAACCGGGGTTAGCGGCAGCGGTAAATCGTCGCTCGTTCGCGAAATCCTTTATCCGGCGATCCGTCGGGAACTTTATGAAACGGGGATGAAGCCGGGCGATTTCGAGCGGCTCGGCGGCGATCTGAAGCGATTGAAAGGGGTCGAGATCATCGACCAGAACCCGATCGGGAAATCGCTTAGATCGAATCCGGTCACCTATTTAAAAGCTTACGATGATATTCGTAAACTGTTTGCCGATCAGCCTTATGCGAAGCATAATGGACTGACTCCGTCGCACTTTTCGTTCAACATGGCGGGAGGCCGGTGCGAGGAGTGTCAAGGCGAAGGCGTCATCAAGGTCGGTATGCAGTTTATGGCCGACGTCGAACTGGTGTGCGAAAGCTGCGGCGGCAAACGGTTCAAGGACGAGGTGCTGGAGGTGAAGTATCACGGTCATTCGATTTACGATATTCTCGAACTGACGGTCGATGCTGCCGTAGACCTGTTCGCAGCCTATCAGGACAAGGATGCGATCAATAAAAAGATTATCGAGAAACTGATGACGTTGCAGGATGTGGGACTGGGCTATGTCAAACTCGGGCAGTCGTCGTCGACGCTGTCCGGCGGGGAGAGCCAGCGCGTCAAACTGGCGTCGTTCCTGATCAAGGAAAATGCCGGAGGCCCGATCCTGTTCATTTTCGACGAGCCGACCACCGGGCTGCATTTCCACGATATCCGCAAGCTGCTGGGGGCTTTCGACGCCCTGCTGGCCCGGGGACATACGGTGGTGATCGTCGAGCATAACATGGACGTGATTCGATCGGCCGACTGGGTGATCGACCTCGGGCCCGAGGCCGGCGAGCGCGGCGGCAGGGTGGTTTTCGAAGGAACGCCCGCCGATCTGATGACGTGCCGCGAAAGTTATACCGGAAAATTCCTATCTTTGGCCGAAAATTCGCGGCGGGGGGCTGCGAAGACAAAAAAATGACGATGGAATTTACCTGCTATACCCTGCCTAACGGGATTCGCTGCATTCATAAACAGGTGCGTTCGGCGGTCGTCAACTGTGCGCTGACGGTCAATACCGGCAGCCGGGACGAAGAAATGTCCGAACAGGGGCTCGCCCACCTGCTCGAACATGCGTTTTTCAAAGGAACGACCCACCGCAAGGCGTTCCATATCAATTGTCGGCTCGAGAATCTCGGCGGCGAATTGAACGCCTATACGACGAAGGAGGAGACGGTGGTGCACGCTACCACGCTGCGCGGCGATTTTGCCAAGGCGGCGGAGCTGATCGCCGATATCGTTTTTCATTCGACTTTCCCGCAGCGCGAGTTGGAGAAGGAGAAGGAGGTGATCGTCGATGAAATCAACTCGTACAAGGATTCGCCTTCCGACCGGATTTTCGACGATTTCGAGGATATGATCTTCGTCGGTTCGTCGCTCGGCCACAATATCCTGGGATGTAAAAGCGCGTTGATGAAGTATACGCGGGACGATTTGCTGCGTTTCGTGGCGCGTACTTACAATACCGATCAGATGGTTTTTTCGGTGATCGGCAATGTCTCGGCAAAGCGTTTCAAGGATACGTGCGACCGTTATTTCGGCGGGATGGGGGAGTCGCTGCGCGGTTTTACGCGCGATGCGGTCGTTCCGGTCGCATCCTTTTCGAAAGAGCTCCACCGGAAATGCTATCAGGCTCATTGCATTCTCGGCGGCCGGGCCTACAACCTGAACGACGAACGGCGCGTGGTGCTGTCGCTACTGACGAACCTACTCGGCGGCCCGTCGGCCAATTCGCTGCTGAACCTGGCCGTAAGGGAGCGCAACGGCTTGGCTTATAATATCGAAGCGGGGTTCACCCCGTTCAGCGATACGGGTCTTGCGACGATCTATTTCGGAACCGACAAGGAACGGGCCGACGAATGCCTCGAACTGATCGACCTCGAACTGACGAAAATCCGCAGCGGAAAGTTGAGCGACCGCCTGTTGCATATCGCCAAAAAACAGTACCTCGGCCAGATTACGATCGCGATGGAGAACAACGAGAGCTATATGTTGAGTGCCGCGCGCAGTTTTCTGGTTTACAATAATATCGATGCGATGGAGACGATCCGCGAGAAGATCGGCACCGTCACGCGGGACGAAATCGTCGCGGTGGCCAACGAGATTTACGGGACACAGAACCTTTCGATGCTCATGTACCGGTAGATATGGACGATCTGGAACGATATATCGAGCGGCACGTTACCCCCGAAGATCCGCTACTGGCCGAACTCGACCGGGAGACCCACCTGCGCGTGGTGCAACCCCGGATGATTTCGGGTCATTTGCAGGGGCGGTTGCTGGAGATGGTCGTGCGGATGATCCGTCCGCAGCGGATCCTGGAGATCGGTACCTTTACCGGCTATTCGGCGATCTGCATGGCGCGCGGGCTCGACGAAGGCGGCGAGCTGCATACGATCGAAGCGAACGACGAACTGGAACCGATCGCATCGAAATATTTCATCCGCAGCGGGCTTTCCGGCCGCATTACGCTGCACATCGGTTCCGCGCTCGATATCGCTCCGTCGCTCGGCGTATTCGATCTGATTTTTATCGACGGCGATAAACGCGAATACCCGCAGTATTACGATATGGCCCTGTCGCATCTGGTGCGCAGCGGCAGCTATCTTCTGGCCGACAACATCCTCTGGTACGGGAAAGTGGCCGAAACCGTACCTGTCGGCGACCGGCATACATGGGCGATCCGAGAGTTCAACGACCGGGTATTGCAGGACGACCGCGTGGAAAACGTGATCCTGCCGATCCGCGACGGGTTGAATCTGATCCGGGTAAAATAGCGAAACGAACGGGGCCGTAAAAAAGAGTCTGCCGGTTGGGATCGTGCGGATTTTGTCCTATCTTTGTTCTGCTAAGTTCAAGAAGCAGATTGCGATGAAAATACGTGTGGATTGTTTTCTGCCCGGTATGGGTACGGAGCAGGCGAAAAGCGTAACGGACGGGTTGCGCCGGGAAGAGGCGGTAGACAAAATTTTCTGGGTGGACGGGTCGGAGAACGATCCGGCCGATGAGTGCGAAAACCGGATCGGCGGGCCGTTGTGCGCTTCGGCGACGCTCCGGAAGATCGCCGAAGCGTCCTCTGGGGATTATACGTTGATCTATACCGGCAATGCCGTATTGCGGATGGGAATGTCCGCTCTCGACCGGATGCTGCAAGTTGCGCGGGATACGAATGCCGGGCTGGTTTACGCCGATTATTACGAAGTGCGGAACGGTCGCCGCAGCGAACACCCGGTGATCGATTGCCAGGCGGGCAGCCTGCGCGACGATTTCGATTTCGGGCCGGTTTTGCTGTACCGGACGGACGCGCTGAAACGAGCCGTAGGACAGATGGAACGCGATTACCGTTTCGCCGGGCTTTACGACCTGCGCCTGAGGGTTTCCTGTCGGGACTTGTTGGTGCATATTAACGAATATCTATATTCTGATTTAAAGGATGATGAGTCGGGTGATGTGAATTCTTTATTTAGCTATGTCGATCCGAAAAACCGGGACGCGCAGATGGAAATGGAACAGGCGTGTACCGACCATCTGAAACGGGTGGGGGCTTATCTGGAGCCGACGTTCCGGGAACTGGAGTTCGCCGCAGACGGTTTCGGGTGCGAGGCTTCGGTAATCATTCCGGTACGCAACCGGGTACGGACGATCGCAGATGCGATCGCTTCGGTGCTGAAGCAGCAGGCCGGATTTAAATTCAATCTGATCGTGATCGACAATCATTCGACCGACGGCACGACCGAAGCGATCGACCGCTTTGCAGCGGACGGGCGGCTGATCCATATCGTTCCGCAACGGGACGACCTCGGGATCGGCGGTTGTTGGAATGTCGGGGTGAATCATCCCGGATGCGGCCGGTTTGCCGTGCAGCTCGACAGCGACGACGTATATGCCGACGAACATACGTTGCAGAAAATCGTCGACGCCTTTTACAGCCAGCGGTGCGCGATGGTCGTGGGAACTTATATGCTGACCGATTTCGAGATGAAGCCGATCCCGCCGGGGGTGATCGACCACCGGGAATGGACGCTTGAGAACGGGCGGAACAATGCGTTACGGATCAATGGTCTGGGAGCTCCGCGCGCGTTTTATACGCCGCTGCTGCGCGAACTGAAAGTGCCGAATACCAGTTATGGGGAGGATTACGCGCTCGGGCTGCGCTTTTCGCGCGAATACCGGATCGGCCGGATATACGACGTGCTTTATCTGTGCCGTCGCTGGGACGATAATTCCGACGCTTCGCTCGACATCGTCCGGACGAACCGGAACAATGTTTACAAGGACCGCTTGCGGACGTGGGAACTGCGGGCCCGCATCGCCTTGAATATGAATAAGCAAGTGAAATAACGGATTGTAACCGATTGTATAAAAATGAATTGTCCTGGAGCCGATGAATTGAACGCGTTTTTCGAAAGTCAACTCGCGGAATGGGAGTTTGCCCGGCGGAATTTCGAAGCGCTGCGGCGGATTGAAACCAAGACGTTCGATCTGGACGGTTTTTTGATTCGGGTGCAGTTCAATCCGGCGCGGATCGTTTCGTCGGCCGCAAAGGTCGATGCGGCGTCCGTCGTTGCCCGAAAATGTTTTTTATGTTCGGAAAATCAACCGCCCGAACAGCGGGGATTACCCTGGGGGGACGGTTATCGGGTATTGGTAAATCCGTATCCGATTTTCGCCCGACATTTTACGATTCCTGCGGCGGAACACGTGCCGCAGTCGATCGCGGATCGTTATGGGGATATGCTGGCTTTGGCGCGCTGCTTCGACCGGGAGGTCGTCTTTTACAACGGCCCGCGGTGCGGAGCCTCGGCTCCAGACCATGCTCATTTTCAGGCGGTAGGCAAAGGCGCGATGCCGTTGGAGGCCGAAGTCGGACGTTTTGCGACCGAAAAGGTTCTCGAAGCGTCCGGGGCAGCAGCGTATGCGATCCGCGATTACCTGCGCGGCGGATTCGTGATCCGTTCCGCCGATGCGTCGGCTGCGGCCGCCTGCTTCGGGAAATTGTACGAGGCATTGGAGGTATTGCCGGCGGATGCGGAACCGATGATGAACGTGCTGACGTGGTACGACAGCGACGGATGGACGAGTTGCGTTTTTCCGCGTACGAAGCACCGGCCAGCCTGCTTTTACGGCGAAGGAGCGACCGATCTGTTGGTCAGTCCGGCTTCGGTCGATCTGGCCGGCGTGATGATCGTTCCGCGCAAGGATGATTTCGTGAAGATTACGGCGGAGAATATCCGTGCGATTTTTAATGAAGTATGTATCGACGACAGTGCGTTGCAGCGGATTGTCGGTAAATTGAATATCGGATGAATCGGCAACCGCAGGTAAGCGTCGGGATACTGACGGCGCAACGGATCGGTTTCGTGCTGCATGGCGACTATACGGCGGCGGGAAAGACGGTTGCGGGAGAAAACCGGGTTTCGGCCGACGGCGACCGGGTGCGATGGGACGGAGCGTCTTACGGGCGTTTGCGGTTCGAACCGTGCGGGGCAGATGCTTCTTTTACGCTGAAAGAGGTGGTGATCGGGATTGGTTTTCACTGGCAGCGGACCGAAGACCAGGTATTCCGCGGCGCATTGGAACTGATCGCGGACGACGGACGGGTTACGGCCGTCAACCGTATCGGCGTAGAAGAGTATCTCGTAAGCGTGATTGCGTCGGAGATGAACGCTTCCGCATCGCCCGAACTTCTGAAAGCCCATGCGGTGATTTCGCGCAGTTGGTTGCTGGCGCAGATCGTTCGGCGGCAGGCGGAGCCTGCTGTGGCGGAGTCCAAGTGCATTGTCCGTTCCGACGATGAAGAACGAATCCGCTGGTACGACCGGGAGGATCATTCGCTTTTCGATGTTTGCGCCGACGATCACTGTCAGCGTTATCAGGGGATTACCCGTACTTACGAACATGCGGCCGCGGTACGTCGGGCGGTCGCCGATACCTGCGGCGAAGTGCTGACCTACGGAGGGGAAATTTGCGACGCCCGTTTTTCGAAGTGTTGCGGCGGGGTTACCGAAGAGTTCCGCAATTGTTGGGAGGAGCGCGATTATCCTTACCTGTCGAGAGTGCGGGATTGCGACGGCGATCCTCCGGCACCCGACCTGACGCGGGAGGACGAAGCTGCGCGGTGGGTCGGGGCGTCTGCCGAGGCTTTTTGCAATACGTCTGATCCGGGGATTCTCGGACAGGTATTGAACGGGTACGACTGCGAAACTTCGGATTTCTACCGATGGCGGGTAGATTATACGCCGTGGAAACTGTCCGATCTGGTGCGCCGCCGGTTGGGGATCGACCTGGGGGCGATTCGGGAACTGATTCCCGTGCAGCGCGGCGCTTCGGGCCGGCTGGTGAAGCTTCGGATCGTCGGTACGCAGGGAGCCGTGACTATCGGTAAAGAGCTCGAAATACGGCGCGTCCTTTCGGAGTCGCACCTGTACAGTTCGGCTTTCGTCGTGGAGAAAACGGCGGAGGGTTTTATATTGCGCGGAGCCGGTTGGGGGCACGGCGTAGGGCTGTGTCAGATCGGCGCAGCGGTGATGGGACACCGGGGATTCGCTTACGACCGGATTCTGCTGCACTATTACCGGGGCGCCGCCGTTGAAAAATATTATTGATTCGGAGCGGCCTCGGAGTGCCGTCCGTTGATCGAAAAGAGATGAAGAACCTGAAAAGATCGCCGTGGGCATGGATTCCCACGCTGTACCTTGCCGAGGGGTTGCCGTACGTGGCGGTGATGACCATTTCGGTAATCCTGTACAAGCGGATGGGGGTATCCAATACCGATATCGCGCTGTACACCAGTTGGCTTTACCTGCCTTGGGTCATAAAACCGTTCTGGAGTCCGTTCGTCGATTTGCTGAAAACCAAGCGCTGGTGGATCGTTACGATGCAATTGCTGCTGGGGGCGGGGTTTGCCGGGATTGCGTTCACGATTCCCGCTCCGTTCTTTTTCCAGGCCACGCTGGCTTTTTTCTGGCTGATGGCGTTCAGCTCGGCGACGCATGACATTGCCGCCGACGGTTTCTACATGCTGGCGCTGGATACGAACCGGCAGGCGTTGTATGTCGGGGTGCGCAGTACGTTTTACCGGGTAGCGACCATCATGGGGCAGGGGCTGCTGATTATTCTGGCCGGACTGATCGAAAGCGCGACCGGGACGGAGCCGCTGAGAATCGATGTGAAAGTCCAACCCGGACAGTCGCGGACGGAGTTTCGTTTGCCCGAGACGGCTGCCGTGCCGTCCGGACACTCCGGAGAGCTGCATTTTTTGACGGCGCCCGGGCCGGTGACGATAAGTACGGCCGGAATCCCGCAGGATAGCCTTAAGCGTTGGTTGCAACTGGTCGAAGCGCAAAATCGCGCCAACGGATTCCTGACTTCCGGAGAGCAGCCGGGTACGGCGGTGCGAAACGTCGCGGAGGCCGGATGGTGGACCATTCACGTTTCGGAACCGCTGGGCGGCTGGATCCGGCGTCGTTTCGGCGAACGGCGCGAGGCGGCGGTCGTTAGCGGCTTCTCCGGTGACATCGCGGTTGCGGCGGTTTCGCTTTCCGGCTGTCCGGAGCCGGGACGGGAGGTTGTGCTGAACACGTCGATGAACCGGGGGGACAGGAGCGTTTCGCTCGTCCACGGCGACCGGCTGACGTTCGACGAAACCAACTGGAACCGACCGGCCTACATCGTTTTCCAAGCCGATCCGAAACTGGAACAATCCAGTTCGGCCGAATATAAAGGGCTTTCGGGCAATATCCCGTTCGCCTGGTCGGTCACTTTTTTCGTATTGGCGGGCCTGTTCGTGCTGTTCGGCCTGTGGCATCGCTTCGCTTTGCCGAGACCCGGTTCCGACCGGGCTTCCGCCCGATCGACGCCGCGCGATATCCTGCGGCAGTTTTCGGCCACTTTCGTATCGTTCTTTAAAAAGCCGCAGGCTGCGGCCGCGATCTTTTTTATGCTGACGTTCCGTTTTTCGGAAGCCCAGCTGCTGAAACTGATCAACCCGTTCCTACTCGACCCGAAGGAGGCCGGCGGGCTGGGGCTTACCACCGGCGAGGTCGGACTGGTATACGGTACGATCGGGATTATCGGACTGACGCTCGGCGGGATTATCGGCGGTGTGGCGGCGGCCCGCGGCGGCCTGAAAAAATGGATATGGCCGATGACGTTCAGTATGTTGCTGACCTGCGTCACGTTCGTCTACTTGAGCTTCTCGCAAACGTCGAACCTGCTGGCGATCAACGCCTGCGTTTTTATCGAACAGTTCGGCTACGGGTTCGGCTTTACGGCTTATATGCTCTACCTGATGTACTATGCCGACGGACCGCAGAAAACGGCGCATTATGCGATCTGCACCGGTTTTATGGCGCTGGGGATGATGATTCCCGGTATGTTCGCCGGCTGGCTGCAAGAACAGCTCGGCTACAATCACTTTTTCGTATGGGTCATGCTGTGCAGCGTCGTGCCGGTCGTTGCGGTGTCGCTGCTGAAGATCGATCCGGATTACGGAAGGAGAAAAGAAAACGATAACGGATGAAAAAGAGTTTGTTGATCGGCCTGGCGCTGTTGCTGGCCGGAACGGGCGTCGCTCGCCCGATCGTCGTCAAGACGGGAATAGAGGTGTTGAAAGCGCAGCGGTTCGAACTGCTCGAGGGCAAGCGCGTCGGGTTGATTACGAATCCTACCGGAGTCGACGACGGACTGCGGTCGACGGTCGATATTTTGAACGAAGCGCCGAATGTCGAGTTGGTGGCCCTGTTCGGGCCGGAGCACGGCGTGCGCGGCGATGCGCATGCCGGCGATCACGTTGGCAACCAGACCGATCCCGTGACCGGACTGCCTGTCTATTCGCTGTACGGCAAGACGCGGAAACCGACGCCGGAGATGCTGCGGGGGATCGACGTGCTGGTGTACGACATCCAGGACATCGGCTGCCGGTCGTTCACCTACATCAGCACGATGGGCGAAGCGATGGCCGCCGCCGCCGAGAACGGTATCGAATTCGTCGTGCTCGACCGGCCCAATCCGCTCGGAGGACGGAAGGTTGAAGGGCCGCTGGTGCAAGACGGTTTTTTCAGCTTCGTCAGCCAGTACCGCATCCCGTATGTCTATGGGTTGACCTGCGGCGAATTGGCGATGCTGCTCAACGGCGAAGGGATGATCGGTAAGCCGTGCAACCTGCACGTTGTCGCGATGGAGGGCTGGAAGCGGGATATGGTGTACGAGGACACCGGGTTGCAGTGGATTCCGTCGTCGCCGCATATTCCGCAGGCGGAAACGGCCTTTTTTTATCCGGCTTCCGGAATTGTGGGCGATTTCGGCTACCTGTCGATCGGGGTCGGGTACACGATTCCGTTCCAGATGTTCGCCGCCGAATGGATCGATGCCGAGCAGTTTGCCGACAGCCTGAACGCACTGAAGTTACCAGGGGTGATTTTCAGACCGATCCATGTCAAACCGTTTTACTCGGTCGGACAGGGAAAGCAGTTGCATGGCGTGCAGGTACATCTTACGAAGTACCCCGATGCGCCGCTGACCGATATTCAGTTTTACGTGATGCAGGAGATCGCCCGGCTCTATCCCGACCGCGCAGTGCTGGCCAATGCCGATACGGCGCGTTTTCGGATGATGGACCAGGTGACCGGCAGCGATTACGTGCGCAAGACTTTTGCGGCGCGCAACCGTTTCGAAGATATCCGGGCCTATTGGTACAAGGATGTCGCTCCGTTCAGGACGTTGTCGCGGAAATACTATTTGTACGGGGAGTGAAAGAACGACAATATCCGGCGGAACGTGTCGTGTAATTAAAGAAACAGGAAGATGACGAAAGAAGATTTTATGCGGGAGGCTATCAGCCTGTCCTGCGAAAGCGTTCGGCAAGGCGGCGGGCCTTTCGGCGCAGTGATCGTGAAAGACGGAAAGATCGTTGCTCGGGGTTCCAATTCAGTGACTCTGCTGAACGATCCGACGGCGCATGCCGAAATGACGGCTATCCGCGCGGCCTGTTCCGCGATGAAGGTGTTCCGGCTCGAAGGTTGCGAACTCTATACCTCCTGCGAACCGTGCCCGATGTGCCTGAGCGCTGCTTACTGGGCCGGGATATCCCGGATTTATTACGGCAACAACCGGAAGGATGCCGCAGAGATCGGTTTCGGGGATGCGTTTATCTACGACGAAGTCGTCCTCGCCCCGTCGCGGCGCAGCATTCCGGGCGAGAGTCTGTTGCGCCGCGAAGCGCTCGAGGCATTCCGCCTGTGGCGGGAAAAGCCCGATAAGGTCGAATATTGAATGTTTTCGGGGGGAGTTTATGGATCGGTTTAAAGCAATCCCGCTTCGTACAGCATGATCAGCTCTTCGATGATCTGGTCGTCGCCTTCGGCGTCATAGGTGTCTTTCAGGTTCGCGCCGAACAGGCGCGCGATGCTTTGCCAGAAAAATGCGCGGAATCCGCCGCGCAGTTGTTTGACCAGGTCGTAGGAGGTCTGGTCGGTCTCCCGGTCGATCAGTTTGATCAGCAGCTTTCCTTGCGATAGGGTCATGTTTTTCAGAACGGGAGTGTATTTCCTTTTCAGCGCGCGTTCCATCGCTTTGACGAATTCCTGCTTTTCGCGCTTCGTTTTCATGCTGTCCATGCGCTGTTCCATGGCGTGCAACGTCGCATTGGCTTCGAGCGCAATCGGGTAGACGACCTTCAGATTGTAGATCAGTCGCGACCACCGTCTCTCGTCGGCCGCGCGTTTGAAGACGAACGCCGGTTTCAGGTAAACCGTCGTGATCGTATCCCCGTCCACGACTTTCGTCTGTACCGGGCCGTACTCGGTCATTACCTGCGCCGGAGCTTTCAGGTTCGTCAACAGCAGAATGGCCGCAAGCACCGGGAACAGACAGCGGTTCATGTTTTCGATTTCTAAATAATTTTTACCTTTGCAAAGGTAATTAAAATAAAATTCGGGCGCTGCCCGCTCGGGTATAAAACGTGCATGGAGGACGGATTGTTGTGTTTCCCCGGACGGAACGCGGGCGCGCTGCCCGCAGACTGTATTACGAAACGTTTACGGACAAGATAAAAGAGGAGAGTTAGATTATGAATTGTAAACAACGCATCGGCGAACGGATTTATTGGACGAGCGTCAACGATCGCCGCAAACAACTTTTTGAGAATATCTGGCCATTGCCCAATGGAGTGTCCTACAATTCGTACCTGATTCGGGACGAAAAGTGCGCGCTGATGGATACCGTCGAGAGCGGCAGCGACCGTTCGTATGCGGACTGGGTGTCCGAGTCGCTCGACGGGCGTCCGCTCGATTACCTGATCATCCACCATATGGAACTCGATCATTCGGGCGAGATCGAAAACCTGGTGCAGCGTTACCCGGATGTGAAAATCGTCGGTAACTGTAAAACTTTCCGGGTGTTGGAAGCCTATTTCGGCAAACGGGACAACCTGATCGAGGTGAAGGACGGCGACACGCTGTCGCTCGGATATCACAACCTGAAGTTCGTGTTTACGCCGTGGGTGCACTGGCCCGAAACGATGATGACGTTCGACCAGACCGACGGCGTGCTTTTTTCGGGCGATGCGTTCGGTATGTTCGGGGCGCTCGACGGAGGGGTGTACGACGACCAGACCGATTTCGCTTTCTACGAGGACGAGATGCGCCGCTATTATTCGAACATCGTCGGTAAGTACAGCCCGATGGTGCAAAAGGCGCTCGCCAAATTGCGCGACTATCCGATCCGTACGATCTGCCCGCTGCACGGATTGGTGTGGCGTACCGATCCGTGCAAGGTGATCGGCCTGTACGATCGCTGGAGCAGCTATCAGGGCGAGGACGGCGTCGTGGTCATCTATGCGTCGATGTATGGCAATACGGCGCAAATGGCCGATTACATCGCCCGTCGGATCGCCGAAGCCGGCGTGAAAAAGGTCCGCGTCCACGATGTGTCGAAAACGCATATTTCATACCTTATCAACGATATCTGGCGCTATAAGGGGGTGGTGCTCGGAAGCTGCGCCTACAACCTGCAGATGTTTCCGCTGATGGAGAACCTGACGCGCGAGTTGCTGCATATGGGCGTTAAGGAGAGATTGCTCGGTATTTTCGGTACGTACAGTTGGAACGGAGGGGGCGTCAAAAATCTGAATGCTTTCGCCGAAGAGATCGGGTGGGAGGTGGTCGCGCCCGCCGCGGAGATCATGGGGCATCCCGAGCCCGGAAAAGAGGCGGCCTGCGATGCGTTGGCTGCGGCGATGGCCGCCCGGTTGCTCGGGTAGGGTGTGGTACTGCCGTAGCGTCGTGTTAAAAAAGCGGTAAATGCGGTAATAAATCTCAAAAATTGTTAAAAAATATTAAAAATAAATTGTATTTTTGGATCGCTCAAACGAAAAAACATCCGGCGCAAGGGCCGGAACTGATAGAACTTAAACTTTAAAATAAAAGAAATGGATGCAATTGCAATTTTGACGGGCGGGGGGCCTGCTCCCGGAATGAACACTGTGGTCGGTAGCGTGGCAAAAACGTTTTTACAGAAAGGATACCGGGTGCTCGGACTGCACGGCGGATATTCCGCTCTGTTCACCGACACGCCGAAAATCACCGAGATCGACTTCCTGCTGGCCGACGACATCTTCAATCGCGGCGGATCGTTCCTGACGATGAGTCGTTTCAAACCGTCGGACAAAAACTTCGAAGAAGATTTCAACCTCGACCTGTTCGTCAAAAACAACGTTAAGTTGCTGGTGACCGTCGGGGGTGACGATACGGCTTCGACTGCGAACCGCATCGCCAAATTCTTGGCAGCCAAAAAGTATCCGATCGCCAACATCCATGTTCCGAAAACGATCGACAACGACCTGCCGCTGCCGGCCGGCTCGCCGACGTTCGGTTATCAGTCCGCCAAGGACATGGGTTCGATCATCGGCCGCACGGTCTATACCGACGCGCGTACCAGCGGCAACTGGTTCGTCGTGGCTGCCATGGGACGTTCCGCCGGACACCTTGCGTTCGGCATCGGTACGGCCTGCCACTATCCGATGATCGTGATTCCCGAGATGTTCAACAAGACCGAGATTACCGTCGAGAAGATCGTGAACCTCGTCGTTTCGTCGATCATCAAGCGCAAGATCATGGGACTCGACTATGGCGTGGCGATGATCTCGGAGGGCGTATTCCACTCGTTGAGCGATGCCGAAATCAAAAAATCGGGGATTCATTTTTCGTATGACGACCACGGGCATCCCGAACTCGGCAAAGTGTCGAAAGCTCACATATTCAATGAAATGCTCGAAAAGAAATTGGGCGAACTGAAAATTAAGGTGAAATCCCGTCCGGTCGAAATCGGTTACGAGGTGCGCTGCCAGACTCCGGTCGCTTACGACCTGGTTTACTGTTCGCTGCTGGGTATGGGGACTTATAAGTTGTTCAGCGAAGGCAAGACCGGCTGTATGGTGTATGCCGATCCCGCCGGACAGATTTCTCCGCTGTACCTGAAAGACCTGCAGGATCCCGAAACCGGCAAGATTCCGCCGCGTTTGGTCGATATCAATTCGGACAAGTTTACGATGGTCATCAAAAACATCCTGAACTACGTCACGCCGGCCGATTACGAAGCCGCCAAAAAATACGTGCCGAATCCGGAAGCTTTCGATTTCTACAAGATTCTGGAGTGGAACGAATAATCCGTTCCGCCGGATAAAAAATAGATCAGGGCTGCATCCTTCCGGTGCAGCCCTGATTGTTTAAGTTTTATTTAGATAAGCGCTTACTCTTCGTCGTCCATATCCGCCATATCGGTGTCGATGATTTCATCGTCGTCCTTAATCTCGTCGTCCCCGAAGAAGTCTTTGTCGTCCTCTTCGACCTGATCGTCCACTTTGACGTCCACTTTGATCAGGTAAGAAGTGTCTTCGGTTTCCAATACGATCGCGTAGAAAAAATCCCCGGGGCCTTTGTCGATGCGGATCATGTGATCGGTATATCCGTTCGGATATTGCTTCTTCACCTCATCCCGCAATTCAGGCGAAAGGTTCTTGTAACTGATAGCAACTCGCTTCTTTTGTTTCTTTTCCGTCATTGTTTCCCAAAAATTTTCTGCAAGTATAAGCAAAATTTGTAAATCAAAACACGAACATCCCAAAAAAACTGCAAATTGTCCGTATGGCCTGTTTTTTACTCCGAAACGTTGCCGTTTGGGGTCTGGTTTTTGTGTTTGTTTTTTATTAGTTTTGTCACGGCTTTCCCGTAGGCGGCACAAAAGTAATGCCTTTTATATTAAATCGGTACTATTATGCGGCAGAAAATCGAACAACTTCGCGAACAAATCAATGATCACAATTACCGGTATTACGTACTGAATGATCCGCTGATCGGCGATTACGAATTCGACGCCCTGTTACGCGAGTTGCAGGAGCTCGAAAAAGCCTACCCGGAGTTCGACGATCCCAATTCGCCGACGCATCGCGTCGGCAGCGATGCGACCAATGAGTTTCGCACCGTGGAACACCGTTATCCGATGTTGTCGCTGTCGAATACCTATTCGCTCGACGAGCTGCACGAATTCGATGTTCGCATCCGCAAGGAGGTGGAACCTGTGGAATACGTATGCGAGCTGAAATTCGACGGCACGGCGATCAGCCTGACTTATCAGGACGGTCGCTTGTCGCAGTCCGTGACGCGCGGCGACGGGACGCGCGGCGACGACGTGACGGCGAACGTAAGGACGATCCGCACCGTGCCGCTGCGGCTTGCCGGGGACGATTACCCGTCCTTTTTCGAAATTCGCGGCGAGGTGCTGATGCCGTTCCGCTCGTTCGAACGACTGAACCGGGAGCGGGAAGACATCGGGGAGACGCCGTTCGCCAATCCGCGCAATGCCGCCGCCGGGTCGCTCAAACAACAGAGCTCGGCCGAAACCGCCCGCCGCGAGCTCGACTGCACGCTGTATGCGCTGGTCGGCGACAAGCTGCCGTTCGAAACCCATTACGAAAGTTTGCAGGCGGCCCGACGTTGGGGATTTAAGGTATCCGATCAGATCAGCCTGTGCCGTTCGATCGACGAGATAGACGCTTTTATCCGTCATTGGGATAAGGCGCGTTACGACCTGCCGTTCGCTACGGACGGCGTGGTAATCAAAGTGAACCGTTTCGCCGATCAGAATCGGCTCGGTTATACCGCCAAGGCTCCGCGCTGGGCCGTAGCCTATAAATTCAAAGCGGAGCAGGCCCGCACCCGGCTGTTGTCGGTCGATTTTCAGGTCGGGCGTACCGGGGCGGTGACGCCGGTCGCCAACCTCGATCCGGTGCCGCTGGCCGGCACAACCGTCAAACGGGCTTCGCTGCACAATGCCGAACAGATCGCGCTGCTCGATATCCGGCTCGGCGATATGGTCTATGTGGAAAAGGGCGGCGAAATTATTCCGAAAATTACCGGCGTTGATCTGTCCGAACGTCCGGCCGGCAGCGAGCCGTTCAAGTTCATCACGCACTGTCCGGAATGCGGAACGGAATTGGTCAAATACGAAGGCGAGGCGCGCCATTACTGTCCGAACCCAAGCCATTGTCCGCCGCAGATCGTCGGCCGTATCGTGCATTTCATTTCGCGTAAGGCGATGAATATCGACGGTCTCGGCGAGGAGACGGTGCAACTGTTGTACGATTCGGGGCTGGTCGCCGATATCGCCGATCTGTACCGGCTGAAACGCGAGGACCTGGTCGATTTGCCGCGTCTGGGCGAGAAATCCGCCGACAATATTTTAAACAGTATCCGGAAGTCGTTAAACGTGCCTTTTGACCGGGTGTTGTTCGCGATCGGGATCCGCTTCGTCGGCGAGACGACCGCCAAAACGCTTGCCGCGCAGTTCAAGAGCCTCGATGCGCTTGCCGCGGCTACGCCCGAGGAGCTGGCTACGGCGGAGGATATCGGCGAGCGGATCGCTGTCAGCGTGCGGGATTACTTTCTCGATCCGGCGAACCTGGATATTTTGGAACGGCTGAAGGCGAGCGGCCTGCATTTCGAAGCCGGGGAATCGGCGCGTCTTTCGGATCGTCTCGACGGCAAAAAGATCGTCATTTCGGGGACGTTCGAAAGACATTCGCGCGATCAGTTGAAACAACTGATCGAGGCGCACGGCGGCAAGAATCAGGGAGCTGTTTCGTCCAATACCGATTATCTGTTGGCCGGCAATAATATCGGCCCGGCGAAATTGACCAAAGCCAATAAGCTGGGCGTCAAAATTATCGGCGAGGCCGATTTCGAACGGATTATTGCCGGAGAAGCCGTCGGGGAGAAGGAACACGATGAAATTCCCGTTGCGGAACAATCGTCGTCCGAGAAAAAAGAAGAACCCTTATAATCGGCAAAACGAAAATTCCATCTGACTTTCCGGATATTTCAAAGGATAATCTT
>NZ_JAQDED010000001.1:585628-756234 GCF_027665465.1 Candidatus Alistipes pullistercoris | reverse complement strand
GTCAACAGCCGGGGAGAACCGCAACTGTCGGCACAAGCGCAATTAGGATTCCCCGCGAGTGGGAAGCAATGGAAGGGAATGTTGCCCACCGTTCAGACGCAAGGCTTGAAGATGTGCAACGGAAATGGCAAAACACAGTTTTATCCAGTGGGATTACTTCCGACACCACGCACAAGCGATCACAAGCCGCCCGTCTCGCCCCGCGCTATGACGAGAAAAAACGGATGCATTCGAAACGACAAATTGAGCAATATTCCTACGATACTCGGGGAGCATTGCCAATTAAGACCTGGCAAGACTTCCCTACTCAATCCCCGGTTTGTAGCCGAAATGATGGGCTTTCCTACGGACTGGACGGAATTACCTTCCCGAAATGGCGAAAAGAATCGATCAAAGCCTACGGCAATGCGATAGTGCCGCAGGTGGCGTATCGGATATTCGAAACGATTAATGAATATGAAAATTACCATGCCGAGCAAATTTTCAAAATAGTTTAACCGCCTCCGGGCATAACATTATAAGCTATGATTTTAAGATTTAGAGAAGGTTCCGCGCTTCATGCCGAATTAAAGCGGATGTACGATGTGCGCGAAGCCACGTACAAAGAGGCATGCGACATTATCGAAGAGTTGGTCGGCGAGCGACCGGAAGGATTCGGATACCTATGGGGCTGGGGTTTCACCTGTGCATGGGATCCGTACACGGTCGCATTTAAAGACGGTTTTGTTCCCGATCCCAAATTGATGTCGGAAAATACGGAAGAATCGACCCGTGAGCATAAAGTGTACAAAATACTTATAACCACCCAAAAAGGCCGGGAAGCGTCGGATAAATTCAAGAGATTCTACAATTCCATTACCTCCAACAGTCTGGAAAAGTTGGGTTTGCCTCTTCATGCAGAAAGTCGGTATTTCTATTTCATGCCCAGCAAGGATGAAGTCGGGTACTACCTCGCGGTTGGCAATAGTATAGCCGATGTGCTGAAAAATAACGTCGATATCACGATTGAATTACCGGAATGATTATCAATACAATTAAACCGAAAACCGATGACAATCTTACCGCCCATCTGCCGGGCATTGGCAATGGGACTGAATGAAGAATTTGAGAAAATGAGAACAGCAAAAGAAGCGGCCAGAGAGTATGCCGAAACATTATGGAATAGAAAATCCACCCTTGAATGGGATGTCAGCCGTGATGCCTGCAAATCTCGTTCTGAGCGAGATTTCCTCGCAGGCGAAGAGTTTGGTTATCGCAGGGGTTTTGCCGATGCCTGGCGATGGATTCCGGCGAGCGAGCAACTTCCGGAAGAAGGACGGAAGGTGTTGGTGAAAGAGGAATCTATATCCCCTAACACCGACGAAACCGCAAAAACAAACATAAAAGGGTATGAATTAGCGGTGTGGAATGGATGTGAATGGCAATTGGAGTACATAGATAAACCGACTCACTGGCGGCCCATTGAACGAGTAAATGAATAAGGGTATGAAATACATTTTATTGATTATCACCGCCCTACTCGTTATCATCCTGATTCGGGTAGAGCACATAGCGGACAGGATTCCGGAAATACGGTTTGATTCCATTATAGTCGATCCGCCGCCGGAAATTAAAAGGACTACACCGATTATCCGTTCGGATTGGGATTTATTCATCGAAGCCCTGATCTACGTCGAAAGCAAAGGAAACGAACGGGCCGTAGGTAAAAACGACGATGGCGGAGTACTGCAAATACGGCCCATCGCCGTAAAGGAAGCCAACCGTATCATAGGGTTTGACAAATTCGTCGATTCCGACCGTTTCGACCGCCTAAAATCCATCGAAATATGGGAAACGATACAAGAATACCACAATCCTGGGAAATCATTCGAAAAGGCCTTAAAACTCCATAACCCCAACGGTGGGGAAGAATATTCAGACAAAGTAATGAACAAATACAAGCAACTCAAACATGATAACTATTAAATCGCTCGCAAAGAAGCTGGAAATTGCCGAGATCCGCATCTGGTTTTTGATTCGGCAGCGGATTATCAAGACCACGAAGAAAGGAACTGATATTTTGGTCGATGAATCGGAGGTATATGGCTACCTGCAAAAACGCCCCGAACTATGGGATAAATGGAAGATAGACTATGAATACTGCCAGACTCACAAGATAGCATAAAAAAGCAAGGACTCCCCCGAAAGTTCGTCCCTGCCAACGTCCGCCCAGACATCCTCAAAGATATAAATTTTATATTGAAAAACATGACGACACCTTCAATAAAAAGAAGACGAGGCGGCAGACGCGACGACTCAACGGTTCACATTAACTTCACAAGGAAAGAACTGATAGACGAACTTCGGCGGGTGGAGTTCTATTGCAAGGTGGTAGACCGGCGGGCTCGAATCAAAGAACGCAGGATGAAAAAATAAAGCTGATACTTGCATAATGTCCCGGAACTATTGACCTTTGCGAAAACAGATTATTCTATGGCTGGAACGTCTGATTTACTACGGGAGATCGCCGACATGCTCGATGCGGGATTCTTCAAAAACATAACCGAGGATGATCTCGACAGGGCGAAAAGGGTGATTATGGCATTTCGGGATGTCAAAGTTGATTATGAGCAGGCGAAACGAATCACCGGCAAGTCCGATTCGGCTTTCAACGCTAAAATATCACGATCCGGGATACCCGTCTGCAAGGAACGGCTATACAGGTACAGCGATATGGTTAAGATCAAAAATAAAGAGGTTTGACTATTGATAGTGCCCCAGGGCGGATACGACAAGCACTTCAACCGTTTCCTCGTTTATCCGATATATCAACCTGTGTTCCGAACTTAGCCGCCGAGACCAAAAACCGCTATATTCATGTTTGAGTTGTTCAGGGTTGCCTATTCCCGTTTGGGGATGATCTTCAAGCTCGATAAATATTTGTTCGATACGCCTGGTAATCGCTCTATTGCCGCTCTTATGATGCTTTTGCAGATCTTTGCGGGCCTTATCTTTTACGATTATTTTATATTGTCCCATAGTGACTTGCTTGGATCATAAATAATTCCTTCTCCGGCTTTGCCTGCTTCGTATTCCTTGATACGGCGGGACAGTTCGGCGATATTTCGCGGATCGTCGAACCAGGGATCGCCTGAAGGGGATGGATTAAGACTGATACCGTCGCTAACCACTAACTCAATAAGTTTACGCCCGCGCTTCACAAATACGCGGGTATGTTCGGCCATGTCAAAGTATTTTTTTTGATTGTTCCGAAACTCCGAAGGGCTAATAGTAATTGCATCCATAATCTTTTTCATTTGTACACACTTTTGTACGTTTTCTTGTACAAATATAGTGCCTTTTATTGAGCAATGCAAATTTGTGTGGGTTTTCAGAACCAAGCTACCATCCGATGGCGGCCTTTTTCTTATCCACTAACCAAACTAAATGCTGGCAATAGATTTAACTATTTCTACTTTCATGCCCAGCGCATTGATAATTTTATAAAACATTCCCGCGCTGGGGTTGATAATGCCGTTTTCTACACGGGAAATGTAAGACTTTGTGACATTGATACGATTTGCGAGTTCTGATTGCGTTATTTTCGCTTCCTTCCTCGCATCGTGCAATATCTGTCCCGCATAAAAAGTGTATGCGTTTTCTTCGGCTTGTCTCCGTTTCGAAGTGCCGACCTTCCCGAACTTCTCATCCAAAACAGCGTCGTAATCCACAATCTGATGATTATTTGTCTCCATAATAAGCCTTTTTTATTTTTATCGCTTTCTCAATTTCGCTTGTCGGCGTTTTCTGTGTTTTCTTGTGAAATCCGTTAAACAATACGACTATCGATCCTTCTTCAAAAATAAAAAACACACGATAAATATTGCTGTTGTATTCGATTCGCAATTCATAAATATCATCCCTTAGCAACTTAACAAACTTTTTCGATAGTCTTTCTTGGGTTTGCAGGAGTAGTAGCCCGTACTGGATTTTCTCTTGCACCTTATTGCTTAGGGTTTCCATAAACCGCTCAAAATACCCTCCATATGTTATTATTCTACGTCTCACGTTGCAAATGTAATACAAAGTTTCAATTTATTGAAACTTTTTTTTTGTTTTTTTTGTTTGGTATTTAAAAAATAGTTCTTTATATTTGTAATGCTTAACATTTCGACGAGGCGGACTGACTAACCGCCTTCATATTTTAAGGGCGGCTTTTTTGTACCCCAGGATTTAGCGGTTACGTACCCCCGTGTAACGTCTGTAATAGACTTACAGCCTCGTCAAGGTGTTAAGCAGCGGGAAAGGCGTAACCGCTTTTTTATGCCTAACAAAATGCTTAACACCATGACAAACAACACAATCTATGCCAGCCATCATTCTGATTGCGGGTGTATTCTCGAACAATTAACGGACTCATTATCCGTTTACAAAGTTTCCAAGCGAGGCAATGAATCGCTGCTTTGCATCAAGAGCAGTCATGACGAAATCACCGTTACCCTTCGCCATGCAAAATTACTTCTCGAATCCCTTTCCCGTCTCATCGAAGACCGCACCATCACCGGCCCGCAACCGGTCTACAACTTCAGAGAATGCGTTAATGCTGGTAGAATCGTTAAAAGGGGGTAGCCATGAAAACATCTGATTTGCGAGACATTATGCGTATAGCTTGGCAACTTGTACGTAAAAATGGCTTCACAATGTCCGAAGCCCTGAAAACCGCTTGGCTTAATTTCAAGCTCAAGATGAAAATGAGATACGGAATCGTCAAGTTCTACTACCAGAAAATATCCGGTGAGATTCGTGAGGCATACGGCACTTTGCGCGCCGATCTTATGCCTCAGACAAAAGGTGCGGATCGCAAGCCCAATCCAACTGTTCAGGTCTATTATGATTCGGAACGCGAAGAATACCGCTGTTTCAAGATTGCCAACCTTATAAAAATCGCGTAGCCATGAACACACAAATATTCCAGTACAACGACAATCCGGTGACTTTCCGACTGGATAACGGGCTTACCTATGTGTCGGCCACTGAAATGGCAAAACCGTTCGGCAAGCGGCCAAATGATTATTTGTCGTTACCATCTACAAATGAATTAGTTAAGGCCATTACCAGAAAATCTGGTATTGCTGAAAATCAACTAATTAAAATAAATCGCGGTGGTCTTAATCCCGCCACCTGGCTCCACGAAGACGTAGCCCTTGATTTTGCACAATGGTTGAGTGTAGATTTTCGTCTTTGGTGTCTTGACAGGCTTAAAGAACTGCTGAAGTACGGCATCACAGCCACACAGCCGACCATAGAGGCTATCATTGACGATCCGGATAATGCGATCAAGCTGCTTACGGCGTTGAAGCAAGAGCGGGCCGAGAAGGAGCGCCTTGCCGAAGAAAACAGACTGGCAAACGAGCAAATCGAAAAGGCCGCGCCGATGGTGCAATATTACAATAAAGTATTGCAATCGGACAGCTTGATTACAACAAACCTGATAGCCGATCAATTAGGCGTTAGCGCAAGGCGGCTAAACGACATGCTGGTGAAGCGCGGTATTATATACCGGCAAAGCGATACCTACGTACTGTATGCGAAATACCGGGGCCAGGGATACGAAGGTTATAGGACGCATACTTACATCAGCAGCACGACCGGACAACAGTTCACCAAACAGCATCTATACTGGACGGAAAAGGGCCGCGAATTCATCTACAACCTGTTTCACGATGACCGAGTATGAATATACGGCCCTGGACGTAATCAAACGTATGGGCGAAGACGAAGTATTCCGCCGGGAATTGTTGCTGCTGATAAACGAGCTGCTTTGCATGTTGAAAAACGCATGTGAAAAATCGAATTAATTTTACATTTATACAACTGTAAACCAGGCATTTTATACTATTTTGCAAAGGGGTGGTGCGCTGTGCCGCCCCTTTCTATTTTTGTTCCATAGCGCTATCGGTAACGGCCCCACGTAAGCGGGCCGAAAATTAATAATCAATCAATAACTATGGACAAAGATATTTTTATGTTCGGCGACGGCGGGTCTAAGGGATCTGACATCATGGCGATGATTCCGGCGCTGATGCAGAACAAGGGTATGGACCCGAACCTCGTTGCGGCCCTGATGAACGGTAACAACAACCGGAATGGTTTCGGCGGGGACGGATGCTGGTGGATCTGGATTATCCTGCTGTTCTTCTGCTGGGGCGGCTTCGGCGGCAACGGTTTTGGCAACAATGGCGCTAACGGTCTTCCGGCACAACTTAACAACGATGCGGGTCGTGAATTGCTGATGAATGCAATTCAGGGCAACGGCGCAGCGATCAACCAACTGGCCGCCTCGCTGAACTGTTCGACAACGCAGCTTCAGGGCGCGATTTGCAGCCTTCAGGGATCGGTGGATAAAATCGGCGGTCAGATCGGAATGAGCGGACAGCAGATTATCAACTCCATTCAGTCTATGGGCTGTCAGATCGGCAACCAGATTGCCGAATGTTGCTGCAACGTCCGCCAGGACATCGTGAAAATGGGCTACGAGAATCAGCTCGCGACGATCAACCAGACCAATGCGCTGCAATCTACGGCCAACACGCAGTTCAACATCATCGGAGCGAAGATCGACGCACAGACGCAGATCATCAACGATAAGTTCTGCTGGCTGGAAAAAGCCCGTTTGCAGGATCGTATCGACGAACTCAGCCGCGAGAACTCACAGCTTGCTACGGCAGCCAGCTTGCAGTACCAGACTGCGAATATCGTCAGCCAACTCAAAGCCCCGGCACCGGTTCCGGCTTACATGGTTCAGAATCCGAATTGTTGCTACACGCCTACGGTGGCCGTTGCTTCGTCTCCGTTTTGCGGATGCGCTGCGAATGCCGTAATCTAAGCAAAAAGGAGGTGATTATGTATCCAAGAGCAGACTTTAGAGTTGTTTTTCCGGGATCGTTTATCCCCAGAGTGGATGTAGGCGGGATTTATGAACTCCGGACTAACGCAGTACAGATTACCGATGCTTCGGTGGACTACGGGATTTCCCCTATCTGTTACAATGCTTTGCCATGCAAAAGCGTGGTCTTGCTCAGTGTACATGCAGATGCGCCGGCGGGAGGCGAGTCCCTTCCGGTAACAATCGCAGTGCCGAACAACGGCCAGTCTACGGTTTCCAGTGCCGATACTACCACGGGAACAACGAAAATTCCGGTAGTAGATAGCAAGAACAGTAATGTCACGGGAGCCGATGTTACGGGGAGCACCGAACGCCTTGCCTATATCGATAAGCGAAACGGCATAATCCGTTTTCTGGAATTTACAGCAAGAGCGGCCCCCGCGCCGACTGCATCCGCTGAACCTGCAGCAAGTAAAAATTCAAAGTAAAAAAAAAACGAAAGCGCAGGGAGGCAATCCCCCTGGGCTTTCCTAAAAATTAAAAATCATGTTCCAAAATTTGAGAAAAGGATCATCTGTATATGTGCTCGACACACGGGAAACTCCGAAATTCTATACGGCGGCTGTCAAGGAGGTCGGCGTGCCGTACTATCCGCAGCCGACACCCGGACAACTGACGCCCTTCCAGCAGCAGTACATCAATATTACTATTGAGAACAACGAACCCTGGGGAGTGCCGGTTAATCTGGATGTCGTATCGAAGGATGGGCTTACCGTCTCCATGACGCGCGAAGGTCTGATGCCAGCTATCACAGCGGCGCAGAAAGAGAGTTCGGATATCATCAATTCGTTCGAACGTCACAAAGCGAACCTGGCAGCCTACGATCAGATTTTAAAGGATCTCGATCCTTCCTATGCGAAAGCGAAGGCTCAGGACGAAGAGATCAAGCGTCTGAACAACGAATTGAGCGAAATAAAGAGTATCATTCGTTCGGTTCCGAGCCTGGAGGATATAAAGGGCCTTTTCGATAAACAAGGAACACCAAAAACAGCTAAATGATTATGAGTTGGAATGGTATGGTAATCGGACGCGCTCACGGAGGCAGCGAACGAGAAGACGTGGATTATATGCTCGATGAAGCCTATGAAAAAGGCCGCGAGGATATGCGTCGAGAAATGATGGACAGCGGTCGATATGGAGATCGTTCAGACTATCCGCGCGGGGACTATGAAATGCGCCGCATGGATGGGGAGGGCTACGGAGATCGCCGCGGAGTCAAGGGTACCGGGCCGTATGCCGGTGAATACAGGCGTAGAAGGTATTAGGTTATGGGACGGCTTGATGTTTACGAAGCATTGCCGGAAGGTATGAGAGAATACCTCTCCAATCACGGCTGGCATTTCAGTAAAAAGCTGGCCGAGTACGCGACCCATCCTTCGCGGATGAAGAATGCCGACGGCACGTCGCACCACTGGGATCACGAACAGGTGAAACAGGCCCTTGAACGTAATGGGATTACGGTCGAGAAAGCAAAGGAATACGATTGTATGTACGTTGCGAATATGGCCTATTCGGATTTCTATCCGAAACCTTTGGCTTCCGAGGCTGCTGTATTGCAGTACGTGAAAGCCTACATCGATGATCCGGACGGGTACGACGGCATTGCGCTCACCCGCTATTATGCGGACTGCATAGGCAAGGGAGAACCTCTCGCCTGGGAAGAATTCCTGTAACCGGCGGGGCACTCCGAATAGTATGCGGAGTGCCCTTATTTTATTCAATTTAGAATCAATATCATGGAAGATACAGAACTGAAACAGTACATCTTGGATTATGCTAAATCCATCGCCAAAGGGGATGAAGACGTGCTGGCGGTCGCCGGACGCGTATCCGACTTCATCGAAGGCAAAGAAGACCGGTGTAAGGGGTGTACCCTTGTGCAATGGCTTTGGCTGATTTTATACCTGAATGTCGATGTCCTTTTAAGCAAGGACGATCAGGAGGACGAACCTAAAAAGACGAAGAAATGAACGAGTATGCCCAAAGATTATTGGCCGGAGAAAGTCTTCGGTCGGTCATCGGCAGCATGGATCCCCGCGACCATCGGCGGTTGTTGGAGTATGTGGATAAAGAAGCCACTTTTCTACCCAGATTCGTGCGCCGGAAGATGTGCAAGCGAATAAAAAAGTACATCGAAGAATGATTACCGCAGAAGTGCACATCCGCGAGTACGCCTGGGAGCTAAGGATCTATCTCGCCGTGACTTGTTACTATACGGACGAGATCATGGACTCCCTGGCCCGGATCGGCTGTCCGCCTGAGATCATGGACAGGGCTTACGACAACATGACCCAATGTGCATTGGATACGGGATTGACCTATTCGAATTCGCACCGGTCGGTCATGGTCGTGGCCCTCAGTTCGTCTCCGGCTCAGTTTTTAAACTCATTCGAGCATGAATTAAGGCATTTGACCGATCACATTGCCATTGTCGAAGGGCTTAAAATAGGCGGCGAAGACGTGGCCTATCTGACCGGCGATCTAAATTCCCTGCTATGGGAATACATACATCCTTTCGTTTGTTGCAAATGTAAAAGCCATTGATATGCGTGATGAAAAAGACTCCTGCGAAGTACAGGAACGAAAAGACAGGATCGACGAATTGCTCAAAGACCTGGAGGCAGAACTTCCCCAGCCTAAATTCGAACAGATAAAGGAAGAACTGTTTATGTTGCTGGGATAGCATACCGGCAAAGACTTAATTTGCGCCGTCCGGAAGAGTCTTCCACCGTCTTTTCAGATTGAGCAATATCCGTTCCTCACCGATGCGTTTTCTGCGGAGTCGGTAGTATCTCCATTGGTAGTAGGTTGATACAGGCCAGAACAAGTTGATAGATATGTCTTTGCAATTAAGTTCTTTTGCATACAAATTGGCCGTTTTAATGGATGTCGCCATGATCGCTTGCAAGACCGCTGATTTACATGCTTCGGACATCAACTCGCCCATCGTCTCGGTTAATTTCTCCAGTGCAATAATGGTGTTATTGAGTTCGATTGCTGTATATTCAGAAATAGCTTCCTGTAATGATTGCGAATATTCTTCGCAGGGGATGTCAATGTGTTGTTCCATGATACTATTTTTCATATTCACATTCACTCTTTTGTTACTTTCGTAATCATTGCCGTTGCTTTCGGGATCTCCGCGGATTCACATATCGAATCGTAAAATTCTTTTAATGCCTTTGCCGTATTATAAAAATATGAATCTCTCCCTGATTCCGCACGAATGCTATAAAATCGCCACAATGCTCGAATGGATCCACGACTTTCACACCTAAAGCAGAAGTAATGCCCTATAACCCCTTGACCGTTCCGACCTCGATACGGTCGATGGCCCCCGTCTCGAATAGTGCGTGTGCCTTTTCGAGACTACATGCGTCTATTTGATATGTTTTATTTCCCATAATCGCAACTATTTCCTTTCTTTCACCTCCAGCACTGTCCCGCATTTCGGGCAGGTGATCGTGTTCCTCGGTTGCGGGGCGAAAAGCTCCGTAACCGGCACGTCAAGAGCGGTGGCAATTTTTCGCAATGTCGTGATGGTAGTATTTCCGTTTATTGCCTTCGATAATCCGACACGAGAAATGCCGATTCTTTCGGCTAAATCCGTTTGTGTCATCCCTTTACTCTTGAGAATCTTGGCAATTCTAAATTCATTATCCATAATGTAAACATATTGTTAGGCGTCACAAAGATATAAATTATACTTAATGTATGCAAATTATCATTTAATGATAAAAAAAAGTTGTCAAAATATTTGTATGAATGAATAATTATTGTTTGCTTTGTATTGTTAAAAGATAACAACAAGTTTACAACAATTAAACGATACGACAATGAAAATAAGAAGATCAACCCCTAAAGTTAGTCGTGAGGCGGCGATAAAAATTGCCATGAACACAAACGGCATATCATACAAAATCGCTGTGAAGTACACTGATAGCGAATTGAAAGAAGTTTTGCGCCTGCTTAAACTAAAAGCTAATTTTTAAAACTGAAGCTGTGAAAACAACCGATTTAAAACAGATTATGATAATGGCGTGGCGTTTTTGGCATACCACACGCCGCGCATTTGGCGACTGCCTAAGACTGGCATGGCAGAATTTCAAAATTGTGCGTCGCATGCAAACTGACGTGGTCAAATTTTATTTTCAGAAGGTCGATGGGTCAATACGTGAAGCATGGGGTACACTGCGCGAGGATATCGTGTCTCCCGTAAATGGTAATCCTCATCACAAGAAAAACGATACGGTACAGGTATATTTTGACACAGAACGTCAAGAGTGGCGGTGCTTTAAACGGCTAAATCTTGTGGGTTAATTAGTAAATGTTATTCTACGAAAAAGAGTGATAAGATTTGCATAATGTGCCGGACGTATTGACCTTTGCAATGTAAGGTATTACGCCTATGTTTCAGGAAATATCGGAACTTAAATATGTCAAGTCCTTAAAGCGGGACGCCATCGAAAAGGAAGCTCGACTGAGTAAGCCGAAATTATCGGATCTCTCGTCGATCCCTTTGCTTTATGATGAGTTCAGACGAATTGTAGCCGATGACAAAAACCAGTCTAAACGGGCCGGTAGGTTGAAGAAACAATTCGTATTTATCATTCTATATCTATATTCTCCTGCCGCCCTTGCAGGTGGCAAAATCGGTACAGGTGTTCGCAATGAGCTTCAGATGTTATTTCAATATAAATCCCCCGCAGCGATCAGCAATATCGGGGCGAATGCGGCATTCTGGTATTCACAATACCGAGATTTCCGGAAACAGGTAGAGTCGGTATTTGTCCGGCTTATGGAATGGTATAACGATAGGATAAAAACGGATAGTTAAATGGCGAAGGGATTGACGATAAAACAGGAGAAGTTCTGTAACAAATACCTCGAATGCGGTAACGCGTCCGAGGCGTATCGCTTTGCCTATGACTGCTCGAACATGAGCGAAGAAACGATTTGGAAAAGGTCAGGAGAATTACTCCATAACGGGGCAGTAACGGGGCGGATAGATTATCTCAAAAGCCACCTTGCCGAGGCGGCGGGCATTTCAGCTCTCCAGATTGTTCGTGAGCACCAGAAGATCGCATTCTCCGATGCTACCCGTATTCGAAGTGGATGGATGTCGCTCAAGGAGTTTGAAGTCCTTACGGAAGATGAAAAAGCGTGTATCAAGTCGGTTGAGACTAAACAAACCAAGCGCGTTACTGATGAGGGGGAGATCATTATTGACGAACAAGTAAAAATCGTTTGTTATGACAAACAGAAATCGCTCGATAGTATCGTGAATATGCTTGGTTATAATGCACCTTCAAAAATAGCCAATACGGACAGTAAAGGGAACGACATCCCGCAACCTACGTTAAGTACAGACAGATTGCTCCAGTTGATAAAAGAAGGAAAGACGGATGGATGATTATTCGAAGGTGGGCGACCTGCTGGTCAAAGAGGGATCTCTGACATTTGCCGCTACGATGTTTGAGGCGGTGAATAGGAGACCCTTTCTGATATCTCAGCATCATCGGGAAATTTGTCGGAAACTGGATCAAGTACTCCGAGGCGAACACCCCACCAATCGACTAATACTGAACATCCCACCGCGCCACTCAAAAACGGAATTGGCAGTGGTAGCCTTCACTGCGATGGGCTTTGCCATCAATCCGCATTCGGAATTCATGCACCTATCCAGTAGCGATGAGCTTACGACCCGCAATGCGACGAATATCCGCCGAATCATGGAAGACCCAAACTATCGGGCTTTTTTCCCGCACGTCGAGCTATCGAATAACGCAAAGGGAAGTATATCTACATCGGGTGGCGGAGTATTCTATGCAGCGCCTTTTATGGGGCAAATTACGGGGTTCGGATGTGGCAAGCTAGGAGCGGAAGTATTTAGCGGATCTATGAATATCGATGACCCTATGAAAGCTCAAGATGCCTTTTCGACTACGATCAAACGTCGGATTGGGGGGCTGTGGACATCTACATTCAAGAACCGCCTTAACGATACGCGCACGCCGGTCATCGTGACTGCTCAGAGGCTTGCTCCGGACGATTTCTGCGGGTACCTGTTGGATACGGAGGGAACTATTGAAGAAGGTGGCGAATGGGATGTTGTGTTATTCCCGGCCATCGTAGATGATGGATTGTCTACCGAGCATGCGCTATGGGAGGCCCGTTTCCCTTTGAAGAAACTGAAAGCCTATCGAGAAGCGGACGAATTTACTTTCAATACGCAATATATGCAAGATCCCAAGCCCGCCGAAGGGCTGATGTACCGGGAGTTCAAAACATACGAGATAATACCTTATGCGCGGGATTCTGTGCGTAAAGCCTATGTGGATACGGCGGATACCGGCGACGATTATCTGTGCGCTATCTGTTATGTGGAACAGCCCGAAGGTATTTACGTGATCGATGTGCTTTATACGAAAAAACCGATGGAATACACGGAAACCGCGACCGCCGAAATGCTTTCCAAGCATCAGATCGACGTGGTGAATATCGAGAGTAACAATGGGGGGCGCGGTTTCTCCCGGAATGTAGAAAAACAATGCCGCCTGATGGGAAATAGTAAGACCCGTATTTCGTGGTTCGCTCAGACCGCGAATAAACAGGTGCGGATATTCACGAAGTCGGCAGACGTGAACAATATTATTTATTTCCCAATCGGATGGGATCGAAGGTGGCCGGATTTCTACCAGGCCATTGCTGGGTATATGAAAGAAGGCCGGAATGCTCACGATGATGCGCCGGATGCACTGACCGGATGCGTGGAGAAAAGGGATAAGTCGCGTAAAAAAAACACATATACAAAAGAGGATTTAGGGTTATTTTAACGTCTTATTTATGGAATACTTTGGGAATCTTTGGAAAACAATTAAGAATATCAGCCTGAATGCCATCGGAGTCAAAAGGACGCTTGATGAACTTATTCGTGATGGGGATGTGTCTAAGGCGATGACCTTATTCCAGAATAGGGACAATGAGGTCGATCAGGCTATTATGGAATACAATCCCGAAACGCACGAAGTCATGTTTCGGAAAAATAAGATAAGGAAGAACCGGGAGCCGTATAAAGTTGAGAAATTGCCACGGGCCTGGCAGCGGCATATCAATGAAGTCGCGCTATATTTCCTTTTGGCAAATCCGATCAAATGGAGCAAGGAGGATGTGAATCGATATGAAGACGCATTTACCGCCTACAACAAATTTTTAGCATCGACCCGGTTCAATACCACCATGCGTCAAGCCAAAAGGATTGCCGGTGCAGAAACGGAATGCGCCAAACTGTATCATATTTATCGCAATGAAGAGACATTTGCGCCGGAAGTGAAGGTGGTTTTATTGGCAAGATCATTAGGGCATACTTTACGTCCCATGTTCGACCAATACCACAATCTGATAGCCTTTGGATACGGCTACTATCTCAGGGAGAATGGGGTTACGATAGAGCATTTCGACATCCAGACTTCTGCCAATATAATCAAATGCAAACGATCTTTCCGTTCTTTGAATTGGGATATTGAGACTACACCGAACCCTTCTGGTAAAATCAATGTCATTTATTATCGACAAGAGAAGGAGTGGGATGGTGCGGAATTACGTATCAATCGGGACGAAATGATTGACTCAAAGGCTGCTGATGTCAATAATTATTTTGCTGATCCGATTGTGAAAATATCAGCAGACATATATGATTCATTGGTGGATCCTGAAATGGTCGGGAAAGTGCTCCAATGCGACGGTGAAAACAGTGTTTTCGAATACGTTACACCTCCGACGGCCTCTGATATGAAAGAGGGAGAAAAGAAGGTTTTAAAGGAATCGATTCATCAGGATACTATGACTCCAAAGTTCGACTATGAAAGTATGCTGGGATTAGGGACTCTCTCCGGTGATGCTTTGAAAAGGGCAATGATTCTGGGCTATATGAAGCGACAGAATCGCATGGAGATATATGACGAACTTGTTGACCGAGAAAAGAATCTTATCATTGCTATAATGGCTAATGTAACTCACGTCCATCTAAGAGACTCTCTTTTGAAAATGCAGATTACTCACGAATTTGCGGAACCTTTTAACGAAGATGTACAACAGCAATGGAGCGCGATAGGCAGTCTTTATCGGGATGGCGTTATATCTCTTGAAACCGCGATACAAAAACTTGGACTCGCTCCAGATCGGGAAAATGAGATACAAAGGATAAAATTAGAACGAAGTACATCCAGTTCTATTCAGGAAAATATTACTGTATCTGAGACAGAAAAGTAGTTGTACATATTGTAAATGGATAACAGTCCAGAATCCCTGGGCTGTTAAATGTATTAATGTTCGTATATATCACCGAACTTTGTTTCTATGAAAAACACACGGAAGACACAGCCAACTTGAAGCCCTACTAATGGCAAGTTGCTACCGGAAGATCGCAATACATGTACATTTGTTACATCGGGAGTAACACATTCGGGTAATTTTGGTATTATTTTACTTTTATGTAATGGTTCCATGCCGAAACCATGCCTCCCAGATTTTCTGATTTCTTCCCATCCTAACTCAGACAGCTTATGCAATCTGATTAAAAAGTCAATAAAAAAATCTGCTTTGTTACAACTTTTAATAGATTTGTCGGATAAGTATCTAAAACAAAACAAGGGATAGTCATCTTCGATTATTTTCTGAATGGCAATTGTTTTGGGAGTACTATTCTCCTTGATTAAGGATTTGTTGTTGCTATTGCTTTTTTTCTTTTTAGACATTTTACTTCAGGCGCTTCTTGAAAAATGTTCGCATCTTATTTTTTTCAATAACATTGCCCTTCCCGATATTCGTCGACTTCCAGGGCATTTCGTTATGGGTTAGATTCATTAGACCAATAGCTGAATAAACTCCATAAACTTTATATACTTCATTAAAAAGTTTTTCTTCTTCAGGTGTCAATGCAAGTACGTTTCCACTATATGAGATTCCCTTATTCCCATTATCTTGGAATCGCTCATACATGGAAGGGACTACCGGCCCGTACATCCATGCTTCAATATCTTCTTCAAATAACGGCTCATTAAAATAGGCTAAATGGAATCCTTGCATGTAATACAACAGCTTTTGCAGTTTTAAGTTGGAAATTAATTCCCCACTGTCATCAGAAGATCCTCTTGCTAAAATCTTATTAGCAATATCTAAAACGGGGTACGACATAGTATTATAGTTTAAAATATTCTTTTATGCTTTCGATATCCATTCGCATACTATTAAAATCAGCACGCAATCTGCCAACCTCATTTTTGATTTCTGCAATATCCGTAGCGTGATTCTCGCATTTCTTCAGCCGATTATTGAGCTTCTCAAACCTACCACGCAATATCCAGACAATAACGGCGCAAACCAGCACAATTATAATGTTAATATAGCTCTCTAACACCCAAGACCAAACAATTTTAGCCATTGTGTAATGCTGTTTGCTGTTTGTAAATTTTAATTATCACAAAGTTAATAAACAAATTTTTTACTTCAAATATAAAACGATCTTTTTGCATAGTTATTATATAAAATAGGGGAACCCCTGAAATCCATAAATATGGTATCCCCAAAGACTATATCAGGCGTTAAATTTGATAGTGAAAATTTGCACAAAGAGAAAAATTAATTTTATTTTGCAATCATAATAATGACGGTTTTATGGCTGACTTAAAAGCATTATTTCAATATTACCTTGACCATCAAACGGAATTCGTAGGTAAGTACAACGGGAAATATCTGGTCATAAAGGATAATTCCGTCGTAGGGGTTTATGATAATGAATCAGAAGCTTATTTTGAGTCAGAAGCTAAGTATGGATTAGGGAATTTTATCATTCAACTTTGCACACCGGGCGATGAAGCGTATGCACAGCATTTCATGTCCCGCGTGGCTTTTGTGCGCTAATATGGATCCGACTGCTTTTACAGTACGAGAAGAGAAAATCAGATTAAATAAACTCATCACCAGATGTGGGATTTGTAAGGTATATGATCCGGTGCGAGGCGGGGAACATCCCCCGGTTAAGACATTTCAAGCATTATGGGATACCGGCGCAACCAACTCTGTGATTACAAAAGTGGTCGTCGATAAGTTGGGTTTAAGCCCTATTGGTATGGGGCGTGTGTATACTCCCCAAGGAGAAGCCATAACTAATATGTATTTAGTCAACTTGTTGTTGCCTAATAATATCGGAATACCTTCGCTAAGGGTATCAGAAGGAATACTGAAAGGGTTTGATGTCCTTATAGGAATGGATATCATTAGCCTGGGGGATTTTGCGATCACACATAAAAATGACGGTACTGTATTTTCATTCCAACTTCCTTCCACACACGAATATGACTTTGTAAAACAAATAAATAATTCTAAGCAATCCATAAAAGCAAAGAAAGGTAGGAGAAGGCATTAATTTTCCCATATATTTATTCTACATATGATAACCTTCATCCTAACCAATAAAGCCCGCGACAGATCACCGATTGCGCTTCTTGTTTCTTTTAAAGGAAAGAAATACAAGAAAAGTACCGGCGTTTCCTGTCTTGTCAGAATGTGGAATCAGAATAAAAAGCGCATAAAGGTCACTACGTCGAATCCCGAAGCCAACGAGGATAACGACACTTTGGATAAGTGGGAGATCGCAGCCAAAGAAACGTTGTCAGAGTTCAAAACTTGCAGAAAAGCCCCCGATCCGAAGGAATTTATATCCAAGATTCAGTACAGGTTTTACGGCGAACAAAACAATGATGACGATGAAGAAGACGCTAAAATTGGCTTCTTCGATGCGTTCGACGATTACTTGCTGACGCACAAAATGTCGGATGTTACTATTACTAATCATAAGGTGATTTACCGGGCCCTAAAACGGTATGAACTGTACAGCAGGAATAAATTAACATTAGATGATGTAACGCCTAAAATACTTTCGGATTTCGAAGATTTTCTGGTCAAAGAACATACATTTTTTACGCACAACGAATCGGGCGGGGTGATCTGCATCCAGGCGTACAAACACATATACGAAGCCTGCCCCGAAACCAGAACTCCGAAGCAAAGGGGGAGGAATACCATTGCTTCGATCCACAACAAATTACGTACATTCTTCCACTGGTGCAAAACGAAGCGATACACAAATAATTACCCCTATGAGAATTTCGAAATGAAGAACGCGTCATATGGAACCCCCTTTTATTTGACTATCGAGGAACGGAATGCGCTATATCATTTTGATTTTTCATTTAGGCCCAGCCTTGCCCGACAGCGGGATATTTTCGTGTTTCAATGTTTGATCGGGTGTAGGATATCCGATCTGATGGCATTAACTAAATCCAATGTGATAAACGGAGCGATAGAGTACATCCCCCGCAAAACCATAGAAGACAGGGCGAAAGTGATCCGCGTGCCTCTTAATTCTATTGCCAAGGAGATACTTGATAAGTATGATGATAATGATGAGGATAAGCTATTTCCCTACATATCATCCCAGAAATACAATGATGCAATTAAAGAAATGCTGTCTATCGCCGGTATAAATAGATTAGTCACCATTTTGGATACGGTTACGCAGGAGCAGAAGCAAGTACCGATATGCGATGTAGCATCTTCTCACATGGCCCGGCGCACGTTTATCGGGAACCTTTACAAAAAAGTAAAAGACCCCAATCTGGTGGGATCTCTTTCCGGGCATAAGGAAGGAAGTCGCGCATTCAGCCGGTACCGCGAGATCGACGAGGAAATAAAAATAGATCTTGTAAAATCAATCGAATAGTTGACGTTGTCCGAAGAAAGAACTATCTTTGAATACGGGCATTGAGAATGCAGTACCAGGATGCAGTATCAAATTATTGTGACAAGATGGTATTTTTCATCACAACTATACAGCATTATTATCGTTAACGCGTTTATTTTGTGACCAAATAGCGATTTACGTAACAATATCCGCACTCCCTTATACAGTACGAAATTTCTTTTGCCATTCTTCGACAATATTTTTAGCCGATTATTTTGTGTAAAATTTTGTTTTAGAGTATTTTTTCTTTTTTTGTTATTATATTTGTATAATTATACGATTTAATTTATTCTTTGCCATTCAATCGGAAGGGAATTTTGTGGGTGGTAGTAATGATTATTACATTTTTTATTTTAAATATTTTTTATTCTCACATTTATAATAGCTATGAAAAAAGTTTTTCTTTTATTAACAGCTACTGCGATAATGCTGGCAGTAGGAGTGTATTCGTTAGTCGATACGAAAAATGTTGTTGGCCTTATGACATTGTCGGAAGTTGAGGCATTGGCTAGAAGCGAAGGCGAAAGCGGCGGCAGGGCCCCAAGAGAAATCAAAGTGCAATGTTGTGTCGAATGGGAGTATGATTATACGGATGCGCAAGGAGTAGACCATTTAAGATGTAAAAGAATGGAGGAGAAGTCTGGTTATGATTGTACAGGAGGTAGCTCTACCTGTACTCCGAGTTGGCCTTGCTAATTTGATTATCAGTGGATTAAATGTGATAAACGGAGAAGCGTCTAGTCGCTTCTGTCTTGTATTGTGATTATGAAGAAACTGATCGTAATTGTCTTTTGCTGCTTTTTTCTTTGTTGCCGGGATTCGTCAGACAAGGAAAACGGTACGGGGGAAAATTTGACAACGGTAACGATTGTACCGCAGGAACCTTTTCCGGTCGCCAAATTCATCGAGGATATCCGCGTTTTGCCGTTGGAGTCGGATGGAAAACATCTGATCGGGGCGGTGGATAACTTATTGTTTACGCGGGAGCGGATTGTCGTGTCGGATCAGAGGCTTTCGAAATGCGTTTATATATTCGATTATGACGGAAAAATCAAAGCGGTTATCGACAGGCAGGGCCGGGGGCCGGGAGAGTATATTTCACCGACTTACACGACTTTGACTCCGGATTCGAGCCGGATAGCCATCTATGATAATTTGGGGAGTAAAGTGTTGTTTTTCGATCTGGAAGGCAGATTCCTGGAACATAAAGAGGTAAGTTTCTGGTTTAGCGAGTTTGAGTATATAGACAAGGATCATGTCGTTTGTACTACTTACGGAGCGGATGATCCGGGGCTTAAAAAAGCGGATATGCAGGGGAATCTTATGATTTTTACCGACGGCGATTTCCGGATCGAGACGGGAGGCCTGCGAAATATGTATGGGGAGCATCCGAATTTTCCGTTTCGTCCTGAATTGAAGAAGATAAACGGAGACGTTTTTTTAACGCCGGCTTTCAGCGATACGGTTTACAAAGTCGGTACCGGTTCGCTTGAACCGTATTATCACGTGGATATATCGGCCATAGGCGGAGTTACCCATATGGATGCGGGAATAAGTCGGGATGAGTATGAGGATCTGGTAGATCATAATAATTTTTTTTCCGGAAGGTTTCTGGAGAACGACTCGTTCGCTTTGTTTATATTCACGGAGAACCGGGAGATCAAGGAGCGTATTTTCGACAAACGGACACAAAAAGTATATTCTTTGACGCGGGACAGCAAAGTCAATAATCCGTTTAGGATCAGTTGGTTCGATGTGGATCTGTTGCAGAGTAAAAGTATTTGCGATAACCGGTTTGTCGCTGTCGTTCCGGCGTATTATCTGTTAATGGGATATTCGAATTGTGCGGATGACTATCCTCAGTTGGCAGGTTTGAAGGAAGAAAGTAATCCAGTATTGGTGTTTTACAAACTTAAGGATCCGGATAAGACGGACTAATGGTTTTGATTATGTTATATATGATTAAATTTTAAATGATTAAAATTATGAAAAAAAATTATCTTTTATTAGCTGTTACTGCGATTATGATGTCTGTCGGGGCGTATTCGTTGGTCGATACGAAAGAAGCATCTGTTCTTATGTCTTTGAAAGAAGTCGAAGCTTTGGCAGATCAAGAATCGGACGGCGGGGAAGGTCGTTATAGTCCGTATTATATCTCTGTGGATTGTTGTACGAAATGGGAATTCGATTATACGGATTCGCAAGGAGCTAGTCATTATCGTTGTGTCAGCTGGATTCAAAAGACTTCGGTTGTGTGCGTAGCCGGAAATGGATCTTGTACTGCATATTCTCCTTGCTAGATTGAGCTAAGGTTAAGACAATTCTTTCTTTGGATACGAAACCGAACATTCGTCAATTTTTTGTTTTGAAAAAAATATATCTTATAGCGGCCGGTTTAGCCGTCGTTTTTCTTATTGTAACGAACCTTATTCTTGTTAAACGCGTTTCGGATGCGGAAACAGCGGTCGAATTGAGGGATTCGATTATTCGGGAGGCAGGTTCACGATCTTCTTCTCTGGAAGTGAAATACCTTAAAAGTTGTTTCAGTGGCTTGCTTTTGAATGAAGACATAAAAGCGTTTAATGCAGAATTGGTAGCGGCGGATCAGAGAAAGTATACGTTGGATCAGGCGCTGGGAAAAGGGCCTGTGCTTATATTGAGATACAGTGAACTGAACTGCGCGGATTGTGTGGTTTTTGCATTACGGAAAATTGCGGAAATTGCGGAAAAATATAAAGTGACTCCTGTCATTATTTCGGAATATTCTGATATGCATTCATTTAAAGATGCAGTTGCCAATTTTGGCAGAGATCGTTTTCTTTTCTACAATGTTGAAAAATTTTCCGATGTCGACCGGAAGGGGGTTCCTTATTATTGCTTATTGATGCCGGATCGTACGGTACATGCTGTCTTCATTCCCGATAAGTTACATCCGCAAATCACGGACTTTTATTTCGAGAACGTTGTGAAACGTTTTTTTAGTAATACGGATAATGATTGAGAGGCCGCGTTAATCAAAATCATGGGGCTTATTGAATCTCCGAAAGTTATTCTTTGTTTTCGGTGATGAATCGGCACAACTGTTCGCGGGCCCGGTGTATCTGGGTTTTGACCGTTCCCATCGGGAGCGAGAGTTTTGCGGCGATCTCTTCGTAAGAGAATTCACGGAAGAAACGGAGTTCGATCAATTCGCGGTAGCGCGGCGACATTTTCGCCAGCAATCCTTCCAACTGAACCTGGCTCTGGTGCGTGATCAGGTGCTCCTCGGGGGTCGGGCCTCCGAGGGAGCCGGATACGCCGATCCCTTCGCCGACATAGTCGATCGACACCGTATCGTCGCGCCGGCGCCGCGTGTAGTCGATGAACGTATTCCGTGCGATCGTATAGACCCATTGGCCGAACGTGAAACGGCTGCTGTAACGCTGCAGATTCAGGTATACTTTGACGAACGTCTCCTGCAGTAGGTCGTTGGTGTCGTCCACGTTACCCCCGGTGCGCTGCATGTAGAGTTGGTAGATCGAGTCGCGGTAACGGTTGAACAGGTGTTCGAAAGCGGTCGAATCCCCGTCCTGCACCCGCCCGATCAGTTCCTGATCGGTGGCAATTATGTAATCTTCTATCGCCATATCGCTTTGTTAGGCCGTATCCGGCGGCTCAACGTCATCAAAAAGCCGCCTAGCGGGGCCCAGAAATCATACAGGATGTAAGTTCCCCCAAATTTTTTTTCGCCGAGCCGCCGTCCGATCCGGCGCATTTTCAGTTCGACGATCAGCAGCCTCAGCAGAGCGGGCAGCAATGGAACCGCGATCCATCGGACAGGCAGCAACGCCGCCGCTGCCGCCGTTGTCGCGAAAAACAGGAACCGACTGGAGAGTTCGTTGCGGACTGCCCTTCGGGCCTTTGCCGGATAGTAACGAAAAGCGTGCCCGAAATATTTGTTGACGCCGTACCACCAGCCGAGGCCTCCGTACTGGATCTGGCGTACGGTCGCATTCGGATTCATTACGACGCTGACGTTGTCCGCGCGGACGATTTTCTGGATAAACAGGTCGTCGACGCCGATATTCATATTCAGGTGGTTGAACCCCCTGCTGTCGAAATAGAGGCTTTTCGTGTAACCGATGTTGTGCTCGGTGCCACGGAAGGTTTTCCCCCGCGTCGCGGCGGACAGGTAGCGCACCGAGGTCATCAGGCGACTGCAACGCATCCACCGGTTGGCCATGCCCTTTTTGGGTTCGATGCCGCAGTAACCGATGACCACGTCCCCGCAAATAAATCCTTTGGCCATCAGCGACAGCCATTTCTCGGAAACGGGGTAACTGTCCTGCGTCGTGAATATCAGGTGCTCGTAACGCGCCGCTTTGATCCCGACCGTCAGGGCCAGCTTGATGCTGTGTTCGTGATGGCTCTGCTGCCGGATGCAGGTTACGTGCAGGTTCGGCACGACAAGGCTTTTTTCCCGCAAGATCTCCCCGATCTCGTCGTCGTAGCTGCAATCGACCAGGACGACTTCGAATTCGTCGTATTGCTGTCCCAGCAACAATGGCAAGGTATGCTCGATGAAGTAGAAGGAGTTGCCACGAACCACGACCACGACCGAAACCGGCGGCGAGGGAATGTCCTGACGGATGCCCCGGTTGTTGCGGAACCGCGGCAGCCGGCCGTAGCGCCCCAGGTAGTAATGCAGTTGGATGAAGAAAAAAACGAGCGCGGCCCCTATCAGTCCCACGACCCAGTAAGGATGGACGATACCCTTTGCCGTCAGGTCGTTATACAGGAGATCCAAGTATTCCACGATGCGATCGGTTTAAACGTATTTCGTTGATTCTGTCCCGGTTGCCAGAACGTCGTTTGTCGGACGGGTTTTCACTCGGCGGTCGTCGCCGGCCCGGAAAACGGTTTACAAATGTACGGGATTTTGGGGGAATACCCAAACGGTTTCCCGATCCGCGAAAAAATATTTACCTTTGCCCTTCATGAATTTTGAACTCGCACATACCGATCCGCACAGTGCGGCGCGCGCCGGGGTAATCACGACCGGTCACGGGACGATCGAAACGCCGATTTTTATGCCCGTAGGAACGGTCGGAAGCGTCAAGGGCGTTTTCCACCGCGACTTGCAGCAGGAGGTGGGCGCGCAGATCATTTTGGGGAATACCTATCACCTGTACCTGCGGCCGGGCACCGAAATCCTCGAACGGGCCGGCGGCCTGCACCGTTTCTGCGGGTGGGAGCGGCCGATACTGACCGATAGCGGCGGTTTTCAGGTCTTTTCGCTGGCCGAGTGCCGCAAAATCACCGAGGAAGGGTGCCGTTTCAGTTCGCACATCGACGGGTCGAAACACCTGTTTACGCCGGAGAGCGTGATGGACGTGCAGCGGAGTATCGGGGCCGATATCATGATGGCGTTCGATGAATGTCCTCCCGGGGACGCTCCGTACGATTATGCGGCCAAATCGCTGAATCTGACCTGCCGGTGGCTCGAACGTTGTTTCGAGCGGTATGCCGCGACGCGGCCGAAGTACGGTTACCGCCAGTCGCTTTTTCCGATCGTGCAGGGATGTACCTATCCGGATCTGCGGACGCGTTCCGCCGAATTCGTGCAGCAGTTCGACGCCGACGGGTATGCGATCGGGGGACTGGCCGTCGGCGAGCCTGCGCCGGTAATGTACGAAATGATCGAACTGGTGAACGGAATCCTGCCGATCGACCGGCCGCGTTACCTGATGGGAGTCGGAACGCCGGTAAACCTGCTCGAAGCGATCGAGCGCGGCGTGGATATGTTCGATTGCGTGATGCCGACGCGCAACGGACGCAACGGGATGCTGTTTACCAGCGAGGGGATCATCAATATCCGCAACCAGAAGTGGCGCGACGATTTTTCGCCGATCGATCCGGCGGGCAACTGCTTCGCCGATACGGCGTACACGAAGGCTTACCTGCGCCACCTGACCGTCGCCGGCGAAATGCTGGCCGCGCAGATCGCGAGCCTGCACAACCTCGCCTTCTACCTGTGGCTGGTGAACGAAGCGCGCCGGCGCATCCTCGACGGAACTTTTTCGGCGTGGAAACCCGGAATGGTCGTTAAACTGTCGCAGCGATTGTAAATTTAGGCGGGAACCGGCCCCGAAATACCGGATTTTCGTTAACTTTGACCGCAGTTTGAAACGCATAGCAACAGCGCACGAATCACGAATATGAAATTCCCCGGAATCAAAATCATAGACCGTTACATCATCCGCAAGTTCCTGGGGACCTATTTTTTCGCTATTGCGCTGATCATCGTCGTGGTCGTGATCTTCGACGCGGCCGAAAAGATCGACGACTTCATCGAACTGAAGGCCCCGCTGTCGAAAATCGTCCTTCAGTATTATCTGAATTTCATACCGTTCTTTATCAATCAGTTCAGTGGGCTGTTCACGTTTATCGCGGTTATTTTCTTCACGTCGAAAATGGCTTATCAGACCGAGATCATCGCGATCTTGTCGGCCGGGATCAGTTTCCGGCGGCTGATGTGGCCTTATATCCTCAGCGCCGGGGCGATCACGCTGCTGAGCCTGGTGCTGAACCTGGTGGTGATTCCCGCGGCGAACGGCGAGCGACTGAAGTTCGAATTGAACTACATCAAGAATATCAAGGGGGCGAAGTACGATCCGCATATTTACCGGCAGATCGAGCCGGGCACGTTCGCTTATATCCGAGACTATACCGAGCAGACCCGGACTGCGGCGTTCTTCGTGCTCGAAACTTACGAGAACGGGACGATCGTGTCTTCGCTCGAGGCTGCGAATGCGAAGTTCGATCCCGAAACGGGGCGTTGGAGCGCTCCGAAAAGCGTCTACCGGAAATTTGAGGACGACAAGGAGATTTTTAATAACACGCAGGCGCTCGATACGCTTATAAACCTGAATACAAGCGAACTGGGGCGTGTGGAAGAACTGGTCAAGACAATGGATATCGTAACGCTCGGCCATTTTATCCAGCAGCAAAGGGCCAAGGGGTCGGATATGATTGCCCGCTTCGAGGTGGAACGGCACAACCGGTTCGCCTTTCCGGCCTCGACATTTATCCTGACGATCATCGGCGTGTCGCTGTCGTCGCGCAAAGTGCGCGGAGGAACCGGGCTTCACATCGGCATCGGCATCGTGCTGGCGTTCTCGTTCATCTTGTTCAGCAAGTTCGGCGAAGAGTTTGCTAAGGGCGGATTGCTGCCGCCCGGAATCGCCGTCTGGATCCCGAACATCATCTATTCGTTCATCGCATTCTACCTTTACAAGAAGGCTCCGAAATAGCGGACTATCCCGAACGGGGGTATTGAGAAACGAAAGCCTCCGGCACATATCTGTGCCGGAGGCTTTCGTTTCGGGACTTTTCGTCGATATTATTCGGCCGCCGGATCCGGCAGCCGGTCGATCTCGTCGAACGTGAACCGGCGGATTTCGCAGTCGCCGATGCCGCGCAGTAAAACGAAGCTGACCGAGTCAGCCTCTTTTTTCTTGTCGTGCTTCAACGCTTTGACGAGCCGTTTGAAGTCGATCTCCGTACGAATCGGCAGGCCCATCCGTTCGAATACCCGCCGCACGCGGTCGGCTTCGTCCTGCGTCGCGGTTCCCAAGTGGGCCGACAGGCGGGCGATCATGACCGTGCCGATCGCGACCGCTTCGCCGTGCAGGAATTCGTTGCCGCACTTTTCGATGGCGTGGGCAAACGTATGTCCGAGGTTCAGCTTGCGTCGTTCGCCGCTTTCGCGTTCGTCGCGTTCGACGACGTCGGCTTTGACGCGGATGGCCCGCGTGATAGCTTCGTTCAGCAGCGATTGGTCGTTGCGGAATGCGTCGATCGGATGGTTTTCGAACAGTTCGAACAGGCCCCGGTCGGCGATCAGGCCCGCTTTGATGATCTCGGCCAGCCCGGCCCGGAACTCGCGGTCGGGCAGCGTTTGCAGCATCGACAGGTCGCACAGTACGAAATCGGGCTGATTGAACGTGCCGACCATATTTTTGTATCCTTCGTAGTTGACTCCGTTTTTGCCCCCGACGCTGGCGTCCACCTGGGCCAGCAGCGTCGTAGCGACGAATCCGAACCGTAGTCCGCGCATGTAGGTCGACGCGACGAACCCGGTGATATCGGTAACGATGCCGCCGCCGATGCCGACGATGAACGTCGTCCGGTCGGCTCCCCGTTCGAGCAATTCGGCGTAGAGTTTGTTGACCGTCGTCATGGTCTTAATCGTTTCCCCCAGGCCGATCAGACAATAGTCGTACCGGTTGATGATCTCCTTGTAACGGCGGTGTACATTCCCGTCGGTGATGATAATAACCCGTTTGCCTTCGGGCAGGTAATTGTCGAGCGAGTTGATCACGTCGCCTACGACCACCTGCGAAGGCTTCCCTTCCCTGCGTTTAACCTCGATCACTTGTTTCATGTTCTGTGGATTTGTCCTGCGCCGCCCCGGCGTTTTCCGCCTGCGGCGTATCTCGGAATTATAATACAAAGATAAATTTTATTTCGTACCTTTGCTCCCGACAAAAATCCATTCTATGCAAAATTTACGCAATATTGCGATTATTGCCCACGTCGACCACGGCAAAACCACGCTCGTCGATAAAATGATCCTGCAGGGCAACCTTTTCCGTGACAATGAAAAAACCGGCGAACTGATCCTCGATAATAACGACCTCGAACGCGAGCGGGGGATTACGATCCTGTCGAAGAACGTGTCGGTGAATTATAAGGGAATAAAAATCAACATTATCGATACCCCGGGCCACTCGGATTTCGGCGGCGAGGTGGAGCGGGTGCTGAACATGGCCGACGGCGTGCTGCTGCTGGTGGACGCTTTCGAAGGGACGATGCCGCAGACGCGCTTCGTGTTGCAGAAGGCGCTGTCGCTCGGTAAAAAGCCGATCGTCGTGGTTAATAAGGTGGACAAGCCGAACTGCCGTCCCGAAGAGGTGTACGAGCAGGTGTTCGACCTGATGTTCACGCTGAACGCGACCGAAGATCAGCTCGATTTCGTGACGATCTACGGTAGTGCGAAACAGGGTTGGATGTCGCACGTATGGAAAGAACGCACCGGGGACATCACCCCGTTGCTCGATGCGATTATCGACAACATTCCGGCGCCGCAGCAAAAGGAGGGTACGCCGCAGTTACTGATCACGTCGCTGGAGTATTCGCCTTACGTCGGCCGGATCGCCGTCGGCAAGTTGACGCGCGGGACGCTGAAGTCGGGGATGCCGATCACGCTGGCCAAACGCGACGGTAAAACGATGGTCAAGACCCGAATCAAGGATCTGATGGTATTCGACGGATTGAGCAAAACCAAAGTCGAGCGGGTCGAATGCGGCGAGATTTGCGCGCTGGTCGGCATCGAAGGGTTCGAGATCGGCGATACGATCTGCGATTTCGAAAATCCGGAGCCGCTGGAACCGATCGCAATCGACGAACCGACGATGAGCATGTTGTTTACGATCAACGACTCGCCGTTCTTCGGCAAGGAGGGAAAATACGTGACGTCGCGCCACATCAAGGAGCGTCTCGACCGCGAACTCGAAAAGAACCTGGCGTTGCGCGTGGTGCCGGGCGCTTCGTCCGATAGTTTTATCGTGTACGGGCGCGGCGTGCTGCACCTGTCGGTGCTGATCGAAACGATGCGCCGCGAAGGATACGAATTGCAGGTCGGTCAGCCGAAAGTGATTATCAAGGAGATCGACGGGAAAAAGTGCGAACCGGTCGAAGAACTGACGATCGACATTCCGGAAGCGTATTCGGGCAAGGCGATCGAGCTGGTAACCAAACGCAAAGGGACGCTGCTCGACATGACTTCGATTTACGACCGCCAGCGGATCGTATTCGAAATTCCGTCGCGCGGAATCATCGGGCTGCGCAGCAACCTGCTGACCGCTACGGCCGGCGAAGCCGTCATGTCGCATCGGCTGAAAGGGTTCGAACCGTATAAAGGGGATATGGAGATGCGCCAAAACGGTTCGCTGATCGCGATGGAGACCGGTACGGCTTATGCCTATGCGATCAACAAGCTACAGGATCGCGGCACGTTTTTCGTATCGCCGCAGGACGAGATTTACGCCGGACAGGTAGTGGGCGAAAGCACGCGTCAGGAAGATATCGTAATCAACCTGACCAAGTCGAAAAAACTGACCAATATGCGCGCCAGCGGTTCGGACGACAAGGTGTCGATCGCGCCGCCGGTGATCTTCTCGCTGGAGGAAGCGCTCGAATACATCAAAGAAGACGAATATGTCGAAGTGACGCCGAAGTCGATCCGGCTGCGCAAGATTGTCCTGAACGAGACCGAACGCAAACGTCAGGCGAAATAAACGGTCGAAAACAAGATAACGAAAAGGCGGATCGACGATCCGCCTTTTCGTATTTTCGGGAAAGGTTTATCCGAAATAGAGCAGCATGGTGCCAGCCAGTACGACGGCGAGAATCGCCGCTTTCACCTTGATCTGCCGTTCGTGGAACAGGATCGCTCCGACGACGAACGTGAATACGACGCCCGACCGGCGGATCGGCGAGAGTACCGACAACAGCGCCTCGGGATCGCTCAACGCATAGAAGTACAAAAAATCCGATACGGTCAGCAGGAATCCGGTCAGAAAGATCGTCCACCGCCACTGCAACGGCGTGGTTTGTTTTCGTTTCGGATACCACATCAGCAGCACGATCACGATCATCATCAGCGACTGGTAGTAACAGGTGTAGGCCTGTATGGCCAGCCGGTCGTAACGGACGATCAGGAATTTGTCCCACAGCGCACTCGCCGCGCCCAGCAACGTCGAGGCGATCAGGAAATAGACCCACAGCATTTTTCGGCGCGGCGGTTCGCGGTCGTCCCGGCCGTCGCGTTTGTCGAGGTTCGACAGAACGACCAGCGCCGTCAGCACGACGATCACGCCGGCCCACTGGCTGAAATTGAGCCGCTCGCCGAAAATCAGGATCGCCCCGAGTACGACGAAAACCGGGCGGCTCGCCTTGACCGACGACGAGATCGTCAGCGGCAGGTGCTTGGTCGCAAAGAAACCGAATATCCACGATCCGAGTACGATTGCCGCTTTCAGCAGAATCCCCCAGTGCGCGTCGGCGGATACGGGGGGAATGTAGAAGGCGGTGTCCAACAGCGTATCCGGTGAGAAAACGCTCACCAATTGCAACGGCAGGAACAGGGCGGCGCTCAGCAGAATGCTGAGCGCCAGCACCGGAATAACGGCGTTGTCTTTCAGCGCGCTTTTCTTCGCCACCTCGTCGAGACCGAGAAAAAGCGATGAAAAAAATGCCAGTGTCAGCCACATAACCGTTTCGTTTGAATTTTTATGCGGCAAAGATAGCTATTCCGTTCGAAAACGGGTGCGAAACGGAGATTCGGGATATAAAAGCTTTCGGCGCGAATTGCTTTTTTCCAGGTTTTTTTACCTTTGTATAAAGGTTTTCGGATCGAAGGAATCATAAAATATAGGAATTATGAAAAAAATCCAGTTCTTGTTTATTGCGACGTTCGGTGCTTTTTTTGCCTGCACAAGCGGGCAGCATACCGGGACGGCTCCGGCGCTGGTTCAGGTTTCGGCATTCGATACGGTGTTGGACGGCTCGGACGTGTCGCTCTACACGCTGCGAAACGACAGCGGCATGGTCGTCCAGGTCACCAATTACGGCGCGCGCGTGGTATCGTTGTGGGTGCCCGATGCGAAAGGGGATTTCCAGGACGTCGTCTGGGGATACGAGTCGATCCACGACTACCTGGACTCTCCCGACCGGTTTTGCGGCCCGGTGGTCGGCCGTTACGGCAACCGGATCGGTAAGGGACGGTTTACCCTGGATGGGAAATCGTACCAGTTGACGCTGAACGATGGGGAGAACCACCTGCACGGCGGCGCCGACGGTTTCTGGAACAAGGTATGGATCGCGCGGCCGTTCGAGAACGAACAGGGGGAACAGGCCGTCGAAATGAGCTACCGGTCTCCCGACGGCGAAGAGGGGTATCCGGGTAATCTGTCGATTGCCGTCACTTATACGTTGCAGAAAAACAATGCCTTGAAGATCGAATACCAGGCAATGACCGATGCGCCGACGATCCTCAACCCGACGAGTCACAACTATTTCAATCTGCATGGAAACACGGCTTCCAGTACCGATTCGCATGTGCTAACGATCCATGCCGACCGATTTACGCCGACCGATGCGGGATTGATTCCGACCGGCGCGCTCGATTCGGTAGCCGGAACGCCGCTTGACTTCCGGGTGGCGCAGCCGATCGGCAGTCGGATCGACGCCGATTTCGAACCGATGAAGCTGGCTCGCGGATACGATCACAACTGGGTGCTGAACAAACAGGGGAACGAAATGAGCGTGGCCGCCGAAGTGTACGAACCCGCAACGGGGATCGTGATGAAGGTCGAAACCGATCAGCCCGGCCTGCAGTTTTACAGCGGGAATTTTATGGACGGGACGGAGATCGGCAAACGAGGCGACCGGCATAATTTCCGCACGGGGATAGCCCTCGAGACCCAGAATTTTCCCGATGCGCCGAATCACGAGAATTTTCCGTCCGCCGTGTTGCGCCCGGGCGAGACTTATACGCAGACCTGCGTCTATGCTTTCAGCGTGAAAAAATAGATCCGCCGACGGATTACAATGTCGTTCCGGAATCGTCCGGAACGGCTTTTTTGTTCTTCGGGGGCGCGGAACTTCGGGAACGCGAATCGCGCCAAAAGAAAACGGGCGCTTCGAAAAGTGCCCGTTTCGGTTGTTGAGATCAAAGCGCCTGCTATTTGTTGGCGGCTTTTTTATCGTAATGTTTTTGATAGCGGCTCATAAACTTATCGACGCGTCCTGCGGTGTCAACCAACTTCATCTTACCGGTGTAGAACGGGTGCGACGTGTTGGAAATTTCCATCTTATACACGGGATAGGTTTCGCCATTCACTTCGATGGTTTCTTTTGTCTGAACGGCGGACCTGCACAAAAACACATGATCATTCGACATATCCTTGAATGCCACCAAACGATAATTCTCAGGATGAATCCCCTTTTTCATGATGTTTTTTGTTTAAAAATAGTTAAAAATCAGTAAATTTCTACGATTGAGGATGCAAAGTTAGTAAATCAATCCGGTTTTCCAAAACAATGCATCCGTTTTTCCCCGAAAAACCGACCGCCGTTTCCGAAATCGCTTCCGAAGACGGCGCATTCGAAAGCATCGCCGTTGCGATCAACTACTTATAGCTGATGACCAGTACTTTGGAATACTCCCAGAATTTGCTTTTGTCCTTGATGACCAGCGATTCGAACACGCCGCTGTCGTTCATCACGAATTCGTACGACCCGGCCGGATGCGAACTGACGAGCGTCGCTTTCTTGTGTCCGATTTTCACGTCGTCGAAATTCCGGATATCGACCTGGGTGAAGCTGTCAAGGCTTCTGTTTTCGTTGATCTTCAGTGTTCTGCCGATGAATCCGCTCTTGTAGACGATCTCTTTCGAGAGCAGTTCCTTTTCCGATCCCACGATGTAATATCCGGTATTCAGGATGTTGTTCTGGGTTTTTACCTCCCCTTCGAGCGAGGTCTTTTCAGCGGTCAGTCCGCTGACCTGCGTATTGAGTCCCGAAACCTGCTCGGTCAGTTCGGCGACCTGGACGTGCATGTTTTCGAGATTTTGTTTCAGAATTTTGATTTCCTGGTCTTTCGATTCGATCTGGGCGTTCAGCTGCGCGATCAACTTCTCGAAACTGCCGATTTTGACGTTCGCTTTTTTAAGCTGGTCGGCCGACTGTTGCAACCGGGCGATCGTCTGCCGGTTGGCGATCAGCAGTTGGTTGATCGCTTCGATGTCCTCGTTGATCTGCGTGGTGGTTCCCTTCGGGATTTCGCCTTTGTCGATATTTTCGTTGATGATGTTTTCCCGGGATTTGATTGCGTTCAGATTCTCGGTAACGATGCTCAGCGACGAGAAAACTTCGTTGAGTACGGAATCTTTCTGGGCGACGACTACGGCCAGCGAATCGTTTTGGCTGGTCAGTCGCTCGGTTTTTTGTCCGCCCGTGCAGGACGCGAGCAGCAACAGCGCGAAGAGATATAAAATTTTTTTCATTACCCTGATGGATTAAGGTTTATTGGTTTTGATGTCGTATCCGGGCGTTACGGCCCGATCAGAAGGTGACTTTGATGCCCAACCCGAAATCGGCGGCGTGGAATCCGGTTTTTCCGATCACGTTCAGGTTCGGTTTATAATCCAAAGAGAATGCCAGAGGAATCGAAGCGACTTTGTATTCGAGTCCGACGATCCCGTTGATCCCGAACGTGAATTTGCCTTCGTGATGGTCCCACGACCCGATGTTGACGCCGGCGCCGTAATAGAAGTTGAATCCGCTGGCGATTACCGGCACGTTCCGTTCGTAGAGGGCGTACACGTTGAATCCCTGTGCGAAGTCGAGCATGCCTTCGATCGAGTTGACCGGGTCGAAATTGTGCCGTACGGTGATGCCGGAGGCGGTTACGCCGCCGCGGACGCCGATTGCCCAGTTATAGTTCTGGGCGCTGAGCCCCGTGACGGCGGTCAGCGACAAGATCGTTAGCAGAACAGCTATCTTTTTCATAAAACACAGATGAACGGTTAGTACCGGCAAAATTAATAATTTTAGTCATATAATCTCCCGGAAGGGATAAAAAGGAGGTCGCGAGGGACGGGATCGTGCGGATTGCTTCCGTCTTCCGCTTCCGGGAGGAGCATGGAGACCCGGGAAATCCGCGCGCCCTGTTTCCCGCCCGGCTTGTTTTTCATGCGGTTATACGGTTACGTGCCGAAATTTCGGATCTTTTCGGCAAATGCAGTCCTCCAGGTGATCGTTGATAAACCCCGAAGCCTGCAAGTGGGCGTAACAAATCGTAGTCCCGAAGAATTTGAATCCTCGTTTTTTCATGTCCTTGCTCATGGCGTCGGATTCGGGAGAAGATGCCGGAATCTCGCTCAACGACCGGAAGGTGTTGACAATCGGTTTTCTGTCGGGGAAGAACGACAGGGTGTATTCGTAAAAACTGCCGAACTCCTTTTGTATGGCGAGCAGCAGCCTTGCATTGGTGATCGCCGCTTTGATTTTCAGACGGTTTCTCACAATGCCGTCGAATCGCATCAGCCGTTCGACGTCTTCATCGGTCATTTGCGCCACCCGCTCGGCATCGAAATCGCAAAAGGCTTTGCGATACCCCTCGCGCTTCCTGAGAATAGTTATCCAGCTCAATCCGGCTTGGGCGCTCTCCAGCACGAGAAACTCGAACAGCGTCTTGTCGTCGGTCACCAATTTTCCCCACTCCCGATCATGGTATTTCACATACAGCTCGTCGGTTCCGCACCAGCCGCAGCGTCCGTTTATGATGTCTTGCATAATCACAATGTTTGAATACGGCGAAGATAGCGGATTCGCAGCGTCGTGCCAAATTTCAACGGACGATTCTGTTAATTTACAAACAACGAATTTTCCTTCCGATCGCCCGGCTTCGGAGGGTGATCGTCCCCCTGCAAAACCCAGCTCCGGGATGCTTCCGGCCTTTTGAGTCATCCGATATACACTCGTTGCCAGCGTTCCGATATCGGGTGTCGCAAGACCGTTTCCGTTTTTATTTGCCGTTTCGTATACTTAAGTAATAGAGTTATGAATCTTTTGGAATTATTGCCGTCGAATCGGCTGGATTCCATTGTAGGGCAGGTATTTGACAGTTAGACCCGCCGGGAATATGTGGTGCAAATACGGCATTTTTTACGGTTTACCGATACGCACGGACTGAGAGGAAGCCGCGATACATATACTGTCTGGCGGGTAACTGGAACACCAACCCGCGAAGCAAGCAAAGTATTCGTCCGATCTGAAAACAAGTCGGACGTTTTTATAGAAACATGATGAGAAGACAGGCGAAAATCCATCACAGTATCGGCTTTCCAAAGATTGCGTGCGGCACACGCTCCGTCCGCGACCGGTCGGAACGTTTCGGCCGGAATCCGGCGTCACGCACACCCGCCCGTGCGCAAAACCGCGCAATACGGAATAAGTATTTGCACCTATTGAACTTACCGGCGCATCGGCGTATCTTTGCCCGGAATCGCAAACCGAACTTTATGAAACGAAATTTCTGGGGTAGTTTTCGCAACGAAGACTGGATGGCAACGATCATGGGCCTGTTGCTGGTGGTCGCCGTAATAACAGTGCCCGGCTGGATTCCCGCATTTCCCAAAACATTGTCTACCGCCGGTTCCTGGCTATCGGTCGCCGGCATGTTCTTAATCGCAGCCCTGTTTTCCGCGCTCGGTATCAAACTGATGGGCGACCGGCTGCGGGGTTTCATCCCCTCTTTCGCCGCCATATTCGTCCTCTCGGCCCTTTGTCAATACGTTTCGATGCTTCCGCCCATCAAAACGGCGGGACTCGAATCCGTCTTTTTCTCGGTGATTCTGGGACTACTGATCCGCAATACCGTCGGATTACCCAAATGGCTTTCCCCGGCCGTCAGAAGCGAATACTACATTAAAATCGGCCTGATCCTGCTCGGCACGTCCGTTCTGTTCGGAGAAATTCTGAAAGCCGGAGCTTTAGGTATGCTCCAGGCCGTCGTCGTCGTCTTTACCGTCTGGTATTTCACTTTCTGGCTCGCCAGAAAGCTAAAACTGGACAGCGAAATGGGCATTATGCTGGCGAGCGCCGTATCGATCTGCGGCGTATCGGCGGCGATAGCGACCTGCGGAGCCATCAAAGGCGACAGCAAAAAGCTGTCTTTCGTGGTTTCCATCGTCCTGGTCGTGGCCATCCCGATGATGTCCCTGATGCCGCTTCTGGCAAAATGGATGGGACTTACGCCGGAAGTGGCGGGAGCATGGCTCGGGGGTACCATCGACACGACGGGAGCCGTAGTCGCCGCCGGCAAATTCCTGGGAGAAACGGCCGAGACGTACAGCGTCATCATCAAATCGTCCCAAAACGTACTGCTGGGAATCGCCGCATTCGCCATCTCGATCTACTGGTCGCTGCGCGGAACCAATCGCACCGAACGCCCCACCGCGAAAGTGATCTGGGATCGGTTTCCCAAGTTTGTCGTGGGTTTCGTAATCGCTTCGCTGGTCTTCAGTTTCTGTATGCCGCTGCAGGAGGCCAAAGCGCTCGGGGGATTGGCCAAAGGACTGCGCGAGGTCATGTTCTCGCTGGCTTTCGTGTGCATCGGGCTTGAGACCGATTTCCGGTTCATCTTCAAAAAAGAAAACAAAAGCAACATCGCCACCTTCTTCGTCGCCCAGGGATTCAATATCGTGGTCACGCTGGTAATGGCTTACCTGCTGTTCGGGTTGTGGGCCGGCTGATCGCCGACACAACGATTATGCTGCAACCCTTTGTAACGACGGTTCTCCAGAATCATTCGGTGAACCGTCGGTTTCGTACGATTCATTTTGTGCCGTGTCAGACCCGACGGGCGCGATCCGTCCAGCCGTAAAATTTCGGCGCGGATCCTCCTTTTGCAAATCCCGGTGAAGCATCGGCTTTGGTAATTTATCTTCGAATCGTTAACTTGCATCGATTTTAAACAACCCAAAACCGACACGATGAAACGAATTTACCGATCAATCCTGCTGCTGGCCGCCGCGCTGCCTGCGGCGTTTCCCGCAGAAGCCCGTGAAATCATCGATATCAACCGTAACTGGCGTTTTACGCTGGACGACGACCGGACGTACGGCGAACCGGCCTTCGACGACAGCGGTTGGCAACGGCTCGACCTGCCGCACGACTGGAGCATCGCAGGCGCTTACGACAAACGGAATCCGAGCGGGCCGCAAGGCGGCTTCATGCCGTGCGGAACCGGCTGGTACAGGCATTCCTTCGAAGCCCCCGCCGGTTCCGAAGGAAACCGCGTTTTCGTCCGTTTCGACGGCGTCTACATGAAATCCCAGGTATGGATCAACGGCCGCATGGTCGGCGAATACCCGAACGGGTACAATTCGTTCGAATACGACATCACCCCTTTCGTCCGCCGCGATACGCTGAACGTGCTCGCCGTCCGCGTCGACAATTCGTTGCAACCCGGGTCGCGCTGGTACACCGGATCGGGCATCTACCGGAACGTTCACCTGATCGTCACGTCGCAGATGCACTTTACCGACGGAGGCGTTTTCATCACGACTCCGGAAGTTTCGGCGGAACGGGCCCGAATCGAAATCAACTACCACGTCATCAACCACAACTACCCTGAGACGCGGTTTACCTGGACCGACAATAAGTCGCTGTACGTCTGGCTGCGCGACGGCAACGCCGACGCCGCGCCGAAAACCGACGCCAACAACCGGGTGCAGAAGGAATGCACGCTCACTTCGATCCTTTACGACGCAGACGGCCAGGAAATAAAACGGGTCTCGACCAAACATCGGATCGGGGATTACAGCGAAGCCGATCTAAGGCAACAAATCGAAATCGACCGCCCGCATCTGTGGTCGGACCAGACCCCTTACCTTTATAAACTGGTCGGTACGATCTCCTACGACGGCCGCGAGGCCGACCGGGTAAGCTATCCGGTCGGAGTGCGTACGATTCGTTTTTCGCCCGAACGGGGTATGGAAGTCAACGGCCGGCAGGTCAAACTACAGGGGGTATGCTTGCACCAGAACGTAGGTTGTTTCGGCAGCGCCGTACCGCTCGGGGTATGGCAGGAAAGACTCGAAACGCTGAAAGCGATGGGCTGTAATGCTGTTCGGCTCAGCCATTACCCGTTCGCGCCCGAATTCTACGATCTGTGCGACTCGCTCGGTTTTTACGTGTCGAACGAAATTTTCGACGAATGGAACCGCGGGCAGGAATGGGGCTATTCGGAAAGTTCGTACGGAAAAATGCCCTATACCTACCACCTCTATTTCGATCAGTGGGGCGAAACCGACCTGCGTCGAATGATCCGCCGCGACCGGAACCACCCGTGCGTCGCGCTGTACGTGCTCGGCAACGAAATTCCGAACCAGCGCATCCAGGGAATCGAAATCGCACAAAAGCTGAAAGCCATCACCCGTGAGGAAGACCCCACGCGGCCGGTAACCGCCGCCTGCGACTTCTTCGTCGGAGCCAATATTTACGGCTTTATGGATCAGTTCGACATCGCGGGTTACAACTACATCGACCGCATCCATCCGGACAGCCTGTACGCCGCCGAACACGCCCGTTACCCGAACCGCATCCTGCTCGGCACGGAGACTTATCATAAAACCCGCAACCACGTATCGATACGCGACAACGCCAGCGCGATCGGCGAATTCGTCTGGGTGGGCTACGACTACCTCGGCGAAATCGTGTGGCCGGATTACCGCGGCTGGGACGAAGGAATGCTCGATATCGCCGGCTTCCCGAAACCGGAATACTACCTGCGCAAAAGCTACTGGTCGGACGAACCCGTCGTCCATATCGGCGTCCGCCAGGGCCCCGACCGCGATTTCGATTGGAGTCCGCGCAACGTAGCCGACCACTGGAACTGGCAGGGGCGGGATCAGGACACCCTGGAAGTTTACGCCTACTCGAACTGCGACGAAGTCGAGCTCCGGATCGGCCGGCGCAGCCTGGGCCGGAAGCCGGTCGGGCGGAACGACTATTACGCTTTGTGGAATGTCCCCTTCAAAGCCGGCACGATTTCGGCAACCGGTTACAGGCAAGGGAAAAAGGTTGCCGAACACCGGCTCCTCACGGCCGGGAAGCCATATGCGGTCAAAGTATCGCGCATTTTCCGCTACGACGACGTTATCCGAGTAGAACTCTGCGTCGTCGACAAGGAAGGAATCCGTATCCCCGATTCCGAGGCGGAGATTACCCCTGGAAACATCCCGTCCGAACGCCTGCTCGGATTCGATAACGGCAATCAATACGACCCGCAGGGCCTCAAATACGCGTCCGCAGAACGGGGACGCTGCTCGGGCGGCCGCATGGTCGTCTACTTAAAACCGGATTCCGCCACCGTGAAAGCGACCTTCGATTCCCCGGGACTGATTTCAGCCGAAGCCGAGATCTAAATCTGCCGGACGAACATTCTCCCGGCAAATGTTCTTTCGAGTAAAAGAGAAGGCTGCGATTGCGAATCGCAGCCTTCTCTTCGAAACGTCTTTCCGAAACATTGCCCATATACAGATCCGTCCGAAAACACACGACGCTCCTCCGCACCGTCGTCGCAAACCGCCCGTTTGCTCTCGCCGGAACGGAAACCGGATCGTCGGAATACCCCCGACAAGCCCCAAAACGACGCTTAACCGAGACCATACGCAAAACCATCCGCATCCCCCGCCAGATCCATCGGCACGCCCCTCTCGGAACTTCTTCGTCCCTTTTATTCCCGGATACTCACATAGACATTCACGGATAAAAAACGAAGGCCTCCCCGACAGCGGGGAGGCCTTCGTTTTTTATCCGTAGGTTTCTCTTACAAAGCGAGGAACTCGGTCGTTCCGAACAGTTTCGAGAACTCGACGTCCTTGGTAGCCTGAGCCTTCATAGCGGGATCTTTGGCGATAGCGCTCTTCAGGTTGGCAACAGCGGAAGAAGAGTTACCTTCGCGCATAGCGATAACTGCTTTCAGGTAGTCGGCTTCAGCCGATTTTTCGTTCGACAGCAGCGATTTTGCTTTCGACAGGTTGCCGTTGAGAACTTCAGCGACTGCGAGGTTGTAACCGCTCAGCGCTTTGGCAGCCTCGGCATAGTTTCCTTCTGCCAGGTTAACCAGACCCATGTTGGCTTTCGAATCGGCCGTATTCAGAGCAGCGAAATATTTCTGAGCCGCAGCAGCGTCACCGCTCATCAGGGCTACGACGCCCAGGTTGTTGGTGATAGCGGCATCTTTGCTCATACCTGCAGCCTTTTCGAACAGGGCTTTAGCCTGAGAAACTTTACCGGCACGCGCATAAACCACACCTGCGTTGTTGTAACCGCGAACGCTGTTGTATTTGGTAGCGGCAGCCTGGTAAGCTTTCAGCTGGGCAGCGGCATCGTCGGTCAACGTAGCGGCATACAGCATCTCTTCTTCGCTCAGTACGTCGATGTTCGAAGCGGCAGCTTCTTTGATCTCGGCATCGGTGCGGCCTTCGATATCCACATCGGCGATCAGCTTCGTACGACGCAACTGCGGCAGGATTTCCTTAGCCAGCACATCGAATACGGAAGTCATGTTCTTGATCTCTTCGTCGCGTTTCACCGGATTGTCGTACATGGCCAGAACCTGCAGAATCAGGTCTTTGTCTTTGATGTCCGAAGCAGAAACCAGTTCTTTGAAACCTTCCCAGTCTTCACCGTAAGCGGCGATATCGTATTTCGGGTTTACGCTTTCGAGCGTTTTGCTGATGGCTTTCTGACCGCTTTCGCTACGAGCCTTCGACAGTTCGTCGTTGAACTTAACCGGGCCGTCGGGAGAAGCGTAACCTTTTGCATATACGTTACCCAGCGTAGCGCGATCCTTGTCCGAGTACTCTTTTACGAAAGCTTCGAACATCTTCACCTGATCCTTGGTCAACTCGCCCGGACGAACGTTCGATTTGTTGATCAGGTACATGATTTCGGCATTCTGAGAAATGGTGGTCACTCTCTTGAAGTTGTCGGGCATGATCGACAGGTAAGCGGCATTGTCAGCCAGAGCCTGGATGGTGCTTACGCCTTCGGCAACCGGGATGGCTGCAAACGGAGTAAATTCCTTGCGTTTTTTGCAGCCTTTTGAGCACTTCGACTCGATACGCAGTTCGAGGGTCGAAAGTTTAGCGCGTTCGTCGTACGGGAACGACACGGCCTGCGTATAGGAACCGCCGGTCTTGTAAGGAATAACGGTGTAGTTATCCTTTACTTTTTCACCCTGGATGAATTTGGGAGTACCTACCAACTCTCCGCCTTCGAATACCAGAACCGGAGTAACCTTCAGTACGGCTTTCTTGTTGAAGTACTTAGCAGGGAAATCAACACGTACGTCCGTAACGACGTTGCTACCCTTCAGGGTCAGCACGGCAGGCGTTGCAGACACACTCACTCTGTCCACTTTTTTCAACATCTTGTTGTAGCAATTACAGCTGGCTAGCAGTATTGCTAAAGAAGCGAGCATGAAACTTTTTACTAAACTTTTCATAATCAGTGCTTTAAAAATTAATTAATTGTTTATCTCTGGTTTTAATCTATTAATCCTCAACGCCATAGTTGATATCCGCAAAAATAAGAATATATTTTAAATAACAATTAAAAAATCGACTTATTTTTGAACCCGATACCTCCCCTGGGTAGGATATCAGTCATCAAACTATTGTTTATCAGACTTTAAAAGAGCTTTTTTCGAAAGTTTCAGCTTGCCATTTTTAGGATCAACACCGATCAGTTTGACTTCGATCATATCGCCCTCCTTCAGGCCGGTTTCTTCCATCGTTTCGAAACGTTTGTTGGCGATTTCGGAGATGTGCAGCAGACCGTCTTTGCCCGGCATGATCTCCACAAATGCGCCGAAAGCGACGATCGAACGAATCTTTCCCCGGTAAATTTCGCCGACTTCCGGAATCGCCACGATCCCTTTGATACGGGCCATAGCCGCTTCGAGAGCCTCCTTGTTTTCGCCGAAAATGTCCACGTATCCCTTTTCGTCCTTTTCGGTGATCGTAATCGTCGTGCCGGTCGTCTTCTGAATCTCCTGAATCACTTTGCCTCCCGGGCCGATCACCGCACCGATAAATTCCTGCGGGATCACGATCTGCTCGATCCGCGGAACGAACGGTTTGAGTTCGGCGCGCGGTTCGGATATCGTTTCAAGTATCTTGCCAAGAATGTGCATACGGCCCTGTTTGGCCTGTTCGAGCGCATTGGCCAGCACTTCGTACGAAAGACCGTCCACCTTGATGTCCATCTGAGTAGCGGTAATACCGTCTTTGGTACCGGTCACCTTGAAGTCCATGTCGCCGAGGTGGTCTTCATCGCCCAAGATATCGGACAGCACGGCGTATTTTCCGGTTTTGGCGTCGGTAATCAGCCCCATGGCGATCCCGGAAACCGGTTTCTTGATCTTCACCCCGGCATCCATCAGCGCCAGCGTTCCGGCACACACGGTAGCCATCGAGGACGAACCGTTGGATTCCAGAATATCGGATACGACGCGAACGGCGTACGGATTCTCTTCGCCCACCGGTACCATCGGCTTCAGCGCGCGCCATGCCAGGTTGCCATGGCCGATCTCGCGACGCGACAGGCCGCGTGCGGGACGCGCTTCGCCGGTCGAGAACGGCGGGAAGTTATAATGCAGCACGAACTGTTCGGTGCCTTTCACGAGCACGTCGTCGATCTGCTTCTCATCGAGTTTCGTCCCGAGCGTTACAGTCGTCAGCGACTGGGTTTCGCCGCGCGTGAAAACAGCCGAACCGTGCGCCGCGGGCAGGTAATCCACCTCGCACCAGATCGGACGGATCTCGGTGGTCTTACGGCCGTCCAGACGTATCCCCTCGTCGAGAATCATGTTGCGCATCGCTTTTTTCAGCACGTCATCGTGGAAATAACGCTTGATCAATGCGCCTTTTTCCGCCAGGAATTCTTCGCTGAATTGCGCTTCGAATTCGGCTTCCAGCGCATCGAATTTCTCCGAACGCTCGTGTTTCGCAGTCATCGACTTCGCGATCTCGTAAGCTTTGTCGTACGTGGCGGCGATCACCTGTTGGCGCAATTCCTCGTCGTTGCTTTCGTGGCAGTAGGTGCGTTTCACGTCCTTACCCAACTCTTTTGAAAGTTCGATCTGCGCGGCACAGTGCTTTTTGATCTCTTCATGAGCGAATTTGATGGCGTCGAGCATGACCGCTTCGGACACCTCTTTCATCTCGCCTTCGACCATCAGGATGTTGTCGATCGTAGCGCCCACCATGATGTCCAGATCGGCGTCGGCGTTCTGCGAGAACGTCGGATTGATCACGAACTCCCCGTTGATCCGCGACACGCGCACCTCGGAAATCGGGCCGCCGAACGGAACGTCCGAAACGGCCAGCGCAGCCGACGCGGCCAGCCCGGCCAGCGCATCGGGCATGATATCTTTATCGGCGGAAATCAAGTTGACGGTAACGAATACTTCCGCATGGAAATCGGAAGGGAACAGCGGCCGCAGCGCGCGGTCGATCAAACGCGATACGAGAATTTCGTAATCCGACGCACGGCCTTCCCGTTTCAGGAACCCGCCGGGGAAACGACCGCAGGATGCGTATTTTTCCTTGTATTCGACCGACAGCGGCATAAAATCGCAGTCGTCCTTAGCCTCTTTGGCTGCCGTCACCGTGGCGAGCAACATGGTGTTGCCCTGTTTGACAACAACCGAACCGTCGGCTTGTTTTGCTAATTTTCCGGTTTCGATGATTATCTCGCGACCTCCGCTCAATGAAATCACCTTTTGTGTTGCATTATACATGTTTTTATCCTTCTAAGTGTCTATGAAAAACTAAATTCAACGGGCAATCCGCACTCTCCGAAAAAGAACCGTTTTAATGAGAATAAAGCTGCCCTACGAGAGGGCAGCCTATTCCGTCGGTAACCCGGAAAATTACTTCCTGAGTTCCAGAGCTTTTACTACGGCTCTATATCTTTCAATATCAACCTTTTTCAAATAATCAAGAAGCTGACGGCGTTTTCCGACCAGACGCAGCAGCGAGCGCTGCGTACCGAAGTCTTTCTTGTTTTTTTTGAGGTGCTCGGTGAGGTGGTTGATACGGTAAGAAAATAACGCTACCTGGCTCTCGGGAGAACCGGTGTCGGTATTAGACTTTCCGTAGGTTGCAAAAAGCTCCTGCTTTTTGTCTGCATTTAAATAACCCATTGTTTTGAATTTAAAAGGTTTGTATTCCGCCTTGGCTACCCTCCTTCCTCAAAAGAGAGTCTTCTCAAAGCGACTGCAAATCTAACGTTTTTTTACGAAGCAACCAACTAATAATCAAAGAAAGATCGCATTTTTTACAGAAAATCCGTTTTCGGCGACCGAGGGGAGATCGTTTCAGGATTCCGAAGGGTCTGAAAAGTCCTGTTTGCAATAGAGTTGCCCGTTCCCGACGCGTACGACCCGCACTTTTTCGCCCCGTCCGATAAAAAGTCCGTTTTCGGCGACCGCATCGTAATAAATCCCGTCGAGCACGATCTTTCCGGACGGACGCAGAACGGCGGTGACCGTCCCGGTGCGGCCGACCAGGCCGTCCTGCGGCAACCGGTGGCCGACATAACCCTGTTCGGGAGTCAGGTCGGTCGTCAGCACGATCCGGCTGCGCAACCGCGAATCGCCCGTCAAAAAGCGGCGGCCGAAATAAAGCGCGGCGACGAATGCCGCGACGGAACCGACGATAACGACCAGAAACGGCCGGACGATCCGCCCGGCGGACAGTTCTCCGGAAAAGACGTGCCGCAAAACATCGTTGTCAATCGCGGCGAACGCAAGCCCCGTCACAACCGCCACGATCCCGGCGATCCCCGCAATGCCGAACCCCGGCAGCACGAAAATCTCGACGGCGATCAGCAGCAGCCCGACGACAAAAAGGATCGGTTCCCAATTCTGCACCATCCCCTCGAGGTAAAGCGGCGAAAAATAAAGCACGGCTCCGAGCACGGCGGCAACCAGCGGGAAACCCACTCCGGGGGTCTGCAACTCGAAGTAGATCCCGCCGACGATCAGCATGATGAAAATTCCCTGCGCGAACGGGTTCATCAACCAGCCGAGCACGCGGTCGAGCGTCGTCGGATTGTATTCATAAAGCGTATAATCGACGACTCCGGCATTCGACAGCACCTCGGCGACCGAAACGGCCTTGCCTTCGCTGTAATGCCGGGCGAGGGCCTCGTCGGCCGTCAGCGTCAGGACGCCGACCGTCGTACTGTCCCCGGCGGTCGTCCCGACCATCGCTTCGGCGATCGCCGGATCGCGCCGCCAGCGCCAAACGGTATCCGTTCCGTCTACCCGCTCCACTACTTTGCCGTGGGCTTCGGCCGTCGACCGCATTGTCGCGCGCATGAAACTCTGGTACTTGTCCGGCATCGGCCGCCCCTGCTGATCGACCACCGACGCGGCGCCGATATTGCCGCCCGGACGAATGTAAATGCGATCGGCCGCCAGCGCGATCAACGCGCCGGCCGAAGCGGCCTGGTTGTCGATCCACACCCATACCGGAATCCGGGAATTGAGCAGCATCGTGCGGATCGAATCGGCCGCCGCGACGACTCCGCCGTACGTATTCATTTGGATAACCACCAGGTCGGCTCCCATCTCGTCCGCCTGCGCGAGGCATTTCCCGGTCAGCCGTTCGACCGACGGCATGATGTCTTCGCGGATCGGGAAGGTATAGACCAACTTCCGCCCCGTAGAATCGGCCGCGCGCCCGGAAAACGTCCCGAGCAACAGCGCCAAAACGATCCCGACATATTTCATCCGGTTTGTTCTCATAGGCATGAAGACTGTAAAATTCATATTTCGGACACTCCTAAAGCCATTTTTTCCACCGGAAAAACAGGTACGTAAGCGCCGACACGAGCACCATCAACCCCAGCGCGAACTCATAGCCGTACTGCCAGCGCAACTCCTGGATGCTCTCGAAATTCATTCCGTAGATGCTGGCGATCATCGTCGGAGGCATGAAAAACAGCGCGGCGACGGTAAAGATCTTGGTCACGTTACTCTGTTCGATATTAATCAGACCGAGCGCGGTATCCTGCATGTAGTCGAGCCGTTCGGAACTGAAATCGGCATGATTGATCAGCGAATTGACGTCCTTGATCATCAGTTGCAGCTTCGGATAGATGTCGTTCGGGAAACGTTCGCTGCGCAGGATGCCCGACAGGATACGCTGTCGGTCGAAGATGTTTTCGCGGATCAACATCGTATTCTCCTGCATGTGGCTGATCTGCTTGAGGGTTTCCTTGTCGATATGTTCGCTGAGGTTCATGTTTTTGCTCAGCGTGGCGATGTTTTTGGCCAGGGCTTCGACCAAGTCGGCATCGAAATCGATCCGCACCTCGAGGATCGAGATCAGCAGGTGGTAGCCGGTCGAGTAGGCCCGGTAGTTCATCTGCAGCCGTTTCGCGCTTTCGGTAAACGTCCTGAATTCGCTGGTGCGCACCGACACCAACACGCCTTCGGTAATGATGAACGAAACGGGCTCGATACTGAACGCCTCGGGATTCGGAATGAAAAAGTTCGAATTGCAGATGATCGCATTCTCGGTTTCCGAATATTTGGACGAACTCTCGATCTCCTCGACCTGCTGACGCGTCTGTAGGTTGATCTCCAAAAAGTTCTCCACGGCTTTCTGCTCTTTGATCGTCGGAGAAAGCAGGTCGATCCACAAAATATCGTCGTAACCGAGATCGTCGAAAAGCCTGACGTCCGCGTTGCGAACGATTTTGTTATATTGCTTCAGGTAAATAGTAATCATTGTTCTTGAGCTTTAGAGGGTGAATAGTCGGGTCGCTTCCGTCCCCTCCGGGGGCGCGTCAACCGGAAGTTCAACCGGGATTGATCGGAGGGTCGATCTTCCTGCCCTCCTGCCAGTAAAGCGCCGTCGCACGGCGCTTCTGCTCATCAAAAACAAAATCGATATTCCGCGTCAGGTAATCGTAAGCATAACTTCTGTCGCCGTAACCGTAACAAGCGATCGCTTCGGGAATGTGCCGGACGCCGTAATCGAGCGCCTCGGCGAGCCGTTCGACGGTCCGGTCGTCCACGCCGGAACGCGCCACCCACGCCGCGAAAGCGAAAGGAAGCCCCGTCATTTCACGCCATGCGTCGGCCAGATCGTAACGATACCGGAACTTTTCCTCATGGTCGAACACCTTGTCGCCGATGATCAAATACCCCGTCCGCGGCTGCGGAGCGTTCAGTGCAGAGAAATCTTTCAGTTCTTTCCATTCGGGACGGATCCCCCACAACTTCGACGCGAGGATGCGCACCAATCTCACCGAAGTCAGCGAATGGCTGTCGAGATAAATCGTATCGAGCCGATCCAGCGGAGAATCAGCCGCCAACACCACCGTGCGAACCGAACAGCTCGCACCGATGCAGAACGGCGTAACGATGCGGATATCGGGAATCGACGGGACGGCCGCTACGGGAATCAGCGCGATTTCCGCGCCGCCGTCGCGCAACAGGGAAGCGCATCCCCGGGGCGGGGAGAGCAAAAGATCGGCATACAGGTCAATTCCCGCATGCTCGATACCATATATAAAAGGTATGGTATTGAGGTAAGATACCGCAACTATTCGGTTCCGCATCATCATCCATACAGCTTCAAAATTCGTTGAACAATATCCGCACCGCCTTCAAACGGGTGCGGGTCAGGCTGTTGGCAGAGTGCTTTCTCGGTGACAAACCACTTTCCCGTGACGCGAAGGTAACCAAAAAACGGCAATGTACAAGGCGCGGCGACAAAAAAAAGAGACGCCGTCCGCAATGGACGGCGTCTCGGGGTCGAAACGGACGGACGGTTAGCATTGAACTTTGCCGGCCGATCCCAGTACATTAATCAGTTTGTGTTCGTACAATTTTTTCAGGCTTTCGCGGGCCGGGCCCAGGTATTTGCGCGGGTCAAACTCGGCCGGCTTGGTAGCCAGCACTTCACGAACGGCAGCGGTCATCGCCAGACGGCCGTCGGAGTCGATGTTGATCTTGCAAACGGCGCTTTCGGCAGCCTTGCGGAGCTGTTCTTCGGGAATACCGATCGCATCTTTCAGCGCGCCGCCGTATTTGTTGATAACGGCGACCAGATCCTGCGGAACCGACGAAGATCCGTGCAACACGATCGGGAAGCCAGGAATGCGCTTTTCGATCTCCTGAAGAATATCGAAACGCAACGGGGGCGGAACCAGAACGCCGTTGGCGTCGCGGGTGCACTGCTCCGGCGTAAATTTATTGGCGCCGTGCGACGTTCCGATCGAGATAGCCAGCGAATCGACGCCGGTACGCGATACGAAATCGACTACCTGGTCGGGTTCGGTGTAGGTGTGGTGTTCGGCCTTCACATCGTCCTCGATACCGGCCAGTACGCCGAGCTCGCCTTCGACGGTCACGTCGAACTGGTGCGCATAGTCGACCACTTTCTTGGTCAGCGCGATATTCTCTTCGTAGGGCAGGTGCGAACCGTCGATCATCACCGACGAGAAACCCATGTCGATGCACGACTTGCAGAGTTCGAACGAATCGCCGTGGTCGAGGTGCAGCACGATCTGCGGATGAGCGCAACCCAGTTCCTTGGCATATTCCACCGCACCCTGAGCCATATAACGAAGCAGGGTCTGATTGGCATACTTACGGGCACCGCTCGACACCTGCAGGATCACCGGCGATTTCGTTTCGACGGTAGCCTGAATAATGGCCTGCATCTGCTCCATGTTGTTGAAGTTGAATGCAGCGATGGCGTATTTGCCCTCGATGGCCTTTTTAAACATCTCTCTCGTGTTCACAAGACCCAAATCTTTGTAATTTACCATGACAACTTATTTTTAGGTTAACAAATTCGGAAATTCTCCGTTTACGGCGGCCGCCTCGCAACGTCGTTGCGCCGACCGTCCGTCCGGCGCAATCGCATCCGGACGCTTTCCCGGTCGATTCCGTCCGATCCGGGTTTCAAATTTAATCATTTTCCGGCGCAATCCGACGAGTTTCGTAAAAAAATTTAAAATTCCCGTTCGCCGAATCCGCAGCGGACTTACAACCGGGCACGCAGCAATTTGCCCTCGTCCTCGTAACCCGGCTTGCCGAGCAGCGCGAACATATTCTTCTTGTACGCCTCCACGCCCGGCTGATCGAACGGATTGACGCCCAACGTATAACCGCTGATACCGCATGATTTTTCGAAGAAGTAGAGCAGGGCGCCGAGGTAGTACTCGTTCAACTCGGGAATTTCGATCCGGATATTCGGCACGCCGCCGTCCACGTGGGCCAGCATCGTCCCCATCTCGGCCATCAGATTCACTTCGCCGATCCGTTTGCCGGCCAGGTAGTTCAGTCCGTCCAGGTTATCCGGATCGGAATCGATCTTCAGACTGTGCCGCGGCTTTTCGACGCTGATAACCGTCTCTATCAGCGTGCGTTCGCCCTGTTGGATATACTGTCCCATCGAGTGCAGGTCGGCGGTCAGCGTCACGCTGGCCGGGAAGATACCTTTGCCTTCTTTCCCTTCGCTCTCCCCGTAAAGCTGCTTCCACCATTCGGACACGTACTGGAGCCTCGGATCGTAGCTGGCCAGTATCTCGATCTTATACCCCTTTTTGTACAACGCGTTCCGCGCAGCCGCATACTGAACGGCCGGATTTTCGTCGAACGGAACGTCGGCAGCCGTCATTTTCGCCATATCCTGCGCGCCGCGCACCAATTCGCCGATGTTGATTCCGGCAACGGCCAGCGGCAGCAAGCCGACCGGCGTCAGCACCGAATAGCGTCCGCCGATGTCGTCCGGAATCACGAACGTAGCGTAGCCCTCCTGCGTGGCCAGCGTCCGCAGTGCGCCGCGTTTGGCATCGGTCACGGCAACGATCCGTTTGGCGGCTTCCGCTTTGCCATAACGGGTCTCGATCTCCTCTTTGACGATCCGGAAAGCAACGGCCGGCTCGGTCGTCGTCCCGGACTTGGAGATCACGATGGCAGCCAGCTTGTACGGCTTCGTAGCGGCCAGCAGCTCATACAGATAGTCCTCGCTGAGATTCTGCCCGGCGAACAGCACGATCGGCTTATCCTGTTTCTTGTGCAGCAGTTGGAACGGATCGCTCATGGCTTCCAGCACGGCTTTCGCCCCGAGGTAAGAGCCCCCGATCCCGATCACCACGATCACTTCGGCCAGCGAAGCCAGCGATTTCGCGCAATCGTTAACGGCGTCCAGTTGGGCGGGGGTAATCTGCTCGGGCAGGTCCACCCACCCCAGAAAATCGTTCCCGTCGCCGCTGCCGTCGGACAACATGCGGTTCGACACTTCGACCCGTTCTTTTATCAATTCGAGATCCACGGGTTCGAGAATCCCGTAGATTTTGTCGATAGAAACTTTAATAATACTCATGATAATTATGTTTTGATGGATTTTACATGCCTTTACAGCAGCCGTCCGGTCAACCGGCCGACCGAGACCGACGGCGAAGCGCCGTCATAGAGAACGTCGTACACCATCCGCGCAATCGGCATATCCACGCCGCGCTGCCGGTTGATTTTCATAATGCATTCGGCCGCGTAATACCCTTCGGCCACCATGCTCATCTCCATCTGCGCCGAATGCACCGAATAGCCCTTGCCGATCATCAGTCCGAACCGACGGTTGCGACTGAACTGCGAATAGGAAGTAACCAACAGGTCGCCCAGATAAGCCGATGCGAACGTATTCCGGTTGCTGGGATAAGTCTGCGACATGAAACGCGACATCTCCATCGCCCCGTTCGAAATCAGCACGGCCAGAAAATTATCCCCGTAACCGAGGCCGACCGCGATCCCGACCGCAATCGCATAAATATTTTTCAGCACGGAAGCATATTCTATGCCGTATATGTCGGTCGAATGACCGACGTTTATATAATCGGTCCGAATTTTATCGCCCAGGATGCGCGAGTTTTCGAGCGTCTTGCAAACGACCGTCAGGTAGGAGAGCCGTTCGAGCGCCACCTCTTCGGCATGGCACGGGCCGGACACGATCCCGATCTGATCGAACGGAACGTCGTACCGGCGGTTGACGTACTCGGCCACCGTGATCAGATCGTCGGGAACGATGCCTTTGATCGCAGAGACGATGAATTTATCGCCGAGCGGTTCGGTCAGGGGTTCGAGCGTCGTTTTCAGGTAAACGGACGGAGCTGCCAGCACGACGATCTCCGCATCGCGCGCCACCTCGTCGAGACTGTCCGACAGGTGCAGGCTCCCCGGATCGAAACGGACGTCCCGCAGGTAGCGCGGGTTGGTCCCGTGCTTACGCACATGCTCCAGGACATCCCGGTTGCGGATGTACCAGCCGACGTTCCGTTCGTTTTCGAGAAGTATCTTGACCAGAGCCGTAGCCCAACTGCCGTGACCGACCACCGCACACCGCGCGTTCCGATCGATGTTGTACGCCATGATTTTATTCGCTTTCAAACCACAAATTTACAAATTATTTAAAATTTTCGCTATTCCGGAGCCGTTTTATCCGGAAACAGCCGCATAAATCGCACCCGGAACCGCAACGCCACCGCCCGGCGACCAAAAACTTCATTTTACGGACCGTCCGCCGCACCGGCAAAACGGCCGGAAACAAAAAAAAGAGACACAATCCATTTTTTGAAGTATAAACTCAAGCTGTAAACTCTTTTTTTGTATCTTTGTACGATTGATAAATACTAAACCATACAAGACGGTGAAAAAGATAAAAGGAGCACTTATTTCGGTCTACTACAAAGACGGCCTGGAACAGATTGTCAGAAAATTAGCGGAGGACGGCGTAACGATCTATTCGACCGGCGGAACCCTTTCGTTCATCGAGGGACTCGGTCTGAAAGCCGTGTCGGTCGAGAGCCTGACGGGGTATCCGTCGATCCTCGGCGGACGCGTGAAAACGCTCCATCCGAAAGTTTTCGGAGGGATCCTCTCCCGCCGCGACAATCCGCAGGACGCCGAACAGACCGCTCAATACGAGATCCCGGAAATCGACGCGGTGATCGTCGACCTCTATCCCTTCGAACAAACCGTCGCTTCGGGGGCCGAAGAGCAGGCCGTGATCGAAAAAATCGACATCGGGGGCATCTCGCTGATCCGCGCCGCAGCGAAAAACTTCAAGGACGTGGTGATCGTACCGTCGGTCGACCAATACGCCGAATTCTACGAAATCATTACCGCCCAACAATGCGCTACGACGCTCGAACAGCGCCGTCGTTTCGCAGCCTATGCGTTCGACGTCAGCTCGCACTACGATTCGGCCATCTTCAACTATTTCAACCGCCAAGAACAGATCGGCTCGTTCAAGCTGAGTTTCAACGGCGGAACGCCGCTGCGCTACGGGGAGAATCCCCACCAGTCGGCCGTCTTCTACGGCGACCTCGAACGACTGTTCGACAAACTGCACGGCAAGGACATCTCGTACAACAACATGCTCGACATCGACGCGGCGATCAACCTGATCGAAGAGTTCGACGAACCGACCTTCGTAATCATGAAACACAACAACGCCTGCGGCGTGGCGACGCGCCCGACGCTGTCCGAAGCGTGGAAAGACGCGCTGGCCGGCGACCCGGTTTCGGCTTTCGGCGGCGTGCTGATCTGTAACCGCGAAGTGGATGCGACGACCGCCGAAGAGATCAACAAGCTTTTCTTCGAAGTGATCCTGGCGCCCTCGTACACCGACGAGGCGCTCGCCGTCCTGGAATGCAAGAAAAACCGCATCATTCTGCGGCTGAAAGATACGACGCGCTGTCCGAAACAGTTCCGTTCGCTGCTGAACGGCGTAGCGGTGCAGGATCGCGACCTGAAAGTCGGAGGCGTAGACGGCGAACCGCGCTACGCGACCGAGAAACAGGCCGCGCCCGAACAGCTCAAAGACTTGATCTTCGCGAACAAGATCGTAAAACATTCCAAGAGCAACGCGATCGTACTGGCCAAGGCCGGTATGCTGATCGCCAGCGGCATCGGCCAAACCTCGCGCGTGGATGCGCTGAAACAGGCCATCGCGAAAGCCAAAAGTTTCGGGTTCGACCTGACGGGGGCCGTGATGGCGTCGGATGCGTTCTTCCCGTTCGGCGACTGCGTCGAAATCGCCCACAAGGAGGGCATCGACGCCGTGATTCAGCCGGGCGGCTCGGTACGCGACCAGGAGAGCATCGACTACTGCAACGCGAACGGCATGGCAATGTTGTTCACCGGTCTCAGACATTTCAAGCACTAACAAACCCTCTCACTATAAAGACCTAACGATTATGGGCTTATTTTCATTGACACAGGAGTTGGCCATCGACCTCGGCACGGCCAACACGATCATAATCAGCAACGGGAAAATCGTCGTGGACGAGCCGTCGATCGTGGCGCTCGACCAGCATACCGGCAAGGCGATGGCGATCGGCAAAAAAGCGCGCCAGATGCACGGCAAAACCCATCAGAATATCAAGACGGTACGCCCGTTGAAAGACGGCGTGATCGCCGATTTCAACGCCGCGGAGATCATGCTGCGCGGTCTGATCAAAATGGTCAAGAGCAACGGACGGCTGTTCAGTCCGTCGCTGAAAATGGTGATCTGCATCCCGTCCGGCTCGACCAACGTGGAGATCCGGGCCGTGCGCGATTCGGCCGAACACGCCGGCGGCCGCGAAGTGTATATGATCTACGAACCGATGGCCGCCGCGCTCGGCGCCGGACTCGACGTCGAAGCCCCCGAAGGCAACATGGTAGTCGACATCGGAGGCGGTACGACCGAAATCGCTTGCATCTCGCTCGGAGGAATCGTCTGCAGCGAGAGTATCAACGTTGCCGGAGACGTCTTTACCGAAGACATACAGACCTATATCCGTCAGCAGCACAACATGCGCATCGGCGAACGGACGGCCGAGGACATCAAGATCGCGGTCGGGGCAGCGCTGTCGGAATTGGAGGAAGAGCCTGAAGACTTCGAAGTGACGGGGCCGAACATCCTGACGTCGTTGCCGTCGGTACTGAGCGTCTCGTACAGCGAAATGGCCTACGCGCTCGAAAAATCGCTCGTCAAAATCGACGCGGCAATTATGAAGGTACTCGAAATGGTTCCGCCCGAATTGTATGCCGACATCGCCCGAAACGGGATTTACCTCGCCGGCGGCGGAGCGTTGCTCAAAGGGCTCGACCGGAGGCTGTCCGAGAAAACCAATATCCCGTTCCACATCGCCGAAGACCCGCTGCGCGCCGTAGCGCGGGGCACGGGCATTGCGCTGAAGAACATCGGACGTTTTTCGTTCTTGATGCGATAACCCTTTAACACGAACCGCCGCAAGAGAATGATCAAGTTTTTCCTGTTCATCAAGAAGATCCATTTCGTATTGATCTTCATCATTCTCGAAGCGTTTGCGATACACTATTACGCAAACAGCACCAGCTACACGAAAGCGAAGCTGATTACCGCCTCCAACTATGTTGTAGGCGGTATCTATTCGCAGATATCGGGACTGAACAGCTACCTGCACCTGAAAAAGGAGAATGCAGCGCTGACTGCCCGGGTAGCGCTGCTGGAAAACGAACTCGACGGTTTGCGGCGCGACGGCAGCGATCCGGCCGTACCGCCGGACTCGCTGCTTTTCACCGAAGATTCTGTCGCCGGCCGACGGCAGTTCGCTTACTTCCCGGCTCGGGTCATCAACAACTCGATCATCCGGCAGGAGAACTACATCACGCTGAACCGCGGCGTCGAAGACGGCTTGCAGCCCGATATGGCGGTCGTGGCCGACAGGGGCATCGCGGGTTACGTAATGAACTGTTCGGATCATTTCGCCGTGTGTATGTCGGTGCTGAACCGCGGCTTCAAAACGAGCGGAAAGATCAAAGGAACCGACTATTTCGGATCGGTTTCGTGGGACGGCGCGAGTTACGAATACGTCATGCTGACCGAAATCGCAAAATACGCGCAGATCCATGTCGGCGACACGATCGTGACGACCTCGCACTCGTCACGGTTTCCGCCGGGGCTCATGATCGGCACGGTGGCGGACTTCGAACTGAACAACGCGACCTATTACGACGTCCGGGTAAAACTGCATACCGACATCGCCGCACTGAACAACGTAGTGGTGATCAAATACCTGGACGCCGAAGAGCGCGAAACGCTGGAAAACGACGTTTCGATGACTTCGGCCGCTGTGCAATAGAGCGGCCAAACACACTGCAAACGACGAAGAAACGATGTACAGAACGCTGGAATATACGATCCTATTCGTGGTAATGGCCCTGTTGCAGGTTTTCCTGTTCAGCCGGATCGGGGTCAGCGTCTACATTCATCCGCTGGCCTACGTCGCCTTTATCATCCTGCTGCCGATGGAGATCGCGCCGCTGCTGTTGCTGACGCTCGGACTGTTGATGGGCGTCACGATGGACGTTTTCATGGGAACGGCCGGAATCAACACGATCGCCACGCTGTTCGTCGCATTCTGCCGCCCGACGCTGCTGAACCTGCTGGCCGGCAAAGACGAGGTGAAGGACGGCGGAATTCCGAACGTCAACCGGCTCGGGATCAAAAAATTCATCAAATACGCCTCCTTCATGGTGCTGCTGCACAGCACGGTATTCTTTATTTTCGAAACGCTGTCGCTGCACTTCTTCTACCTTACGCTGCTGCGGATCCTCCTGAGTTCGGCGGTTACGCTGCTGCTGGTGTATTTCTGCCAACGCCTGTTCTCGGTCAACCGTCAAAAACCGTAACGCCGTGGATACCCCCCGCCGAATCAAAACCTTACAGGGAGTCGTCATCGTCATCGCGGCGATCGTCCTGCTGCGGTTGTTCTATATCCAGGTGCTCGACGGCAGCTACAAGACGAATGCAGACAACAACGTCCTGCGCTACATGGTGCAGTACCCGCCCCGGGGCGAAGTTTACGACCGAAACGGACGCTTCCTGGTACAGAGCAAAGAGGCTTACGACCTGATGGCGACCCCGCGCGAAGTGCGGCCGTTCGACACCGCGCTGATGAGCCGCATCCTGGGCGTACCGGTCGAACAGATCCGCAAGGAGCTGATCAAAGCGTCCAATTTCTCGCGCCGTAGGGCGTCGGTCATCGTCAAACAGTTGCCCAAAGAGACCAAACTGCGCCTCGAAGAGCACCAATTCCCCGGATTCTTCACCGTTTACCGCACCGTCCGGTCGTACCCGACTAAAATGGCGGGCAACCTGCTGGGATACGTCGGCGAAGTGGACGACCGGATCCTGGAACGCGACCCGTACTACCGCAGCGGCGACTACATCGGGCGCAGCGGCATCGAACAGGCCTACGAAGAAGTGCTGCGCGGAGAGAAAGGAGTGAAAATCGAAATGGTGGACGTGCACGGTATCCCGAAAGGCTCCTATGCGAACGGTATTTACGACACGCTGCCGTCTCCGGGCGTGGCGATCACCTGTACGATCGACGCGCGGCTGCAAGCGCTGGCCGAAGAGTTGATGGAAGGCAAAGTGGGCAGCGTCGTCGCGATCGAGCCGGAAACGGGCGAAATCCTCGTGATGGCCAACAGTCCGACCTACGACCCGGACGAACTGGTGGGCCGCGATCGCGGCAACAACTACATGAAACTGCTCAACGACCCGCGGCGGCCGCTTTACAACCGCGCGGTCATGTCGTTCTACCCCCCCGGTTCAACGTTCAAAGTGATCCAGGGACTCATTGGAATGCAGGAGGGCGTGCTGTCGCCGTCGCAAACCTATCCCTGTCACGGAGGATACCCGTACGGGCGCGGCGTCAAATGCCACGCGCACGGATCGCCGCTCGACCTGGAGGCAGCCATCGCGAACTCCTGCAACGCCTACTTCTGCTACGTTTTCCGGAATATCATCGAAAACAAAAAATACAAAAACATCGAGGAAGGTTTCGGCGTGTGGGCGGACTATGTTCGCAGTTTCGGGTACGGCCGCAAACTCGGAACGGACTTTACCGGCGAACTGAACGGGAACGTCCCCTCCTCCGAATTTTACGACAAGGCCTACCGGGGCCGATGGAACGGACTCACCGTGATCTCGCTGTCGATCGGGCAGGGCGAGCTGGGCTGCACCCCGTTGCAGATGGCCAACATGGTGGCTACGGTCGCCAACCGGGGCCATTACCGCACTCCGCACGTGGTCAAGCGGATACACGACCGCGACTCGATCGACGCGCGGTTCTACGTCAACCACACCACCCGGGTGGACGCCCGCTGGTTCGAACCGATCGTCGAAGGGATGTACCAAGCGGTCAACGGCGGCGGAACGGGCCGGATCGCGATGGTGCCGGGCCTGGATATCTGCGGCAAGACCGGTACGGCTCAGAATCCGCACGGGGCCGACAACAGCACATTCTTTTGCTTCGCCCCGCGAAACAACCCGAAGATAGCCGTCTCGGTCTACATCGAAAACGGGGGATTCGGCGCCACCGTCGCAGCCCCGATCGCCAGCCTGCTGACCGAGCTTTACCTCACCGATACGATCCAGCGCGCGCCGCTGGTGGAATACGTCAAAAACAAACAGATCGCCTACCCGTATTATGAGAGACAACAGCGAAAATAGACTCGCCGTGGGCGGCGTGGACTGGGTGGCGGTGCTGGCATACGTTCTGCTGGTGCTGATGGGCTGGCTGAATATTTACGCCGCCGTCTACGACGACGCGCATGCCAGCATCTTCGACGTCGGCCAGCGTTACGGGATGCAACTGGTCTGGATCGGGGCGTCGGCATTCATCGCGGTGTCGATCTTGCTGATCGACGACAAGTATTACCACGTGCTGGCCTACCCGCTGTATTGGATCATGATCCTGGTACTGGTCGGCGTGCTGCTATTCGGCAAGGAGGTCAACGGCGCGAAAGCGTGGATCATGCTGGGCCCGGTGGCGATCCAGCCGACCGAGTTCGCGAAATTCACCACCGCGCTGGCGCTGGCCCGTTACATGAGTTCCTACACGTTCGACATCCGCAAGCCGGGCGATCTACTGCGCGCGGGCATGATCGTCGGACTGCCGGTGCTGATCGTAATCCTGCAGAACGACACCGGTTCGGCCCTCGTATACGGCTCGTTCCTGTTCATGTTTTACCGCGAAGGGTTCAACGGCTGGGTCTACGTGGCGCTGATCATGATTATCTCGCTGTTCGTCTTTTCGTTCCTGCTCGAACCGGTCACGCTGCTGATCGTGCTGATCCTCGTCTGCGCGATCGGCGAAGGGGTGTCGAACGGCAACTGGAAAAGCAAAGTCACCTACCTGGCCGGACTGGCGCTCGGCTCGATCCTGCTCTACCTGCTGTTCAACGCCGTCCTGCGGATCGGCATGAGCTGGCACACGGCCATTTTGATCGCCGCCGTGCTGTCGGTCGGAGCCGTGGTCGCCTACGCTTACCGGTACAAAATACACAATATACTGACGTTCATCTTGCTCTTCTTCGGATCGCTCGGATTCACCTACACGATCGATTACGCTTTCCAGCACCTACAGATACACCAACAAAAGCGAATCCTCGATCTGCTGGGCCTGGAATCCGACCTGAAAGGCTGGGGCTACAACGTAAACCAGTCGAAAATCGCGATCGGATCGGGCGGTTTCAGCGGCAAAGGCTTTCTCGAAGGGACGCAAACGAAATTCAATTTCGTCCCCGAACAAAGTACCGACTTCATCTTCTGCACGGTCGGCGAAGAGTGGGGATTCCTGGGCAGCGCCGTCATCGTCGTCCTGTTCACCGTCCTGATCCTGCGGATCATCCGGATGGGCGAGCGTCAGATGGAACCCTTCGGCCGGATCTATTGCTACTGCGTGGCGTCGATCTTTCTGTTCCACGTAGCGGTCAATATCGGCATGACGATTGGTATCATGCCGGTAATCGGCATTCCGTTGCCGTTTTTCAGCTATGGCGGCTCGTCGCTGATCGCCTTCACGATCCTGCTCTTCGTAGCGATCAAGCTGGACGCATCCAAACACGAACTGTTAACATAACCCTAATCAGCCATACACCATGTCGAATTCCCTGAAAGGACTCACGCAGGACGAAGTAATCCGAAGCCGCGAACAATACGGCGCCAACCTGCTCACCCCGCCGAAACGCAAATCGCTGTGGCGCCTGTTCATCGAAAAATTCAACGATCCGGTCATCCGCATCCTGCTGGTGGCGGCCGTGCTGTCGCTCGGGATCGGTTTCATACATAATGAATTCGCCGAAGCGATCGGCATTTTCTGCGCGATCTTCCTGGCTACCGGCGTCGCATTCTGGTTCGAATACGACGCGATGAAGAAATTCGACGTGCTGAACAGCACCAACGACGACACGCCAGTGAAAGCCGTCCGCGACGGAGCCGTCGCCGAGATCCCGAAAAAAGAGGTCGTGGTCGGCGACATCGTCCTGCTCGAAAGCGGCGAAGAGGTGCCTGCCGACGGAATTCTGCAGGAAGCCGTGTCGCTGAAGATCAACGAATCGACGCTGACCGGGGAACCGCAGATCGGCAAAACGACCGACCCGGCCCATTTCGACAAAGAATCGACTTATCCGTCCGACCACGTCATGCGCGGAACGACCGTGGTCGAAGGCCATGGCGTCATGCAAGTGACCGCCGTAGGGGACGCCACCGAATTCGGCAAAGTCGCCGAACAAGCCACCGTCGAGAGCAATGAAGAGACCCCGCTGAACCTGCAACTGCAACGCCTGTCGAAGCTGATCGGACGCGTCGGCATCTCGCTGGCGATCGTCACGTTCGCAGCGCTGATCGTCAAAGGTATGCTGACGGGCGACTTGTTGACGGCCGACTGGCTGACCGTCGCAACCGAAGTGTTGCAATACTTCATGGTAGCCGTCACGCTGATCGTCGTGGCCGTGCCGGAAGGATTGCCGATGAGCGTCACGCTGTCGCTCGCGGTCAACATGCGGCGGATGCTCCGTACGAATAACCTCGTCCGGAAAATGCACGCCAGCGAAACGATGGGAGCGATCACAGTGATCTGCACCGACAAGACCGGCACGCTGACCCGCAATGAAATGCGCGTTTACGAAACCAAATTCTCCGAGGACGGGATCGACCCGCTGATCCGCGAAGGAATCGCCGCGAACTCGACCGCCTTCCTGGACGCGAACGGCAAAGTGATCGGCAACCCGACCGAAGGGGCATTGCTGCTGTGGCTCAAAGACCGGGGCGCCGACTACGCCGCGCTGCGCAACGCCGCGGAGACGGTCGATCAAATGACCTTCACCACCGAACGCAAATTCATGGCGACACTGGTCGACTCGGCTTCCGGCAAACGCATTCTCTACATAAAAGGCGCTCCCGAAATCATCCTGGCCAAGTGCGCCGGTTTCGGGGCGAAAGCCGAAGTGGAAAAGCAACTGTCCGCCTACCAGAACATGGCGATGCGGACGCTCGGATTCGCTTACGCCGTATGCGACGGCGTGGATACCTGCGACGAAGCGCTCGAACGCTGCCCGCTGCATTTCATCGGGATCGCCGCCATCTCCGACCCGGTACGCGACGACGTGCCGGCCGCTGTGGCAGAGTGCTTGTCCGCAGGCATCGACGTGAAAATCGTTACCGGCGACACCCCGGCGACGGCCAAAGAGATCGGTCGACAGATCGGCCTGTGGACGGCGGAAGACACCGACCGCAACCACATCTCCGGCTCCGAATTCGCCGCGCTGAGCGACGAGGAACTGCTCGAACGGGTACAGTCGTTGAAGATCATGTCGCGCGCGCGGCCGCTGGACAAACAGCGGCTCGTAAGACTGTTGCAACAAAAAGGGGAAGTGGTGGCCGTCACCGGCGATGGCACGAACGACGCGCCGGCGCTGAATTTCGCGCAGGTCGGACTGTCGATGGGTACCGGAACCTCCGTAGCCAAAGAAGCCAGCGACATCACGCTGCTCGACGACTCGTTCAGCAGCATCGCCACGGCCGTGATGTGGGGCCGCTCGCTGTACCGCAACATCCAGCGGTTCGTACTGTTCCAACTGACGATCAACTTCGTGGCGATCATCATCGTACTGTTCGGCTCGATTTTCGGCAGCGAATTGCCGCTGACCGTCACGCAAATGCTGTGGGTCAACCTGATCATGGACACTTTCGCGGCGCTGGCGCTCGCTTCGCTGCCGCCGAGCCGCAGCGTGATGCGCGAAAAACCGCGCAAAAACAGCGACTTCATCATTTCGCGCCCGATGATGCGCTCGATCGTCGGCGTCGGACTGCTTTTCGTCGCCGTACTGCTCGGCATACTGTACTACTTCGGATCGGCAATCACGATCTACGAGCTCTCCGCATTCTTCACGGTATTCGTCATGCTGCAATTCTGGAACATGTTCAACGCGAAGGGATTCGGCACAACCACCCCGATCTGGAAAGCGGTCGGGGGCTGCGCCCCGTTTTTCGGCGTGCTGCTGCTAATCTTGGCCGGTCAATTCATCATCGTAACCTGGGGCGGAAACGTCTTCCGCACGGTTCCGCTCTCCGGCTGCGACTGGCTGACTATCATCGGAGCCACTTCGCTGGTGATGTGGGGCGGCGAGTTGACCCGCGCGCTGAGTTCCCGCCGCAGGCACACAACGAAATAGACCGGGACGCAGAAGGGCAAGCTATCCGACCCCGGCGCACCCGGGAAACAGGCGTGCGAACCACGATTTTCCGGAAGCGATCCGCACCCCATTGCGGTAACAGGCGCCCGCTTCTTCTGCCGGATAATATCCTTCGAACAGGTCGACGATCAGATCGGCTTCGAACAACGTTTCGAAGCCCAATTCAATGGTTTTTTGCACATTGTGGTGCAAACCGACCACGTCGACGATCCACTGCGCGTCGGCAGAAGCGAACGACCCTTTTCAATATCCGATCCACCCTGTTTTCCATACGCTTCCGTTTAGTCCGGCCGGCAATTCCGGCCCTTTCCGCAAAATTAGGAAAAAGGGTATAAAATTGCATATCACCGTTAAAAAACATACATTTGTCAACTAACCAATCACAAACGCCATGAAAAAACATACTTTCCTGACCGGACTGCTGCGATGGATCGTTGCAGGAGTATTTATTTTTTCGGGGTTTGTCAAAGCCGTCGATCCTTGGGGCACGGCCATCAAGTTCGGAGAATATTTCAACGCCTTCGGAATGGGTTGGCTGTCCGGAGCCGAATACGCCTTTTCGATCCTGCTGTCCGCCTCGGAAATGCTGCTGGGATTCTGCCTGCTGTTCCGTATCCGGGAAAAGAGCGTCACGACACTGTTGACGATCCTGCTCGGATTCTTCACGCTGCTGACTTTCGTGCTCGCCCTGTGGAACCCGGTGGCCGACTGCGGCTGTTTCGGCGACTTCGTCAAACTGACCAACTGGCAGACCTTTTTCAAAAACGTAATCCTGCTGCTGTTTACCGTCGTCCTGTGGCGCACGGCTTGGAAACAGCCTTTCAGACAGCACAACCGTTACGCCTCGACAGTCGAATGGAGCATGATCTTTTTCTTCGGGCTGCTGTCGTCCGGGATCGGACTGTACAGCCTGCGCCACCTGCCTCCGATCGACTTTTTGCCGTTCCGCATCGGCGTGAACATTCCGTCGCAGCTGGAAGGTTACGGCAACGATACGCAGACAACGCTGATCTACAAGGACCGCACGACCGGACAGCAACGCGAATTCGACCTTGCCGATACGACCTGGTACGACACGCTGCGCTGGGAATACGTCGACACCCGAATCGTAGAAAACAACCGCAAGCGGCGAAGCGAAATCCAGGACTTTTCCGTTTTCAACGCCGACGAGAATTATGCGCCGACGCTGCTGGCTTCGACCCGCGAAGTTTTCCTGATCGCGCTGAACCCGATCGACCGGCCGTTGTCTTCGATATGCAGCCGGCAAATCGAACAAACCGTGCGCTATGCCGTGAAATACAACTACCCGGTCGTATGCGTCACCGCTTCTGCGTTACCCGAAGACGGGAAAATAACTTTCGGCGACAGTCGTATCCCGGTTTACAACATGGACGGCACGACGCTGAAAATGCTGATCCGCGCCCGGGCGGGACTCGTACTACTGAAAGAGGGGACGATCCTCGGCAAATGGAACTGCCGCGACATCCCGAATTTCGAACGGGATTACGACGGCCGGACGCCGCTCGAAACGGTCACCGAACGGCGCGACCGCAACAACCGCATCTGGCCGCTGGGCCTCCTTGCAGCCGCCTTGGCGTTCATTTACGTCGCCTATACGTCACGACGCGTCAAAGAATAATTTTTTTCGAAAGTCGATCCGGAATGTCCGCGGCCCGAAAACCGCGGACATTCTTTTCATAACCGTCCGCCGCCGGACGGCATGGCATGATTTTAGCTGAAGGTCAGCCATATCAGACTATCGCTTATGAATGCCAAACTCATTTTCACCGCCGGCATCCTGGTGTCGCTGCAAAGCTGCGGCCATTCCGGGACACAACCCGCGCAACAAGAGATCCGCCCGGTAAAAGTATACGCCACCCAACCGCTCGGCTCGGTCGACAAGGACTTCGCCGGCATGTCCGTAGCCGACGATATTTCGAACCTGGCTTTCCGGATCTCGGGACAGATCCTAAAGATGAACGTCATCACCGGCCAGAGCGTCAAAAAAGGGGATGTAATCGCCGAGATCAACCCGCGCGAGTATTCGCTGCAAATGGAGGCCGACAAAGCCACCTACCTGACCGCCCGGTCGCAAATGGAGCGAAACAAACGGCTGCTCGAGAAGCAGGCGATCTCCCGCCAGGACTACGAAATGGCCGACGCCGCCTACGTCCGTGCGAAATCCGCTTACGAGAATTCTCAAACGACCCTCGCGGATACCCGACTGCGCGCGCCGTTCGCAGGGGCCGTCGAAAAGAAGTACGTAGACAACTACCAGCAGGTGATGGCCGGCGAACCGGTCGTGCGGCTGGTAAACCCGATCACCGAGAGCGTCATGTTCACGATGCCGGAGAGCGGATTGCAGACATTGAAGATCCCCGGCATCCGGTTCTCGGTAAAATTCGACAATTACCCGGGCGTCACGTTCGGCGCGCGGCTGAAAGAATACGTGCAGACCTCGACGCAGGCGACCGGCATCTCCGTCACGTTGACGCTCGAGGGAGAGAACCTGAAAAAATACGACATCGCTCCCGGCATGTCGTGCATGATCAACCTGCGGGTGAACAATCCCGACCGCCCCGGCCTGACGGCCGTACCGCTGACCGCCGTATTCGAACGCAACGACAGCAACTACGTCTGGACGATAGACCGCGAACGCCGCACCCGGCTGAACCGGGTCGAACTCGGCGAGCCGATCGGCAGCGACATGATCGCCGTCGAGAGCGGATTGCTGCCCGGCGACACGGTCGTCACGGCGGGCATCTACCGGATCAATCCGAACGAAACGGTAAAAATCATCAAATAACCGGACCATGAATCTACCCCGCTACTCGCTCGACAACCGCAAGGTTATCTTTTTTTTCCTGGCCATACTGCTCGTCGGCGGCATTGTCGCTTTCACGCAACTGGGCAAAAAGGAGGACTCGCCATTCGTCATTAAAAGCGCGGCGATCGTCACCCGCTATCCCGGAGCGACGCCCGAAGAGGTCGAACAATTGATCACCGAACCGATCGAACGCGAAATCCAGTCGATGCGCCGCGTCTACAAGATCACGTCCGAGTCGTGGTACGGCATGTCGAAAATCATGATCGAACTGCAACCCTCGACGCCGGCCGGCGAGATGCCGCAGATGTGGGACGAACTGCGCCGCAAAATCATGAACGTGCAGCCCGCGCTGCCCGACGGGGCGTCGAACATCTCGGTCAGCGACGATTTCGGCGACGTCTTCGGCATCTATTACGGACTCTCGGCCGACGAAGGATTTACCTACGAAGAGATGCGCGACTGGGCGCAGCGAATCAAGACCGAACTGGTGACGGTGCCCGGCGTGCAGAAAGTCACGCTGTTCGGCGAACAGAACGGGGTGGTGAACGTCTACCTCAGCATGTCGGCCCTCGGCAACCTGTTCATCACGCCCGACGAAGTAATCCGCATCCTCAGCGGGCAGAACACGCTGGTCGGCAGCGGCGAAAAAATGGCCGGCCAGATGCAGATCAAGATCATCGAAACGGGAACTTATAAGAACCTCGACGACATCCGCAACCAGATTCTGACCTCGACCCAGGGTCTTCAGGTGCGCCTGGGCGACATCGCCCGGATCGAAGCGGGCTATGCCGAACCGCCAGGCACACTGATGCGCGTCAACGGCCGGCGGGCCATCGGGATCGGCGTTTCGACCGACCCGGAAAAAGACGTCGTCAAAACCGGCGCGCTGATCGAACGGAAACTGGCCGAGCTGAACCCGCAGATACCGATCGGCATCACGCTACAGACGCTCTATCCGGAAAACCAGATCGCTCGGGAAGCCAACAATACCTTCATCGTCAACCTGATCGAATCGATTTCGATCGTAATCGTACTGATCATGCTGATCATGGGTCTGCGCGCCGGCATATTGATCGGCAGTTCGCTGATCTTCGCCATCGGCGGCACGCTGCTGATCATGCAGTTTCTCGGCGTCGGCCTGAACCGTACTTCGCTGGCCGGATTCATCATCGCGATGGGAATGCTGGTCGATAACGCGATCGTCGTAACCGACAACGCGCAAAACGCGATCCTGCGCGGCGCGCGACGACGGCAGGCGCTGATCGACGGAGCCACCGGACCGCAATGGGGCCTGCTCGGAGCCACGTTCATTGCGATCTGCTCGTTCCTGCCGCTGTACCTGGCCCCGTCGGCGGTCGCCGAGATCGTCAAACCGCTGTTCGTCGTCGTAGCCATTTCGCTGTTGCTGAGCTGGATGCTCGCGCTGAGCCAAACCCCGCTATTCGGCAGCTACATTCTGAAAGAACAAACGCAGGCGGCTCCGCGAGACCCTTACGACCGGAAATTCTACCGCCTGTTCGACCAGTTGCTCGAACGGCTGATCCGCCGGCGCTGGTGGGTCGCGGGGATCATGGTCGCGCTGTTCGCCGGGTCGCTGCTGGTCATGGGAGCCATGCCGCAAAATTTTTTCCCGAACCTCGACAAGCCCTATTTTCGGGCCGACTGTTTCCTGCCCGACGGCTACAATATCCGGGATATGGAACGGAACATAATGCGGCTCGAAGAGTGGTTGTTACGGCAACCGTCCGTTAAGAACGTCTCGGCGACGATGGGCAGTTCTCCTCCGCGGTACTACCTGGCCAGCACTTCGTTCGGCCCGAAACCCAATTTCGGCAACCTGCTGGTGGAATTGACCGCGAAAGACTCGACGGCGGCGGTGGAGGAGCGTTTCAACGCCTATGCCCGCGCCAATTTCCCCGACCTGCTGGTACGCTCGTCGCTGTTCAAACTGTCGCCTGCGGTCGAAGCGGCCATCGAAATCGGATTCATCGGTCCCGACATCGACACGCTCGCCGCGCTGACCGAACAGACCGAAAGGTTGATGCGCGAGATCCCGGAAGTCACCGACATCCGCAGCAGTTGGGGCAACCCGATCCCGGTCTGGGAACCCGTTTATTCGCAGGAAAAAGGGCCCCGGCTCGGCATCACGCGACTCGCGGCAGCCCAGCAGATGACCATCGCCACCTCGGGCTACCAACTCGGCGAGTACCGTCATAAGGATCAGTTCATGCCGATTCTGCTGGTCGACGACGACCGGGCCGATTTCAACCTGAATAACCTGCGATCGGTGCCGATCTACTCGCCGAAAGGCAATGTCTATCCGCTCGAGCAGGTCGTCGACCGTTTTGATTTCGGATTCCGTTACGGCACGATCAAGCGCTACAACCGCGAACGGGTGATGATGGCCCAGTGCGACCCGGTACGCGGAGCCAATACGAAAGCGGCTTTCGGCAAGGTGCTCGAACAAGTGCGGTCGCGGATCGCGCTGCCCGAAGGCTACGACCTGAAGATCTTCGGCGAAGAACAGGGACAACAGGAGTCGAACGCTGCGCTGGCCGCCAACATGCCGCTCACGTTCATACTGATATTCATCACGCTGCTGCTGCTGTTCCGTACCTACAAAAAACCGGTCGTCATCGTGCTGATGGTGCCGATGATTTTCATTGGCGTCGTCGTCGGCCTGTTGGCTACCGGCAAACAGTTCGACTTTTTCGCGATGCTCGGCCTGTTGGGACTCGTCGGCATGAACATCAAGAACGCCATCGTACTGGTCGACCAGATCGGCGCCGAAACGGCAGTCGGCAAAAGCCCCTACGACGCCGTTCTGTCGGCGACCCGATCGAGAATCGTCCCGGTCATGATGGCCTCCGGCACCACGATCCTCGGTATGCTGCCGCTGCTGTTCGATTCGATGTTCGGCGGCATGGCCGCCACGATCATGGGCGGACTGCTGGTCGCTTCGCTGCTGACTATTCTGGTACTGCCCGTCGCTTACTGCCTGTTTTTCGGAATCCGTAAACCGGCGCCTGCAAACCCTTAAAACAAACCCCGCAATGCGTACGAAATTCATATACCTATTACTGATCGCAGCCGTATCCGGCTCCGCCGCCGCCCAGGACACGCTCTCGCTCGACGACTACCGACTCCGCGTCCTGCAATACAGCTACACGCTGAAACAGGCCGCCGAGCAGACCCGCGCCGCAGAGGCCGCCGTCCGGGGCAGCTACACCGGTTTCCTGCCTCAACTCAGCGCCGACGGCGACTTTTCGATCAACTTCCGAAAACGTTTTCAGAGCGACCGGCTGCTGAAACCCTATTCGTTTTCGTTGCAGCCGGCTCTGGTACAGCAAATTTACGTCGGAGGAAGCGTCCGCGATAGTTACCGACAGGCGCAGGTGAATCAAGATCTGTTCCGGTTGCAGGAACAGCAATCGGAGCTGGACGTCGCCTACCTGGCCGAATACAACTACTGGAATCTGGCTTCGAACAAAGCGCTGCTGGACATCACGACCCGCTACGAAGCGATCGTCCGCGAAATGTTCAACGTAGTGCAGACGCGTTTCGACGACGGCTACGTAGCCCGCAACGACCTGCTGATGATTCAGACCCGATTGCAGGAAGCTGAATTCAGCCGTATACAGATCGAAAACGCCTACCGTATTTCGCTGCACAATTTCAACATCCTGATGGGAGAAAAACCCGACGCGCCCCGCCATGCGGCCGACTCGATCACGCAATCCGTTCCGCCGTTGCAGGAGATAGCCCCGGAAGAGGCCGTCCCGTCGCACCCGTCCTACCTGATCGCCGGCAAACAAATCGACCTACAACGGTACAACGTCAGACTGGCGGCTTCGCGGTTCAACCCGCAGCTCTCGGCCGGCGTGCAGGGCATTTGGAACACCCCGTCGCCGAACTATCACGGACAGACCCGGATCGACGGGCTGGCATTCCTACGGCTGAACATCCCGATTTTCCACTGGAACGAACGGCGTCACACGGTCCATGCGGCCGAAGCGACGCTCCGCTCGTCGCAGTATGCGCAGGCCGCCGTCGCGGACAACCTTTCGGTAGCGATCTCGAACGCATGGACAAACATCACCGAAGCGAATTTGCAGATCGCGACCGCCCGCTCAAACCTCGACGTCGCACGCGAGAACCTGTCGCTGAACACGTTCAGCTACAACGAGGGGGTACTGACCATCCTCGACGTCATATCCGCGCAACTTTCGTGGTTACAAGCTTATACGAACGCCGTAACGGCCCATTTCAACGAAAAGGTCGCCATTTCGGCCTATAAGAAAGCGATCGGCCGCTACGATTTTTCCAGATAATCCGCACGACCGTCGCCACCGCACGACCGCGGCTTACAGTGCGATTTCCAGAAACAAAGCGGCCATCCGTTTACGCCTTCTCTACCCCGCGATCTCGCTCAATTCGAGCCACCGCATACTTTTTTCGTCAATCAGGGCGATCACCTCGCCGATCCGCACCGATTTGGCGGTAAGCTCCCCGACAGATAGGCTACCGCTGCCGAGCAGTCGCTCCAGCTCGGCCTTTTCCTGCTCCAACTGCGGAATCTCCTGTTCAAGCCGTTCCATCTCTCGGTTTTCCTGATACGTCCGCTTGCGTTTGCCGGACGGCGCGGACGACTGTTTCGGCATTTGCTTTTCCTGTATCTTCTTGTTCTCCCGCGATCCGGCCGCCCGTTCTTCGGACTCTTTCAGCCGTTTCCACTCAAGGTAATCGCTGTAATTCCCCGGAAAATCTTTGATCTGCCCGCCGCCCTGGAAAACCAGCAGGTGATCGGCTACTTTGTCCATGAAATAACGGTCGTGCGAAATTACGATCAAACAACCGCCGTAACCCTGCAAGAACTCTTCGAGCACTTGCAGCGTCATAATATCCAGGTCGTTGGTCGGCTCGTCAAGCACCAGAAAATTCGGATTGCGCATCAGCACCGTGCAGAGGTACAGCCGTCGCCGTTCGCCGCCGCTGAGTTTTTCGACATAATCGTACTGCGTCTGCGCCGTGAACAGGAAATACTGCAAAAATTGCGACGCGCTCAACCGGCGCCCTTCGCCCAGCTCGATATGTTCAGCGATTTCGGTCACCACGTCGATCACCTTCGCGCCATCGTCGAACGACAGCCCGTCCTGCGAATAGTAGCCGAAACGGACCGTCTCGCCGATATCGATCGTCCCGGCATCCGGCTGCACCAGCCCCATCAGCATCTTGATAAAGGTCGATTTTCCGGTGCCGTTGTCGCCGACGATACCCATTTTTTCGTAACGGGCGAAACGGTAGTCGAATCCGTCGAGAATCACCTTGTCGCCGAAACGTTTGGAAAGCCCCCGCACCTCGAAGATCTTTTTCCCGATGTAAGCCGCTTTGACGTCCAGCCGCACATCTCCGCTCTCGCGGCGCTTGCGCAGCCGTTCCTCGAGTTCGCCGAACGACTCGACCCGCGAACGCGCTTTCGTCCCGCGCGCTTGCGGCTGCCGGCGAATCCACTCCAACTCGGTACGGTACAGATTGTTATCGCGCTCGCGTTGCGCATCGGCCGCATCGAGCCGCTGCTGCCGCTTTTCGAGATAAAGGCTGTAATTGCCGTGATACACGTACGCCTGCCGGTCGTCGATCTCAACGATGTCCGAGCAGACCCGGTCGAGGAAATAACGGTCGTGAGTCACCATCAGCAAGCTCAGTCGGGTATGAGCCAGATATTCTTCGAGCCATTCGGTCATCTCAAGGTCGAGGTGGTTCGTCGGTTCGTCGAGGATCAGCAGGTCGGGTTCGGCGATCAGCGCATTGGCCAGAGCGACCCGCTTGACCTGACCGCCGGACAACTGTCCGGTCGGCTGATCAAAATCCTTAATTTTCAACTGCGTGAGGATCTGCTTGACCCGCGATTCGTAGTTCCAGGCATCCTGCGCGTCCATTTCGGCCATCGCCCGGTGCAAAACGTCTTCGTCTGCCGACGCCACCGCCTGTTCGTAGGCGGCAACGGCGCGCAACGCGGGCGAATCGGCCAGGAAACAGGCGTCCAGCACGGTCGTTCCTTCGGGAAACGCGGGATTTTGTTCCAGATAAGCCACTTTCAGATCCCGGCGGAACGTGATCCGCCCCGCCTCGTAATCCTCGCGCCCGGCAATGATGTTGAGCAGAGTCGTTTTGCCCGTCCCGTTCTTCGCAATCAGTCCGATACGCTGACCTTCGCCGACTCCCAGCGACAAATTTTCGAAAAGCACCCGGTCGCCGAACGATTTGACGAGCCCCTCCACCTGAAGATAACTGACCATAAACTCCCTTTTTTCGTACAAAGATAAAAAGTTACGGCCGATTCATCCGGTTTTTCATAGTCAGGTCCGGAAAAATGCAACGGAAAAGAAAACCGGAGAGAAACCGTCGCAAAAAAATCCACCCGTTTCGGAGTGGATTTTAAATCGAACGTTTCCGGCAGAACTACTTCGCAACTTCCTGCTGAGCCTGCTGGATCATGTTATCGTTGGCCGTAATCAGGATCTCCACGCGGCGGTTCTGCGCACGCCCTTCCTCGGTCGAGTTGTCGGCGATCGGCGCATCGTAAGCCAGTCCGCGCGTAGTAATCCGGTTCGGATCGATCTTCTGACCTATCAAATAGTTAGATACGGCCTGCGCACGTTCCTCGGACAATTTCTGATTGATCTCGCGGCTGCCCGTATTGTCCGTATGACCGTAGATCGCCACGTCCGTCTCGGGAGATTGGGCCAGCGAAGAAGCGAATTTCTTCAGCGCCGAACGCGAAGCGTCGCCCAGTTCGCTCTTTCCGGTGGCAAACAGGATCTTGTCGTCGAATGTCACCTTGATGGCGGGCACGTTGTTTTCGTCGGTCACGGTTTCGACCTTCGCGCCCTCGATTTTTTCGAGTTCGGCTTTCTGCTTGTCCATCCGCTTACCGATCAACGCGCCGACTCCCGCGCCGACTCCCGCGCCGACCAGCGTACCGATCGCGGCGCCCTTACCGCCTCCGGCCAACGCGCCGATCCCGGCGCCGGCAACGGCTCCGCCGCCGCCGCCGATCGTAGCGCCTTTACCCGTAGAACTCATGTTCTGAAAAGCCGCGCAACCGGTCATCAGCAATGCCGCCGACAACATGGCGGCCATCGAAAATTTTCCTGTTCTCATATCCGTCGCAATTTACTCCGATACTTATCGGATAATAGTCTCCTCACGGTCGGGTCCCACCGATACGATCTTCACCGGCACGCCCGTCTCTTTTTCGATAAATTCGATATATTCCTTCAGTCGGGTGGGGAACTGATCGTAGTTCCGTATCCCGTTGATGTTGCAGTTCCATCCTTCGAACTCCTTGTATACCGGAACGATCTCCCCGTTGACCTCATACGGGAATTCGGTCGTCTCCTTCCCGTCCACCTTATAGGCTACGGCGACTTTCAGTTTTTCGAAATCGTTCAGCACGTCCGACTTCATCATGATCAGCGCGGTCACCCCGTTCATCATCACCGAATAACGCAGCGCCACCATGTCGAGCCATCCGCAGCGGCGCGGACGCCCGGTGGTAGCACCAAATTCCATGCCGATCCGGCGCATCTTCTCGCCGTCCTCGTCGAACAGCTCGGTCGGGAACGGACCGCTGCCGACCCGCGTGCAGTATGCCTTGAAAATCCCGTACACATTGCCGATCCGCGACGGAGCCACCCCGAGACCGGTGCAAACCCCAGCGCAAAGCGTATTGGAAGAGGTCACGAAAGGATAAGTGCCGAAATCGATATCCAGCATCGATCCCTGAGCCCCTTCGGCCAGGATCGCCTTGCCCTCGTCGAGCAACCCGTTGATTACGTGCTCGCCCTCGATAAAACGGAAACGCTTCAGGTTTTCGATCCCTTCGAGCCACTCCTTCTCGTAATCGGTGATATCGAACTGGAAATCGTATTGCCGCAGCAATTCCAGATGTTTCGCTTTCAGTCGCTGGTAACGCTCTTCGAACGCGGGAGAGAGAATATCCCCTACGCGCAACCCGTTGCGTCCGGTTTTGTCCATGTAGGTCGGGCCGATTCCTTTCAGCGTCGAACCGATCTTGGTCTTGCCTTTGGAAGCTTCGGAAGCCGCGTCGATGATCCGGTGGGTCGGTAGGATCAGGTGCGCCTTTTTGGCGATCAGCAGCTTGCTCTGTACGTCGACGCCGTCGGCCTCCAACGTGGCGATCTCGTCGGACAGGATCACCGGGTCGATCACGACGCCGTTGCCGATGATATTGATCGATCCGTCGCGGAAAATCCCGGAAGGAATCGTGTGGAGCACGTATTTTTTGCCTTCGAAATGAAGGGAATGTCCGGCGTTCGGCCCACCCTGGAAACGGGCGATCACCTGATAGTCGGGGGTCAGTACGTCCACCACCTTTCCTTTACCTTCGTCACCCCATTGCAAACCTAAAACAACATCTATTTTTTTCATTGGTACGGTTAGAATAATTTCACAACGCAAAATTGCTTTCAAAGGTACGTAACTTTTTCATAACATAAAAGACGTCCGCAAAATTTAAGCGCTATTTTCGCGCCCGGCAAGAACGCTGGAACGAAGGGCGGTACCGCCCCGGAAACAAAAGCGCGTCAAAAGCGAAATCGGCGAACGCCCGTCCCGCAGCACGGAGCCGCGACGGTTCGATTGCGGACGATACTACTTTCGCCCGTCCGTCCGTTAATTTAACCGGAAAACACTCGGGGGTTTTCGGTAAAATAATTAACTTAGCACCTTAAAACGGGAATGCGAATGCGAAAAATACTGCTGATTCTGTTGTTGCTGGCAGCCGTCGGGCCGCACCGGGAAACAAAAGCGCAACTCAACAAGGCCTACTTTTTCTACGTGGGACAGAACTTCCTGATCGACAGCAAGTATCAGGATGCGATCGAGGTGCTCAATATCCTGTTGCGGGTCGACTCGACCGCCACCGAGGGTTATTTCCTGCGCGGCATCGCCAAATACAACCTCGACGACCTGCTGGGCGCCGAACAGGATTTCACGCTCGCCATCCGCCAGAATCCGGTTTTTACGACCGCCTACCAGTACCGCGCCATCACCCGTTCGCGGCTGGGCAATTACGACGACGCCCTGAAAGATTTCCAGGAAGCCATCGACCTGCGCCCCGACCGTCCCGGCCCCTATTACAGCCGCGGAGTCACCTTCCTGCTGAGCCAACAGTTCGAAAAAGCCATCGCGGATTTCACGACTTTCATCCGCTATGACAACAAGGTCTCGGACGCCTACCTGAACCGCGGCACCAGCTACCTGTACATGAAGGACACCACGCGCGCCCTGGAAGACTACAACCAGGGCATCCGCACCAACTACTACGACCCGAACGGTTACAACCGTCGCGGCTCGCTGTATCTGAGTCAGAAAAAATACGACCTTGCGAAACAGGATTTCGACCGGGCGATCGGCTACGACTCGACTTTTATCCCGGCTTATTTCAACCGGGCGCTGGTCTACTCGAACACCCGGCGGCCGGTCGACGCCATCGAAGATTTCAGCCGGGTGATCGAACTCGACTCGACCAGCGCGCTGACCTATTTCAACCGGGCGATCTTGCGTACGCAGATCGGGGACTACAACAAGGCGCTGGAAGACTACGACCGGGTGGCGCTGTACTCTCCGAACAACGTGCTCGTCTACTATAACCGGGCCGGCCTGTACGCCCAACTGGGCGATTACGACGCGGCCATCCGCGACTATTCGCGCGCCATCGAGCTCTATCCGGACTTCGCCAACGCCTACCTGAATCGCTCGTCGCTACGTTACGCGACCAAAGACCTGAAAGGTTCGCGCAGCGATAAGGAAACCGCCGACCGGAAAATCGCCGAATACCGCTCGAAGCTGAACGACAGCACCTTCTCGATCTACGCCGACACGAGTCGCCAGTTCAACCAACTGCTATCGTTCGAAAATAATTTCACCGACGAAGAATACCAGCAGGTCAATGCCAAAAGCGCCGACATCGCGCTATTGCCGCTGTTCAAATTCTCGTTGGCACAACCCGACAGCACCCGGAACGCCGAGATTCCGCAGCAGTTCCAGCCCTATTACTCGGAAGAAGCCGAGCGTTTCAAAAAGCAGATCGGCCTGCCGCTGTTGAAATGGGTGAACCGCGACAGCGACGTTCCGCCCGATTCGCTGATCGCGTTCGATGCGGCGAACGGCGATTCGATCCGGACGGGAAGCGACTCATGGCAGATCTATTTCAAACGGGGACTCTCGCAATCGCTGATCAAGCAGTACACCAGCGCCATTTCGAACTATACGGCGGCGATCGACCGCAACCCGTCCAACCCGTTCCTGTACCTGAACCGCAGCACGACGCAAAGCGAGATGATCGACTTCGTCTCGTCGATCGACAACAGCTTCCAGCGGATCGCCATCGAAAGCGACCCGGCCAACCGCCTCAAGACTCAATCGACCCGTACGTACAATTACGACGAGGCGATCGGCGACCTGAACAAGGCGATCAAGCTGTTACCCGATTTCGCCTACTCGTATTACAATCGCGCCAACCTGTACTGTCTGTCGGGACAAATGTCCGAGGCGTTGGAGGATTACACGCGGGCCATCGAGCTGAACCCACAGTTCGGAGAGGCGTACTACAACCGGGGACTGATCCAGATCTACCTGAAAGACACCCACAAAGGATGTCTCGACATGAGCAAGGCCGGGGAACTGGGTATCCAGCAAGCTTATAAAGTATTGAAAATATACGGGCAGCCGGGCAATAAATAGCCCGGCTACGACGACACCGGCAGCGAACGCGCCGCTTCCGGGTCGACGGAAAAAGACTAACAGCAAACCGATCCGATGAAAGAGATCATACGGAAAAAAATGGCCGCGTCGCCCGTCCTGCGCTGGACGGTACTGGGACTGGTATCGTTCACGATGCTGACCGGCTACGTCATCGCCGACGTCATGGCGCCGCTGAAAACCCTGCTCGAACAGCAGCTCGGATGGGACAGCTCCGACTACGGGCTGTTCACGAGCGGTTACGGCTGGCTCAACATCTTCCTGCTGATGCTGATTTTCGGCGGTATGATCCTCGACAAAAAAGGCGTCCGTTACGCCGGCGTCCTGTCGGTCGGGCTGATGATCGGGGGCACCCTGCTGAAATACTGGGCAATCACTGCCGACCTCGGCGGAGCGGTCTCGTCGTTTTCGATCGGAGGGCATTCGCTTTTCTCGGTCAAATCGCAGGTGCTGTACGCGACGCTCGGATTCGCCGTTTTCGGCGTCGGCGTCGAAATGATCGGCATTACGGCCAATAAAGCGGTCGTCAAATGGTTCCGCGGACGGTCGCTCGCGCTGGCCCTCGGCATCAACGTAGCGGCGGGACGGATCGGAACCGCGATCGCGATGTTCGGGTCGCTGCCGCTGGCTCGGATGACGGGCAATCCGGGCGCTCCGCTCGCCGTATGTCTGTTGCTGCTTTGCATCGGTCTGCTGAGCTTCCTGGTTTTCTGCGTGCTGGACCGGCGGGAAGACCGGGAAACGGAAACGCTCCCCGGCACGGAAAAAGAGGAAGAATTCAAACTGTCCGACATCGTCAAAATAGCGAAAATCAAAGCTTTCTGGTACATTACGATCCTTTGCGTGCTGTTTTATTCGGCCGTTTTCCCGTTCCTGAAATACGCCACCGAACTGATGATCCAGAAATTCCACGTATCGCCCGGATTCGCAGGCGCGATACCGGCCCTGCTGCCGTTCGGAAACATCTTGCTCACCCCGTTGTTCGGCAGTATTTACGACCGACGGGGACACGGGGCTACGATCATGCTGATCGGCTCGGCGCTGCTGGTCTGCGTATACACTCTGTTCGCAATCCCGGCGCTCACGGCAAACTGGATGGCCGTCGTGCTGGTACTGGTACTCGGAGCCGCCCTTTCGCTGGTGCCGTCGGCCATGTGGCCTTCGGTGACGAAAATCGTCCCGTACCGGATGCTGGGCACCTCCTATTCGATGATTTTCTGGATACAGAACTGGGGCCTGGCCTTCGTCCCGCTGTTGATCGGCGTCGTGCTCAAGAACCATTGCATCGCCGGCACCGTCGTGATCGACGGCGTGGTATCCACGCGCTACGACTACACGCTGCCGATGCTGATTTTCGCCGGATTCGGGGCACTGTCGATCGTCTTCGCGCTCCTGCTGCGCCGTGAAGACGCCCGCAAAGGATACGGACTTGAAAAACCGAACGACGAATTGCAAACGAACTCAACCACTAAAACTCAAATACCATGAAAAGAAGAGATTTTTTACGCGTCACACTGGTCGGAGGCGCCGCAGCGGCGGTAGCGCCGCTCGATTTATGGGGAAAAGGAACCGGCAAATCGGGTTTTACCCTCTGGCAACTTCCTTCTCAGGTAGACACGATCGGAAATTCGTTCGTTTTTCTGACGGACAAAGGGCGCGTCGTCGTCATGGACGGCGGAATGAACGACGAAACGCTTTTCCTGCGGGGATTCATCGCCGCACTCGGCAACGAAGTGGAAGCATGGTTCACGTCGCATCCGCACAACGACCACGTCGGCGCGCTGACCAAGATCCTGCAAAAACCCGACGGCATGAAAATCAATAAGGTATACCACTCCCGTTTCTCCGACTCGCTGCTCGCCTGCGAGGCCCCCTATCAACAATATGCGCTGGACTATTACGAAGCGCTGGACAAATCGGGCATCGAGGTGGCGAACCAGACCGAACCGGGGCTGACCGGACAGATCGACGGCCTGAATTTCAAGATCCTGGGAGTGACCAACGAAGAGTTCCGCACGAACCCCTATAACAATTCCAGCATGATCATCCGCGTGTGGGACAAAGCCAAATCGCTCGTATTCCTCGGCGATGCCGGCGTCGAGTGCGGCAACAAAGCGCTGAACGGCCCCTACCGCAAAGACCTCGACTGCGACTACCTGCAAATGGCCCATCACGGGCAGCAGGGTTGCGACGAAAACTTCTACAAAACGATCAATTTCAAAGCCTGCCTCTGGCCCACGCCGACTTGGGTATGGAACAACGACCAGGGGAAAGGTTTCAACACCGGCCCGCTGAAAACGATCGACACCCGCCGCTGGATGGATGAAAAGGGAATCAAAGAGCACCACGTCAGCTGTCTGGGACTGTTCAAACTCGGGTAACCGAACCCAAAAACGGCATTTTTTAAAGTCCCCGGAATCTTATCCTTCAGATTCCGGGGATTTGCCGTCCGGCCAATCCCGGAACCGAAACAACACCAATCAAAAAAGGGAACCGGAATTTTCTAATTCCGGTTCCTTTTCTGAATTTATATCGCAACTTTTACTTGCTCAGGTTGATGATCGAAGCGACCATCGCCGCCAGAGACGCCGTCGAGGACATCATTCCCATCACGTTAGCCAGCCCGTTCCCCTTGCGCTCCTGTTTCATCGGAACGATCACTTGACAGCCGGGCTCCACTTTCGGATAACGCTTGCAGAGGAATCCGCCGCGGGTAGCCGCCACTTTGCCGTTCATGTAGACGACGAAAGGACGCCTGCGCGCCTCCTGCTTGTAACCGCCGGCCTGATAAATATAATCCTTCACTTTCGACCGGTCGTACACGACGGTATTCTGGTACAACACGGCTCCCGACACGCGCACCGTACTATTGAATTTCGGAATAAAGATGCGGTCGCCGTCCTGCAGGATGATATCGTCGTTAGAACCCGGATTCTTAACGGCCGCCATTACGTCGATCCCCACCGGATAATAATCGGGAATCTCGACGGACTGCGTCGATACGGAATCCTTCCCCTTGTTCGTATTGGCAATCGCCATCACGGCTGCGACTTTGGCGCGGTCGTCGGCAGTCAGCCGCCGCTGCACGCTCGCCCCGACGACATAAGCTTCCGGCGTAAAACCACCCGCTTTCTTGATGATATCGGACAGCCGTTCCCCGGCCGAAGCGAGCACATACTCGCCGCCGAAAAGTATTTCGCCGGTAATCGCCACGCTTTGCTGCTCGGAATACCCCGGAGACCGGCGGATATAGATCTCGTCGAACGGCTCGATCAGAAACCGGCTGTCTTCCGGCGCGATCTTCAAATCTTCCGATATCTCGAAAGAATAATTTTCCGCGATTTTAGGCGAATAGGAAGTCGATTGGGGATCCTTGATCCGGCGGGCCACCTCGATCTTGGCCAGCGAGGCCGATTCCCGCAAACCGCCGCAGATCAGGACGACGTCTTCCACGGTCATCCCCTTGCGGAAAGTAAACGTATGCGGGTTGTTGACCTCTCCCTTCACCGTAACCGTATATTCTTCCCGCAAATCGTAGATATTCGGAATGTAAACCCGATCCAGGTTTTGCAGCGCGATGTCCGTCTGTCCGCCGACGATCTCCCGAACGTCGAACGGGATCACCGTATAATTGTTCGCCATATCCACCCGGGTGATCTGTCCCCGCGAGGCGAACTCGCTGCCCTTCAACCCTTCGGCTTTTGCGATCAACTGCGACAATGTCGCGATTTTTTCGGAAAATTCGTACTCGCCCGGACGCCATACGGCTCCTTCGATCGCAACCATGTTCGCATACATCGGCAGCACCTTCCCGATGCTCACGCTATCGCCGTCCAACAGCTCGAACGTCCCGAAATCGGCTTTATCCACCGTCAGAATGGTCAGCATCCGGCCGCTCTTGCGGTGCACCGTCACGTTGTCGCTGTAAGCATCCCCGGTAAAACCACCCCCGAAATCGATCAGCCGGGCCAGCGTCTCGCCGTCTTTCATGTCGTAAATACGCTCCCGCTTGATCTTTCCCCCGATCGTCACGTGGTTGTCATAAGGCGGCACGATGATCATATCGTTGTCTTCCAGCCGGATATTCGTCTCGTATTTCCCGTTGATCAGGTAGTCGTACACATCCAGATCGGCGATTTGCTTGCTGTTCCGGAAAACCTGAATATGCCGGAGCGACCCGATCCCGTTGACCCCGCCGGCCGAATAGATCGCATTGAACAGCGTCGCCAGCGAAGGCAGCGTATAAGTCCCCGGAGTAACGACCTCCCCGGAAATATTGACCTTGATGCTGCGAATCTGCCCCAGCGACACCTTCACCTGTCCGTTCATGATCTCGTGAATCCGGGATTCGACCCTTTTTTGGGCTTCGGCAACCGTCAATCCGGCCAAATTGATCGGGCCGACCCCCTGGATGCTGATACTGCCTTCCGGGGAAATTTTCTCCTGTACGCGCGATTCCGCCTCGCCCCAGACTTCGATGATCACCTCGTCGCCGGGCCCCAGCACGTAACTGGGCGGAGTAGCCATGTTGTAACTCGGCGCGAAAGTCAGGTTCTTCGTCGAAAATATCTCCTGTCCGAAAACGGTATTCCGGGTGAGGGAATCGACCGAACGGCGCTGAACGGCAGTCTTATCCTCCGATGCCTGCCGCTGATCGGCGGAAGCTTCCCGTCGCACTTCGTTCCCGCCCGTGTCCGCGGACGTATCCGCTCGGGAAGATTGAGAAGAAGAGGGAGAAGTCGCATGCATCGCCGCATTGATCTGGGCGTCCGAAGCTCCCATCGCTTTCGCCTGCTGCACCATTCCCGGCGTAACGACCACCTGGCCCGACGCGCCCGTTAGCATCAACAAGGCCCCTATGAGTAAAGCATAACCTGATTTACGTGTCGAATTCATATGAAATATTATAATTTTATCAAAAAAACGGTTCGGATTAGTAAAACGCAACTGCCCTGATTCTATTATCCGCTCACTTCCCGGTCGGATTTGTTTTGCGATTGCCCAGTATGTCCAGCAAGCGAATCAACAAAATGCCCAGCACGATATCGATCGCAAAGAGCAAATTGATATTCAAATCTTTCAACAAGATGTTCAACAAAATAAAACCGGCCTGCAAAGCGATAATCACCATCGCGCTGCGGAAATGAGTCAGCCCGATCCGCAGCATTTTATGATGAATATGTCTCTTGTCGGGGTAAAACGGGGAGAGCCCCGCCTTGATCCGCACGCAAAAAACGCGGAGCGTATCGAAGGCCGGGATAAACACCATCCCCAGGAATACGGCCGGAGCCGACCGTATGTGAAACATATCGGTATTGATATTCATGTTGTAGAATTCCAACCCGAAAAAAGCGATCAGGTAGCCCAGCGTCAGCGACCCGGTATCCCCCATGAATATTTTCATCCGCTTTCCCGACACGTTGTAAAAGAAAAAGACGCTCACCACGCCGGCGATCCCCATCGTCATCATGCCGTAAACATACAGTTCGTTCCAGCAGAACCATCCGCCCAGCGTCCCCAGGGCGAGCAGGGCAAGCCCCGAACAAAGGCCGTCGATCCCGTCGATCAGGTTATACGCATTGACCAGCAAAACCACCACCAACACCGTCAGGATACAGCCCGCCCATACCGGGATCTGATACAGTCCGAAAAGACCGCCCAAGTTCTCGATTCCTATCCCGCCGAAAATCAGCAGAATAGCCACCGCGACCTGCATCACGAACTTGCTTTTGTACGACACGCCCGACAGATCGTCCGACAGTCCGGTGAAAAAAATGAACGTGGACCCCGCTATCAGGAACATGATCTCGCGGAAAACATCCGTTTCCAGCGCGGTCGCCGTGATATCGTAACCCAGATAGTACCGCAGTCCCATCATCAGCGAAACCGAGAACAGGAAAGCCGGGAAGAAAGCGACGCCGCCCAAACGGGGAATATTCGTATGATGGAGCTTACGTTCGGAAAACTCATCGAAAAGCTTCTTTTTTTTAGCGATCAGGATGATTTTCGGAATCGTCAAACGTCCGACCAGAGCCGAAATCAGAAACGTAGCTATGACAAACAATTTCAACATTGCGTATTCAGTAGAAACAAAGCCTTGCAAAAATACGAATTATGTTTGACATTCTGCCGGTCTGCATTCCATTTTTATTCGTTTCGGCCGAAAACGTCATTTTTCAACGATAAAACCCTGTTTTTATAAAATAAAACGTTATTTTCACCGCTTGTATTGAGCCGGAGCAGGAATACGGGGAACCCTGCTTTTCAAAAACTGTAAATCAATGAGAATTGCGATTGTCGGCAGCGGGTACGTCGGATTGGTATCGGGCACCTGCTTCGCGGAAATGGGGATCAAAGTCACCTGCATAGATACGAATCCGGAGAAGATCGAACGCCTGCAAAACGGAAAGGTTCCGATCTACGAACCGGAACTGGACACGTTGATCCAAAAAAACATGCGGGCGGGACGCCTGTCGTTCGGAACCGATTTGGGCGCGGTCGTCAACAGCGTCGACGTCGTCTTCATCGCGGTCGGCACGCCGCCGGACGAAGACGGGGGGGCGGATCTGAGCCATGTGCTCGACGTCGCGAAAACGTTCGGGGCGAGCGTTTCGAAGTATACGCTGCTGGTCACCAAAAGCACGGTACCGGTAGGCACCGCCGCGAAGGTCAGGGAAACGGTCGAACGGGAACTGGCGGCGCGCGGAATCGAAGTCCCGTTCGACGTGGCTTCCAATCCGGAATTTCTGAAAGAGGGAAATGCCATCAAAGATTTCATGAGTCCCGACCGCGTGATCGTAGGAATCGACAGCGAACGGGCCCGCAAACTGATGACCCGGCTCTACCGGCCTTTCCTGCTGAACAACTTCCGTGTGATCTTCATGGACATCCCGTCCGCAGAAATGACCAAATACGCGGCCAACTGCATGTTGGCTACGCGGATCAGCTTCATCAACGACATCGCCAACCTGTGCGAACTGGTCGGAGCCGACATCCACATGGTTCGCAAAGGGATCGGCAGCGATCCGCGAATCGGCAGCAAATTCCTCTATCCGGGCTGCGGTTATGGGGGGTCCTGCTTCCCGAAAGACGTCAAGGCGCTGATTCATACGGCAGAACAGCGCGGATACCGGATGCAGGTGCTCCACGCGGTCGAAAGTGTCAACCAGCAGCAGAAACGCGTGCTGTTCGACAAGTTGATGCGTTATTTCGGCGGCGATCTGACCGGCAAGCGGATCGCGATGTGGGGCGTCGCCTTCAAACCGCAGACGGACGACATCCGCGAAGCTCCGTCGCTGGTGCTGATCGACCTGATCCTCCGGGCCGGCGGCCGGATCACCGTATACGACCCGGTAGCGATGGACGAATGCCGCCGCGTCGTCGGAGACAAAGTCGCCTATGCGAAGGACATGTACGAAGCGGTCGTCGATGCGGACGCCCTGCTGCTGGTCACCGAATGGAAAGAATTCCGGATACCGTCCTGGCCGGTCATCGAACGGACGATGCGCTGTCCGGCGCTGTTCGACGGCCGCAACATTTACGACAAACACGAATTCGACGGCACGTCGATCGTCTACCACTACATCGGGGGCTGATCCGAGGCGGCCCCGTTTCCCGGCTGCAGTTCCGGACAAAAAAACGGCGGAGTCTGTTCAAGACTCCGCCGGATTCATATTTTTGACGGTCGTCAGAATCCCACGCCGATCCGGAAACCGAAATTATTCAACTGGTCGGTCTTGTATTTCAACACCGTCCCGCTGTTGGTCGCATAGCTATAATAAAGAGCGAAGTGAAACCCGAAGCCGGATGCCCCGAACGGGCGAACGTTCAGACCGATTTCCGGCGACATATAGAATCCCCACGTCTTTTCATAGGCTTCCAATATGTAGAAGTTGGAAGAAATGCGCGCGTAATTGGCGCCGAGTTTCAGGGCTACGTAAGGTTCCAGCACGTTCGTCTGCAAGAAACGATAACGTCCGGTGGCGCCGAACGGCAACTGGAAGACCGAATGCTGCTGGTCGGTAGTCACCGTCGAAGTCTCGCCGACCGGAAAAGTCTGCCTCGGAATGTACTCGTTGTTGGTATGGTAAGCGATGAACGCACCCACGCCGAAATTATTCGGGAAATAATAACCGCCCTCGAAGTTCATTCCCCAGCCGCTCGATTTATCGGCGAAGCTGGCTCCGAGCGGCACGTTGTACTGCCAGTCGATATTCAGATAGATGTTGTCGTTGCCCTGAGCACGACCGACGGACGGCAGCAACAACGCCGCAACGGCAACCGCTGCCCATCCCGTTAATTTGCTTTTTATGTTTTTCATGATATTCTGCTGTTTTTAAATTCTACATGGGTTGAAACGGAACTTATTCCCCGACTGCGGCGCTTCTGACCAGATAGGGGGACTGCACGAACGACTGATTGATAGCCCTTACGGTCAGTTCCATGTTGAACGCGTCCGATCCGCTCAGCAATCCGCTCAGGAAGCTGTTCCAGACGACGGTCAGTTTTCGGTCGGCGCTGGGCGACGTACTCAGGTCGACCATCTCGGTCAGCAGCGAACCGACGCTGTAACTGTACACGACCGGATAAGGGTAATACCAGTATCCCCAATCGCCCCAGTAGCCGGGAAGCCAATAACCGGGATATTCGTTCCACCAATAAGGATTGCGGTAATCCACGAAATAGGCGACGCTCTGCACGTAGCTGATCTGCAAACCGACGTCGGCTTCCGATTTATCGTCCGTACGGACATAACCGCAGGCCTGCATGTTATCCTCATAGGCTTTCAGGATATCGGCGGCCTTGCTGCCCGTCCAGTATTCCGGATCTTTCGTATCGCCGATCACCATCACGCTGTCGGGCATATAATAACGGGTGAAACGGTTGAAATCCGCCTTGCCGTCGTAATTGGTAAACACCAGAAAATCACTGCTCAGATCTCCCAGATCCGGATCCTCCCGACAAGAGGTCAGTGCAAAAACGGCAATCAAAACGTAAATTAATTTTTTCATACTCTTTGCTATTTAATAAGGTTTTCGAATTCTATAAATACTACAACCGAATCTATTTCAAAATCCGTTCCACACTACTTTCGCCCCGTCTGCCGAAACCGCGCCGACCGGCGGCAAATCTCCTCCCAAACTTCCTGCTTTTGCGCCCGAACGCGATGTTTTTTCATTCCCGAAACCGCTCCCCGATAAATCTTTATTTTGTTCCGAAAAGACTTTCTTAAGGCATAAATCTTGCGATGCACGACAAAAATTCGTATCTTTGAGCAGATGAGACGTTTTCTATAATTATTCTAACTTTCGAGAAAGATGGTGCTGGATGCCGGGAATATCCTGTTGGTGGGAGCGGTTTTATTGTTTGTGAGTATTGTCGCGGGAAAAGCCGGTTACAAGTTCGGTGTGCCGATGTTGCTACTTTTTCTCGGCGTGGGGATGGCATTCGGCAGCGACGGCGTAGGCATCCAGTTCAACAGCCCGACGATCGCCCAGTTCATCGGAATGATCGCACTGAGCGTCATTCTGTTTTCCGGGGGCATGGACACCAAGTTCAAAGAGATCCGCCCGGTTCTCGGACAGGGAATCATCCTCGCTACGTTGGGCGTCATGCTGACCACCGCCATCACCGGAGGAGCCATCTACCTGATTACGGATTACCTTTTCCCGAGTTTTTCGCTGACGCTTTACGAATCGCTGCTGCTGGCCGCCGTAATGTCGTCGACCGATTCGGCCTCGGTATTCTCGATATTGCGATCGAAAGGACTGAAACTCAAAGAGAACATGCGTCCGCTGCTGGAATTCGAAAGCGGCAGCAACGACCCGATGGCCAACATCCTGACGATCCTGTTCATCCAGATCATCCAGGTCGGCGAAATGAGTTTCGGCGAGTCGGTTTCGATCCTGCTGTTGCAGATCTCGATCGGGGCCGTCGCCGGATACGTGCTCGGACGCGTCTCGTTGCTGCTGATCAACCGGCTGAACATCGACAACCGCTCCTTTTACCCCGTGTTGCTGCTGGCCTGCGTCTTCTTTATCTTTTCGTTCACGAATCTGATTCAGGGCAACGGCTATTTGGCCGTTTACATCGCCGGGCTGGTCGTCGGCAACAACAAAATGCCGCATCATCGCAGCACAGCGACCTTTTTCGACGTCATCGCCTGGCTTTCGCAGTTGGTCATGTTCCTCACGCTCGGACTGCTCGTCAATCCGAAAGAACTGATCCCGGTAATGGCGATCGGGCTGCTGATCTCGGTCGTAATGATCTTCCTGGCCCGCCCGGCGACCGTATTCCTATGCCTACTTCCGTTCCGCAAAATGAGTACCCGCGCCAAATCCTACGTGTCGTGGGTCGGTCTGCGCGGCGCCGTACCGATCATTTTCGCCACTTATCCGCTCACGGCGGGTATCGAAAACGCATCGCTGATCTTCAACATCGTATTCTTCATCACGATCGTCTCGCTGGTCGTACAGGGCACGACGGTGAACTTCATGGCTAAAAAACTGAAACTGACGGACGACACGGCTTCCAAAAGCCGGAAATTCAACTTCGAAGAACTGCCGGCGGAGATCAAATCCACCCTGTCCGAAATCGACGTGACCGCCGACATGCTGGTCAAAGGCGACCGGCTGATGGACCTGCCGCTGCCGGACGACGAACTGGTCGTGACCGTCAAGCGCGACGACACCTTCTTTATTCCGAACGGACGCAGCAAGCTTTATCTGAACGACAAGCTGATGATCATTTCGCACAGCAAAAAAAATCCGGACACGGAAGTCCCGGATTCCAATACTCCGTCCGAACCGGCATCCTGAATGCCGGAAACCTAACGGCGGACGTAATCCAAAAAAACGAAAGGATGTTCGAACTTTTCGCCGCGTTCGCGACGTTCCTCGCGTACCGGCGTCCAATCGGCCGGATTCCACGCCGGGAAAAGGGTATCGCCTTCGTAATCGGCCTCCACCCGCGTCAGGTAAAAGCGGTCGGCCAGCGGCAACGCCTGGGCATAAATCTGCGCGCCGCCGATCACGAAAATCTCTTCGGACGGATCGAAACGCCGGATCGCATCCTCCAACGAACCGGCGACGACGCACCCTTCGGCGCGGTAACCGGTCTGCCGGGTCACCACGACGTTGATCCGGTTCGGCAGCGGACGCCCGAGCGATTCGAAAGTCTTGCGTCCCATAATCACCGGATGCCCGGTAGTAATCGCCTTGAACCGGCGTAAATCTTCCGAAATATGCCAGATCAGCCGGTTGCGATCCCCGATCACCCCGTTGCGCGCTACGGCCACGATAATCGAGATCATACGGCGATCGGCGCTTTAATAGACGGCCAGGGATCGTAGCCTTCGAGCGAAAAATCCTCGTAACGGAAGTCGAAGACCGATTTGACGTCGGGGTTGATCTTCATCACCGGCAACGGTCGCGGCGTGCGCGCCAGTTGCAGGTCGACCTGTTCGGTATGATTCAGGTAGATGTGCGCATCGCCGAGCGTATGCACGAACTCGCCGGGCCGCAGGCCGGTCGCCTGCGCGATCATCATCGTCAACAGCGCATACGAAGCGATATTGAACGGCACGCCGAGAAAAACGTCCGCGCTGCGCTGGTAAAGCTGACAGGAGAGTTTGCCGTCCGCCACGTAGAACTGGAACAGCGCATGGCACGGCGGCAGCGCCATCCTATCGATCTCGGCCACGTTCCACGCGCTGACGATCAGCCGGCGCGAGTCCGGATTGCTGCGGATCTGGTCGACCACCTGCGCGATCTGGTCGATATGGCTGCCGTCCGGCGCGGGCCAACTGCGCCACTGGTATCCGTAAATAGGTCCGAGGTCGCCGTTGGCATCGGCCCATTCGTCCCAAATCGTCACGTTGTTGTCGTGCAGATAGCGGATGTTGGTATCGCCGCGCAGGAACCACAGCAGCTCATGAATAATCGAACGCAAGTGCAGCTTTTTGGTCGTCAGCGCCGGAAACCCCGCTCCGAGGTCGAAACGCATCTGATAGCCGAACGTGCTGATCGTACCGGTACCCGTGCGGTCGCCTTTCACGGTGCCGCAGGTCTTGATATGGCGGAGCAGGTCGAGATATTGTTGCATGTCGTTATGATGTTGTCGGATAGCTGTTCAGCGTAAATCCGTTTTGATCCAGTTTGCCGTAAGTGGGGCGGTCGATCCACTCGCCGAGGAATGCGATCCGGCTGCCGCCCGCGAGCGGAACGATCTCCGCGCAATGAATATGCCCGCAAACGAACAGGTCGATCCCCGGATGTTCTTTCAGGAAATCGGAGGCGAAACGCACGATCGGCTCTTCTGCGCCGCGGAACGCATGCCGGATCGGTTTCGCCTTACGGTTCGAACCGCTCCACCAATGGCCGAAACGCATCGCCGCATTCGGATGGACGAATGTCGAGAAAACCCACTGGATCGCCCGGCTGCGAAACACCCGGCTCAGCAGCCGTCCCCCGCGCCCCCGCTTGCCGAACACATCGCCGTGTCCGATGAAAACCCGTTTCCCGGCCAACGCGAGAATTTCGTAATCGGCTCGGTGCAGTACCACCCCGCACTCGGTCTGCAAGTAGTCGAACGCCCAGAGGTCGTGGTTACCGGGAAAAAAATGGACGGCGACCCCTCGGTCGGTCAGTTCCGACAGTTTTCCCAGCAGCCGCGTGAACCCTTTCGGCACGACGCGCCGATACTCGTACCAGAAATCGAAAACATCGCCCACCAGAAAAATCGCCTCGGCATCCGCAGACACTTCGTCGAGCCAGCGGACGAACAACCGCTCGCGCGTAGCGTGCGTCTGCCCCACCTTGAGGCCCAAATGGATATCCGATGCGAAATAGTACATTACCTGACCAGTTCGGCGACTTTATTTTTCAGTTGATCCCCGAAAAGGTTACGAGCCACGATCGCACCGTCGGAACTGATCAGCACGTTCGACGGCACGGCCTGGACGTTATAGCTCATGGCCGCGATACCGCCCGTGCCGCGCGGATCGAACACGTTGATCCACGGGAGCTTCTGATCCTGCACCACCGTCACCCAGTCGGCTTTCTCGTCGTCCAGCGATACCTGATAGATGGCCAGTCCTCGGTCTTTATAAGTTTTATACAGCTCCCTCATTTCGGCGTTTTGCACCGGATAGCGGGAATCCCGGGTCGACCAGAAACTGACGAGGATTGTTTTTCCGTCCAGCGAAGACAACTTCTGATCCTTGCCGTACACATCCTGCAAGTCGATTTCCGGATAATTCAGCGCGTTCCCCGACTGGTTCTGTATCCGGTCGGCCAGTTCGAGCACCTTTTTCCGCTCTTCGATCTCTTTTTGAAGCACCTTCACGCGCGAAGCATCGGGATAGCGCACCGACGACGAATCCGCGACGATCCGGTAATAGATCAGATCGGTTTTTTCATTGAACAGCCACGGGTCGTCCGGCAACCGTTGGTACAGCGCATAAACGGCAGCCATCGACGAAGGATGGGCCATAATGAAAGCGATGTGCTCGCGCTTGATCCGGTAATACTCCGCCAGGTACTGATCCAGCAGGTTTTTCCGCCGCTTTTCGGTATCCGCCACCACGGGCGTATTCCGGTAAATCTTCGACAACGAATCGAGCGTCGCGACGCCGTTGCCGTACTGCGTATTGAACTGCTTGAGCAACTGCGACTCCTCGGAGCCTTCGACCGTGTAGTTCCGGGCCAGGTCGCACAGCGAGTTGACCTCGATCCGGTCTCCGGGCGTCACGATCAGCGGAATCGCACTGCCGTCGCAAAGCAGGTTGTAAAATACGGGGCCTTTCTCGGGCAGCTTCACCCGAAAACGGAAATCGCCCCCTTGGTCGATAACGGTCGAATCCACGATCCGGCGTCCCTGCGTCGTAACCATTTCCAGCAACACGGTATCGTGAGACAGTCCCGAGAAAGAGCCCTGGACACGCGCTTTGCGATCCTGTCCGCAAGATGCGATCAACACGGTCAGGGTAATGACCGAAAGAATCTTTTTCATACAGTTTCCTCTCGTATTATCAATACGGTCGTCACGGCCGGGCCGAAGCACGAAACCCGTGACTTTTTTAAAGTTACAAAAATAGATTAATTTTCTCACAATATAAAACGATTTTCCCGGCATTTATAGTATCTCCGAAACAAAGCGGGCCGGGTTTCGAAACCCGGCCCGCTTTGCAGAACAGCGTTCCCGCCCGTCAGGCGGGAACCGATTCCTGCATCGTTTCCTTATATTTCCGGTCGACCTCGATCTCGAAATCGCTCAGCACGTTCATGTAATTGATGAACGCTTCGTAAGGCGACTCGTACGGGTTGAAATAGCTGTGAACGTCGCCGTCCGAGAACCATTTCGTCGCCATGTAATAAAAATGATCCGACACCTGCATGAAATTCCACGCATGGTAAAAATCGGGATGATTGATCGCCCGGATCTTATCTTTCAACGCATAAAGTTTTTTGAACGCTTCGTTCTGGAGTTCGTTGCCGAGCCAGGCCGTAATGTCCCGCTCCTCGTCGGCCCACGAAATCGGGTAGGGAGCGTGCAAGATAGCCACCGGCTGGAACTTTTTGGATACCTCGGTCGGCGTGGCGAACTTCAGCGACCCGGTCGCCAGCGCTGCATTCGGCAGGTGTTTCATGAATTCGAAGATCCCGCTGTCGGCCTTCTGATGCTCCCCGAACGTCTCGTAGTCCATAAACAGGTTGATCACCTCGCCCGGAAGTTCCGGATTGTTCAGCCAGCTCACGTATTTCTCGGCCGTCAGCGGCCACTGCGACCATCCCCGGTCAGAAAAACGGAACGCAATATCGTCGCTCAGCTTGAAATTCCGCAGCAGCAGGTGCAACTTCTGGTCAATCGCATTGGCATAGACGTAATTCGGACTTTTCCATCCCAGAACGTGCTTGGCGCCTTCGGCCAACATCGTGCGGAACCCCATCGAAGCGACCACTTCACCGATATGATCCGAATAGATCAGTTCGGTATTGCGAAAAGCCGTGGGCTTTACGCCGAATTCCTTCTCCATCAACGCACAGTGCTGCTTCACCTGAGCCACGAATTCGTCCCGGTCGGCCAGCGCCGCCAGCGAATGCGAATACGTTTCGGCCAAGAACTCGACGCAGCCCGTACGCGCCAACGCCTGGAAGCTGTCCAGCACTTCGGGCGCATACATCCTGAACTGTTCGACCGCGATCCCGGAAATCGAAAAACTGACTTTGAACTTTTTGCCGTTTTTGCGGATCAGTCCGGCTAACAGCTCGTTCATCGGCAGGTAGCATTCCCGCGCCACTTTCTGCATGATCGCACGATTGGCGTAATCGTCCAGGTACTCGTGGTCCTTACCCATATTGAAAAAACGGTACTTTTTCAGTCTCATCGGCTGATGTACCTGAAAATAGATGCAGATTGTTTTCATAACCTCGTATTTTATAGTCCGTCCCTTATCCGACCAAACTGCGGTAAACATCGAGCACTTCGCCGGCCGCGTTGTCCCATTTCAGATTAATCACTTCGCTTTTCCCCTTTTCGGCCGACATCGCCGCCAGCGACGGATATTTCAACAGGCCGTAAATCGCGTCCGCCATCGCGTCCACATCCCAATAATCGACCTTGATCGCGTAATCGAGCACTTCGGCCACTCCCGACTGTTTCGAAATGATCACCGGGACGTTCGACTTCATCGCTTCCAGCGGCGAAATTCCGAACGGTTCCGACACCGACGGCATCACATACACATCGCTCATACCGAACATCTTTTGCACTTCGTCCCCGCGCAGAAACCCGGTAAAATGGAACCGGTCGGCAATCCCCAGCTTGGCGACGCGCCGGATCACATGGACCAACATATCGCCGCTGCCCGCCATGACGAAACGGACGTTCGGCAACCGTTTGAGCACTTTGGCCGCCGCCTCGACGAAATAGTCGGGGCCTTTCTGGTAGGTGATCCTCCCGAGGAACGTCACGATCTTATCCTCCACGTTCCGTTCGCTCTCCCCGGAATCCCGCTTGTCGAAACGCACCGCATTGTGCACGGTCACGACTTTGTCCGCCGGAATCCCGTATTTCTCGATCACGATGTTGCGCGTCAGGTTGCTCACGGCGATCACGCGGTCGGCGGCTTCCATGCCGGCCCGTTCGATGTTATAGACCGACTGGTTGACATGCTCGCCGCTACGATCGAACTCGGTCGCGTGCATGTGTACTACCAGCGGCTTGCCGGACACCCGTTTGGCGGCGATCCCCGCATAGTAGGTCAGCCAGTCGTGCGCATGGATCACATCGAACTCCCCGGCCCTATCCCGAGCGATCTGCGCGGCGACCATCGCATAGCGCGCCACTTCCTCCATCAGGTTCGGCCCGTACTTCCCGGAAAAAGCATAACGCTCTTTCCATACGTCGTGTCGCCCGGGCAACTCCCCGGTTTCGCGGAACTGCCTCGAATAATCGTCGAACTCCTCGGGAGACACATAGGGCACCATATTGGAATCCACATGGATAAACGTCAGCTTCTCCCAAATTTCTTTCTCCCGCGTATCGTCCGCGGACACTTCCACGTCGCTCGCGTTGACGACCCGTACGAAACGGCCGTCCTCGTCCCCGTAAGCCTTCGGCACCACGAAGATCACCCCGACGTCGTGCTTGGCCAGTCCCCGGGTCAATCCGTAGCATGCGGTTCCCAGTCCTCCCGCGATATGCGGCGGAAATTCCCATCCGAACATCAATACTCTCATCTGCTTTATGGTTTTTATTATTTTATATCAATTCAATTCGTTTTCCTCTTTTCCACACCGACCCATAAACAGCGGAGCTTTTTCTGAAATTTTCCGGAAAATCCGGTTTGCCGGCCTCAACCGTTCCTTCAAAAAACAATTCCCTTGCAAACAACCTGCCGTCCGGTTTCCGCACCCCCTTTTCCCGGCTTTATTTTTTAGATTTACACTCCTGTATCATCTGGTCGATCCGCAAAACGGCGCCTACGCTCCACGCCTGCGAAACGGAACCCCTCGGACAGTGCGGAGGATCTCCGTCGTAAATCTCATTGATCGAAGCGATTCCGCTGACACTGATATCTTCTTCGAAATTTTTCAGAATATCCTCCGCTTCGTTCAGGAACTTCTTCCCGTGCATATCGAAGCCGGCCTTCACATAGTGTTCCAGCAACCAGGGCCATACGGTTCCCTGATGGTATGCGCGGTCGCGGGTCGGCTGATCTCCGCCGTAGTGCCCTTTGTAAAGGGGATTGCGCGGCGAAAGCGTCCGCAGCCCCTTGGGCGTCAACAGGTGACGATGCACTTTGTCGATCACGTCGAGCTTCATCGCGTCGCTGAGCATACCGTACGGCAGCGAGCAGGCGATGATCTGGTTCGGCCGGATAAATCGGTTCTGCCCCTGTTCGTCCACATAATCCGCCAGGAACGACTCTTCCGGATACCAGAAAAGCCCGACGAACGACTCCTTGATCCGTTCGGGCATCCGCTCCCAACGGCTCACGAAATCGGTATCCTTATTTTTCCGCGCCAGTTCAAGCGTATAACAAATCGCATTGTACCACAATGCGTTGATCTCTACTTGATAGCCCTCGCGTCCCGTCACCGGGCGGCCGTCCACGACGGCGTCCATCCAGGTCATCGCATAATTCGGATGCGCGGCCCATACCAGTCCGTTCTCGCGCACCTGCACCCACTCGCCTCCGCGCATATACGACTCCAGGATCTCTTTCATCGGCTTGCCGTAGGCCTTCCACAGCTTACGTCCGCCGCCGATATGCTTTTCGAGGCATTGCAACGTCCAGAAAAACCACAACGGAGCGTCCACCGAATTGTAGGCGCTGCCCATATTCGGAAACATGCCGTCTTTCATCTCGCGCACCATCGTATCGATCACCTCGCAACACGACTCGACGCCGCCCTGGGTCAGCGTGATGCCCGGCAGCGCGATGAACGTATCGCGTCCCCACCGGCCGAACCACGGATATCCGGCCACCACTTCGGTCTTATCGCCGTGACGCACGATGAATTGCCTGGCCGAATGCCGCAGACACGACAAGAAATCGATCTTGTTCGACCGGCGCGCCAACTCTTCCATGAAATCCTTTTCGAGCGTCGCCGGATCGACCTCCTCGGTCGAACACGAAAAAATAACGCTCTGCCCCTTGACGATATCCGTTTCGAAATAACCGGTCGTCAACAGGTCCTCGTGCCCCGGATAACCGCGATCGATCTCCTCGGCATATTCGAAGTTATAATACCAATCCGGCGCAGCGACGAATTCGCATGGAACGTTCGTCTGCATATGCAACCACGGAAATCCCTCGTAGAGCCGGCTCCGCACGCCGCCGGGAATCGGGTAGCTGTGACCGTCCGCGAACAGGTTAGCCTTACTCAGCCCGTGCCGGTCGCGGAACGCCAGGAAGGGCCGCAGCCTCAACTGCGTATCCGAGCGGGCGTCCAGCAACGTATAACGGATCAGCAACTGCGTCCGCGAATGAATCCACAGCAACTCTTTTTTCAGCACGACCCCGCCCACGCGGTACGTAATCGCCGGCGTCGGCGTATAGGTAAAATCGGTAATATACTTATGCCCCCGGGGTTCGTACACGCCGGGAAAACGGTGGATCGCCAGGTTGAACGTCTGATCGTGCTGAACGATCGTTTCATCCACCGACGACAGCAGCACGTAATTATTCTCGTCGTCATCGTCTTTCGGGCACACCATCAGCCCGTGGTATTTCCGCGTATTGCAGCATACGATCGTCGTACTCATATACCCTCCCGCGCGGTTGGTACTGAGCATCTCGCGCTGAAGCGAATACTCCAGATTCCCCAACTCGTTTTTGTCGAAATGCAAAACTGCCATATCCTCCATTTATTTTCTATATCTACGCGTAAATTTAAGAAAAAATTGCGCGAAATCCAATAAAAATTTGCGGCGCCGAAAAGCCTTTCCGACAGCGAGGGAGCGCTCTTCGCCGACACGCTCCTCATCGAACGCGTCGTTCGGACATCAGGCTGATTATCAACCCCATTTCACCAGAGCGAAATCCATCCGGTGCGGCAGTTTCGCGTTCTTCGGGAACACGCGGATCGCCATATCGAACGAACCGGTCGCCTCGGGGGTGGACTGGATCGAATAATAGGCCTGAGTACCCTCCTCGCGCACGAAATTCAGTTCGCGTTTGGCGACCACCCGCACGTTGCCATCGATGATCTGGTCAGAAAGAATCATTTCCACGCCGATGTCCTCCGGAGCGAGCCCGTCGATGTCCACGATCACCTCGATGTCGTAACTATGCCCGATCAAGATGGCCTCTTTGCCCATGTCGAGCCGCTTTACGCTGATCACATGCACCTTGTCCCACCGGCTGCTGACCCGCCGTTTCCAGGCCGCGATCTCGCGCGCCTGCGTATAGTCGTGGGCTACCATCTGCTGGTTCCGGTCGTACAGCTTATGGTAAAAACGCTCCTCGTAGTCGGTCAGCATCCGATTGGTCGTAAAGTTGGCCGCAATGTCCGCCACGCAGATCTTGACCGATTCGATCCAGTCGTTCGGAATATTCTCCTCGTCGCGGCGGTAGTATTTCGGCACGATCTCCTCTTCGATCGTATTGTAGATCAATTCGGCGTCCATTTCGTCCTGGAAGCCCTGGTCGTCGAACGTCCGTTCCATCGGCAGCATCCATCCGCCGCCTTTGCGATATCCCTCGACCCACCAGCCGTCCAACACGCTGAACTGCATCACGCCGTTCATGACGGCCTTTTCGCCGCTGGTGCCGGACGCTTCCAGCGGACGGGTCGGCGTATTGAGCCATACGTCGACGCCCTGCACCATCCGGCGGGCCAGCTCCATATCGTAATTCTGCAGGAAGATGATCTTCCCGGTAAACTGCGGCATCGCGGCCACTTCGACGATCCGTTTGATCAGGTCCTGGCCGGGTTTGTCGTTCGGATGCGCCTTGCCGGCGAAAATGAACTGCACGGGACACGTCGGATTGTTGACGATGTTGTTCAGCCGGTCGAGGTTCGTAAAGAGCAGGTGCGCGCGTTTGTACGTGGCGAAGCGGCGTGCGAAACCGATCGTCAGCACGTCGGGCTTCAGCGCCTCCTGGATCCGGATCATCTGCCGCGGCGAGTCGAACCGGAACTGCTTCGGATCGCTGACGCGTTTTTTGATATGGTCGATCAGCTTGTTTTTCAGCACGAGACGGGCGTCCCACAACTCCCGGTTACTGATATTATGCACTTTCTGCCATGCCGAGATCTTGTAATCCTTTTCGAGGAACCCGTCCCCGAAAAACCGGGCATACAGCCGGCGCAGATTCGCGGCGCACCAGGTCGGGAAATGCACTCCGTTGGTCACGTAGCCGATATGCAGCTCGTCCTTGAAGTACCCCGGCCACATGCCGCCGAGGATCTCCTTGCTGACCTCGCCGTGCAGCCAGCTCACCCCGTTGACCTCCTGCGAAAGGTTGCAGGCCAAAAAACTCATCGAGAACTTTTCGTTCGGATCGTTCGGATTCGTCTTGCCGAGGTTGATGAATTGCTCCCACGTGATCTCCAGCCGGTCGGGGTAGTGGGACATGTACTGCCGGATCATCGATTCGGGGAAAGCGTCGTGTCCGGCCGGAACCGGCGTATGCGTCGTGAACAACGACGACGAACGCACCACCTCCAGGGCTTCGCTGAACGACAGCTTTTTATTGTGGATCAGGTTGCGGATCCGTTCGATCCCGGTGAAAGCCGCATGGCCTTCGTTGCAATGGTACACATCCTGCCGAATGCCCAGCGCCCGCAACGCCCGGATACCGCCGATGCCGAGCAGCATCTCCTGCTTGAGCCGGTTTTCCCAGTCGCCGCCGTACAGGTGGAACGTAATCGAACGGTCCTCCTCCTGGTTCAGGTCGTGATCGGTATCGAGCAGATACAGCTCGGTGCGCCCCACGTCGCAGCGCCAGATGCGCGCCGTAATGTCCCGTCCCGGGAAAGCGATCCGGATATCCATCCAGTTCCCCTCCTCGTCGCGCACCGGCGTGATCGGCAGCTTCAGGAAATTCTGGGCCTCGTAGCTGGCTTCCTGAGCGCCGGAAGCCGACAACCGCTGCGTGAAATAACCGTAACGGTACAGCAATCCGACCGCCACCATCGGCACGTTCTTGTCGCTGGCTTCTTTCAGGTAATCTCCGGCCAGAATCCCGAGTCCGCCCGAATAGATTTTCAGCGAACTGTGCAGTCCGTACTCCATGCTGAAATAGGCGATCTTCGGCCCTTCGGCATCGGCTTTCTGCCGCATATAATCCTCGAACTGCGCGTACACCGCATCCATCTTGCCGAGGAATATTTCGTCTTTTTCAAGCGCCAGAATCCGCGAATAGGTCAGCTTGTCGAGAAAGTCGATCGGATTCTTTTCGCATTTGACCCACAGCGCGTTGTCGATGTATTCGAACAGCTCGTAAGCGCTCATCGTCCACGACCACCACAGGTTTTTCGAAAGTTCTTCCAACGGACGCAGTCGTTCGGGCAGCTTGCGTTCGACCATCAGGCGCGTCCACGACGGGGTATTGCTAACCAACTGTTGTTTGACGAAGTTGATCTGCTCGGTATGCGCGCCGCCCCCGTCGTATGCGGCGCGGTTGTTCCGCGTCGTCGCCCGGTCGTTGGCCTTCCGGTACGCCTCGTAATAAAATTCGATCAGGTTTTTCCACAGCGCGATCTTCGATATCTCAAGGGCCGACACCCGGTACGAATCGTATTGCTGCCGATCCATCGCGCAATAATTTTTCAGCGCGTCCGAGATGGCCGCAACTACTTCCGAATCGTTCGTATCGTTGCGCGCGATCACGTCGACGCCCTTGTGTTCTTTCAGTTTGCCGTCGACCCACAGGCCGAACCCGGTCAGCGACGTAGTGATCGTCGGCACCGAGAAAGCGATGCTTTCCAGCGGAGTATACCCCCACGGCTCGTAATAGGACGGGAATACCGTCACGTCCATGCCGCACAGCAATTCGTAGTAGTGTTTGTTGAAAATCCCGTCGTCTCCGTTCAGATACGAAGGCACGAACACCAACTGTACCGGACACGCCGGGTCCATCAGGCGGGAATTTTTGATCCGGCCGATGATCGGGTCCCACTCCGGAGCCGAAAGATAATGCGTCGTATTGCGCAGCACGTTCGGATCGATCGGGTTGTTCGGATCGTTCAGGTGCGCCTGCAAGTCTTTGCGCGGCCCGTTGTTTCCGGCCGGCACGGTTACGTAGGCCAGCACCGGACGTTGCAACGAATCGTCTTCGGAGAGCTTCAACAGCGAATCGACGAACACGTCCAGTCCCTTGTTCTTGAACTCGTAACGCCCGCTGGTTCCGACGATCAGCGGTTCGCGGTCGTATTTGACGCCGAGACAGGCTTCGGCGACTTCGATCATCGCCTTGCGCGCCGAAGCGCGTTTCTCGAGCAACTCGGCCTCTTCCCAGACAATGTCGTCCTCGAAGCCGTTCGGCGTAACGACGTCGACCTCTTTGCCGAGCAGATAGCGGCACTCGCGCGCCGTCAGGTCGCTGACCGTCGCGAAACAGTCGAAATTGGCGGCCGACGTCTTTTCCAGCGAATGTTTGGCAACCACGTTGAACCGCCGCGCCAGTTCGTCGGCGTTCAACCGCGTCATATCGCCGTACAGCGGCAGTCCGTTGCCGGCGATACAACGCCCCATGACCGTCGCATGGGTGGTAAATACCGTGGCGACGTAAGGCGAATGTTTCTGTAGGTACAATCCGCCGCTGGCCGTCATCCATTCATGGAAATGAGCCACCACCCGGTCGGTCGCCGAACAGAAATAATTCACGTAGCTCTCGATCACCTTGCCGGCCGCCGCCCCGAACAGCACGGGCTCGATATAATCCCACTGCCCGCTGATCGAATCGACCCGGTAACTCTCCCACAGGAATTTCAACACATCGTCCTTGCTCGAGAAAAACTGGCTGAAATCGACCAGGATCGTCAACGGCTTCCCTTTGACTTTCCACCGGCCGGTCTTGACCCGTATGTTATGATTGGCGAACAGCACTTGTTTCCACTCCTTGAGCAGCGCCGGGTCCTCCTCGAATTCGAGGTTGACATCCTCGCGGTGCACGTCGGGTCCGATCAGGATGTAATGGTCTCCCAGCTGTTTCGAAATTGTCAACGCTTTGGTTGCGATCACGGTATGGATGCCGCCGACCTTGTTGCACACCTCCCAACTCACCTCGAACAGATAGTCGGGCATCTTCTTAACTTCTTCGTTGTTTGACATTTTCATCTATTTTTAGATATACTTGATTTTCAATTTAACGTTCCTAACAAAGATACGTTTTGTTTCCGGAATCCCGGCGTCATTCCACATAAAAAAGATCGGATATCACCGTATCCGAAATCAGATAGTGTTCAAACGGAATGCGATACGCGGAGCCCGTGCGTACCAGCGTCCCTTCGGCCAGAAATTTAACGGCCAGCCGCGTGAAATATTGCAATTTCCGTGCCCCGAATCGGCGTTCCAGCACGTCGGCGTCGAGCCCCGACGCCGTCCTCAGCGACGTCATCACGAACTCGTTGTAGGCGGCATGTTCCGACAGCGTTTCGCTTTCGAAATGCTCCTGCCGCGGTTCGCGCTCCAAGTAGAGCCGCACGTCCGCCGCATTCCACTGCCGGAGCGCCCCGTCGAACGAATGCGCCGACGGCCCGACGCCGAGGTAACGGGTGCCGTTCCAGTAATTGCCGTTGTGCTGCGATCGGAATCCCGTCCGGGCGAAATTCGAAATCTCGTAATGTTCGAACCCGGCTCCGGTCAGCATCTCGTGCAACAAGCGGTACTGCGCTACGCTCCGTTCCGGATCGATTTCGCGCAACGCGCCGCGGCGCAGGCGTTTGCCGAAAACGGTTCCCGGCTCGACCGAAAGGTGATAGGCCGAAATATGCTGTACGCCGAGCCGGATCGCCTGTCCGACGTTTTGTTCCCACTCCGCGAGGCTCATCTGCGGGATGCCGTAAATCAGGTCCACCGTCAGGTTTTCGAAGCCGGCCCGCTGCGCCTCCCCGACGGCCCGCACGGCCGATGCCGCATCGTGGCGCCGGTGCATCCACCGCAAATCGCGGTCGATGAACGACTGAATTCCGATGCTGAGCCGATTCACGCCCTCGACTCGCAGCGCGGTCAGCCAATCCGCCGTCAGGTCGTCCGGATTGGCTTCGACGGTTACCTCCTGCAGCCCGGATACGTCGTAAACGTCCCGAATACGGCCGATCAACGCCCCCAGTTCCGACGGCGTGCAGAGCGACGGCGTGCCGCCGCCGACGTAAACCGTCCGCACCGGTTCGCCCTGCAGAAAACCGGCACGACAGGCCAACTCGTCCGCAACGGCAGCGAGCACGGCCTCTTTTTTGGCAAGCAACGTGCAGGAATAAAAATCGCAGTAATGGCATTTACTTTTGCAAAACGGGATATGAATGTAAATGCCGGCCATAAAATCTGGGGTATTAAAACAATCCGTACGGTTATTATGCATACCTTTGCGGGCGGTTTCCGCACGGATTCCGATGATTACAAAAATATGGAAAAAAAGAGACATATAAAGGTCGCCGGGGTCCTTTTTTTCGTCTGGACGGCGGTAATTCTCTACGGGTCGCTAAGTCCGGGCGACGATTTGCCCCCGATGGGATGGTTGGCCCGGATCCCCCATTTCGACAAGATCGTCCACTTCTGTTTCTATCTCGGACAGGTGCTTCTGTTGCTGCTGTGGCTGCAACCGTCGCGCGGAAACCGGATCTGGGTCGCCTTGTGCGCCATTATTTTTTCCGGAACCATCGAACTGCTGCAAGGGGAGTACTTCGACCGGAGCGCCGACTGGCTGGACTTCGCGGCCAATTCGGCCGGAGCGCTGGCGGGGATTCCGCTCGCCCGGCTGGCCGAACGACTGATTTTTAAAAAAGATTCCGGGAACGAAACGCCCCCGAACAACGACAATTAACTGCTTAACAGAAATTTATCGGAGCGAACCGATAATAATTTTTTTTAATATTTTAATTGTTATTTTGGTAACAATACGTATCTTTGCCGCTGATTACCGGATAAAACCGGACTGAACGATACTTCCGAAAGAGGAGCATTAACTAAATAAATTAAAATTATGTCAAAGATTGATTTGAGCAAGTACGGGATCACGGGCGTTACCGAGATCGTACACAATCCCTCTTACGATCAACTGTTCGCAGAGGAGACCAAACCGGGTCTGCAAGGTTTCGAAAAAGGACAAGTAACCGATATGGGAGCCGTAAACGTGATGACCGGCGTTTACACCGGCCGCTCTCCGAAAGATAAATTTTTCGTGAAAGACGCCGTAACCGAGAACACGATCTGGTGGACTTCCGACGAATACAAGAACGACAACAAGCCGATCAGCGAAAAGAGCTGGAAAGTGCTGAAAGACATCGCCACCGACGAGCTTTCGAAAAAACGCCTGTTCGTCGTCGACACGTTCTGCGGAGCCAACGAAAACAGCCGCCTGAAGATCCGCTTCATCATGGAAGTGGCCTGGCAAGCTCATTTCGTGACCAATATGTTCATTCGCCCGACCGCCGAAGAGTTGGCCGACTACGGCGAACCCGACTTCGTCGTACTGAACGCGTCGAAAGCCAAAGTGGAAAACTACAAGGAACTGGGGCTGAACTCCGAAACGGCGGTCGTATTCAACCTGACCGAAAAGATGCAGGTCATCATCAACACCTGGTACGGCGGCGAAATGAAAAAAGGCATGTTCTCTTACATGAACTACCTGCTGCCGCTCAAAGGCATGGCTTCGATGCACTGCTCGGCCAACACCGACCTGAAGGGCGGCAACACCGCAATCTTCTTCGGGCTGTCCGGCACCGGCAAAACCACCCTTTCGACCGACCCGAAACGTCTGCTGATCGGCGACGACGAGCACGGCTGGGACAACGACGGCGTCTTCAACTTCGAGGGCGGCTGCTACGCGAAAGTGATCAACCTCGACAAGGATAGCGAACCGGACATCTGGAACGCCATCAAGCGCGACGCGCTGCTCGAAAACGTAACGGTGCGTGCGGACGGTTCGATCGATTTCGCCGACAAATCGGTAACCGAAAACACCCGCGTTTCGTATCCGATCTACCACATCGAGAACATCGTTAAACCGGTTTCGAAAGGCCCGGCTGCCGAAAAGGTGATCTTCCTGTCGGCCGACGCTTTCGGCGTGCTGCCTCCGGTTTCGATCCTGACCCCGGAACAGACCAAATACTACTTCCTGTCCGGCTTCACCGCCAAACTGGCCGGAACCGAACGCGGCATCACCGAACCGACTCCGACCTTCTCGGCCTGCTTCGGCGCAGCCTTCCTGTCGCTGCATCCGACCAAATACGGGGAGGAACTGGTGAAAAAAATGCAGGCTTCCGGCGCAAAGGCCTATCTGGTTAACACCGGATGGAACGGAACCGGCAAGCGTATTTCGATCAAGGACACCCGCGGAATCATCGACGCGATCCTCGACGGTTCGATAGACAAGGCTCCGACCAAAAAGATGCCGTACTTCGACTTCGAAATTCCGACCGCGCTGCCGGGCGTAGACCCGAAGATCCTCGATCCGCGCGACACCTATGCGGAAGCCGCGCAGTGGGATGCCAAAGCCAAAGACCTGGCCGAACGTTTCATCAAGAACTTCAAGAAATTCGAAGGCAACGAAGCCGGCAAGAAACTGGTTGCCGCCGGCCCGAAACTTTAAGACGAGAATCCTTTATAACCGAAAAAATCCCGGCGTTTTTGCGCCGGGATTTTTTTCTTCGGACCGCATCCGATCTCCGCGCCAAAATCATTACCTTTAGTCGTTAGACAAACCTGCGTCCGGCCCCGAAACCGCCGGAACATGAAACGAACCCAACCGATGAATCTGTTTGAAACCGAAACGTGGAGAGCGTTTTTCCCGAACTTTATCGCCGTAGTGGCCAGTATCGTCCTGACTTTCGGGACGGACAGGGCCATCCAGGAGTACAACCACCGTCAGGACATCCGGGAAGTCATCGCGGTGCTGAAAGCGGATGCACGCGAATCGTTCGAGTATTACCGGGAAACCGCCGACAACTGCCGCCGCATCTGCGCTTCCACCGACCGCATCGTACGGGCCGGCGACCGCTACGACACGTTGCCGCCCGAAATGCTCGGAAAATTCCTGACGCTGTTGCTCGAAAAAAACGTATTCACCTCCACGTCGGCCTCGGAAGACATCCTGAAACAATCGGGGACGATGCAGTACATGGAGCCCGAACTGCTGTCGGTCATCGACGATATCCGGCTGGCCGAGAATTCGATCAACGACGCCATTGCGGGATGCGTATCGGATATGGAAACGATACGCACGGGCCTGTACATGGATTCCCGCCGCTTTCCCGAAGCGCTCCGGGATACGCTCCCGTCGGGAGAAGGAACCGTGGCGGCCGTAAGGTTCGTGATGGAGTATCCGCCTTGCCACAACTACACGGTCAAAAATCCGTTCGGCGACCTGGCCCGGTCGATCGAAAAGAGTTGCGCCGACCTGGAAGATGCGCTGAACCGGATCACGGAGGCAGGATACTGACGATCGCGCGGCGCATCCCGCCATCGGGACAAAAATTTAAGGGACGGTTTTTCGAAAAACCGTCCCTTATCGATTCATGCGATCGAAAATCTTACTGCCTTCGGGCGATCCCGATATAGTAGATCAGCGTCACGACCGCCGACAGAGCCGCGACCAAATAGGTGCGCGCCGCCCATGCCAACGCCTCTTTCGCCTGCGCGGCCTGTTCGCCCTTCAACGTGTAGCTGCCGGTCAGCCATTCCATCGCGCGAGCCGAAGCATTGTACTCGACCGGCAGGGTGATGAGACTGAAAACGGCCGATACGGCGATCATACCGATCCCGATCCAAAACAGCGCCGGATAGGTATTCAGCAGCAACATTCCGGCAATAATCACCCACATCGCCCACTGCGACGAAAAACTAACCACCGGCACCAGCGCCGAACGCATTTTCAGCGGAGCGTACTCGCGGGCGTGCTGCACGGCATGGCCGCACTCGTGGGCGGCTACCGCCGCCGCGGCCACACTGTTGCTGCTATAAACCGACTCGCTGAGATTGACGGTCTTCGTGGCCGGATTGTAGTGATCGGTCAGGTGCCCCGGCGTCGAAACCACCTTCACGTCGTAAATCCCGTTGTCGTGCAGCATCCGTTCGGCCACGTCCTTACCGGTCAGACCGCCGGGAAACATCACTTTGGAATACTTTTTAAAAACCGATTGGAGCTTCGCCTGCACGATAAAACCGACGATCGCAATAACGATCAGCAACACCCATTCCGCATTGATTGGTCCTAAATACATTTTTCAACTTTTTTCTTTGTGCACGCTGCAAGACGTGCGGTTTCAACTTATGATCTGTTTTTAAGAATAAAACGTTTTTGCTCGCGCTTTATTACGTTGTTTCGGATTCCTGTTTCCGGAAAGTCATATAGGCATTGGCCTGCTGCAACGGCATTACCTCGATGTCGTTGATATTGACGTGCGGCGGCAGCGAAACGACCCATGCGACGATCCCGGCAATGTCGTCGCCGGTCAGCGGTTCGACGCCGCGGTACACCTCCGCGGCCCGTTTCTTATCCCCGTGGAAACGCACCGTCGAAAATTCGGTATCGACCATACCGGGACGGATCTCGGTCACTTTGATCCCGTGACTCAGGAAATCCATCCGCATCCCCTGTGAAAGCGCGTGCACGGCATGCTTCGAAGCACAGTAAACGGCTCCGTTCTCATAAGCCTGCGTTCCGGCGATCGAACCGAGGTTGACGATATGCCCTCCCTTGCCGCGCCGGATCATCCACCCCGACACGACGCGGGTCACGTACAGCAACCCTTTGACGTTCGTGTCGATCATCCGTTCCCAGTCGTGCGGGTCGCCCTCGTCGAGGTGCTCGAAACCGGACGCCAGTCCCGCATTGTTGACCAGCAGGTCCACTTCCCGGAAACGGTCGGGCAACGCGCTCAGCGCGCCTTCGGTCTGAAAACGGTCCCGGATGTCGAATCCCAGCACATGCACTTTCACGCCGTACTCTCTTTCCAGTTCGTCGTTGAGTTTCTGCAAACGGTCGGTGCGCCTCCCGGTGATTACGAGGTCGTACCCCAGCCGCGCCAGTGCGCGGGCGGTGGCAGTCCCTATTCCCGAGGAAGCGCCGGTAACCAAAGCTGTCTTTTCCATAACGGCATTTTATTAATCACGGTAGCGTTTTTTCGCCCGTTCTGCGCGCAGGCGCAAAAACCAACCTCCCGATTATATGCAAAAATACGAAATTTTACGTTACTTTGTAGCTTTTAAACTATTTTACGGCGGATATGGGCAGACTGAACCTCGAATATTTCCTGGCGCGGCGAATCGCGACGCAAACCGGCGGGCGCAAAAACAACGTGATGGTGCGCATCGCCACGCTGAGCGTCGCGATCGGCATCGCCGTAATGATCATATCGCTCAGCGTGATTTTCGGATTCAAGCGAGAGATCGCCGCGAAACTGAGCGGATTCGGCTCCCATGTTCAGATCGTCAATCTCGACGGGAACGTTTCGTACGAAACGGTTCCCATTTCGAAAAACCAGCCGTTCCTGTCGCAAATCCGCAGCGTGCGGAATTTTTCGGGAATGTATCCCTATGCCGTCACGATCGGCATTCCGCGCGGAGAACGCGCGATGCAGGGCGTCGTACTGAAGGGAGTGGACAGCACGTACGACTGGTCGTTTTTCCGACAAAACCTCGTGGAGGGCGAACTGCCCGACGTGCAAAGCGGCGTCCGCACCAAGGATATCGCGGTCTCCCGTTCGCTGGCGGACCTGCTCGAAGTTTCGGTCGGGGATCCGCTGGAAATGCTGTTCATCCAGGATCCGCCGCGGCGCGACCTCTTCCGGGTCGCGGGCATTTACGACACGCAGTTCAGCGAAATAGACCACATGATGGTGCTGACCGACCTACGCAACGTCCAGCGACTCAACGGATGGGATTCGACGCAGATCACCGGGTTCGAAATCGCCACGTCCGATTTCGGACGGCTGGAGCCTTTTACGGACGACGTCTACCAAGTCGTTTTCGACAACCTGACGGGAGACGAACACGACTCGTTGCGCGTCATCAACATCCGGGAGCGTTTCCCGATGATCTTCGACTGGCTCGACGCGCACAACGTCAACGCCGGAGTCATCATTACGGTGATGCTGCTCGTGGCGCTGTTCAACATGATCGCCGCCCTGCTGATCATCCTGCTCGAACGCACGTCGATGATCGGCACGCTGAAAGCGCTCGGCATGGGGAACCGCGCCCTGCAGAAGATGTTCGTGATCCGCTCGTCGTTCGTCATTATAAAAGGAATGTTTTGGGGCAACGTGGTCGGCATCGGCCTGTGTCTCTTACAGCACTGCACCGGATGGATTTCGCTGAGCCAGGAGGGATATTTCCTGACCACCGTACCGATTTTCATCGACTGGGGGTGGCTGGCGCTGCTGAATGCCGCGACCTTCCTGTTCATTGTAGCGCTGCTGGCTTTGCCGACGATGATAATTTCACTAATTTTGCCGGAGAAAACGATCCGCTTCGAATAGTGCCGAACGATGAAACCCTATAACCAGACGGAAAGCAAAAAAGAACAGGTGCGAACGATGTTCGACGGGATCGCCCGCCGGTACGACCTGCTGAACCACTTGTTGTCGCTCGGCATCGACCGGGGATGGCGCCGCCGGGTGGTGCGAATGGTGCGCCTGCACCGGCCCGCCGAAATCCTGGATATGGCGACCGGCACGGGCGACCTGGCCATCATGCTGGCCGAAGCGTGTCCCGCAGCGCAGATCACCGGCATCGACCTCTCCGAACGGATGCTGGCCATCGGCCGCGAAAAGGTGGAACGGAAAGGACTCTCCGGCCGCATCCGGCTGTCGCAGGGAGACGCCGAGACGCCCCGATACGGCGAAGGAAGGTTCGACGCCGCCACCGTAGCGTTCGGCGTCCGCAACTTCGAAGACTTGCCGGGCGGAATGACCGGCCTGTACCGGGCCCTGAAGCCCGGCGGAAGGCTTTACGTGCTGGAATTCGGTATGCCGCAGAACCGGATCTTCAGAGCCTGTTACGGATTCTACTTTCTCCGGGTGCTGCCCCGGATCGGCGGAATGATCTCGAAAGACGGCGCGGCCTACGCCTACTTGCCCGAATCGGTCGGCGAATTTCCCTACGGGAAACGCTTCACCGAAATTCTCCGCGACGCGGGCTTCCGCAACGCGCGTTTCAAAAACCTGTTCGGCGGCGTAGCGCAGATTTACAGCGCCGAAAAGCCCGTTTCATCGACGTAAAAACAATCAAGCCCATGAAAAAACTGATTATCCTGCTGCTGATACTGCCGATCGTTTCGTGCGTACGGGTCGAAGATCTCTCCTACGACGGAATCGAATCCGTACAAGTCCAGTCCGTAGGCACTTCCCAGACGGCCATCGACCTGTTCGTACGCGCGTCGAACGGATCGGGAACGAACCTCACGGTCGCGCGCGCCGAACTGACGCTGAAAAAGGGCGACCGAACGCTGGTTCAGGCCCGGGTGGACGAAAAGGTAAAACTGCCTCGCAAATTCGACGGCACGGTGCGCGTTCCGGTCAACGTGCGTTTCGAAGGCGGTATGCTCGGCGCGATCGGCGTAATGAGCACGCTGTCGCGGGGCGTCCAAGGAACGACCGTCTCCGGCGTCGTCGTAGCCCGGGCCGGCCTGATGCGCAAAAAATACGTAATCGAGGATATGGAGACCGAACGCTTTCTCAGGCAGTTCGGGATCAAGCTTTCCGACATCCTGCAAAATATCGATCTATGAAAAAGTTCATGACGATCCTGCTGCCGCTCGCCGCTGCCGCAGCCACGGTCGCAGCCCAGGGACTGGGCGGGTTTAAAAACCAACTGGCCGCACCGGACGGTTCCTACGGCAGCCGCATACAGATTACCGAGCACGGCACGGCCGCTTCGGCCGTCAGTTCGATGCAGACGAACCAGTCCGGCGTCAAAATACGCGGATATCGGGTACGCATCTTTTCGGACAACAGCCAGAACGCGCGTTCGGCGGGGCAGAATGCGCTCAGCCGCTTTCGGGAGTTATATCCGGGCATACCGGCCGACATGACTTACGACACTCCTTATTTCAAGGTCACCGTCGGCAACTGCCTGACTGCGGAAGAAGCGACCATCCTGTGGGGAAAGATCAAAGACGCTTTCGACCGCGCATTCGTCGCCCGCGAAGAGATTCCGTTGTCGTCTTTCAAGGAGAGCCAGTCGCTTCTCCCCGACAGTTCCGCCGGGAATGCCGCCGCAAAAGAGTAATATTCGGGGCTTTCGATCCCGGCGCCGCTTCGGTTATACGAAAAATATCCGACAAAACCAAATTTTTTACCGGGAAAATTCATTTTTCGGCAAAAATTTCACTGGATAACTGTTCCAATAACCAATCATTTTTATACCTTTGCGCCTGAATAATTCAACCAATTAATTCTTGTCACTATGAAAACTTTTACTAAATCTGTAATGATGCTCGCAGTTGTTGCTGCCTGCGTTTCTTTCGCTTCTTGCGGTAACGCCGGCGCTGAAAAAGCCAAAGCCGACTCGATCGCCGCTGCCAAGGCTGCCGATTCGATCGCTGCCGCCGAAGCTGCTGCTGCCGCCGCTGCCGCTGCTGCTGCCGATACGACCGCTGCCGCTGCCGACACGGCTGCTGCCGCTCAATAATCGCGGGCGTTTTCGGACGCTTACAGATAAAAAGTAAAGGATCTTCCAGGAAGACCCTTTATTTTTTTGCCCCAAAAAAGAAACCGGCGGTTTCCGACCGAAAAGCAAGCCGGCTTCCCCCGATCGGGGGAAGCCGGCTTGCCGTTTTCTTCAAACGGATCCCGTCCTATTTATAATAATCGAACGTCCCGTTCTGATGCGTAATCGTCACCGAAGCCTTATCGGCCGCTTCGACACGACCGACGACCTGCGCATCGACCCCGAAGCTTTTCGAAATCCGGATCAGGTCGTCCGCCACGGCTTCGCTGTCGACGTAAAGCTCCATCCGGTGTCCCATGTTGAACACGCTGTACATTTCGCGCCACGGCGTCTGCGATTCCCGCTGGATAATCCGGAACAGCAACGGCGTTTCGAACAGATTATCCTTGACCACGTGCAACTTGTCGATAAAATGCAGAATTTTGGTTTGTCCGCCGCCGCTGCAATGGATCATGCCGCGAATATCGCCGCGGTGCTCCTGCAACATTGCCCGGACAACCGGAGCGTATGTCCGCGTCGGCGACAGCACCAGTTTGCCGACCGTCAGCGGACATCCCTTTACGGTATCGGTCAAACGGTATTTACCGGTATAAACCAAATCTTTGGGAACCTCCGGATCGAACGTTTCCGGATACTTCTCGCCGACGATCTTCGCAAAAACGTCGTGCCGGGCCGAAGTCAATCCGTTGCTGCCCATCCCTCCGTTGTATTCGTCCTCGTAGGTCGCCTGTCCCGACGAACTGAGTCCGACGATATAACAGCCGCTGCGGATATTCGCATTGTCGATCACGTCGCTGCGCCGGGTACGCGCCGTTACGGTGCTGTCGACGATAATCGTCCGCACCAAGTCGCCCACGTCGGCCGTTTCGCCCCCGGTCGAATAGATCCCGACCCCCAGTTCGCGCAAGTGTTGCAAAAACTCTTCGGTGCCGTTGATCACCGCGGCGATCACCTCGCCGGGGATCAGGTGCTTGTTCCGCCCGATGGTCGACGACAGCAGAATGTTGTCGGTCACGCCGACGCACAGCAGGTCGTCGGTATTCATGACGACCGCGTCCTGCGCGATGCCTTTCCACACCGACAAGTCGCCGGTTTCCCGCCAGTAAGCGTAAGCCAACGCCGATTTGGTGCCGGCTCCGTCGGCATGCATGACGAGACACGACCCGTCGTCGCCCGACAGAAAATCCGGAATGATTTTACAAAACGCCTTGGGGTAAAGCCCCTTGTCGATGCTTTTGATCGCAGCGTGCACGTCCTCTTTCGACGACGAAACCCCGCGTCCCGCGTAACGTGATGATGATTCAGACATAATTTCAGTTCGAATAATGCGTTACAAAGATAGCCATTAAATTTCGGTTTGTCTGTATTTTTTCGTAATTTTGCTTGTTACAAATCCGAAAAAGATGAACATCGTAACTGGAAAACAAGAGTCCGTATACGACCTGATCCGGAGCATGAGCAAGGCGGAGAAGCGCAACTTCAAACTCTACGCCACCCGCCTGTCCGGCAACCAGGAAGCGAAGTTCATTTCGCTTTTCGACTGCATGGACGCGTTGGACGAATACGACGAAACGAAAATCCTCCAGCGCTGCCCGATCAAGAAGGAACAGCTGCCGAACATGAAGGCGCACCTCTACAAACAGATCCTGGTCAGCATCCGGCTGCTCGACGCGCAACGCACGGTTCCGATCCAACTTCGCGAACAGATCGACTTCGCCCGCATCCTGTACGACAAGGGATTGTTCCGGCAAAGCACCAAGATCCTCGAAAAAGCGAAAGAACAGGCGCTGTTCTACGAACAGTACACGCAGGCTATCGAAATCATCGAGTTTCAGAAAAGGCTCGGGACGCTGAGCGTCTCCCGCGGACTGGTCGCCAAAAGCGAAACGGTCAGCCGGCAAGTCGCCGAATTGTGCACGCGGATCAAAAACATCAACGAACTGTCGAACAGCGGGTCGCAGCTCTACGGGCTCTACCTGCAACTGGGATACGCCCGTACGCAGAAAGACCTCGACATGATCGTCCAGGTCTACGGCCCGACGCTGGCGAAATACGACGACGAACGGCAGCTTTCGTTCACCGAAAAAGTATACCTGTACCAGGCGCAGGTCTGGTACAACTACATCCGGCACGATATGCTGACGTGCTACAAATACGTCTGTCGCTGGATACTGCTGTTCGACAGCGCGCCGCACATGAAAGAGCTGATGTACGATCTCTACCTGCGGGGATACTCCCGGCTGCTTGACGGACTCTATCTGCTGCGCAGCTACCGGCGGTTCATCCAGAAATTGGACGACTTCGAAGACGAAGCCGACTCGATCGCCGCCATCAACGACAACGCCCGGATGATCTGGCAGCAGATCATTTACGTCAACCGCATCAACAAGCATTTCTGGGAAGGCACATTCGCGGAAGGCATCCGGATGATCCCGGAAGTGGAGCGGTATATCCGCGACTACGGGACCGAGTTGGATATCCACCACCGGATGGTGCTTTGCTACAAAATCGCCTGCCTCTATTTCGGACACGGCGACTACCGCAAGTGCATGGACTACCTCGGAAGGATCATCAGCACGCGCGATCCGCGCATCCACCGCGATCTGCAATGCTACGCCCGCATCCTGAACCTGATCGCCTCTTACGAAGCGGGCATCGACTACAACCTGGACTACCAGGTGCGCTCGGTGTGCCTGTTCCTGGTCAAGATGAACGACATGCACCAGGTGCAACAGGAGATCATGGCCTTCCTCAAACGGCTCAACTCGATGTACGCCACCAACCTGAAAGAAGAGCTGCGCCAACTGTACGAACGGCTCAAACCGCTCGAGCACCACCCGTTCGAACGCCGGACGTTTTATTACCTCGACATTTTGTCGTGGCTCGAGAGCAAACAAAAGGGGAGTTCGGTCGCCGAGATCATTCGCAGGCGGTTTCTCGAAGAGAACGGCGGGAAATAGCCGGCACGAAAAATGCGGACGGCGTAAAATCCCGTCGCAGCGCGCATGTTAAATTGTAATTTAAAAAAAATAATTTTTTTTTATCCGCTGACAATTTTCGGCCAGATTTCGCAAAAGGCTTATCATTTGAAATCAATACCGGAAATTTAAAAAACATTTAGTAACGAATCGAACCGTTATATTTTTAACACCGGTACGATCCGCCGGCCGAATGCCCGATCGTCGTTTGCCGTTCTGATATTATTCACCTATTTTTACGGTCGCAAACACCGACAGTGCGAAAAAACAAATCTCTATAAAATTCCGAATCCTATGGAAAAACACGTTCAAAAGTATGTCGACGATTTCATGGCCGATATCATCGCCAGAAATCCGGGTGAAAAAGAGTTTCACCAGGCCGTACACGAGGTAGTAGAATCGCTGGCCCCGTACATCCTCGAAAATCCCGTGCTCCAGAAAATGAAAGTCCTGGAACGCATCGCCGAACCCGAACGAATCGTGATGTTCCGCGTTCCGTGGCTCAACGACAAGGGGGAGATCGAGATCAACAAAGGCTACCGCGTCGAAATGAACAGCGCGATCGGCCCCTATAAAGGCGGCATCCGTTTCCACTCGTCGGTAAACCTGAGCATTCTGAAGTTCCTCGCCTTCGAGCAAACCTTCAAAAACAGCCTGACGACGCTGCCGATGGGCGGCGGCAAGGGCGGCTCGGACTTCAACCCGAAAGGCAAGTCCGATAACGAAGTAATGCGCTTTTGCCAGTCGTTCATGACCGAACTGCAACGTCACATCGGAGCAAACACGGACGTGCCGGCCGGCGACATCGGCGTGGGCGGACGCGAAATCGGCTTCATGTTCGGCCAGTACAAGCGGCTGCGCAACGAATTTACCGGCACGCTGACCGGCAAGGGCCTCGGCTGGGGCGGCAGTCCGCTGCGTCCGGAAGCCACCGGGTACGGCACCTGCTACTTCGCCCAGGAGATGCTGGCTACGCGGGGCGAAAGCTTCAAAGGCAAGACCGTAGCGATTTCCGGATCGGGCAACGTGGCGCAGTACGCCTGCGAAAAGGCGACCCAGCTCGGCGCCAAGGTCGTAACGCTTTCCGATTCGTCGGGATACATCTACGACCCGAAAGGCATCGATGCCGATAAGCTGGCCTATGTAATGGAACTGAAAAACATTTTCCGAGGCCGCATCAAAGAGTACGCTGAAAAATATCCGGAAGCCACCTACTACGAAGGACAGCGTCCGTGGAGCGTAAAATGCGACATCGCGATGCCGTGCGCCACGCAGAACGAACTGAACGGCGACGAGGCCCAAACGCTGATCGCAAACGGCTGTTTCTGCGTTGCCGAAGGCGCCAACATGCCCTCTACGCCCGAAGCGATCAAGGCCTTCCTGGACAACAAACTGCTGTACTCGCCGGGCAAGGCGTCGAACGCCGGCGGCGTAGCCACTTCCGGCCTCGAAATGACGCAGAACTCGATGCGTCTGTCATGGTCTCCGCAGGAAGTCGACCAGAAACTGCACTCGATCATGAAAGACATCCACGCCGCTTGCGTGAAATACGGCACCGGCCCCGACGGATACGTCAACTACGTCAACGGCGCCAACATCGCCGGCTTCATGAAAGTGGCCAACGCCATGCTGGCCCAGGGCTGCGTATAAGATCCTTTACTTTCCTGATATTAAAAACGTTCCCGGAAATCCGGGAACGTTTTTTCGTTTCGCGCGGCAGGAAGCGCCGGCAGCAAAAACAAACGATAAAAAATCATCCCGAATCCGACGTTCCGTCGCAATTTATTATCCCGAAACAGGCTCGATTTTGAAAAAAAACGTTACATTTGTAGCAATTGGAAAGTAAATAAAATTAAAAATGCCTGATTGTCATGATGAGGTAACGCGACATAAAAAACCGGACTGGCTGAAAATCAAGCTCCATAACAGTAGTAATTTCGGCGAAGTGGCTCGCATCGTACAGGAACATGGGCTGCATACGATATGCAGCAGCGGACGATGCCCCAACCAAGCCGAATGCTGGAGCCGCAGAACAGCGACTTTCATGATCCTGGGTGAAATCTGTACCCGTTCGTGCAAGTTCTGTGCGACAGCCACCGGAAAACCGTTACCGCCCGACCCGGATGAGCCGCAGAAACTCGCCCGTTCCGTTCGATTGATGGGATTGAAACATTGTGTCGTCACTTCCGTAACGCGTGACGATCTGCCCGACGGCGGAGCCGAAATATGGGCGGAAACGGTACGGGCCGTTCGCCGCGAAAATCCGGATACTTCGATCGAATTGCTGATTCCCGACTTCGATGCGCGGGAAGATCTGATCGACACGGTGATCGCCGCCAAACCGGATATTATCGGACACAACGTCGAAACCGTCGCCCGGTTGACTTCGCAGGTGCGCTCGCGCGCCCGTTACGAAGTCAGTCTCAAAACTTTGTCGCATATCGCGCGGTCGGGCTGCCGAACCAAAAGCGGCCTGATGGTCGGTCTCGGCGAAACCGACGACGAAGTGCTCGCCGCGATCGACGACCTGGTCGCCAACGGCGTCCGGATTATGACGATCGGCCAATACCTGCGGCCCACGCTGAAACACCTGCCGGTCGCCGATTACGTAACTCCTGAAAAATTCGCAACTTACAAGGAAGAAGCGCTGCGACGCGGTATGCTTTACGTCGAAAGCGGCCCGATGGTGCGTTCGTCCTACATGGCCGAGAAGGCGATGCAATGTTGCGGAAGCAAAAAATAAACGAAACATGGAAACCGTTACCAGCAAATACGTCGGACGGACGGAATACTCCGCAGCCTGGGAAGAGCAGAAACGCTTCTTCAACGCCCTGCTGGACGCCAAACGAAACGGTGGCGGACAAGCGGAGCAGGTACTGCTCTTCGTCGAACACCCGCACGTCTATACGCTCGGCAAAAGCGGACACGCGTCGAACCTGCTGGTCGACGACGGTTTCCTGAAACGGATCGGGGCCACTTATTTCCAGACCGACCGCGGCGGGGACATCACCTACCACGGTCTCGGACAGTTGGTCGGCTATCCGATTCTCGATCTCGAACGGCTCGGCACGAACCTGAAGGATTATATTTGGACGATCGAGGAGAGCGTGATCCGGACGATCGCCGAATACGGTATCGCCGGCGGACGACTCGCCGGCGCGACCGGCGTATGGATCGAAGGAGATTCCCCGCGCGCGCGAAAAATCTGCGCGATCGGAGTCAAAGCGTCCCGTTACGTAACGATGCATGGCTTCGCGCTGAACGTAACGACCGACCTGCGCTATTTTTCGTACATCAATCCGTGCGGATTCGTCGACAAAGGAGTCACGTCGATCGAAAAGGAGACCGGGATGCGGCCGACGCTGGAAGAGGTCGCCCGCAAATTCGCCGCGCATTTCGGACAATTGCTCCGCTGCGAGGTACGGTGACGGCACGCGGGAAGGGCCGGGGCCCGTCGCCCGGGAAACAGGGACGGATTAAAATTTGATTAATAAGCAATTAATAAATAAAAAACGTTATGTCAGCAGAAAAAAGATGGGTACTCAAGCCCCAAGGGGATGCTGCGAAGGTGGCCGCGCTGGCCGCCGCGCTCGATATCCCGCCGGTGCTTGCCAACCTACTTGTTCAGCGTGGCATCGAAACCGAAGAGGAAGCATGGCAATTCTTTAACCCGAAACTGGAGAACCTGCACGATCCGTTCTTGATGAAGGATATGGACCGCGCCGTCGAACGGATCGACGAAGCCGTCAAACGAAACGAGCCGATCATGGTCTACGGCGATTACGACGTAGACGGAACGACCGCCGTCGCGCTGGTCTATTCGTTCCTGCGCCGGCTGGGACTCTCGTCGCTGCTGTTCTACATTCCCGACCGCTACACCGAAGGCTACGGCATTTCGGTCAAAGCGATCGACTACGCGCAGCGCAAGGGCGTGGGGCTGATCATCGCGCTCGACTGCGGGATCAAAGCGACGGAAAAGGTCGCCTATGCCAAGACCAAAGGAATCGACTTTATCATCTGCGACCATCACCTGCCGGGGGACACCATTCCCGAAGCGGTGGCGGTGCTCGACTCCAAGCGGCCCGACTGCAACTATCCGTTCAAGGAACTGTCGGGATGCGGCGTAGGGTTCAAAATGCTACAGGGGTATTGTCAGTTCAAAGGATTGCCTTTCTCGGAAGTGGAATGCCTGCTCGACCTGGTAGTCGTCAGCATCGCCTCGGACATCGTGCCGCTGGTAGGCGAAAACCGGATTCTGGCCTATTACGGCCTCAAACGCCTGAACGAAAAGCCCGGCAAGGGCCTTTCGTCGATCATTAAAATCTGCGGCCTCGACAAGCATGTCATCACCATCGACGACATCGTATTCAAGATCGGGCCGCGTATCAACGCGGCGGGCCGCATGGAAGTCGATTCCGACGACGAGAACGCCGCTCCGTCGGGCGGACACTCGGCCGTATACCTGATGGTGGCGCGCGACGAAGAGGTCGCCTCCGAATACGGGGCCTTCATCGACACCTGCAATCAGGACCGCAAGAACATCGACCGTTCGATCACACAGGAAGCCCACGAGATCATCGAAAGCCGGCCGGAACTGAAAAACCGCAAAAGCACGGTGATCTATAATCCGAAATGGATGAAGGGGATCGTCGGCATCGTGGCCTCCCGGCTGATCGAGACTTACTATCGGCCGACCGTCGTACTGACGATGAGCAACGGGTACGTCACCGGTTCGGCGCGCAGCGTGCCGGGTTTCGACCTGTACCAGGCCGTCGAATCGTGCGCCGACCTGTTGGAAAATTTCGGAGGACATATCTATGCGGCAGGCCTGACGATGCGGCCCGAAAACGTGGAAGAGTTCACGCGGCGGTTCAACGATTATGTCGAGGAGCACATCGATCCCGAAATGCTGATCCCGCAGGTGGAGATCGACTCGGAATTGCTGTTCAGCGACATCACGCACAAATTCCGGACGACGTTGAACCGTTTCCAACCGTTCGGCCCGGAAAACAACGCGCCGGTATTCGTAACGCGCGGCGTCAGCAACCGCGGCGACGCCCGGTTGGTCGGGGCGGAGCAGGAACACCTGAAAATGGACCTGATCCAGGGACAGAAACCGAACACATCGATCCCGGCCATCGCGTTCCAGCAACCGACCCATTACGAGCATGTGCGTTCGGGCAAATGCATCGACGTCTGCTATTCGGTCGTCGAGAACCACTACCGGGGCACCGTGTCGGCCCAACTGCGAATCAAAGACATCAAAAAAACGCCCGTAAAATAATTTTCCGAGGAAAAACGCAAGAGACTGTCCCGCAATGCGGCGATAGTCTCTTTTTATTGCAAACGGGCATCGTTTCTCCGTTATTTCCGCACCCTGACCCAGACCTCCCGCACTTCGATCTGATCGTCGAGCACTCCCGATATCCGCATCGTATCCCGCTCTACGCCGATTTGATAGACGGCCTGTTTCCCGATAAAACGGACCATCCCCGGCAAGCCGTAATCGATCGTTTCGGTATAGGTATCCCCGTCGAGCCGGTAGGTTCCGCCAACCCCGTTGAAGACCGTTCCCTCGGCTAAAAAAATATTCCTATAATCCAAACACATATACAAAAAAGCGACTCCCCGTCCGAGAAGTCGCTTCCGATAGAGCGATGAAATACCGTTTTATCCTAATACCGGTAGAAATCGGCCTTGTAAGGACCTTCGACCGGCACGCCGATATAATCGGCCTGTTTCTGCGTCAGTTTGGTCAGGTGCACGCCGAGGCTCTCCAGATGCAGCCGAGCCACCTCTTCGTCGAGGTGCTTTGGCAGGCGGTAAACGTTCACTTCCATCTTTTCGGTCCACAGCTCGATCTGCGCCAGCGTCTGGTTCGTAAACGAATTGCTCATCACGAACGACGGATGGCCGGTCGCGCAACCCAGATTGACCAAACGCCCTTCGGCCAGCACGAAAATGGCGTGTCCGTCGGGGAACGTATACTTGTCGACCTGCGGTTTGATCTCGGTGCGCGCGATCCCCGGGTAGGCGTTCAGCTTATCCATCTGGATTTCGTTGTCGAAATGCCCGATGTTGCAGACGATCGCCTGATCGCGCATTTTTTCCATGTGTTCGACCCGCAGGATATCGCAGTTGCCGGTCGTCGTGACGTAAATATTGCCTTCGGGCAGGGCGTCTTCGACCGTCTTCACTTCGAATCCTTCCATCGCGGCCTGCAACGCGCAGATCGGGTCGATCTCGGTCACGATCACCCGTGCTCCGTAAGAACGCATACTCGCGGCGCAGCCTTTGCCCACGTCGCCGTAACCGCATACGACCACCACCTTGCCGGCGATCATCACGTCGGTCGCCCGTTTAATCCCGTCGGCCAGCGATTCGCGGCAACCGTACAGGTTGTCGAACTTGCTTTTGGTCACCGAATCGTTCACGTTGATGGCCGGAAACAGCAACTCGCCGCGGGCCTGCATCTGATACAGCCGGTGCACGCCGGTCGTAGTCTCCTCGGAAACCCCTTTCAACGCCTCCACCGTGCGGTGCCATTTGCCGTTATCCTCGGCCAACAATTTTTTCAGAACGTCGAGAATCACCGCCTCTTCATGGTTGGACGGAGCGTAATCGAGCGTTTTCGGATCGTTCTCGGCCGCATATCCCTTATGAACCAGCAGCGTAGCGTCGCCGCCGTCGTCAACGATCAGATTCGGACCTTTGCCGCCGGGAAAACTCAACGCCATCGCCGTACACCACCAGTATTCTTCGAGCGTTTCGCCCTTCCAGGCGAACACCGGCACGCCGGCCTCAGCGATCGCGGCGGCGGCATGATCCTGCGTCGAAAAAATATTGCAACTGGCCCACCGCACGTCGGCTCCCAACTCGACCAGCGTCTCGATCAGCACGGCCGTCTGGATCGTCATGTGCAGCGACCCCATCACGCGGGCCCCCTGCAACGGTTTCTGCGCACTGTACTTCCGGCGGACGGCCATCAGTCCGGGCATCTCTTTCTCGGCGATCTCGATCTCCTTGCGTCCCCAGCCGGCCAACGCGATGTCGGCCACTTTGTAAGGCAAATTCAAATCCAACAACATATTCCGTATTTTTTTATGATTATCGTTCTTCTTCCCGTTCTTTTCGAAAAACCGGACGATCTGCGCCCGGTCGGCTTCGATCTGCCGCCGAAGCTCTTCGACAGACCCGAATTTCCGTTCGCTGCGAATAAATTCCAACAGGTCGACCGTAACGGTGCGACCGTACAGATCGCCGTCGAACCCGAGCACATGCGCTTCGAGCACCCGATCCAAACCGCTGCCCACCGTCGGCTTACGCCCGAGATTCACCATCGCGGGCCACACCTTCCCGTCCACCGTGAAATGCGCGGCATACACGCCGTTACGCGCCGGCACCGACTCGCCTACGGCAAGATTGGCCGTCGGGAAACCGAGCCGGCGGCCGAGCCGGTTTCCGCCGACCACTTCGCCCGTAATCTGAAAATCCATCCTGAAAAATAAACTCCGCACGCCGCGCACCCCGGACGAAAGCTCCGCCGGAAACGGCAAACAGGCTGCGGATTCTGTTTTATTGCTTACATTTGTGCCTGCAAATGTAGAAAGAATAATCAAGATTTGCGAACGGAATGTCACGCATCCGCTTTCCGCCGGACGGGAAATTCGGAAAAGGCATTGACAAAAAGGTTTGTTTTTTGTACCTTGCTTGGGCTACGAAAGGGTACGCATATTTTGACACGATGGAGCGCAAAAACCGCAAAATATACTACACGATGGGGGAGGTGTCGGAGATGTTCGACGTCAATCCGTCGCTGATCCGTTTCTGGGAACAGAAATTCGACATCCTCAAACCCGACAAGAACAAAAAGGGCAACCGATTGTTCACGCCGAAAGACGTCGAAAACCTGAAATTGATCTATCACCTGGTCAAAGAGAACGGGATGACGCTCGCCGGAGCGGCCAAACGGTTGCGGGACAACCGCGAAGGCGTGGAGCGCAACCTCGAGATCATCGAAAAACTACAGGGTATGCGCGCCCTGCTGCTGGAAGTCCGCGAAGAGCTGAAATCGGGCGGCGACGAAATCTTCATCGACACCTCGGTGCCGGAGACCGCGCCACCGTCGCTGCAAGCCGATGCCGCAGCCGTGCCGGACGCGCCGCCCGCCGCCGAGGAATCCGTCGAAGGACCGGCCGTACCGCGGTTTTTGCAGCGCGAGATCCCGATCCCGCCGCAGCCGGCGACCGCCGCGCCGCGTTTCGACCTGCCGGAAGAGGCCGCCCGCACGGAAGAACCGACCGCAACGCCCGAACCGGAACAGCCCCGGCGTCCGGTAATCGTCGAACAATCGCTGTTTTAACCATCCGATAAAACGAACGACATGAAAATACGCGACGTAGCAACCGTCATCGAAGAGTTCGCTCCGCTGCAACTGCAGGAAACCTACGACAACAGCGGGCTGAACATCGGATTCCCGGATGCCGAACTGACGGGCGTTCTGATCTGCGTGGACGTCACCGAAACGGTCGTCGACGAAGCGATCGGGCACAGGGCCAACCTGATCGTGTCGCATCACCCGCTGCTGTTCCACCCGTTACGCCGGATCGTCGGGGCCGACGCTTCGCAACGGATCGCCGCGCGCTGCCTGATCGCCGGCATCTCGCTCTATGCCGCGCACACCAATCTGGACAGCGCCGACGGGGGTATGAGTTTCCGGCTCGGGCAATTGCTCGGACTGCAAAATATGCGGACGCTGAAACCGAATCCGGAAACAGTTCCCGAATCGGGGTTCGGCATCGTCGGGGAACTGCCCGGCAGAGCGCGCCCGACGCTGGAGTTTCTGCGAGAGACCAAACGACTGTTAAACTGCGGCGCGATCCGTTACAGCGCCCTGTGCCGCGAAACCGTCTCACGCATAGCGCTGTGCACCGGAGCCGGAGCTTCGATGATCGAAGACGCCGTCGCTGCGGGCGCGGATCTCTACCTGTCGTCGGACTTCAAATACAACGATTTCTACACTCCGGACGGACGGATCGTCGCGGCAGACGTAGGACATTTCGAAAGCGAATATTGCGCAATAGCACTTTTGCATGATATTATTACAAAAAAAATAGCTACTTTTGCAGTTCGCAAGAGTGAACATTCGATAAACCCGGTAAATTATTTAGTTTAAGAAATTTCTTACAGATATGGCGACATCCAGCAGAAAAAACAACGAATCGAACGACTATTCCGTAGAGGAAAAGATCATCGCGTTGTACGAGCTCCAGAAAATCGACTCGAAAATCGACGAAATCAACAAGATCAAGGGTGAGTTGCCGCTTGAAGTGCAGGATCTCGAAGACGAAATAGCCGGTCTCGAAACCCGCATTGCCAACATCACGTCCGAGATCGACGGACTGACGGCTTCGACCAAACAGCGCAAGGAAGAGATCGAGCAGGCCAAAACGCTGATCGCCAAATACGAACACCAGCAGGACAACGTCCGCAACAATAGGGAGTTCGATTCCCTGTCCAAGGAGATCGAATACCAGAAGCTGGAGATCGAACTGTGTGAGAAAAAAATCAAGGAATACAGTGCGGACAGCAAGGTCAAGAAAAAAATGATCGAAGACGCTCAGGCGATCGTAGCAGACCGCAAAATCGACCTCGCCGCCAAGAAAGCGGAGCTGGAAAGCATCGACCAGGAGACGGCCAAAGAGATCGAAAGCCTCGCCGTGCAGTCGGAAACCGCCGCCGTGAAAATCGACAGCCGGCTGCTGGCCGCTTACAAACGCATCCGCGAAAACGTGCACAACGGACTGGCAGTCGTTACCGTGAAACGCGACGCCTGCGGCGGCTGTTACAACCGCATCCCGCCCCAGCGCCAGTTGGACATCCGGATGAATAAGAAAATCATCGTTTGCGAATATTGCGGCCGGATTCTGGTATCCAACTTGTTGGACGAAAACAACGCCGAAGAATAGGCCAAAACGCTCCGGGATTTTCCCGATCCGTCTTATCCCGAATCTGCAAATTCCGTATTTCCGGAAATTTTGCAGATTTTTTGATTCCCGCAAATTTCCAGCAGGCTGTTTATCAAATTATGGCACAGCTTTTGTAAAAAGGATCGAAATCATGTTGAGTAGAAAAATTTGCGAATTCAAAAAATTTATGTATATTGCGACGCTAAAGTCTAATTATTTAAAAGAATTGCCTATCGAGAATATCTACTCTAAACTAATAACGAGTAGTATATGAATCTGAAGAAGTTAAGTGACAACGATTTGCTTAATGTCTATCTGTCAGGCAATGAGAATGCTGTAACTGTACTTGTCAACCGGCACCGGCGACGGGTCTTCGATTACATCAACATGATGGTCAAGGACCGGGACCTGGCCGACGATATTTTCCAGGAAACTCTTATCAAAGTAATCCGTTTCGTGAACGACGGACGATACACCGAAAACGGAAAATTTCTTTCGTGGGTACTGCGTATCGCGCACAATCAGGTGATCGACCATTTCCGACAGAAAAAACAGCAAAACCACATCTCCGAAGGCGAAGCCGGATACGACCTGCTGAACAACCGGAAACTCTCCGATTCGACGGTCGAAGACCGGATGATCTCCGATCAGATCGCCGAGGATGTTCGCAAACTGGTGGATTTCCTGCCGGCCGAACAAAAAGAAGTCGTCCTGATGCGCTACTACATGGGACTTAGTTTCAAGGAGATAGCCGACGAAACCAACGTCAGCATCAACACGGCGCTCGGACGGATGCGCTATGCGCTGATCAACATGCGCAAAATGATCGACGAAAAGCAGTTAATCTTGAGTTAAAGGCAATAATCGCCGGAGTCGGGCGTTATATAGGTACAAACGATCAAAATCAAATTGTGCCTATGGACGAAAGTTACAATGAGTACGGTTTTAATGCCGAAAGGCTGGCTGATGAAGAACTTTTCTCCAAAGAAGTAGTGGGGGAAGACAATGATCTGATTTTAGTCGACTGCCTGCTGAGAGAGGCGTTAAACAAAAAGTAAAAACCAAGGGCGCTCAATTCGGCGCCCTTTATTTTATTTATTATATTCCTTACTCGTACTCTTCAAAAAATCTAAACCGGAACGACCCCGATTCCAGGACGGTCGGGCAGCGTCACCTGCCCATCGACGATCCGGGCCCCGTCGAATCGGTCGTTCGAAATCAGCAGATTGCCGTCCAGGTCGGCCCAGTCCATCATCGGCGCCAGTTGGGCCGCCGCCGTTATAGCGCAGGAAGTCTCGGTCATACATCCGATCATCAGTTTCATTCCCAACGCCTTGGCCAACACCGCCATTTTATAGGCTTCACGCAGGCCGGTACTCTTCATCAGCTTGATGTTGATCCCGTCGTACACCCCCTCGGCACGCCGGACGTCCGGCAGCCGTTGTAAAAACTCGTCGGCCATAATCGGCAGCGGGCTTCGCTCCCGAATCCATGCCGTCTCGTCGATCATCTCTTTCGGCAGCGGCTGTTCGACGAACAGCGTATTGCGTTCGCTGAGCCACTCGATCATCTCCAACGCCTTCTCCTTATCCTTCCAACCCTGGTTGGCATCGACGCACAGCGGCTTATCGGTCACCGAACGGATGATTTCGACCAGCTCCTTGTCGTTGTCGAGCCCCATCTTCACCTTAATGACGTTATAGGGCGACGTCTCCTCCACTTTCTTGCGTACGACGTCCGCCGTATCGATCCCGATCGTGAACGACGTGTCGGGAGCTTTCTCCGGCGAGAGTCCCCATATCTTATACCACGGCTGACCGAGCAGCTTTCCGGTCAGATCGTGCAGCGCGATATCGACCGACGCTTTCGCCGCCCGGTTGTCAGGAGCCGCCGAATCGACGTATTCGAGAATTTCGTCCATTCGGAACGGATCGGCGAACTGGCCGAGATCGAGCGATCCGAGGAATTTGCAGACCGATTCCTGCGTCTCGCCGAGGTAAGGCGGCATCGACGCTTCGCCGTAGCCGATCACGCCGTCGTACTCGAGCTGCACCTGTACGTCGGGCGTATGCGTACGCGTATTGACCGCCACGGTAAACGGGTGGATCAACTTCAGATCGTACGGCTCGAACGTCAAATTCAGCTTCCCGCTACGCCCTTTTTTCGGTTTCCCCGCACAAGCGCCCAGCAGCGGCGAAGCGGCCACCCCGGCCGTAACGAGCCCCATCGCCGTGGTCTTCAAAAAGTCTCTTCTGTTCATGGTTATCGGATTGATAGGATTATCGGTTGAAATACCACGGATGGCCGGCCACCCGCGCGATACCGGGCGTTCCGATCCGGCCGACGATCCGGCTGATCGACAGGCACGGATACCCGACGAAGTCCTCCGCTTGCGGGTCGATGCTGTTGACCTTGACGCGCCCCGAAGCATGGATGAATTTTCCGTCGCCGAGATACATCGCCACATGCGTCACGCGGCCGGTCTGCGCGTTGCCGAAAAACAGCAAGTCGCCCTTGCGGCAATCCCGCCACGCTTCGGGCGCGATCTTCTCCCCGGTCAGGGCTTGCTGCGAAGCGTCCCGCGCCAGGATTACGCCATTGGCGAAATAGGCCGTCTTGACCATTCCGGAACAGTCGACCCCTTTGACCGAAGTTCCTCCCCACAGATAAGGCACTCCCATCATGCTGCGCGCCGTGCGTTCCAGGCCGTCCGGCCGCAACTCCCGGGCCGCCCATTCGGTAAAATCCTGCGTTTCGCTGCGTTTCACATAACCGGAGCGTCCGTCCGGCAGCCGGACGGCAATGAACTTCCGGTTCGTCTTACCCGCCGGATCGACCTCCAGCACCGTTCCGAGCACGAGATCGGAAACCCGGGAACCCTCCTCGTCCGGCCCAGCGTAGACGAATCCGATGTATCCGGTGTAGATAAACCGCTGTGACATCCGCCAGGACTCCATCTCACCGGGTGTTTTCAGTGCGATCGCATCGTCGTCCACCCACGAAATATAACCGTCCGGAGTCTGCACCCGATACCAGCCGCCCTGCACGTCGAGCACCCGCAACGGCGTTCCGAGGATCGCCTGGGTCGCAAACTCGGCGGCATGAGCCGGAGCGGTGCGCAGGTTGACCGACGACAGCGTGACGAGCGCCTGCGTCCGGTCGCCGAGCGCACGGGACGGCAGCAGCGTCGTATAATCCTCAAAGGCGACCCCGCCCCGCCTCAACCGCTCGCGGAGCGCACGAACGGCTTCCGGATCGTCGCACTTGCCCTTTAATATATACAGCGTATCGTTGACCTGTTCGGCCTCGATCTCGAAGACCGCCACCCGTTTGTCCGGAGCGTACCGCGCGCGCACCTGTTCCACCAGATCGCCGGCGGATTGCGCTTTCGCGCCCCAAACGGCCAGTGTCAGCGCCGCCGTCCATAAAACCTTTTTCGTTATCCTCTTCATTCTATTCGTATGTAACGTCCATGTGATAATCCCACTCGTCGAAATAGAGATTGCGCTCCGAAGTTTCCGCTTCGCCGCGTTGAAAATCCACCGGCTCGCTACGCATATGCCGTTTCGGAGGATCGAACGGATACCCGTAATCGCTGTTCACGACCAGCCGGTAGCTGTCCATGCCCGTTTTATAGAAATCGCGGACGGCCGGATCGGCGCTCGCAGCCAGTTTGCCGAACGATATATCGAGGGGCACCCACCCGACGCCTTCGTAATAAACCGATCCCCAGTCGTGCAGACCGACATGTCCCGGATGCAGCATCCAACCGCTTTCCCACCGCGCCGGAATCCCGACGCTGCGCAACATCGCGATCAGAAGCAGGCTCACCTGTCCGCAGTCGCCGTGTCCGGCATCGAGCACGTACTCGGGAATATTCGGGATCACGCCGTACTCGATCGCCCCCGCCCACGGAATGTCGTCGATCCAATCGTAAATCCGCGAAACGATCCGCACCGGATCGGTCTCGCCGCCGGCCAACTCGCGGGCCTTCCGTTCGATCCGTTCGCTGAAAACGAGGTGCGGCGGACGCTGGGCCGTATATTTGCGATAAACTTCCGAAAGGGTATCGTACGGTTCGACCCGCTTCGACAGCTCCTCCGGATCGAAATACTGCGCACGCGTCGTCACCCGGAACGCGAGCCTGAAAACGGTCGCGCTGTCGCGACGGGCCGGCTGTTCGAAACAAATGCTACGCTGCGGAGTTCCCTTCGGAGCCACGACATACCGCTCAGGCCATGCCGAAATCAGTTCGACACCGGTCTGGCGCGGCAAACCTTCCTGCGGATAGGGCAGCCAGCAACGGATCGTATCGCCCTCCGGCACGGCATCCGGTTCCACGACAAGCGTATAGCGAATCGTCATCGTCACCGGATTCGTACACATTCCCAGCGAATCGGTCGCTGCAATCACCCGCGCGGCGTGCCTTTCCCGAAAACCGATCTCCGACGAGTCGATCCGCCGCAATCCTTCCAGTTCCGGGGCCAGCAGAATCAGGTTGCCTACCGAACGGCTGAAGTAACGCTTCCGGCTGTCGATCCGCCGCATCTCCAACTTCCCGGACTTTTCCCATCGACGGATCTGCTCCGGAGATACCGTATCGGACACCCGCTGCCGGATCCGGGAGAGAATCTGTTCTTCGTTATAACAAAATTCGATACGCAAACGCCGCATGACCTCCCGCAGCGAGTCGATCGCGCGCAGCTCCTGTTCCGACGCGCCGGGTTCCGCCTCTTCCAGCAACGAGTCCAGCTGCGAAAACCGACCTTCTCCGATCAGATTCGACGCATCTTTCCGCCAATCGGATCGTCCGGCGCAGGAAACCAACGCTCCCAACAGCACCGGACAAAAAAACTTGAACAGATTCATTCCGAAACAGTCTATATTTTCACAAAACTACGCATTTTACCGGCCAATGGCAACAAAAAACCGCCCGGAAATCGCAACCGGGCGGCCGGAGAGGTATGCGGATCACGATCAAAATACGTTAACGTTGCAGCAATCCGGCATACATCCGGTCGTAAGTCGGCGTCGGAACGTCGAGCCGTTTCCCTTCGCGCACGATGTAGCCGGTCAACGACTCCAGTTCGGTGCTGCGGTGCGCCCGGAAATCGCGCTGCATCGAGGTCGTCGTATCGGTCGGAATCCGTTCCATCTGATCGACCACCTGGGCGGCGATCCCGTCGGACAGGACGATTCCTTTGGCCTTCGCCACCGCCTGAAATTCATCGAGCAGCGCCGTGAACTGCGCCCGGTAGTCCGGGTTGCCAAGCACGCCGCCGTAAGGCTCGTCGGTATAGGAAGTCGCCGTGGCCACGGTCGAGATGAACGCAAACTTGTCCCAGACTCGCCGGGTAATATCCGGAACCAACCGGGCGCGGACTTCCGCGCCGGTAAAAATCCGCTCCAGTTCTTCGAGTCGTTCGTCCGGCCCCTGCGCGGAACCGAACAGGTAACGGTAACCGTTGGTATGTTCGGCGATACGGCCCGGCTCGACGATAAACGCAACCACATACACGCACCCGTCCCACACGGCATGTCCGGGCAGCATTCGTTTGATCTTCTCGGCGCTATCCACGCCGTTCAGAAACGGCAGGATCACCGTCCGCGGCCCGATGGCCGGGCGGATCTGCCCGACGGCCCCTTCGATATCATAGGCCTTCGTGCACAGCAGGATGTAATCCATTTCGCCAATCTCGGCGGCCGAATCGGTCGCCGCTTTCGGGCGGGCCGTAAAATTTCCCTGCTGTGACTCGACGATCAATCCCCTGCTTCGGATATTTTCGAGGGCTTGTCCGCGCGAAATAAAATAGATGTCCACTTCCGGGTCGTCCCGGTAACGGCGGGCGAGCAGACCGCCGAGAAATCCGCCGACGCCGCCCGTCCCTACGATGGCTATTTTCGTTTTCATAATCAGTCCGAACGATTTGATTTTCCGCAAAGGTAGCAAAAACCGGAGCATTTCGTTGCGAAATACGCCCCCCGTCGAGAACAGTTGCCGGGTTTCGGCAAAATTACTTATCTTTGTTCTCTGTTAACCAACTAAACGAAAAAATATGCACGCATACGTATTCCCGGGTCAAGGCGCCCAATTCGTCGGAATGGGCAAAGACCTGTACGACAACGTTCCCCTTGCAAAAGAACTGTTCGAAAAAGCCAACGAAATTCTCGGCTTCCCGATCACCGATATCATGTTCGCCGGAACCGACGAACAGCTCAAGCAGACGAAAGTAACCCAGCCGGCGATCTTCCTGCACTCGGTCATCCTGGCCAAATCGCTCGGCGCGGACTTCAAACCCGAAATGACGGCCGGACACTCGCTGGGCGAATTCAGCGCGCTGGTAGCCGCCGGAGCCCTGAGTTTCGAAGACGGCCTGAGCCTGGTTTCGAAACGTGCGATGGCGATGCAGAAAGCCTGCGAACAGAATCCGTCGACGATGGCCGCCATCATCGGCCTGCCCGACGCCACGGTCGAAGAGATATGCAGCGCGATCGACGGCGTAGTCGTTCCGGCCAACTACAACTGTCCGGGACAGTTGGTAATATCGGGCAGCAACGAAGCGATCGACGCCGCCTGCGCCAAACTGACCGAGGCGGGCGCCAAACGCGCGCTGAAGCTGAACGTCGGCGGAGCGTTCCACTCGCCGCTGATGGAACCGGCCCGCGTAGAGCTCGAAGCCGCCATCAAAGCCGCTCCATTCGCCGAACCGGTCTGCCCGATCTACCAGAACGTCGACGCCAAACCGTACACCGATCCGGCTAAAATCCAAGCCAACCTGATCGCCCAACTGACCTCTCCGGTGCGCTGGACACAGATCGTGCAAAACATGATCGCCGACGGAGCCACGCAGTTCACCGAACTCGGCCCCGGCAGCGTATTGCAGGGCCTGATCAAGAAAGTGGACCGCGCCGCCGTTTGCGAATCGAAGCAAACATTGTAATGTCGACCGAAAAAAACGGCTGATACTCATACGATTTTCCCGAACCGCACGTTTTACTAGTGCGGTTTTTTTATGAAATAAGAGGGCGTAAGATTTTAATATTTCGGCTAATTCGGTCGGATATATGAAAAATTTTGCGTTATTTTGCACTCAAAGAAAACCAACGCCACCATTCTAAATTTAGGAAACCGCCGTTTCCCAATTAGATAAGAATGAGTGGCTATCAGCGGACTTCGAGGCCGGCGGACCGGAACTTTCGGAATCCCGACAAAGAAAAACCTAACATCAAACCATAACAGAATTTAACCCCATGAGTTCATTACAGGAATTTTTCAATCAGCCGGAAAACGGCAAGGCCAAAGGAATCGTTCAAAAAAACAACATTCTCAAACGCAATATCATCGCCCGCATGGCGATCGAAGGAGAATGTACGCTGGCGGATCTGGCCAGGGAGCTGCATGTCAGCATCCCGACAGTCACCAAACTGGTCGAGGAACTCCTTTCCGAAAACATCATCGCCGACCGCGGCAAGATCGAAACCAGCGGCGGACGCCGGCCGAACATTTTCGGTCTGACTCATTCGGCCATCTATTTCGCCGGCATCGAAGTGAGTCGCGATCAGATCGTCATGGTGATTACCGACCTGCACAACAACATCATCCAACTGGAACACGAGCAAGATTTTATCCTCGACGACACGGAAGAATGCCTCGACAAAATCGGATCTTCGATCGACCGGTTCATAAACGACAGCAAAATAGACCGTTCGAAGTTGCTCGGCATCGGAATCTGCATTGCCGGGCGCGTGAATCCGAAAACCGGACGCAGCTACAAATATTTCACCTCGCGCGAAGAGTCGCTGAGCGAGATCATGGAAAAACGGCTCGGACACCGGGTGCTGATCGAAAACGACACCCGCGCCCGCTGCTACGGCGAATATACGAAAGGATGCACGGGTTCCGAAAAGAACATCGTTTACCTGAACCTCGCCCGTGGCGTCGCCATCGGAGTCATCATCGACGGCAACCTGTACTACGGGAAATCGGGCTTTGCCGGCGAATTCGGCCATACGCCCTATTTCGATAACGAGATCATCTGCGACTGCGGTAAAAAAGGGTGTTTGGAGACGGAAGTTTCCGGAATCGCCATCGAAAACAAGATGATCCAGCAGATCAAGAACGGACGCACCACGATCCTGATGGATAAATACCAGAAACAACATAAGATCCACATCAACGACATCATTCAGGCAGCCAAAAACGACGACACGCTGTCAATCGAACTGATCGAGGAAGCCGGCGAAAAAATCGGCAAAAGCATCGCTTTTCTGATCAATATTTTCAACCCGGAACAGGTGATCATCGGAGGCAACCTGGCCAACGCCGGCGACTACCTGATGCTGCCGCTGAAATCGGCCGTCAACAAATATTCGCTGCGGCTGGTTTACAACGACACGCTGTTCCGCACGACCAACCTCGACGACAATATCGGTTCGCTCGGCGCGGCAATGCTGATCCGCAACAAGGTGATTTCACTGTAAACGCGGCGTGCCATGACCAATCCGATGGAGAGCGAACTGATCCGCCTGCGGGCGCTCGAGCCGGAAGATGTCAACATCCTGTACAAATGGGAGAACGACACCGAAATCTGGAAAGTGAGCAACACGGTCGCCCCGTTTTCGAAACACATGCTGCGACAGTTTATCGAAAACCAGCAACGCGATATCTACGAAACCCGCCAGTTGCGGCTGATCATCGAATCGAAAGCCGACGGGAAACCCGTCGGCGCCATCGACCTGTTCGACCTCGACCCGTACAACTGCCGGGCGGGGGTCGGCATTCTGATCTACGACCAGCGCGACCAGAGGCAGGGTTACGCCTCTCATGCGGTGTCGATCGTGATCCGATACGGCTTTCAAGTGCTGAACCTCAACCAACTGTACTGCGACATTCCGTCGCAGAACATCCAAAGCCTCGCGCTATTCAAAAGCAAGGGATTTTCGGTGATCGGACTTAAAAAAGAGTGGACGAAAACCACGTCGGACTGGCAGGACGAGTACATGCTACAACTGCTAAACCCGAAAAAATGGTGACAAGTCGGGGAATTCGGCAGTAGGGCAGTAGCGCCCCGATTCCGCATCGCGCCGGCAGCAAACATGCCGCAGCCCGTTCGTAACCAATATGAAAGGAGCCTCCAGCACGCTGTTGTAACGTACCGCCTGGGCGAGCACCCGCTCGTCGAGCGGGACGTGCGGAGCTTTGCATTCCGCGACCAGACAGATCCGGCCGTCCCGACCGGTCACCGTCACATCGGCCCGTTGCCGCGTACCCGCGAGTTCCACCGGACGTTCCTGAGATACGCACGCCGCAAACGCCCCCTTCTCCTCCACCAAAAAACGAATCAAGTGCTGCCGCACCCACTCCTCGGGAGTCAGCACGAGCCACCGTTTGCGGACGCCGTCCCATATCTGCGGCGGCGCGGCATCCATCCGGAGCCTGAAAACGTAACGAGGAAAATTAAGTTGAAAAAGTCGCTCCATCTATCGATAAAAATTCGTACCTTGTACTCGATTTTTTCGAAAAAAAGTCGTCCGGCTCATATTTTCCGGCTTACAAATATAAACAAAGATTTTTCAGAGCACCGAAATCATCTGAATAAACACTTGCGATATGGGAAACAATGCTAAAAGTAAAAAGGAAGAGGCGCTTCTCTACCACTCGGAGGGGCGTCCGGGGAAGATCGAGGTAATCCCAACGAAACCTTACAGCACACAGAAAGACTTGTCGCTGGCCTACTCCCCGGGAGTGGCGGAGCCTTGCCTGGCGATCGAGGACAATCCGGACGACGCGTACAAATATACAGCGAAAGGCAACTTGGTAGCGGTAATCTCGAACGGCACCGCCGTGCTCGGGCTGGGCGATATCGGGGCGATGGCCGGCAAACCGGTCATGGAAGGCAAAGGGCTGCTCTTTAAAACCTTTGCGGATATCGACGTATTCGACATCGAAGTCGATACGAAAGACACCGACCAGTTCATCGAAACCGTCAAAAACATTTCGGTCACGTTCGGCGGGATCAACCTGGAAGACATCAAGGCGCCCGAATGTTTCGAGATCGAAGAACGCCTGAAAGAGGAGCTGTCGATCCCGGTGATGCACGACGACCAGCACGGCACCGCGATCATTTCGTCGGCGGCGCTGCTCAACGCGCTCGAAATCGCAGGCAAGAAGATCGAAAAAGTACAGGTAGTGGTCAACGGGGCCGGCGCGGCCGCCGTATCCTGCGCGAAACTCTACATCGCGCTGGGCGTAAAGCCCGAGAATGTGATCATGTGCGACAGCAAAGGGGTCATTTCGGTACGCCGCCAGAACCTGAACGCGGCGAAAGCCAAATTCGCCACTACGCGCGAGGTCGATACGCTCGAAGAAGCCCTTGTCGGAGCCGACGTATTCCTCGGCTTATCGGTAGCCGACGTGCTGACGCAAGAAATGGTACGCAGCATGGCCGACAACCCGATCGTATTCGCGCTGGCCAATCCGAATCCGGAAATCTCATATGACAACGCGATGGCCGCCCGCGAAGACATCATCTTCGCAACCGGACGCTCGGACTATCCGAACCAGGTCAATAACGTACTCGGATTCCCGTACATTTTCCGCGGAGCGCTCGACGTGCGCGCCACCAAGATCAACGAGGAGATGAAGATCGCCGCCGTGCGGGCGCTGGCCGCATTGACCAAGGAGCCGGTGCCCGACATCGTAGCGGCCGCCTACAACGACAACAATATTTCGTTCGGACGCGAATACCTGATCCCCAAGGCCCTCGACCCGCGGCTGATCTCCACCATCTCGGTCGCCGTGGCCAAAGCGGCTATCGAATCGGGCGTCGCGCGCAAAACGATCACCGACTGGAAAGCGTACGCTACCGAACTGGACAGCCGTATGGGGCGCGACGACAAGCTGATGCGCGCCATCCGCTCGAAAGTAGGCACCGCCGCGCCGCGCCGGATCGTCTTCAGCGAAGGCGACCGCCTGACTACGATCAAGGCCGCCGTTCACCTGGCCAACGAAAACCTCGCTATCCCGCTGCTGGTCGGCGACCGTGCGAAGATCAATACGCTGCTGAAGGACAACCACCTGACGCTCGACCCGAAATGCATCGTCGACTTCCGCAGCGACCGCGAAGAAGCGCGCCGCAGCCGCTACGCAGCGCTGCTGTATAACAAGGTAAGCCGCAAGGGCGTCCGGATGCACGAGGCGATCGAATACATGATGCGCCGCGACTGGTTCACGCTGATGATGGTCGCTTCGGGCGACGCCGATACGTCGATCCTCGGCTATACGCACCGCTACACCGAAGCGCTGAACCCGGTACGCCAGATCTTTACGACGAACAGCAACACGACGCTCGCGGCGATGGAGATCGTTACGACCAAGCGCGGACCGATGTTCTTCGCCGACACGGCCGTCAACCCGAGTCCGACCGTCGAAGACCTGGTCAACATCGTACTGATGGCTGCCCAGACCGTCCGCAATTTTGGTATCGAACCGGTGATGGCAATGCTGTCGCACTCGAATTTCGGAACCGACACCGAACCGCTCGCGGCCAAAATCTCGAAAGCCGTGGAAATCCTGCACTTCCAGTATCCGGAATTGCTGGTCGACGGCGAGATGAAAGCCGACATCGCGTTGAACAAGAAAGCCCGCAACGAAATCTACCCGTTCAACAAGCTGGGCGACCGCGAGATCAACGTGTTGATCTTCCCGAACCTGTCGTCCGCGAACATTTCGTACAAGATGATGGAGATCCTCGGCGGCGCCGAAATCAACGGTCCGATCCTGATGGGACTGAACCAGTCGTGCGTACACCTGATCCCGGAAGTGGCCAGCACCCGATCAATCCGCAACCTGAGCGTCATCGCCGCTGCGGAAACGATCCAGCCGAAATAGCCGGAAAACGCTCGTTTTTAAAAATAGCCGCCGATCATTTTTACCCGGCGGCTATTTTTGTATATTTGCATGTCGGGGTGGCTGCATCTCGATCTTGATTTTATCCGGAAATATTATGAAATACAGCCTCATTATCTCCTTCTCGCTGCTGTGCCTGCTTCGCGCCGGCGGACTGCAGGCGCAAACCGAACTGCAGGACCCGACCCGCACCTCTTCCCGCAGCGAAATGCCGGGCATTCAAATCGGCAGTTACAACAGCCGCGAACTGGCGCTGACCGAAAACGATAAGGAATCGCTCTACATGCAGCGGCTGAACGGAAAATGGCAGGTAAAAACCTATCGTTCGGAAACGGAAATAGACACGACGCTCACCGCGCCGGCGGCGGACGTTTCGGCATGGGAAAGCGTCACGATTCCCGAAAAAGAGGGCAACGGAGCATGGGCGGCCGTCTACCGTACCGAGTTCACGATGCCTTTCAAATGGATCGACCGTGAAATATTCGTCCGGCTCGACGCCGTCAGCCGCGCTTATTACGTCTATGCGAACGGGCATCTGGCCGGTTATCACGCGGATTCGAAAACGCCGGCCTATTTCGATATTACGCCTTACGTCGCGGACGGGAAAAACACGCTGGCCGTGATCGCCTACGCCCATCCGGTTTCGACAACGCTTGAGAATCAGATCAAAACGCCGGGCACCTGCATCGAAGGCGACGTCTCGGTCATCGCGCAGCCCAAAGTCCGCATCCGCGACTTCGTGGCCGACACCCGTTTCGCAACGGACGGCAACGGACTGTTCAGTTTCGGGGCGATCGTAAAATCGCACCTGCTGAATCCCAAAGAGGTGATCGTTTATTACGAACTGATCGCGCCGGACGACAGCACGGTGATCGCGCACGGCAAGCGGGACGCCCGTTTCCACCTGCGGGCCGAAGACACCGTCCGCTTTTTCGCCAACCTACCGGACATCCAGTCGTGGAGCCACGAAAGTCCGAAGCTCTATACCGTCGCACTGAAATTGCAGCACGAAGGCCGCTTTACCGAATATACGAAGGTAAAACTCGGATTCCGCGACGTTTCGTTCGACGAAAAAGGGCTGAAGATCAACGGACGTCCGGTCGAGCTCCGCGCCGTCGATTACGATTGTCCCCCCGATGCGAATGCCTGGCGCAGGGACTTCGCCGCATTCAAAAAGAGGGGCATCAACTGCGTCCGGGTCAAAAATTACCCGCAAAACGACCGGTTTTACGAACTGGCCGACAGCTACGGCCTGTATATCTGCAACCGGGCGAACATCGACGCCCGTCTGAGCGGCAGCTCGCTCGAAACGGGCGGCACGCCGGCCAACGATCCGCTGTGGGAAAACGCCTATGCCGACCGCGTAATGAATATGTACTACACATCGCAGAACCATCCGTCGGTGCTGCTGTTCTCGCTCGGCGAACAGGGAGGGCGCGGCTACAACATGTACGAAGCCTACCGCCGGCTGAAAGCGGTCGAAAAGAAACGCCCGGTGATTTACGAAGGAGCCGGCGCGGAGTGGAACAGCGACCTGGTGGTCGGCAAACCCGGCGGACGCAACGCGTCGGACGACCGTTACACGGTCTTTTTCGCTTCGCCCGAGTCTTTCAACGAAAAACAGTCGCCGCTGGGCGCGACCGCGATCGCGGCCGGAACGGCTCCGGGCAAAGTGGAGATCCGCAACGGCTGTACGATCGCCGACCTGAAAAACTTCCGGGTCGGCTATACGATCGTCGCCGGCACGAAACGAATCGTCAAGGAAGGCGTCTGCAAAGCCGACATCCCGGCCGGGGAAACCGCCCTGGTGGATATTCCGCTCGACGGCGTCAAACCGGGCAAATATACGCTGACCGTCCACGTCGCACATAAAGACAATACGCCACTGGCGCCGGACGGAGAGCGCATCCTCGAACAAACCCTGCCGTTGGAAATTCCGAAAACGGCAAAATGACAAGCAATTCCATCCTGCGGTAAAACGGCAGCGGCATGGTAGTTGAACGGTGGATTCCGTTCCTTCACGTCGGGAGTCATCCTGCATGAAACAACTGAAATTATGTATATCACGCTCGCAATCCTGGTACTGTCGGCCGTCTTTTTTATGAACGGCCGGGTACGTTCCGACCTGGTGGCGCTGTGCGCGCTGCTGGGCCTGCTCGTTTTCCAAATACTGACCCCCGAAGAGGCGCTGGCCGGATTCGCCAACCCGATCGTCATCATGATGATCGGGCTGTTCGTCGTAGGCGGCGCGATTTTCCAGACCGGACTGGCCAAAATGGTCAGCAGCCGCATCCTGGGATTGGCCGGCAACAGCGAACTGAAACTGTTCATCCTTGTCATGCTGGTCACTGCGGCCATCGGCGCCTTTATAAGCAATACGGGAACCGTCGCGCTGATGCTCCCGATCGTGGTGAGTCTCGCAGCCAATGCGAACATGAACGTCAGCCGCGTACTGATGCCGCTGGCATTCGCAAGCAGCATGGGCGGTATGCTGACGCTGATCGGGACCGCCCCGAACCTCGTTATCCAGAACGTACTGACCGACGCGGGCTACCAGCCGCTGACCTTCTTTTCGTTCACTCCGGTCGGCCTGGTATGTATCCTGACCGGAATCATCGTGCTGATCCCGCTGAGCCGATGGTTCCTCGGTCCGAAAAAAGAGAAAAAACAGCAACGGCAGACCGGAAAATCGCTCGGCGAACTGGTCCGCGAATACCAACTCGCCGACAGCCTGTTCCGGGTCAGGGTATCCGCCGGCTCTCCGGCCGGAGGACAAACGGTGCGGGAACTGGGCATCCAACAGCAATACGACCTCAACCTGGTCGAAATCCGCCGAATCCAATCGCCCCAATCGCATTTCCTGAAATCGGTCAGCCAGCAGTTGGCCGACCCCGATACGACGCTCCGCGACGGGGATATCCTCTACTTGATGGGGCTTTTTGAAAACGTGCAACGATTCGCCGCCGACTGCCGGCTCGAACTGATGGACACCCATACGACCGAACAACGCACCGAAGGCAAACCAGGCACGCTCGATTTCTACGACATCGGGATCGCCGAGATCCTGCTGCCGCCGACCTCCCGGCTGGTCAATACGCCGGTCGGCGAATCCGGATTGCGCGAACAGTACGACGTCAACGTACTGGGCATCCGCCGCAAGAACGAATACCTGCTCTCCGGCCTGAAAGACACGAAAATGCACTCCGGGGATATCCTGCTCGTACAGGGCGCGTGGCACGACATTTCGCGTCTGGACGGCGAACCGTCGGAATGGGTCGTCCTGGGGCAGCCGCTGGCCGAAGCGTCCCGGGTAACGCTGGATTACAAAGCGCCGCTAGCCGCGGCGATCATGGTGCTGATGATCGCCTGCATGATGTTCGACTTCATCCCGATCGCCCCGGTCACGGCCGTGATGATCGCCGCCGTGCTGATGGTGCTGACCGGCTGCCTGCGCAACGTGGAAGCCGCTTACAAAACGATCAACTGGGAAAGCATCGTACTGATCGCGGCGATGCTGCCGATGTCCGTCGCGCTGGAAAAAACGGGAGCGTCGGAGCTGCTCTCGCGACAGCTCGCCCAAGGACTGGGCAGCTACGGACCGGTCGTTCTGCTCGCAGGCGTCTATTTCACCACCTCGTTGATGACGATGTTCATCAGCAACACGGCCACGGCCGTGCTGCTCGCGCCGGTCGCTCTCCACGCCGCCGTAGAGATCGGGGCGAGCCCCTATCCGTTCCTGTTCGCGGTCGCGGTGGGAGCGAGCATGTGTTTCGCCTCGCCGTTCTCTACGCCGCCCAATGCGCTGGTCATGCAGGCCGGACAATATGCGTTCAAAGATTACATCAAAGTCGGCCTACCGTTGCAGGTCATTATGGGGATCATAATGATCCTAATACTCCCGCTGCTGTTCCCGTTCTGACCGAAATCATAAAAAGCGACCGTCCCTTTTACCGGGACGGTCGTTCGATTTTCCACTCTGACAAAAAAGCACGATTCCGCATAAATCCGGTCGGCCCGTTTCGCGCCGCCGGGCGACAGCCCGTTAGATCGGCCCCATAGCGATCGTTTCGCCGCTTTCGTGCCATTTGTCGACTTCGAATCCGTTGCCGCGGAAGGGCGGCGACAGGATCCCGCCGATATTCACGTGCAGCGTCAACATATTGCCGGCAGTCAGCGGCCCGGACAGTCGCGACGTATAAAGTCTTTTCCTCCCCGTTGTCGAGAATCATGCGGATCACGATTTAAGGCGCATCGCCAGACGGAAACACCTCTACGGAATTATAAGCGCTCATGCGGTCCGGCGCAAAGCGCAGCGGAATCAGCACCGTCTTCGTCGAATTGGAAGGTTCGACGGTATACAGGTCGAGGCTTTCGGCGATGGAACCCATCAGCGCGCTCATCGTATCGATAGCGGCGGCAAACGGAACATTATCCTTCGGACGCAGCATAATGCCGATTCCGGCAACCTCGCGCTCCTGCTCCACATCGATGCTGCCGGTTCCGATCTCCTCCTCGGTTGCAAAAACGAAATTGTTAACGCGGTGGTAAACCGTATCGCCGGAGTATTGCCTGAGCGAAAAAAACTGCCGCGACAGATCGGCGCTCAGCGACAGCCGGGAAACACGGACGACCGGACAACCGACCGCCGTATCGACCGGATTTTGGAATAGTTATTGATAACGGATAACAAACGAAATAGCAGGCGCTCCGGGCCGCGCCGTTCCGAACGCGGCCCGGAACCGCCTGCCGGCATCGGAATGTAAAATGGCTCGACGCCCGGAAAAACTTTGCAGCCAACCGGGCGGACACGATCGTCAAACACAATAAAACACGGCATATCAAGATGTTAAAAGAAAGCTTCGTCTTCATGTTCATCTCCTCGTTCATGGCGTTGTTTCCGGTGGCGAATCCCGTGGGCACCGGATTCATCATCAACGGGTTCTTGTCGGGACTGGACCGTTCGGAGAGAAGATCCATCGTCCGGAGGATTGCCGTCAACTACCTGCTGATCGGGATCGGCAGCCTGGCGATCGGGCACTTCGTACTGTCCCTGTTCGGACTGTCGCTGCCTATCGTTCAACTGGGAGGAGGTCTTTTGATCTGTAAAACGGCCCTGCAATGGCTCGGCGATTCGGATGCTTCGACAGGCAGCGCGCCGGACAAGCCCGTCGACCCGATCAGCGTACGCAACCTGGAATCCCGGGTATTTTACCCGATCACCTTTCCGATCAGCATCGGACCCGGCAGCATATCCGTCATTTTCACCCTGATGGCGTCGGTCAATATCAAGGACGGCCTGGGAAAGATCATCATAAACTATGCGGTCATCGCGTTCGTCATCTTCCTGATGTGTCTGATCCTGTACGTCATCCTGTCGCAGGGACAGAAAATCACGAAGAAAGTAGGGGTCACGGGCACGATGATAATCAATAAAATGGTCGCATTCTTCACGTTCTGCGTCGGCATCCAGATCATCGCGGAAGGCGTCGAGAAAATATTCCACCTCAGCCTGTCGTAAACCAACCGGAAAACAACAAACGCTTAAACATAAAAACCATGAATTCGAGCATCCTGATAAACAACGTCGAGATCTTCGACGGAACGAACGAGGCCACCGTCCGAGGAAATGTTCTGGTCAAGAACGGCCTGATCGAAAAAATAACGCAGGAGTCCGTCCCGGTCGACCCGGGCGGCGACACCATCGTGCTGGACGGAAAAGGACGGTTTCTGATGCCCGGGCTGATCGACGCGCACTGGCACGCCTACCTGTGCTGCAACACGATGATGGGACTGCTGACCGAAGACGTCTCCTTTTCGCACCTGACGGCAGGACAGGAGGCCGGGGCGACCCTGCTACGGGGTTTCACGACCATCCGGGATGCGGGAGGCCCCGTTTTCGGACTCAAACGGGCCATCGACACCGGCGTCCTGCAGGGCCCGAGAATCTATCCCAGCGGCGCCATGATCTCCCAGACGTCGGGACACGGCGACTTCCGGATGATCTACGAACACGGTCATACGGGCTGCGGCTGCGAAATGGCCCACGTCGAGGAGATCGGGGCCTCGCGCATTGTCGACGGTCCCGATGCCGTCACGGCGGCGACGCGCGAAAACCTGAGGCAAGGAGCCTCTCAGATCAAACTGATGACCGGCGGCGGCGCGGCATCGCTCTACGATCCGCTGGACGTAACCGAATTTTTCGAAGAGGAGATCCGCGCGGCGGTGAGGGCGGCCGAAGACTGGGGCACGTACGTAATGGTGCACGTTTACAATCCCCGGGGCATAGCGAGGGCCATCAAAGCCGGGGTCAGAAGCATCGAGCACGGCCACCTGATCGACGAACCTACGATGAAACTGCTGGCCGACAGCGGCGCTTGGCTCAGTATGCAGGCCTTCACCGTCGAAGACAATACGTATCCTTCGCCCGTTCAACAAGCCAAACACCTGCAGATCTGCAACGGGACGGACCGCGCATACGAACTCGCCAAAAAGTACAATGTGAAACTGGCCTGGGGAACGGATCTGCTGTTCAATCCGGCCCATACGAAAAACCAGAATCACGGGATCGTAAAATTACAAAAATGGTTTTCCAACTTCGAAATCCTGAAAATGGTCACTTCCGACAACGCCCGCCTGCTGGCGATGTCCGGAGCCCGAAACCCGTATCCGGGCAAACTCGGCGTCGTCGAAGAGGGCGCGCTGGCCGACCTGCTGCTGGTCGAAGGAAATCCTCTACAGAACGTCGACCTGCTCGGAGATCCCGGGAACAACTTCAGCGTCATCATCAAAAACGGCGTCGTCTATAAAAACAAACTACAAGACGGCCCGGCATCCGGCAACCGTTAAAACTCGATATATGATCAGACAACCTGTACTATACGCCATCCTACTCGTTTTTCCCCTTTTCGGCGCATCCGCTCAGGAACCGGGTCTTCCGGTCAGCTTCGAGCAGGCCGTCGAAATGGTGAACCGGGACAACAAGAGCATCCGGATCGCCGAGCAGGGACTGGACTGGGCCAAAAGCGAACGCCAGCGGCTGAACTCTTTCTGGTATCCGAGAATTTCGGCCAGCGGAGCCTACGTGCACATGGCGAACGACATCGAAGTCAAGGAATCGCTGTCGGCGTTCACCGATCCGGTCAAGGATTTCATCCACTCGATCGACCCCGGCGAACAGATCATCACTTCGCTGCTGAACAACCTCGGCAGCCACTCGTTCAGCGTCCCGCTGGCCCCCCGGAACGTCTCTACGATCGACGCGACAGTCGCGCTTCCGATCTTTACGGGCGGCAAGCGCATCTACGCCGGCAGAATCGGGAAATCCATGGTCGGCGCAGCCGAGGTGAACCGGAAGCAAGTAAGCGCCGATCAACAAGTACTGCTGGTCGAAACTTATTTCGGCGTGCGGCTGGGACAAAAAATCGTCGAAGTCCGCCAGCAGACCTACGACGCCCTCGAACAGCATTTCCAAAATGCCCTGAAGCTCGAGGCCACCGGTATGCTGACCAAAACCGAACGCCTGCTTTTCCAGGTAAACAGGGATGAAGCCAAACGCGAACTGGAAACGGCGGTAAAGGATCTGAGCGTAGCGCAGAACGCGTTCAAAACGCTCGTCCAGATCGAAACGGACGAAAACATCCTGCCGGTTTCGCCGCTGTTCATCAACGAATCCCTGCCTGCGCTCGACTATTTCAAAAGCCTGGTAGGTCGGGACAACTACATCGTCCAGGGCCTGGGCATCCAGCAGGATATCCAGCAAAACCAGATAAAAATAGCGAACTCGGCCTACATGCCCGCGATCGAACTGTTCGGAAAACAGACCCTCTATTCGTCCGGCATCCGGAAAAACCTGGTGCCCCGGTCGCTGATCGGGGTGGGGTTTACCTGGAACCTTTTCGACGGCCTGGGTCGCGAAAAGCAAATCCGCCAGGCGAAGATCAACCACCGCATTCTGACCGTCGAGAAAGAGAAAGCCGCCGACGACCTGACACTGGCGGTCGATAAATTCTACAACCAGACGCAAACCGCGCTGGACAACGTTACCGCCCTGCAAACTACCGTCGAGATGAGCCGGGAGATCGTCCGGGCCCGGCACAAGTCTTTCCAGGAAGGCATGGCCACCCCCACCGAAGTCATCGACGCGGAACTGCTGCTGTCGAAAGTGAGGGTCGCGATCCTGATGGCCTACTACCAGTTCGACACGGGGCTCATCAACCTGTTGGCCGTCTGCGGGATACCGGAGTCGTTCGATCAGTACAGCCGGAACGGAAAAGACGAAACGTCCCTGACGGACCGGCGAACCGACGCTGTAAACGGAACGATAAACAATTAACCATATCATGATGAACAAGAGTAAAAAATACATAGCGATCGCCTTCGTCGTCGTTTTAATCGTCGTCGTGATCGTATCCACGGTCGGCATTCTGTCGCTGAAGAACAAACCCGAGATCCTGCAAGGGCAGGCGGAAGCTACGGAGATCCGGATCTCCGGCAAACTCCCCGGACGCATCGACAAGTTCCTGGTCGAAGAGGGACAGGACGTCCTCAAAGGGGATACCCTGGTGGTAATCAACAGTCCGGAAATCGTGGCGAAATACGACCAGGTCGATGCGATCAAGAACGCGGCGGTCTACGAAAATCAGAAAATCGAAGAAGGCACCCGCAAGCAGATCGTCGAATCGGCCTACCAGCTCTGGATGAAAAGTAAATCCGACCTCGAACTGGCGACGACCACCTACAACCGCATTTCGTCCCTCTACCGGGACAGCGTGGTCACTTCCCAGCGGAAAGACGAAACGGAAGCGATCTACAAAGCGGCCTTGGCCGGCGAACGCGCCGCCTTCCAGCAATACCAGATGGCTCTGGACGGCGCCCGCAAGCAGGATCGGGAGAGTTCCCAGTCTATGGTCGACGCCGCCCGGAGCACGGTGCAGGAAGTGGCCGCGCTGCTACAGGACGCCCGGCTCACGGCCCCCGAATCCGGCCAGATCGCCGTGATCTACCCCAAGCGGGGCGAACTCGTCGGCCCCGGCACGCCCATCATGTCGCTGGTCGTCCTCGAAGACGCCCACGTGGTGCTGAACGTACGGGAAGACCTGATGCCGCATTTCCGGATGAAAGGAAAATTCAAGGGAGACGTGCCCGCGCTGGCCCGGAAAGGGATCGAATTCGAGATATACTACATCAGCCCGCTGGGCAGCTATTCGACCTGGAAATCGACCAAACAGGTCGGCAGCTACGACATGAGGACGTTCGAGATCAAAGCCCGGCCGACCGCGCCGCTGACGGATCTCCGGCCCGGAATGTCGGTTCTGGTAAACCTCAACGCACAGTAGCCGCACGATGGACCGCACTCAGGGAGCATTTTACCGGGTCGTCCGACGCGAGTTGGACCGGATGGTATCCCGAAGGCTTTACTTCGGGGTCTGCATCGCGCTGCCCCTGTTCTGCATCTTGTTTATGACCACGATCTTCGGCAGCGGACAAATGGAAAACATCCCGATCGGTATCGTCGACCTCGACCAGACAGCCACCTCGCGGCAAATTTCGCGTACCATCGCGACAGTTCCGACTTCCCGCGTAACGGCCCGCTACGCAGACGCCAAGGCGGCGCGCGACGCCGTGCAAAAAAAGGAGATATACGCCTACGTAGTGATCCCGCACAACTTCGAATCGGATCTGCTGGGAGGTCGAAACGTCGCGCTGCCCTATTACTACCATTTCGCCTTGCTGAGCGTGGGGATCGAACTCCACAGCGCCTTCGAAACGGTACTGGCGAACCTATCCGTCGCGCCGGTCGCCGCGGCGGGAATCGGGCAGGGCGCGTCGGAACGCCGGATCGAAAGCTTTATCCTGCCCGTCAACCTGCAGGCCCATCCGCTTTTCAATCCGTCGCTGGACTACTCGATCTACCTGACGAACCCTTTTTTCTTCGTTTTGTTCCAGATCGTCATCCTACTGGTGACCATGTACGTTCTGGGCAGCGAAATAAAATTCAAAACGGCCGCCGACTGGCTCGAAACGGCGGATGCGAATATCTTCACCGCCGTCACGGGCAAACTGCTGCCCTACACGGCGATCTTTATCGCGATGGGCATACTGGGCAACTTCGTCATGTTCGGCATCGCGGGCCTCCCGTTGGGCACGGGTTTTCTGCCCGTCAATCTGGCGACCGCCCTGTTCATCGTGGCGACGCAGGCGTTCGGCGTCTTCATATTCTCGCTTTTCCCGGCGCTGAGCATCATCATCAGCATAGCCTCGATGGTCGGATCGCTCGGCGCGACCCTGTCCGGAGTAACGTTCCCGGTACCGTACATGTACGCCCCCATCTACTACCTGTCGTTCCTGTTTCCCGTCAGGCATTTCGTCGAAATCAACCAGAATATCCTGTACGGGGATTACGGGTTCGCCTATACATGGCAGAACGCGAGCTGCCTGTTCGTCTTCATGCTGGCGGCGCTGCTGATGCTGCCGCACCTGAAAAGAGCCATATTGAGCCGTAAATATGAAAACATCGAATAAAATCAAAGCGGGCCTGACGACCGTCGCGACCTATGTGGCCAGGGAGTTCAGAACCATAGCGACGAGCTATTCGATCCTGCTGGTCATGATCGGAGGGATATTTATTTACGGCCTGCTTTACAACTACATGTATGCGCCCAACCTGATCCGCAACGCGCCGGTCGCCGTCGTCGACCGCTCGGGAACCCCGTTGAGCCGGGAGTACGCGCGCCTGCTGAACGCCTCTCCGCAGGTCGAAATATACAGCTACGCGCCGGACATGCCGGGTGCGAAAATCATGATGGAGACGAACCGGGTCGTCGGAATCATCTTCATTCCGGAAGACTTCGAAGGCAGGGTAGGGCGCGGCGAACAGGCCGTTTTCCTGGCCTACGGCAACACCAGCGCATTCCTGAACTTCGCCTCCGTCGAAGAAGCGGCCGCAGGCGCGATGGAAGAGCTGGACGCCAGGCACCGTCCCGACATGGTCGTATTCGTGCCGCCCGCAGCCCTCTACGCGATGTCGCAGACCCAGTCGATCGACATCGTCGGAACGCCGCTCTACAACCCGACCGAAGGTTACGGCAGCTACCTGATCCCGGCCGTACTGATCGTCATCCTCTTCCAGACCCTGATGATGGTCATCGGAATGATCTCGGGTAAGGAGCGCTACACCGGTTCCATCCTGTACTATTCGCGGCACGGACTCGGCTTCGGCCGGATGGCCGGCGTCGTGCTGAGCAAGACCTTTACATACTGCATCCTCTACGCCGTATTCGCCTACTTTTTAATCGGCCTGCTGCCGGAGATATACAGCATTCCCGATATCGGGAACCGCCGGGATATCGTCATGCTGCTGATCCCGTTCTTGCTGGCGACCTGTTTTTTCGGGCTGACCGGATCGCTTTTCTTTGCAGACTCCGAGAGTCCGATCCTGATGATTACCTTCTTCTCGGTCGGCCTGATCTTTCTGTCCGGCATGTCGTACCCGCTGGAACTGATGCCGTGGTACTGGCAGGCCGCCCATTTCGTGATTCCGGCCTCCCCCGGCGTTCTGGCGTTCATCAAACTGAACTCCATGGGAGCGGGTATGGCCGATATCGAACGCGAATACGTGACGCTGTGGATTCAGTGCATCGTGTATTTCATTTCGGCCTGCCTGGCGTTCCGGTACAACATCCGCAAAGCGATACGCAACCGGCCGGCCGGCGCGCGCGCTGCTTCTCGGAACGACGTCCCTACGCCGGCTCCGGCAAAAGGCATCGCGGAACCGGCGTCCGTCGAAAATACGGTCGAATAAAATTCGGACGGTTTACCGTTTCTTCGACTTCAAAAAACGGTTGGCCAAATACCTACGGACAGGCTCATCGTACAATTTCAAACAAATATATGCCAGCAGGATGCTTCCGACGACTACGGCCAGGGCTCCGGGCAGCGACTCGCCGAACGTAAGCTCTTCGTTCTTGACCCATCCGTAATAAAGGTAAATAAACGGATAATGCACCATATACAAAGGATAGGATATATCTCCCAGGAACTTACAAACCCGGTTCGTATATCGGTCGGTAATTTTGCCGGAGGCTCCCCAGTAAACGATCAGCGGGAAAAACAGGGCGAAACAAACCGTATCGTACAAACCGTTCATCCACAGGCGATCGGCTCCGCCCAGGCGCGGAACGGCCAGCAGAATAATCACGAGCAGGCTGCACTTCCAAAAGGCCCCCCTGACACGGGCCGGCTTGAAAACGCGGGACAGAAGCAACCCGGCGGAGAAAGCGTACAGCAAACGAAAAAATCCTCCCGTAAACTCCGTCCCGGTCAACGAAAACCCGGCGCAAATATCGCCGTAAGGCCCGAAGATGCTAAAAGCGGCCAGGCCGCATCCGGCCGCGACGACCAATACCGCAAGGGCCTTCGTAGAAAATTTACGGATAATCAAAGCATACAAAATATTGCCGATATATTCGAAAAACAGCGACCAGCTCGGCCCGTTCAGCGGATACATCTCCCCCAGGCCCCGAATTTCGGTGCCGGGCGTAGCCGGGATCAACAGCGCATTGACGAACGTGGCCAGCAACAGGGCCGCGACCGTCACCTTCGTAACGTCCCACACCGGACATCCCTGGAAATAAAACATGACCGCCCCAATCACAGCCCCCATGACGACCATCGGGTGAAGGCGTATGACCCTGCGTTTGATGAAATCCTTCACGGTCATCGTTTTCCAGCGGTCGTCGTAAGCATATCCAATGACAAAACCGGACAGAATAAAGAAGAAATCGACGGCCAGATAACCGTGGTTGATCTTTTGATCCAAATGACTCGTCGCATAGGCTTCGAATATATGAAACCATACGACCATAATGGCGGCCACGCCGCGCAATCCGTCGAGGATCATGTAATGCGGTTTCGTGTCTCCGAAAGCCGCGGAAGATATCGGTGTTTTCGACATGAATGAATTGTATTCGGATTTCGTATTTATTTCTTTTGTAAATCTCGATGCTTTCCGGTTTTCGCATCCGTTTGCCTTCCGGCCGCACGGGACTTTCTTTTTCCCGGGCACTCCCCATGTATGCTTCAAATATACAACAAAATAGCCTTACACATAGCTCCGACCGTCTTTTTTTGTTAAAATAGCTTTGGCCGGTCCAATCCGGCTCTTTTCCCGAAAGAAAACTTCGCATCGGCCCGGCAGTCGTTTTAACGGCGTTCTTTCCCTTCCTCCGGATGTTCCCGGCGACAAGCTTACGGGCAATAAAAAACCTACGAATCAATGACTCGTAGGTTTACTTTCATACAACAAATTCAGCGGAGAGACAGGCTCTCGAACTTATACTTTCACAGAATCTCATAAAACCGCAAACAACTGATAATCAAGTGCAAATTACAACATAGAGTAAAACTAAATGTTTCTAAATGTCTTTTGCTATCTCAATAATTGGGTGTATATTTGGGTGTAGAATTTCAAACGCACCCAATTATGAATATCAAGCGCAACATCATTTTTGCATTGGAGAGCCGGAAAAAGAACGGTGTGCCAATCGTAGAGAACGTACCCATCCGTATGCGTGTCATCTTTGCCAGCCAACGCATCGAGTTTACAACGGGCTACCGGATTGACGTAGCCAAATGGGATGCAGACAAGCAGCGGGTAAAGAACGGATGTACCAACAAGCTAAAGCAGAGTGCAGCCGAAATCAATACGGACTTGCTGAAATACTATGCCGAAATCCAGAATATTTTCAAGGAATTTGAGGTGCAGGAGGTCATGCCAACGACCCAACAGTTGAAGGAAGCTTTCAACATGAGAATGAAAGACACCAGCGAAGAACAGCCGGAAGAAGCCCCTGTCAGCTTTTGGGAGGTATTCGATGAGTTTGTAAAAGAGTGCGGTAACCAGAATAACTGGACGGCATCCACCTATGAAAAATTTGCAGCAGTGAGGAACCACCTCAAAGAGTTCAAGGAGGATGCAACGTTCAACTATTTCGACGAGTTTGGATTGAACGAATACGTCAACTTCCTGCGTGATACCAAGGATATGAGAAACAGCACCATCGGCAAGCAAATGGGATTCCTCAAATGGTTCCTGCGCTGGAGCTTCAAGAAAGGACATCATCAGAACATTGCATACGATACATTCAAACCGAAACTGAAAACCACCTCGAAAAAAGTAATCTTCCTGACTTGGGATGAACTGAACAAGCTGAAAGACTACCAGATACCCAAGGATAAGCAATACCTGGAACGTGTGCGTGATGTTTTCCTGTTCTGCTGCTTTACGAGTTTGCGGTATTCGGATGTTCGCAATCTGAAAAGAAGCGATGTGAAGTCCGACCACATCGAAATAACCACAGTCAAGACTGCCGACAGCCTGACGATTGAACTGAACAAATACAGCAAAGCCATACTGGACAAATACAAGGACATCCATTTCGAGAATTACATGGCTCTGCCCGTCATCAGCAACCAGAAGATGAACGATTACCTGAAAGAGCTGGGCGAACTGGCAGAAATCAACGAGCCTGTACGGGAAACCTACTACAAGGGAAATGAACGTATTGATGAAGTCACACCCAAATACGCTTTGCTCAGTACCCATGCAGGAAGAAGGACATTCATCTGCAATGCGCTGGCTCTCGGAATCCCGGCACAGGTGGTCATGAAATGGACGGGACACAGCGACTACAAAGCTATGAAACCCTACATTGACATAGCGGATGATATTAAGGCAAATGCCATGAACAAGTTTAATCAACTATAAAAGTATCAAACAGTTTCATAGATAGTTATCAATGACTATATTTGTAGAAATTATCATCACAATATGAGCAACAAGGAATCCAACATAGAGAAAACGAATTTTGATGCATTCATACAAGCGGTCGGTTCGGAAATAGAACAGGCACAAGTAAGGCTGATTGTTGCAGCCAATGCACAAATGCTGTTCCATTACTGGAAGATAGGCAATTACATCCTTTATCACCAGCAGCTGCACGGATGGGGAAGCAAAATCATCAAGCAGTTGGCAAAGGCTATCCGACTGCATTACCCTGAAAAGAAAGGCTATTCGGAACGTAACCTTACCTATATGTGCCAGTTTGCAAAAGCATATCCTTTAAGAGCGTTGCAAAGTTTCATAGAAACAGATGCAAGCCTGTCTGTCCCAACCATACAGAGTGTGACCAATGAAGTATTAAAACTGAATGACAAGCAATTTACGCAGGAACTTACTGCGCAAATACAATCGATTGATTGTCAATCATTAGCAATTACGCAGGAAGTTCCTGCGCAATTTGAAGATGTGGGAAAAACCGTGTCTGCCATTTACAGGATGGGAATCAGGGAAATAGAAGAAGTTTTCTTGACCTCTCCTATAGCCAAAATAAACTGGACAAGCCAAATGACTATACTTGACAGTTCGCTACCTTTAGGTCTAAGCTACTGGTACATGAAGCAGTCTGTGGAAATGGGATGGAGCAGCAATGTATTGAAAATGCAAATTGACAGTGATTTGTATAGCCGACAAATCAGCAACAACAAGGTAAACAATTTCACGACCACACTTCCGGCTCCACAAAGCGACCTTGCCAATTACCTACTCAAAGACCCGTACATCTTTGATTTGGCAGGAGCCAAAGAAAAAGCAGACGAAAGGGATATTGAAGAACAGCTGGTGAAACACGTTACCCGCTACCTGTTGGAAATGGGCAACGGTTTTGCCTTCGTTGCCCGGCAGAAGCACTTCCAAGTCGGAAACAGCGATTTCTTTGCCGACCTGATTCTATATTCCATTCCGTTGCACGCATATATTGTCATAGAATTGAAAGCCACTCCTTTCAAGCCGGAATATGCCGGACAACTCAACTTTTACATCAACGTGGTGGATGATAAGTTGAGAGGGGAACACGACAACAAGACCATCGGTCTTTTGTTGTGCAGAGGAAAGGACGAAGTGGTTGCCCAGTATGCCCTTTCCGGCTATGACCAGCCCATCGGCATCAGCGATTACCAATTGAGCAAGGCGATTCCCGAGAAATTGAAATCAGCGTTGCCCAGCGTAGAAGAAGTGGAAGAAGAACTGGCTTCTTTCCTTGACAAGGATCCCCAATAATAAGAGTATGCCATGCAGAAAACGATAACAACCCTCATTCCTCAATACGGGGAGCTGAACAGAATCTGCAAAGATTGGATTGTAAGCCATACTTTCTCTTTTGAAAAGCAGAAATTCATCGTTGATTTCTACTCGAAATGGAGCGATATAAAGGCTTTTGAGCAAGCTATCCTTGAACTGGTGCTGCATACACCGCCAGAACCATGTACCCTGCTGCTGAAAAGTCTGAAAAAGGAAGTCAAAGAATACATACGGCTTTATGAATCTTACCGCCTTCTCCATGACGAAGTGATCATACGTGTATGCTACCAATACGCAGACCGCTACAAGGAAACCATCAAGGAAGAGATGGAAGTGGTAAACAGGCTGCGCAAACCGATGAACGAAGCCAACAACCGCTATGATTCCATTGGCTACCGAGAGCATACACCCGAAGAAGAAAAGCTGGCGGAAAGAGAATATGAGCGTTGCAAGGCTGAATATGAAAGGGAGAAAGCCCAACTGGAGCATCTTTATGAGCAGCAAACCCTTCTCTGGAAAGAAGCCCGGCAATACATGAAAAACCGTTGCGACGACATCTACCTGCTTAGCGTACACTTCATGGGCATCCTGACCAAATATGTACCGGACGAAGAAAGCCAACCGAACGAAGCAGACAGGCAGAGCCGTACAGACAGCCAGCCGGAAGCTGAAACTACAACCGCATCGACTACAGCTACGACTGCCGGATTGCCTGAATATTTCAGCATGAAGCTGATTTCCCTAATTCATGAAGTTTGTGCAGGGGAACAGTTTGAAGACATTACCGCACCGGATTTCTATGCCTGCATGAATCTGCATCCCTGCCAGTGCGTACTGAAAATAAAGCCAAGGGAAAAGATACGGGTATGCTATCTGATTTCCCTGATGAGGGAGCAGTTGCCGGGGCAGGATAAGGACAAATGGAAGGAAGCCATCCTGAAACACCTGGATATTGATGAAGACTATTACAAGTCCAAGTACAGGGAACCCGTTTCCGATTTACCCAGTATTCCCAACCAAAAGTTCGCCAAGGAAATGGACGGAATATTCCGATAACCCGTGATATTCCAATATATTTTACGACATGACCACTTATACCACTCAAAATAATTTTTGAGTGGTATTTTTATTTCTTGATATTCAGCGATATAACAGAACAATCCATATCTATCATCCACATACTTACCACTCAAAACCCTACCTAATTTTGCATCGTTCGAGAACAGAAGAAACAGCCTGTGCGCAGGGCTATTGTCAAACAAGTAATCATACGGACGATGAACAACCTCAAAGAACTGTTAGTGAAACCCGTCTGGCAGATGACAGGCGAAGAGTTCCTTTTTCTAAGCAGACACGCTTCGGTACAGGCAGAGGCGCAACCGCAGCCGACCACCGACACGGAAAGAAAGTACGTGTACGGCATACTCGGCATAGCCAAGCTTTTCGGGTGCAGCCTGCCCACAGCCAACCGCATCAAGAAAAGCGGAAAGATAGACAAAGCCATTACCCAGATTGGACGCAAGATTATCGTGGATGCGGAACTGGCGCTGGAACTGGCTGGCAAGAAAACCGGAGGACGCAGATAAAGGAGGTGATTATGGACTATATAAAAGAAATATCACCCGAACAAGCCGTTATCCTCTGGCAGGAATCCCGGCTAAGTCTGTCAAGATGCTACGAAAAAGCCCCCGAAATTCTGAAAGTACACGGCTCTGTCATCGGGACGCTGGGCAATTTCAGCGCATCCATCGGCAAAGCCAAGAGCAAGAAAACCTTCAATGTATCGGCTATCGTAGCCGCTGCATTGAAGAACGGTACCGTGTTACGATATGCGGCTGAACTGCCCGAGGAAAAGCGGAAAGTGCTTTATATAGATACGGAGCAAAGCCCCTACCACTGCCTGAAAGTGATGAAGCGGATCCTGCGGATGGCAGGATTGCCCGATGACAGGGACAGCGGTTATCTGGAGTTTCTCGCTTTGAGAAAATACACCCCGGAACAGCGCATCAGCATTGTAGAACAGGCTATCTACCACTCACCGGATATTGGGCTGGTCATCATAGACGGCATCCGGGATATGGTGTACGACATCAACAGCCCCGGTGAATCCACCCGCATCATATCCAAGCTGATGCAGTGGACGGACGACAGGCAGATTCATATCCATACGATACTGCATCAGAACAAGGGGGATGAGAACGCAAGAGGGCACATTGGTACGGAACTGAACAACAAGGCGGAAACAGTCCTGCTGGTGGAAAAGGACAAGGGGAACAGCGACATCAGCCATGTTTCCGCCATGCACATCCGGGCGATGGATTTCGAGCCTTTTGCATTCTGCATCAACGACAGAGCCCTGCCCGAACTTGCGGAAGGCTACAAGCCGGAAGCAAGGAAGCCGGGAAGACCCTCGGTGGAAAAGTTTGACCCTTACAAGGATATTTCAGAACCGCAGCACCGTGCCGCACTGGAAGACGCTTTTGCACTGAAAGAGGAATACGGCTACAAGGAGCTGGAAGACACCTTAATCAGGACTTATCTGGCAGAAGGGGTTAGACTGAATCACCAGAATGCAGTGGCGCTTATCACCATGCTGCGCAACAAACGGATGATAGTGCAGGAAAACGGCAGGAAGTATTCCTTCAAGCCCGATTACCACTATTAGCCGACAATCCCGAAAATCGCTTCACTTTATTCCCGTATCCTATATATACGACAATTTAGTGAAGTGATTTCAGAAACAGACAAATCACTTCACTTTATTCCGGGGGTCTATATATTAGGAGTTTAGTGAAGTGATTGTACTGACCGCATACTTTTAAGAGTTGCGGGCAAAAAGAGAAATAATCAAAGCACTCACTAAAAACGATTTCCTTATGAACATCGAGACTGCAAAACAAATCAATCTGGCTGACTACCTGCACAGCCTGGGGTATTCACCCGTCAAACAGCAGGGTATCAACCTTTGGTACAAATCTCCCTTGAGGGAAGAAACAGAGGCTTCCTTCAAAGTGAACACCGAACGCAACCAGTGGTACGACTTCGGTTTAGGGAAAGGGGGCGGTATCATTGAACTGGCTGCACACCTGTATGCTACCGACCATGTACCTTACCTGCTGGAGCGGATTGCGGAACAGACACCGCATGTACACCCGGTATCTTTCTCTTTTGGCAAGCAGGACTCTTTCGGTCCGAGCTTCCAACAGCTGGAGATAGTACCGCTATCGTCTCCTGCCCTGCTTTCCTATTTACAAGGTAGAGGAATAAATCTGGAACTGGCAAAAAGAGAATGTAGTGAAGCCCGTTACACCCACAACGGCAAGCGTTACTTTGCCATTGCCTTCCCTAACGGTTCGGGTGGGTTTGAGGTTCGTAACCCCTATTTCAAGGGCTGCATCGCCCCCAAGGAAATCTCCCACATCAGACAGTCGGGAAAAGCAAGGACTGCCTGCTATGTGTTCGAGGGTTTCATGGACTACCTTTCCTTTCTGACATTGAGACAAGAGAGCTGCCCAAATTATCCGGAATTGGACGGGCAGGACTATATTGTATTGAACTCCGTATCGAATGTGAACAAGGCTCTCTATCCGTTGGGCAATTACGAACGCATCCACTGCTTTTTCGACAACGACCATGCAGGAATGGAAGCACTCCGGCAAATCCGCATGGAATACGGCAGAGACCGGTACATCCGGGACGCTTCGCAGATTTACAGCGGATGCAAGGACTTGAACGAATACTTACAGAAACAGGTTGAAAGAAAAAGGCAGCTCCAGTCCGCCAAAGGGGTGCGCAGCCAATCACCGGAGAAGAAGAGCGGCTTCCGGTTATAGCCCACTATAACTACACGCTCCGCTTTCGTAGTTGTGGGCTCTCCCGAGGGGATTAGGGCTTTGCCCTAATGACCCACTCAGGGCGTTTCACCCCTGAGAACCCCGAGCAAAGAGTGACCCTCTCTTTGCAATCTCCGCTTATGGGTTACCCCTAAGAAATCTCGTGCAAATGAGAGCAGAGGCAAACTTGCTTGACCTATGCCGAATGCAGCCGAGATTCATAAAATAACCCCTCTGCGAAAGCGAGCAAAGTAAATTAATTGTAAACAAAGAAAAGAAGCTATGGCAACAAAATCAAGCATACACATCAAGCCTTGCAACATCGCATCGAGCGAGGCACACAACCGAAGGACTGCCGAGTATATGCGTAATATCGGGGAGTCCAGAATCTATGTCGTTCCCGAACTTTCCACCGATAACGAACAGTGGATAAATCCCGACTTCGGCACTCCCGAACTGCGAACTCATTATGACAATATCAAGCAAATGGTCAAGGAAAAGACCGGACGTGCCATGCAGGAAAAGGAAAGGGAACGCAAGGGAAAGAATGGAAAGATTATCAAGGTGGCGGGATGCTCACCCATCCGTGAAGGAGTATTGCTTATCAGACCGGACACCACACTGGCTGATGTACGCAAATTCGGTGAAGAGTGCCAAAGACGCTGGGGCATCACTCCGCTACAGATTTTCCTGCATAAAGACGAAGGGCATTGGCTGAACGGTCAGCCGGAAGCGGAAGACAAAGAGAGCTTCCAAATAGGAAGCAGATGGTTCAAGCCGAACTATCATGCTCATATCGTATTCGACTGGATGAACCACGAAACCGGGAAGAGCCGAAAGCTCAATGACGAGGATATGGCAACCATGCAGACCCTTGCTTCCGATATTCTGCTAATGGAACGTGGGCAGACAAAAGCTGTCACAGGTAAAGAGCATCTGGAACGAAACGATTTCATCATTGAGAAGCAGAAAGCCGAACTGCAACGTATAGAAGAAACCAAGCGACACAAGGAGCAACAGGTAAGCCTTGCCGAACAGGAACTCAAACAGGTAAAAGCTGAGATACGTACAGACAAACTCAAAAGTGCAGCTACCGATGTAGCCACTGCCATAACCAGCAGCGTAGGTTCTCTTTTCGGAAGCGGTAAGTTGAAAGAACTGGAACATAACATCGAGCAGCTACATCAGAAGATTGCCAACCGGGACAAAGCTACTGATGAATTAAAAATTCAGATGCAACAAATGCAGGAACAGCACGGCAGACAAATACGCAATCTTCAAGGAATACATAATAAAGAGATTGAAGCTAAAGACAAAGAAATATCACGGCTAAACACCCTGCTTGAAAAGGCATTATGCTGGTTCCCATTACTCAAAGAAATGCTGAGAATGGAAAAATTATGCTATGTCACTGGTTTTACCAAGGGGATGGTTGATTCTCTTTTATACAAAAAGGAAGCTCTCAGATGTAGTGGAAAAATCTATTCCGAAGAATATAGACAGAGATTTGAAACAAAAAATGTAATTTTCAAAATTGAACGAAGCCCGATCGATAAGAATAAATTGATGCTGACTATAAACCAACAGCCAATCAGCGAATGGTTCAAAGAACAATGGGAGAAGTTACAGCAGCATCTGCGTAACTCAGTGCAGAAAGAACAAAAATCCAGAGGATTCAGGATGTAATATAGAGAAGTACAATTCATCATGGATTGTACTTCTATCGTAATATATAGTACAAAATCTAAGTTGTCTAACTATTCTAAAGTAAAATAAGCAATAAAAGAATATCTTATTCACTATTAATATACCATATTGTCAATATCTTTCCCTCATTTAGTCAATCGTATCTTTTCGTGGTAGAAATAATTTACGATAACCGGCTTGCCTTTTTCCGAGCGCCCGTAAGGCAAATCATTTATTCTATATGGAAACCCCTGTGCCTTGGCGTATTGGGAAATGTCCTGTTCCAATGCCTGCCAGTAATCAAGCCTCTTTTTGTTGTATATTTCTTCGTATAACGGAAAGAGGTCGGGATGCTTCTCACGGATATACGTCATTATCCCTCCCTTGAACTGCCCGCGCAGATTCAGGTTTTCGAGCCATATCAAATCGGCATATCCTTTCACTTTCTCGATAATCGCCTTCATATCGGTTATTCCGGGGAATATGGGCGATACAAAACACACGGTACGGATGCCCGCCTCATAGACCTGACGCATTGCGTTCAGACGACGTTCTATGCTCACGGCATTGTCCATATCCGTACGAAAACGCTCGTCAAGCGTATTGACCGACCATGACACCGTTACTTTGGGAAAACGCTTCAACAGGTCGAGGTCGCGCAGGACAAGGTCGGACTTAGTGCATATCATAATCTCGGCGTTGCTCCCACGCAGCTCTTCGAGCAGCCTGTGGGTACGGCAAAATTGCTCCTCATACGGGTTGTAACCATCCGTCACGGAACCTATCACAATGCGCTCTCCGTCATATTTGTGCGGATTGGCTATCGGTTTCCAGTTCTTCACGTCCAGAAATGCACCCCACGGTTCTGTATGCCCGGTGAATCGTTTCATAAACGATGCGTAGCAATACTTACAGGCGTGGGGGCAGCCCACGTAAGGGTTGACCGAATATCCTCCGACCGGCAGTGAGGATTTGGTCATAACGCTCTGTACGTCTATTTCTTTGATTATTTCGGTATTCATTGTAAGCGTTTTGTAAATTGTTCCGGCAGTTCCTGAATCATCCTTTCTTCGCCCATTATAGGCAGCAAATCCTCTTTCATAAACACGGGGACGCCCTGTGTTTGGGCTTGGTCGGCAATGTGAAGCACCCATTCGGGACGGGAATCCACTTTGCCTTTCCGATGTCCGGTCTCCGTACCTATGACAATCCAGTCGATACCCTCGAAATCTATATCGCCGATTTCATCGAAAATAGGTTCGAAAGTGACATGGTAGTGCTTGGCCTTGATATTTCTTTTCAAATCGTCTAGCCGCTTTTTTTCGGAATTGCGCGTGACGGTCACGCCCATCCATACATTCTCGTCATCTGTAGAGAAACTGATCTTGTCCGGACATTTCGTAAGGAATATATAAGCGTGTTGCGGATTGCTTTTCATTCGTCTGAATATTTCCGCATTCCATTCAGGCTTCCAATCGGAGAAATCGCTCATTCCGGTCATCAGCCATACGTGAGGCTTGGGCGTGTCGATGATACGCAGCTTTCGCACCATATATTCCGGTACGGAGAAGTCGTCCGTAATATGGAAACGGCGGCAGTTGTTACGGGCATAGCAGTAGCTGCACCCGATGGAGCAGCCTACCACTATGTTCATATTCTTTATCAGGGATTTTATACAGATAGTCATCTGCTTAGAGTTCCTTTTTAGAATCATTTCGGAGAGACTTTCCATTTTACCGGTTCTTTCAGTATGATTCCGTCAGTGGCATCCTCCTGTGAGAATGTATTGCTGCAATATTGTATGCAGAGCATGAGGAGCGGAGTCGTTCCGTTGTTACGGACACTTCGTTTTCCTGCAGGAGATACCCTGACAACGCTACCTTCTTCCACTGGGAACACTGTTCCGTCTACTTGAAATTCACCTTTACCGGAGAGGAAAAAATAAAGTTCCTCATGACTCTTGTGACTATGCAGAAATCCGGTTTCTGTACCCGGGGCGAATGACTGGAAAGAAAACTCGCTTCCCGTAGTTCCGAGAGCGGTGCTGCAGAATACTTTTCCGGGAATTTTCACATCCGGGCCAAGCTGAAGTTCGTATTCATTCAGTTCATTCAACTTACCGACACTGATCGCGGCGAAATTCTGTTCTACCGCGATTTTCCTAATCTTTTTCATCTTTCTAATATTTTGAAATGATTGTTTATACAGTTATTTAAGTGTTATGCTTTCTCCGTCTTCCGGTATAATCAGTCGGCTCATATCCGTCCCGTGATGGCGAGCTTCGTTGCGAAGGATGGCACGGGTGGTCTGGCAATGATCGATGGCATCCATGTGTACGGTAATCAGCTTGATGTGTGGGGGGAGTGTGTCAAGCATCGCCATTACTTCCTGTTCATTGGGGATGATACAACCGTCCGTCTTAGAGAATTCGGGGAATACCGCACCGCCACTGTTCACCACAATATAATTAGGACGATACTTTTCCACGGTAGCAAGAGTACATTCTTCCCATTTGCAATCGCCCATGATATAAATAGTCGGAAGCCCTTCGGACATCAGCACATAGCCCGAAACAGGTCCCATCATCTGGCCTATCTGACCGAAACCGTGATGGCCAATAGCACGGTGGATGGTCAGATGACCTAAGGTTATGCTCTCTTCAATCGCTTCTACATTTGAGAAACCATCTTTCAGGATGGCGGCCTTATCTTGTGGCTGGGTGTAGAAAGGAATGTCTTTCGGCAAATGCTGCTTTACACTTGGTTCGTAATGGTCGATGTGGTTGTGGGTGAGCAGTACCATATCAACACCTTCAGTAATGTCGCTAATAGGCATTACGAGATGTACCCTCGGATTCTTATATACACCGAGAGCTGATTGCAGGGTTCCTTTGTCGGCAAATACGGGGTCAATAAGAATGGTATGTCCTGCATAGTTGATTTTCAAGGTGGCACTGCGTACCAACCGAATAATTGCTTTTTCGTTCATGATGTTATGTTTTGTATTATTTTTCGGGTACAAAGTTCGAAAGGATATCCCAATGTCTCTATGCCTTAAAAACAGGAATATATGCCATTTTGATAAAAGAATGATGTATATTTGCAAAAAGCAAAAAACAAGAGTGATGAAAGCTATAATCAATCCCGAAAGACTTGTAAGCGTTCCGTTCAATAAAACGCAATGTGGCGTAGACTTCTACATTAACACAGGCGAAAGCAAGGACATCTGTGGTGTCTTGACCGAGCATAAGGCGTTTAAGACAGATTTTTTCAGCTTCTATTTCTTTCGTCGTGCCAATGGATATTTGTTGCTGAACTTCCGAAAAGTGGAGTTACGGGATGGTATGGTGCTGCTTTTGTCGCCGCACCAGCAACAGGAATGGCACGTGAACGAGGTAGAACTAGATTACACTTTTCTTATTTTCCGCGAAGACTTTATGCGCACGTTCATTGCTGACAAGTTCTTCGTATATCGGCTGTTGTATTATTATCAGACTGATACACCGCCCTACTTGTTTGCCGAGCCGGAGGAGCTGACGGAATATATGCGCCTCTTAAAAAAGATAAAACAAGAACTACAACATCCTGTGGTAGACACTTACAACCTCATTGTGTCAGTGCTTTATTATCTACTGGTAATTATCAACCGGGCATACGCTCAAACTTATCGTCTACCTGTCGAAGTGCCAAAAAACAATTACGCATTCAAATTCAAGGACTTACTCGAAAAACATATCCGAACGACACAGCGCGTTCAAGAATATGCTGATATGCTTCGGGTAAGTCGTATCACCTTGAATAATTCTGTCATAGCGCAATTTGGTGTATCAGCCATTCACTTACTCAAGCAACGTCTTTTGGAAGAGCTGAAAAATGAGCTACTGTTCTCCAATCTGAATGTGAGCCAACTGGCAGACGAGTTCCACTTTTCCGACCCCAGTCACCTCATGCGTTTTTTCAAAAAAGAAACAGGCAAGACTTTTACCCAATATCTAATGAATTACAAAAGAGGAATATATGAATAGAAATTTCATATTTGGCAAATGAATTCCATATTTAAGATATTTATTTTTTTGAATAACTATATTTTTCGTCATAAAGGTTCATTCTGCCAGTCCATAGAAATACCAATCGCTTTGTAATTGACATTCTTTTGAAGAATCTTAAAAAATACAAAAACACCCAATTTTACATTCTTGGGTGTAAAAAAGGGTGTAAATCTCGCAAATGCTTGATTTACACCCTTTATTGCGGAGAGAGAGAGAAATGAACCTAACTCTCCGAAATATCCTGTAATCAGATACTTGCTATATTCTTTCTCGTGTCAGGTAACGATTTGGATACTGAGCTATGGATTGCTGTCCGGAATCGTCTTTTAAGAACCTGCTAACGGCACAAATATACGTATTTTGTTGTGGAAGCGCAAATTCAGAGAACTTGTTTTTCAAAGGTTATGTTTCCTTGTCGTGTAATTGGTTGTATTTGACTGGTAGAAACTTTTTATTTAGCGATAAAAGAGAATGGCTGAGGGGATTTGGTATAAAAATTCATTTTTCGACTTTTAACTTTTATGTTTTGGACAGGGGTTATATATGTATGTATACATATATAACCCCTGTCACAACTTAAATCTTTTGATAACATCAAAAAAGGTGTGACTTTGTTTTGATGAAAAAGAACAAGGTTGCTTGCCTAGTTAAAGTCTGTGTATAAGTAACTGATGAGAATTTCGACTGGAAGTATACTGGTCCAGTAGAAGTCATAAACGCATTAGGGCTAACGGAATGGTCGATAGTAGCCGTGGGCAGAGCGTTTGAGAAAAACGGAAAGGTTTTTCGGATAATTCCTATTCATGAGTATCTGATGGAATCGTAATCTCATACTTACTTTACGATAACATCGGAACATCGCTATGTCGGCCTGCGTTGTTGCTGGAACCCGTACGAAAAAGGTATTCGGGAGTAGTCTGTAAAATAAATCTGTATAATGCGAATTATTTTGAGCAATAATACTTATCTTTGCACAGAATCGTTAATGTTATTGTATGAAACGGGCATTGTTGCCGAGCCAGCGGAAGACGCTTACGGCTCTGGGCGAAAATATAAAGTTGGCACGCCTGCGCCGGGAGTTATCTTCGGAGCAGGTGGCCGAACGGGCCGGAATCTCCCGTAACACCCTGACCAAGATCGAGCGGGGTGAGGAAGGAGTTGCGATGGGATACTATTTCCGGGTGCTGGCTATCCTCGGGCTGGAAAAAGATTTGCTGCTCGTAGCTAAAGACGATGAACTGGGGCGTGCTCTTCAGGATGCCAAACTCGTGGTCGGGGAAAGAGTCTCTAAAAAGCGATGAATGTGATAACGCAGTGCGATATATACGTATATATGGACTGGCCCGAGGATGCGGAGCCGGTCTATATGGGCGTGCTTCACAGCGAAACGATCCGGGGTAAAGAGGTCTTTTCTTATGAAAATGATCCCGCATGGTTGGCCCATCCTCGTTTCCGTGCGTTGGATCCCGACCTGTCGGCATTTGCGGGGAAGCAATACCAACCTTCGGATAAGAGCAATTTCGGATTGTTTCTCGATTCCGCACCGGACCGCTGGGGGCGTACGCTTATGCGTAGGCGGGAAGCCATCAACGCCCGGTTGCAGGACCGAAAACCGCGAACGCTTACCGAGGCGGATTACCTGATGGGCGTGTACGACAGAAACCGCATGGGGGCCCTGCGCTTCAAGTTCTCGAAAGATGGGGAATTCATGGATAACGATCGCTCACTGACCACACCGCCTTGGACATCGATCCGGGAGTTGGAACACGCCAGCCTGCAAATAGAGCGGGAAGATTATACCGATACACCGGAGCATACGCGATGGATCGATATGCTCGTCGCACCCGGTTCGTCGTTGGGCGGGGCAAGGCCGAAAGCCAACGTAGTGGATGAAAATGGACGCTTATGGATCGTCAAGTTTCCGAGTGCCGGAGATACGAAAGATTCCGGGGCATGGGAGATGGTCACGGCCGAGATGGCCCGCTCGTGCGGTATCGAAATGTCCGAATGTCGGGCGCAGCGGTTTGGCAGTCGGCATCACAGTTTTATGACCGAGCGTTTCGACCGGACCGATAGGGGCCGACGGATACACTTTGCCTCGGCTATGACGTTGCTCGGTTATACGGACGGTGCGAGTCGTACGGAAGGAGCCAGCTACCTCGAACTGGCCGAATGGATCATCGCCAACTGCGACGATACGGACCGGAACCTGGAACAGCTCTGGCGTAGGATTGTGTTCAATATCGCGGTTTCGAACTGCGACGATCATCTGCGGAACCACGGTTTCCTGCTTACGCCGCAGGGGTGGCGGCTGTCACCAGCTTACGATATGAACCCTGATGAGTACGGAACGGGGTTGAAGCTCAATATCTCGGAAAACGACAATTCTTTGGAGTTTGACCTGGCCATGAGTGTCACGCCGTATTTCGGGCTGGAACCCGCTCGTGCAGAATCAATCCTCGCAGAGGTCAAACATGCCGTTTCGGGCTGGAGGAAACTCGCCACACAATACGGTATTCCCAAATCTGAGCAGGATGCTATGGAGAGGGCGTTCAGGTATTGAAAATCAAAAAAAATATCAGCCATATTAAATATACAATTGCACTTGATACCTTATGGAAATTTTATATCCTAAACTATCGTATTGCTTTTGTGTTTAACATATAGTAATGCTCGTTATTTTAATTGATGTTAAATAATATTGGTAACTATATACAAATTTACACTGAAGATATAAAGAACAAGCGGAGTTATGCACTCCGCTTGTTCTTATTTAGATTTTGGGTTGTAATCCAATGCCCTTTTCAATAGTTTGTCGAAATCCGATAATTCCGGTTGTTCCGGTGCTGTTGATTCCGTTGTTTCTTTTTGTTCCTCTATGTTCTTTTTATCCAACAAAGAATTATCAAGCAAATTGACAATTCCCGTTTTAGCAAAATATCTCAATCTGTCCTCGCTCAAATTATCCACAATAATATCAATTGGATATGCCAATACATCATTTTTTATTGAGGCATTGTATAAAGTAACGAACGGTATTTTAGGGTCTAAAGGAATACCAAATACATTATCCACATTTTGGGTGTCAATAAATATATCAGCGTTCGCCATTTTATAGAAAATAACAGGCAAACCCGCTATTTCAATAGTTGTCGTTTTCTCTATTCTATTACCCATTTATCAATTCATTATAAGTTAAACGATGCTCCGTATTCTGCAAAAATAGATTAAATCTTTGATGTTCGCCATTGTTGCGCGTATTATAACGAAATACAAATTCATCCACGTATTTTTGAATATGCTTGCGTGAGGTAAAATGGTATATGCCGACAATACCACGTTTCAGAATACTCCAAAAACCCTCAATCGTATTCGTGTAAATACGCCCATTGACATATTCGCCCTCATTGTGCTTTACAAACAGGTGGTCATAAATCTTATTGACCTGCTTATAACCCACCCACTCATCCGTATAAACCATTGCATTTTTAACGGTTTTGACAACCTCCGGTGTGATATGGGCAACCGATGTCGTTTCAATCTTGCGAGCGACAATCTTACCTTTTCTTTCGACCATTCCGAGAATCGGCGTTTTGTCCTTTACGCTCCGACCTTGCGAATTTTCAACTTTTTTATCTGCATGACGATTTTTGTTCTTGCCACCAATATAGGTTTCGTCAATTTCAACTTCATTATTCAATTCGCTATTATTTTCACAGCCAAAACATTTGCGAATACGTTGTAACATAAACCAAGCTGTTTTCTGCGTCACATCAATATCGCGTCCGAGTTGTAATGAAGAAATACCTTTTTTGTGCGATGTGACTATCCATATAGCCACAAACCATTTTCTTAACTCAACTTTCGTATTATCGAATAAAGTGGCTGTCCGGACATTGAAATACTTACCCGTATTCTTACAACGATATTTATTACCCTTGCATTTATAGACTTTTGAAGTCGCATCGAACGGCGAAACAACATTACCGTTCCAGCGCAATGATTCCAAATGCTCAATACAACTTTGCTCAGTCGGAAACGCTTTTACAATATCTATAATTGAGTTAAAATTCTTGGGTAACATATCTCTTGCTTTTAATCATGATACAAAGATAAGTATTTATTTACACTAAAGCAAATTTATTAGAACATATTTACATAAAATGTAGCGATTTAATGTATGCATTATCAATGCAATACAAAAACTCGCAAAATACAGTTTAATTTCTCTTTCGATGTTAGTAGGTAGAGTATGATGGGATACACTAAAGTATCTCTAACTTTAAATAATAACTAAAATTAATGTTATCATGAAAGAAGCTTTCAACCCCGGAGATTTAGTATGTCTGCAAAATCTCACACAACCCATTATGACTGTCAAAGGAATCACACAGAACGGGAAAGGCGAAACTTTTATAGTGTGTAGCTGGTTTTTGAATGGGAAATATATGGAAGAAAATTTTGTACCAGATTCTTTATTGAATTTAAACCATCACATATTATCACAAATTTCGTTTAATATTCAAGTGGACTATGAAAATTATGGATACGAAATAGCATGTATTAAGGCCATAGCCGCCCAAATAGAAAGATTAGAGAGAATGAAAATAGAAGAACCCGAAAGACAAGCAAAAACACAAGATGATAAGGCCGAATAGAGTAACACAACAGCCTTTAACACAATCTTTTGAAGATATGAAGCGGTAAACAGATAATTAAAATTGAAAAATTTGTACCTTTGACGTGAAATTTGGATATGCCTATGGATAGATAAAATTTAGAAGACACATATATAAAAGCGTTAGCTTATTTCGGGTATCTGAAACTTGGACACTTTCACATTATCCCCGTGGAATAAGGCGACGCTCACGCATTCATTTTGCGTGGGCTTTGTTCCATTATTCGGGGATGTAGGTAGTCCAAGACCGCAGATACCAGATATGGCAATTTAGCCCGCGCTTTTTATTTGTCTCATAACAGCGGATTGGGGCTATGAAAACAAAAAATGAATTAAACCTAAATTTTGCTATGAAAAAATTACTATTTATTGCACTTGCCGTTTTTGTGTCTTCTTGTTCGAAATCTGATGCAAATGATGGTACTCCGAACTTTTTTGCAGATACGAAATGGGAATTGATACAAGAAAAAGGATATGAAATAAGTGGGGAGTACAGGGATGAATGGAATGCAAAATCGGATGATTTCAATGCCGTTTATGTTTTCAAAAAAGACAACACCGGCACTTATACGACCTATGAATATATCAATGGAAATATGGAGAGTTCTATATCCGAAATCAGATGGCAACACAATTTGACGGCTGCGGCCTTGGCGATCAGTTTTACTGAATCCGGCGACCAAAAAATGTATAAAATAATGAGCTACGGTGGAGAGCCGATGACATTAACATTAGAAATCAGTAAGGAACAACCAGAATACGATTATAAGTATCACAATGTCGAAACGTATGTAAAAAAATAATCCCAGTTGAAAAAGAGAACGAGTGGCAACTTGTATCTTGCCACTCGTTCTCTTTTTATTCGATAGTTTGTAGTGTAAATTTGTATATAGTTACCATAATATTTTTGATTGAATATCCTTCAATCGAAAGCACATTGGGTTAAAGAATTGGTCAAATACAAGGTTGTGTTGCAAGGATTATCTTTAAAAAAGTATGTAAATTAGAGTTGATATATGTTCTCCTGTTATAAGAGATGGAATATTATAGAAGAATACGCATCAAAGATTTTGCAAAACAAAAATCTACATAGTGTGAATAATCTTGTGTAATAATACATCATCATGCACAAGATAATTAACTACAAGGAAGGTTGAATATCGAAAAACAACATTCACTCTCGAAAGGTTTTAAGAGAAAAGCGACTATATTAGTCGCTTTTCTGGCTTAAAGAGTTCATGGTTAAATATTTGTGTTTTACTCATATGGAATTTAAGGTATTCCTTTATTTGAAATATTACGCCTAATCAGCGATAGGTGGTAAGCCCAATTCTTTAAGGAATTCATTGTGACGAGCTAACGCTTCTTTTGATCTCTTTGCAATATCTTTCAGTTCATCATTAACCTTTTGTAAATCGATTGGCTCCTCTTCTTGTGCCGTGCTGACGTAACGGGTAATATTCAGATTGAAATCCTCTTGTTCGATTCGTTCTAACGAAACTCGCTTGGAATAGCGTGGTTCTTCTTTGCGAAATTGGTAAGTTTCCACAATTTTTTGAATATCGTTAGGCTCTCCGTTTTCACCCTCACGCAATCGGTTTTGACGCTTGTCCTTCTTATATCCTTCGCAGGCATTGATAAACAACACATCTTCGGATTTTTTACATTTTTTCAGGACCAAAATACACACCGGAATTCCCGTGGAGAAAAAGAGGTTGGCTGGCAATCCGATAACAGCATCGAGATTGCCGTCTTTCAGAAGTTTGGTTCTGATCTGCTTCTCTACTCCTCCGCGGAACAATACGCCGTGAGGCAGAATAATAGCCATTGTCCCATCTTCGCGGAGGAAATGGAAACCATGCAGCAAGAATGCGAAATCGGCTGCCGATTTGGGCGCAACACCGTATTTGTGGAATCGAAAATCGGTAGTGAACTCTTCTTTGGGCTCCCAACGGTAACTAAACGGAGGATTAGCGACGATCGCATCGAATTCGATTTTTTTCGCCGGATTCATTTCGTTCAGTATATCCCAGTCATTGAGTAGCGTATCTCCGTGAAAAATCTCGAATTCAGAATCCTTCACCCCATGCAATAACATATTCATACGAGCGAGGTTGTAGGTCGTAATGTTCTTTTCCTGCCCGTAAATTTTGCCGATACCTCGTCCGCCGTTACGTTTCATCTGGTGGCGGACATTCAGAAGCAACGATCCCGAACCGCAAGCGAAATCGAGAACCTTGTCTATTCTCTGCTTCGGACCCGTTGTCGGATCTTGGCTATCCAATGTTACGATCATTGAAAGAATGGTCGAAACTTGCTGCGGAGTATAGAATTCACCGGCTTTTTTCCCCGAACCCGCTGCGAATTGGCCGATCAGATATTCGTAAGCATCTCCCAATGTGTCAGAGTCACTGGAAAATTCAGAGATGCCTTCTGCAATCTTCTTGATGATTTCACATAACTTTTTGTTGCGCTCGGTATAGTTTTTTCCTAATTTCTCCGAACTAAGATTGATTTCCGAAAACAGTCCTTGAAAAGTGCTTTCGAAAGATTCATTTTCAATATACTTGAAACCGTCTTGAAGGGTTTTCAACAAATCGTCGCTTTGCGTTCGGGCCAACTCGTACATGTTCTTCCACAGATATTTCGGCTCGATCACATAGTGGATCTTTCGTCGCATCTGCTTCTCGAATTCCACAATATCGTCAGGATTTCGATCGTACCAAATCTGCAATGGGGCCAAGACTCGATTTTCGTCCGAATCGACATCGGACACTACGGGATAATCCGAACCAAGCTCTTTTTTTACGGCATCTTCATAATTGTCAGAAAGATAGCGCAAAAACAGAAATGAGAGCATATAATCACGGAAGTCGTCCGCGTTCATCGCTCCTCGCAGTTTATCTGCAATTCCCCAAAGGGCTTTACCTAATTTTTGTTGTTCTATTGCGGTCATTCTGATTCAGTCTTAGTTTCTTCTGTGATAATTTCAGGTAAATCGAATTCGTATTTCGCCAGAAAGGCTTTCAATATATCGACAAATAGATCTTTCGTATCGTGCCCCATTTCGACGGGCTCGTAAATTGAATATTTACCGTGGCTCAACAGGTTCAGGGCTCTGGCATACAATACTTCGTCTTCTACACCGTGTATGCACATAGAAAAATCGTTGTAACCGAAGAAGGTTGCGGTCTTTTCCAAAATGCTCCTTAACATGTTGAAATGATAGGTTTTTATGCTGACGTCATCCACCGTTTGCCCTTCTTTCGGTATAAGTTTTTTTAATTCGCTCAACAACGCGACATGATGAAAAAATGGGGTGTCATTCGTTGCTTGTAACGAATATCCATTGTCTCCGTTTTTGTGAAGAAAATAGCGTTTGCATTTTTTCTTTTTCAATTCATTGCACATCACGTTGAAGAAGAGATGATGATGCGACGAAATAACAACATTGAGTTTACCAGTTCCTTTTTGCAAAAGACTTGACAAATCGCTTGCCACAGCAATTGCATTGTTGTCATCGAGCGACGATATAGGATCGTCGATATAGATGTATTTTACCCAGTCGTATGACTCGGCTCCGTCGATCGTTAATTCGCAGATTGCGAGAAATATACACCAGATAAAGATGTTTTCTTCTCCGCGCGAGACTTTGATATTGGTCTGTACGACGGTTTCAGGCTCATCGTTATCGGGTTGATATGCGGGATTGGGAACATCTTTGCTGAACGATATTTCCCATTTTTCATAGTCTATTTTAAAATTGAATGTCGCATAGCGTTGCAGATACTCGAATATTTTCTCTTCGAGTGCCAATTCCCTGAATCCATTGAAAAAATTCGAATCGGTATTGATCTTCAGTACGCGATCCGCATCGGACTCGAGATCGTTGTCCCAGTGGAATAGATCTTCGGTGAAGGCGTTGAAATAAAGGGTGTCTCGTTTGTTTCCCCGACCTTTCTTTCCCCGATCTTTGAATTCCATCGAGAGCCGGGTTTTCCCGGTTCCGTTATAAGCATACAACAACACGAAATCCAAATCTTTCAGATCGGAACGAAGCCGGACGGCAATGTCGGATAACGACTTGAATGGTATGATTTTAGGCGAGTTATTCATGCCTCGATGTCATTTATATTCGGGAATAGTTGTTGCATCAAGCCTTTTTTGTGGATTTTCAGGGCTTCGAGGTGATTTGCTTGAGCGGTAATTAAATCGTCAATAGAGGAAAGGCAATCGGCGATTTTTTGTTGCTCTTGTATATTATTGGGTAATAACAGTGGGAATGCTTCTAAAATGGGCATGCGTAATGACAAAACCGTAGATTTAACGGCTTTTTGTGTTAATATAAACGAGAATGCTGTAATATAATGATACACAAATAAGGCATGGCAAGTGAAATCTTTTAATGCATATGCTCGTTGATGTAAATCAAATTTTCCAATATAATGTTTAGGGATAAATCGTCCTTCTCCCGGGATAATTATCGCCTCACAATCAAATAAGAATTTATTAGAGGTTTTTATTATCTCAGACCTATCGAATAAAGGATATTTGCCATTCTGGACATTATCTTGGACATTTGACTTGCCATTAGAAATTGTACAAATTGCGCCTATCGTAGTTTGTTCCCATTCTCCTGCATCTTGGAACTCAGGGAAGCGGTATTCCGGAACCGTTTTTCCTTCGGCAGGAAACAGATGTTGCATCAAGCCTTTTTTATGGGCTTTCAGCTCGTCTATCTTATTCTCCGCAGCCTTTATCAACGCATCGATTGAAGACAAACAATCAGCGATTTTTTGCTGTTCCCGTTTGTCTGAAATAGATGGTATTGGCAATAATATTTCTGAAAATTGTTTGTAGCTAACCATTTTTCCATCACGTATACCTTCCAGATTCTTATTCAAATCTTGAATAAATACATGCGACTTAAAATAGTACTTAAAGAATTGGTTCTCGATATCCAATCTTTTTCTCAAAATCACATAAGCTGGGCTGCAAATACCTTTGTAATCAGAATATTCTATACCTCCTTGAAATGATCGAAGACTGATTATAAAGTCTCCGACCTCTACAACTTTATAATTTTCAAGCCCCGATTCGGAGACGATAACTTTATAGTCGATTAAATCTCGCGGAACAGCTCCGTGTTCTTGTGAAATTGCAAGTATCGGAAGATCTGAATTGTGGTTTTTATTAGAAATTTGTTTAAAAACCTTATTTCCTCGCAGATAGATCCAACTTCCACATTCTTTAAATTTCGGAAACCGTAAAGCAGGAACAGCTCCTTGTTTCGTATTTTTTTTGTTAGTTTTCATAAGCCGAAAGTCCTGATATTTCGTGGCCGTCGGCCAATCGTTTCAATAGGGGGACAAGGTCGTCCATCAATGCCAGTTCCTTTTGTGTACGCGCTTTCCAACCCAATCCGAGCGGGGCGAGCAGATCGCTGAGTCGTTCACCGTCGAAGATTTCGCGTTCGACAATCTCTTTGACAAATGCATCCAATGCCGGAAACTCCAATCCATATTTGGTCGCTATGGAGGTTATCTCATTTTTATATTTTTCCTCCTTGAAAAACTCGTAACCGTCTTTGATCTCCTGCTCGGTTTTACCATTGATCTCATCGAGACTGTTGATATAGGCGACGATATCTTCTTTCTCTTCCATCAGATTCGCGCTCGATGCGACAAGTGTGATAAGCTGCTCTTTGGTAATCCGCTTTTTGGCAGTACCCCGATTCGTATATCGGGCAATAAGCCCCATGATATAGTCGTAATCGATAATCGCCGATGCGAACAATATGAATTCGAAATCGAGGTCTTCGATTTGTTGGCTGACCTGTTCTCCTCCTCTCTTTTCGCGCTTCTTTTTCAACCGACGAGCAGTATCGATATATATGCCCTTGAATGCCCGAAGCGTATCTTCCTGCATCAAGGAGTCGATCTTTGCTTTATCATCCGACTGTATATCCGTATATTGTTCCAGTCGCATTCTGAAGCGTTGTACTTCCTTGAAGCAGTTGATAAAACCGGCACGGGCTTCATCTCCGCGGAGTTTGTTGACTTCTTCGGGTTTACACTCCAGGCCATGTGACTGCATGAACTTCTCCAATTGAGAGATAGCCTCTTCATATTTCTCGATTACCTTCGGAGCGGGATCGACCAGCCAAATCTGTTTCGGGTTGTCGGTATGTTTCTCTGAAAACATTGCGATTGCCTCATCGACAGCATCCTCCAGTCCTCGGAAATCCAGAATATTGCCATAAGGCTTCGTATCGTTCAGGATTCGATTCGTACGTGAAAAAGCTTGGATCAAATTGTGCCATTTCAGGTCCTTGTCGGTATATAACGTATTCAGGTACTTGGAATCGAATCCGGTAAGCAGCATATCTACTACGATGGTAATATCTATCTTGTCTTTATGCGGAACGTCTTTATTGCCATATTTCTGTGACTTTATCCGCCCTTGAACATCCTGATAGTAGGTGTCGAACTCTGCAATTGTATGATTTGTTCCGTATTGTTTATTGTAATCGGCAATAATCATTTTTAGAGCCGCTTTCTTTTTGTCGGGCTCCTGCTGGTTATCGAAACGTTCTTGAGGCAGGTCTTCCTGTATTTGCTGTATGTCTTTATTCCCTTCGGCCGGCGGAGAGAAGATGCAAGCGATATTCAATGATTCGTATTCGGGGTTTTGAGTTTTCCGTTCCTGCTGGATCGTCTTGAACAAGTTGTAATATTCAATGGCATCGTCGATGCGTCCGGTAGCCATGATCGCATTGAACCGGCGGGAATCGGTTGCTGCATCGTGCCTCTGCAGGATCGAGTTCACGATGGCCGTTTTTGATATCTCATTGCTTTTTGTTTGATTTTTCTCCTTTGGCTTGAAATAGTCTACGTGAAAACGCAACACGTTATTATCTTCAATTGCATTCGTAATGGTGTAGGCGTGTAACAACTTTTCGAAGATGTCTTCAGTTGTTTTATACGTTTTTTGTTCCCCGTCCACTTGTGTCTGCACCGAATTCTTTTCAAATATTGGCGTGCCAGTAAAACCAAACAGTTGTGAGTTCGGAAAAAACTCTTTAATCGCCTTATGATTATTGCCGAATTGAGAACGGTGGCATTCGTCGAAAATAAATACGACGCGTTTATTCTTCAAAGGTTTCAATCGTGCTTGGTAATTCTTTTTGTGCTTTGGATCGAGAGCAATACCCAGCTTCTGGATGGTGGTTACAATTACTTTATCTGCATAATCGTCTGACAACATTCTCCGAACAAGCATTTCTGTGTTCGTATTCTCCTCGACGCAATTTTCCTGAAACTTATTAAATTCCTCCCGAGTTTGACGATCCAGGTCTTTTCGATCCACGACGAACAAGCATTTGTCGATATCTGGATTGTCTTTCATCAGAGTGGAAGCCTTGAATGAGGTCAGCGTTTTACCGCTACCCGTCGTGTGCCAGATATAGCCGTTCCCGCGATTCTGGTGCACGCAATTCATAATTGCCTTTACAGCATATATTTGATAAGGACGCATGATCAACAATTTCTGCTCGCTTGCGACCAGCACCATATAGAGGCTAATCATCTTACCCAGTTCGCATTTGGTAAGTACGGTGCTCGAAAAAGCATCGAGATTACTTACCGGTGTGTTTTGTTCCGTCGCATATTGATACACCGGAAGGAACTGTTCATCTGCGTTGAAAGAAAAATGTTGGTTGTTATTATTTGTAAAATAATAAGTATTAGTTTGATTACTAACGACAAACAACTGAATAAAACAGAGCAAGGTCTTCATGTAGCCATTGCCTGGATCATTTTTGTAATCCACGATTTGCTGCATGGCTCGCCGCGGACTGACATCATAGGTTTTCAGTTCGATCTGAACAACCGGAATACCGTTGATAAGCAAAATAACATCGTAACGATGGTAGCTGTTATCGGTATTCATCCGTAATTGATTGATTAT